>CAIKWD010000001.1 GCA_903831095.1 Candidatus Staskawiczbacteria bacterium
ATTATTATAAATTTGTAAATAGTCATACCTTACTTGCGCTTCCAAAAAGCTCTATTTTACGTCCTGTTACACCTTCTACTGCTTTCAAAGCATCAGCTAAAAACTTATAAGGAACAATAACTTCCGCATCAGTCAAAGCTCTTCTCAAATTGCCAGAAAAAGCCAGCCTGAGCTCTGTATTTATATTTATCTTCTGAATGCCAATTTTTATCGCACCTCTTATGTCATCTTCAGGAGTTCCCGAACCTCCATGCAAAACCAAAGCTGTCTCTCCAGTTGCAATTCTTATTTCTTTCAGTAAATCAAGCCTGAGATTTGGGTCAATTCCGGAAATTTCAATTCCATGAAAGTTTCCAATACTCACAGCCAGTAAATCAACTTTTGTTTTTTTGACATACTCAGCGGCCTCGGCAGGATTAGTTAAATTTTCTTCTTTTATTTCAAATTTCTCGCTGTAAAGCCTTGAAGCATCGTTGCCAATCATACCAATTTCCCCTTCAACTGTCACTCCTTTTCTTCGGGCATATTTTATAACCTGCTTTGTAATTTTTATATTTTCCTCCAATGGTAATTTTGACCCATCAAAATGCACCATGTCGTACCCAGCATCAATTGCCTTTTTCAAATATTCAAAAGTTTTTCCGTGGTCCAAATTTAAGAAAATTGGCACGCCCATTTTCTTTCGTAAAACATTTCTCAAGGCAACTGCCTCTTCCAAACCAAAAAAATTACTTTCTCCTTCGGAAGTCCCAAGTATAATTGGCGACTTTAATTCCGCACCTTTATTTACCACACCTTTCATTTGCGTAAAATCTGAAAAATTAAACTGCCCAATTGCAAAACCCTCCTTCTGCGCCTTCTTTAAATAATATTTTATATTTTTCATGAATTATATTTTGAGCGAGGCAATAAACTTTTTGTAGTCCCCTGGTCCACTTTCCCGCAGAGGCAAAGGGGGTTACCAGCAGACGGAAAAAAGTTTGTTGCCGAGCGTTATTTCTCTATACATAAATTATTTTCTCCGCATTCTTGCTTGGTAACTGGTATTCTTACAAATTCAGAATCTTTGTTCAATATCCCAGTTTTTGCTCCAACTTGTGCAATATTGGCCTCTGAATTGGCAAGTCCCAATTGAATTGCTTTTTCTATATCACCTTCATATTTTATATAATCAGATAAAAATCCTGCAGAAAATGAATCGCCCGCGCCAGTTGTGTCTACTACTTTTTGATTTTGACTTGGCGTTGCCGAGTACAAATATTTTCCATCGGACACAACAACTCCATAAGCTCCTCTAGTCATAACTGCTATACCAGGGCATATTTCATCTATTTTTTTAAATATTTCTTTTTCATCTGCAAAATTAACTTTTGTTAGAAATGCCGCTTCTTCTTGATTTAAAAATAAAATATCAACTTTCGCAAAAATATTTTTCAATTTTTCAATTGGTAAAGACAGCTGTTGAATAGACGGATTTACTGCAACCTTTATCCCATTTTCCTTAGCAAAATTAACAGTCTCTTCAAAGGTGTCGCACAATGAACCTGCAAGTGGAGCTATATAAAACCATTTTGTCTTCTTAAGTTTCTTCCATGGAATATCTTCGCTTGTCACAACATCTGAAGCTCCTCTATAAACCAAAATTGTCCTGTCTTCACCAATATTGGAAATTATAATAGACTGGTTTGTGTGCTTTTCCTTTTTCTTTATTACAAATTTTGTATCTATAACCAAGTGCTTCAATTCGCGCACAATCTCCAACCCAGCGCTGTCAGCTCCAATTGCACCGCAAAACGCGGTCTTTAAGCCTTGCTTGGCAAAAGTGGCGGCAGTATTTGTCCCGCCTCCTCCAGTTGAGAAAGTTATATCCTCAACCTCAATTTTTGACCCAAGCGTAAGGCAAATACCCTCACCTGTTGAAAAGTCTTTTTCATCTTTCAATATTTTGAAAGCTTTTGATTTTACGTGGATGTCCTGCGCGGCCGATCCAAATGTTACAATATCATACATAATTAACTTTTATTTATTTTATAAATTTAAATGTTGAAATAATCTGGTTAAGAACCTCAGCTTCATCATTAATATTTACCGTTGATAATTTACTATCTCGCTGATAGGTTAATACAGAAATCAACCTAAATGATTTATCTCCTTTCATAACACAATATTGAATAGCAGATGAAGCACTTTGCATTCCTCCAAAAGCACCGCTTACGTCCCCTTTTCTAAAATTTATTCCATTAATAACAACGTCCGAAGTTTCATAATTATAAAAAGTATCAGGACCACAATTTGCAGGAACAAAAATAACACTACCATTATCATTCTTACCATATTGCTGATTGACTATCGAAATACGTAAATCTTTATTAACTAGATTATTGTTACCAGAAACTGGTAATTGTATTGAGATAATCCTACCGCCAGTTATATCTGAATCTGTTATTCGAGAACCAGTTGGATATTTTATTTCAAAACCATATTGCGAGTTTGTATATGTTTTCCAGTTAGCAGTTTGGTCAACTGAAATTTCAGTTATAGTTTTTATGGCTTCTTTTAATAAGTTAAGTTGTTTTGTTTGTAATTCCATTATAGAACTTTTATCAGAACAAACCGATTGAGGAGTTATATAATAAACATATAAATTATTTGATTTATATATAGGATTATTATAAGCCCAATAACCATCTGGAGTTGCTAAGGATTTATTACTTATCGTAAGCACGCCAAGCGGACCTTTATCAGAAGGATTAAAATTACATCCATCATCAAATGCTAATGATTTTGAAGAAAAATAGACATTCTTTATAGCTCCTTTATTTTCTATTTTATAAACTAAATCCCCAATATCATCGGTGATTTTAAACTTTAATCCAACTTCCTTTACTTCAAAATAATTATCTGAGACTTCGCATTTTTCTTCCCAGACGCGTAGACATTTGTTTTTAACTTCACACCAGGAGTATCCGGCGGCTATTAAGCAACCATGGCTGTCTTTATCTCCACCAATCAGTTTCTCTTGTTGTTTTTGGCTGTGGAATATTCTATTCCAAACTCCCCAAGACATAGGATTCCACCAAGCAGCCAAAGTTATTTGTGGAACCAAAATGGCAATCACCAGTACCAACAATAAAAACTTTATATATTTCTGCATAGATTTATTTTGTAAATTTAAACGTTGAAAGTATATTTTTTGCTTCAGCCGTGAGCTTAGGATTTTTCGGATCAAATCCTGGTTGTAAGCCTACGTAGGGCATAGTTAAACTAATATAAGTGTTTTTGCCTGTTTCAATATATATTGAATAATCATCATTTGATGTTGAAACAATAGTCGAATAGGCTTTTTTTCCATCTACGTTTATTTCTGCAACATTACCATAAGCATCTTTTAGAAAGTTCTTTAAGTTCGTAAATTCCTTTCCAGTCAAATTTTTAGCGTTTTTAAGAAACCAATCGTTAGTTGTATATCCAGCTGAGAAATCGAACACCGGTGGCAATATATTTTGATTATTTTTATTTTGTTCCGCGTGTTCTGGAGTCGTTAATAATATGCCAATATCGGTAATAATGGGCACCCAATTTTCCGGATATTTAATTTCATATCCATATTGCGCATTTGTATATGTTTTCCAGTTAGCAGTTTGGTCATCTATGTTTACAATAGGACATTTTCCTTGTTCACACTTACCATTTACACATTTACTTTGAACAATTAGTTCAATTCCTTGGCAAGTAACTCCAGAACAATCGTTATCAATTCGACATACATTGGCTTTTTGAACTAATGATGTTTTATGAATTGTGCTCCAAATTTTTCCCCACAAACCCCAACTTACTGGATTCCACCAGGCAGCCAAGGTTATTTGTGGCACCAAAATGGCAACCACCAACGCCAACAATAAAAACTTTATATACTTTTGCATGAATTTACTTTTTCAATAATTTAGCTTCGGTTTCGGCAATGGCAATTTTGGTTTTTAAAACTGAGTCTGGGTTAAGAGAAATTGACTCAATACCAAGCTCAACTAAAAATTGGGCAAAGTCCGGAAAGTCCGAAGGACCTTGTCCGCAAATTCCAATATACTTATTATTATTCTTGCATACTTTTATTGCTTCTTCAATAAGCTCTTTGACTGCTTCATTTTTTTCGTTGCCAACAGCTGCTATTCCGGCGTTATCTCTATCAAGCCCCAAAGTAAGTTGAGTCAAATCATTTGACCCAATTGAAAATCCATCAAAAATTTCCAAAAACTTTTCAGCCAAAATTACGTTGGCTGGAATTTCACACATAACATAAATCTTCAATCCATTTTCGCCTTGCTTCAATCCATTTTCTGCCATTATTTCTACAACTTTTCTGCCTTCATCTAAAGTTCTGCAAAATGGAACCATTGGAATTACGTTGACCAAACCAAACTCCTCACGCACTTTTTTCATTGCCTTACACTCTAAAATAAATGCATCTTTAAACCTTGGATCATAATATCTGGAAGCACCTCTAAATCCAATCATTGGGTTATCTTCAACTGCCTCATAAGCGTCTCCGCCAACCAAAGACCTGTATTCATTTGTTTTAAAATCGGAAAATCTTACAATAACTGGTTTTGGGAAAAATGCAGCTCCAATTTGTCCTATGCCTTCGGCTAATTTATCTACATAAAATTGAACTTTGTCGTCATAACCTAAAGTCAAAGCATCTATTTGCTTTTTCAAAGCTGGTTTTGCTTTGGCATAGTTTATCAAGGCATTTGGATGAGCTTTAATTGAGTTTATAATTATAAACTCTTCACGAGCCAAACCAACTCCGTCATTTGGAATAAAGCTCAAATTAAAAGCATTTGAAGGTTCTCCCACATTCATTAAAATTTTTGTCTTTGTTGAAGCAATATTAGAAATATCTGTTTTCTTTATTTCAAAAGGAATAATTCCTTCATAAACTTTTCCTTCTTCACCTTGCGAGCAGTCAATTGTTACATCTTGTCCACTTTTTAAAACCTTTGTCCCATTGTCTGACCCAACAATAACCGGCACTCCCAATTCCCTACCTACAATAGCTGCATGGCATGTCCTACCGCCAGAATCTGTAACAATTGCAGCAGCCAATTTCATTGCTGGCACCCAGTCAGGGTCTGTAGCTGTAGTAACTAAAACTTCTCCCTTATTAAATTTACCAATGTCTTTTACGCTCAAAATTTTGTTTACTTTTCCAGAACCAATTTTACTTCCTACGCTTGACCCTTTTGCCAAAACCTTAAGAGTTGCCTTTCCTAAAACATAATTTTCCAAAACCTTAACATCTTTCCTGCTTTGAACAGTTTCCGGTCTGGCCTGAACAATATAAAGTTTTCCATCTCTACCATCTTTGGCCCATTCCATGTCCATGGATTTTTTGTAATGATCTTCAATAATCATTGACCATTTGGCAAGCTGTAAAATTTCGTCATTACTTAGAACAAAACTTTCTCTTTCTTTCTTTGTTGTAGCTATATTTTTACAAGGCAATTTAGGGTTTGCTGTATAAATCATTTTTATCAACTTTGACCCAACTTTCTTTTCTACAATTGGTTTGAATCCTGTTTTTAAGGTTGTTTCAAAAACATAATACTGGTCTGGCTCAACTGCTCCTTGCACTACATTTTCTCCCAAACCATAGCTGGCGTTTATGAGCACAACATCTCCAAACCCAGATTCTGTATCACAGGAAAACATAACTCCAGAAGCTCCCAAGTCTGATCTGACCATTTTCTGTACTCCAGCTGACAAACCAACTTTTGTATGTGAAAAACCCATTTCCTGCCTATAAACAATTGCTCTGTTAGTGAAAAGCGAGGCAAAGCACTTCTTTACTGCAAGCAACACATTTTCTGGCCCTGTAATGTTCAAATATGTCTCTTGCTGGCCCGCAAAGCTGGCACCTGGCAAATCTTCGGCTGTTGCTGAAGAACGCACTGCAACGTCAGTTTCTGGTAAACCATACTGTTCGGACAATTTCTTGTAAGCAATTAAAATATCCTTTTCCAATTCGTCTGGCAATTTGGAATTTATAATCAAATCTCTAGCTTCTTTTCCTTTTATGGCAAGTTGTTTTAAATCATGAAAATCCAAGTCTTTCAAAGTTTCCTCAATTTTTTTATCTAGCCCATTTGTCGACAAAAAATAAAAATATGCCTCGGCAGTTGTGGCAAAACCATAAGGAACATTTACTCCTTTGGAAACTACAGCTTTTGTCATTTCACCCAGTGAAGCATTTTTTCCGCCCACGCTTGGCACGTCATTAATTCCAATTTCATTAAACCAAAGTATATTCTTCATGTATTTTTATTTTTTTAATACTTAATACTTGATACTTAATACTTTCGCGGCAATTGCGAGTTCTTCGTCGTTTTTAATTGCCAATATTTTAGTTTTCTTCAAAATATCCAAATTTTTAGTAATCATGTTTCTAATTTTGGCCGAGCCATATCCAATAGCTCCGGTAAAAACTAGCAAGTCGCATCCTCCTAAAATGGCAAAATATCCGCCAATGTATTTTTGTATCGAATAAACAAAAACATCCAAAGCTAACTTGGCTTTTTCATCTCCAACTGAAACCCTGTCTAAAACCCTCAGCATGTCAGAGTCTCCACAAATGCCTTTTATACCAGACTGCTTGTTTAAAATTTCGCTGGCTTTGTCCAAAGAAAATTCCCTCACCAATTCCAAAACAATTCCTGCGTCTATATTTCCAGATCTTGTCATCATTACCAAACCTTCCAAGGGTGTAAAACCCATTGACGTATCAACTGCTTTGCCATTTTTAATTGCGGCCGTGCTTGCTCCTCCACCCAAATGACAAGTTATTATTTTAAGTTTGCTTATTGGTTTCTTTACCATTTCTGCAGCTTTTCTTGCTGCAAATTCATGCGAAGTCCCCTGAAAACCATACCTTTTAAAGCCAAATTCTTTTACAATTTCCTCAGGCAACGGATATGTAGAAGCTTTTTCTGGTAAATTGGCAAAAAATTCAGTATCAAAAACCGCAAATTGTGAAACATCTTTAAATATATTCTGACAAGTTTTTATTGTTAAAATATTAAATGGATTGTGTAAAGGGGCCAAATGGCTTATCTTTTCCAGTTCGGACAGGTTATTTTCATCAATTTTGATAGGACTTATAAACTTGTCACTACCATGCACCACTCTATGTCCTACCAAAGTAATATTTGTCCTATCAACCTTAGCCAATTCTATCTCTAAAAACTTCTGAAACAAATTTTGATCTGTAACAGAACACTGGCCTTCTTGCACGGGCTTTAGCTTAGCACCTGCCTGAGCAGGCAGGTTAAATACTTTCCACTTAATTGATGTACTTCCACAATTCAATACTAGAATCATATTTATTTAATTATTTCTCCTTCACCAATTTTATTAATACCAGCGGCGTTACCTTCATCAGTGTCTATGTGTAAAGAAAGACTATAATTATCTTTTACTCTTACAATTACATTTTCAAATATGACCGGCCTTTCGCTAGCAATTTTTACAGAAACAACGTCGCCATTTTTCAACCTATATCCTTTTGCTTCTTCTGTGCCGCAATGAATATGACGTTGAGCAACAATTAATCCTTCAGTCAACTCTACTTTACCCATGGGTCCTTCCAAAACAACCGCTCCAGAACACGCTAAATCTCCCGAAAGCTTTACAGGAGGAATTACCCCAGATCCAACAGAATCTGTTATAGAAATTTCTACTTGAGTCTGTTCACGCAATGGGCCAACAACTCTTACGTTTTCAAAACGCTTGGTCCCAACAACAGCATTTACCATTTCCTTGCAAGCAAAATCAGAAGCCTGCGAAAGCTTCTTTATTTCTTGTAGTTGATAACCTATGCCAAACAGTTTTTCTAAATCTGCTTTTGACAAATGACAATGGCGAGCCGAAACCTCTACTGGAACTTTTATTTTTTTAAACATAATGTATTACTGTATTATATCATTTCTACAAAAGTAAAAAAGCCACCACCCTGTGGATTACTTTTGCAAACATTCCATTGACAAAATATAAAAATTTGGTAGTATTTATTAACAAAAATGAACCTTGAAATAATAATAGGAGGATTTGAAATGAATGCGCAAAAAACATTGGATAAAGGACTAAAAGAAAAGAAAACCAGTCGGCTATTTGCAAATTTGCAATGGCCAACTGACAATTTGGAAAAATTATTTGGTATTATGTGGATTGATTGGTTAATGCCCTGTTTCTGCATTGCTATTACAACAATGTTTATTGTCTGCGACCTGACCAAATACCACTGTGACGGACAAGCCATGACGAAGCAACCATATCAATTTTTCGGCTTAGCAGCCATTGCGATATTGTTGTCATTTGTCCCAATGGTAATACACAAACACGACGACAAGCAAAATGTTTTAGAACATTTTGAAAACTGCCAGCATGTAGTGCTTACCATAACAAACGAAATATTTCTTCCAAATGGGTTTATTGTCGACATTATAGGTACAACCGACAGAGTTATGCTTTGCGACATGTGCGAAGTAGCGCTAATAACAATTGACCAAAATATTAAGTGGCCAACCAAAGATATAAGCCCGGTGGCTATGACAAGGGAAATAGAAAAATTGCACACAAATACGATTAGGTTCCACAAAATGAACCTTATAAACGAAAAAACAGCAAAGGAATATCTTCCCGAAAATAAATGGGAATTACTCAAAATTTGATCCCGCTTCAAAACGGGATTTTTTATTGCCTGTGGATAAAATTACTTACCAAGTCTTCACCCAAAGCCCAAATTTTGGTACAATTGAGCAATGTATTAAAGATGGTTTTATTACTTGACAAGTATCTTTGATATGTGTTATAATTAATATGTACATTGATAATTGAGTTTAAAAATAACGAGCTCAAAACGAGCTCAAACAAACAGAGGGGTGTAAAATGAAGACGCAAAGGATGCTGAATTTAGTGATGGTAATCGCGGTTATTTTCGGGGTCATTTCCGGGTTTCTCATCGCGGGTATTGCACAAGTGATGACCGACGGACTTTTCGCCGGAATCTCCACAATGGCAATATTTGCCTTAGTGATCGGAAATCGCGTCGGGAAAAACTTCGGATTGTCTTTCGGACTCGCGGCTGCATTTGTTGCAGCAATAAGTTCGGGGTCAATTACCCAGTCATTTGATGCAAAAACACTTTCCGGAATATGGGTTTTTATAGCCATGTTTTCGACAATAAGTGTCGGCACGGTTACCGGAATAGTTTGGAGAATGACAAAAGAATGGTACTCATATGTACCGGAAAGCGGGACTACAACCGCAAAATAAAATTTCACAACCTCTAACAGAAACAAAGGCCAGCTGCAATGCACTGGCCTATTTCAATACAAAAAAACAGCACTGGGTTAGCAGAGCTGTTTTATTTTACTTGCGATTATTTTTTACTATGATTTCTAATTATAACTTCTTTCCTACGAATTCAGCAAATTCGGCTAACCTACAACTATAGCCCCATTCGTTGTCGTACCAACCCAACACTTTTACCATATTGTCATTTACCATTGTTTCTTCCTCGTCAACAATTGCAGAATAAGTGTCGCCCTTAAAATCCATAGAAACTAAAGGTTGGTCTTCAACTCTTAAAATTCCTTTAAAGCCTTTTGAAGCAGCGGCTTTTTTGAAAGCTGCGTTTACTTCTTCTTTTGTAGTTGATCTTTTTACTTCCACAACCAAGTCCAAAACAGAAACTGTTGGAGTTGGAACTCTTATAGAAATACCGTCGAGCTTGCCATTTAATTCTGGAATCATTTTGCCAATGGCTTTGGCAGCTCCAGTTGAAGTTGGGATCATATTTAAGCCTGCAGACCTTGCTCTTCGCAAATCTTTATGCGGAAAATCAAGAATTTTTTGGTCATTTGTGTAGCTGTGAATTGTTGTCATGAATCCTTTAACAATTCCAAATTCGTCATTTAACACTTTGGCAATTGGGGCTAAGCAATTTGTTGTGCAAGAACCCATATCCATTACATCTACAGTTTTAGAGTCATATAAGTCGGCATTTACTCCAAGCACAAAACCTGGAGTTTCTTTCTCTTTTGCAGGGGCTGAAATTATAACTTTTTTAGCTCCGGCTGTAATGTGCTTGCTTGCTCCTGCCTTGTCTGTAAAAAATCCTGTACACTCTAACACAATATCAACCTTCAAATCTTTCCAAGGCAATTTTTCCGGTTCTTTTTCAGCTAAAACTGTTATTTCCTGTTTGCCAACAATAATAGATTTTTCTGTAGCTGAAATATCCTTGCCGTAATCTCCATAAGTAGAATCATGCTTTAAAAGATGAGCCAATGTTTTTGTATCAGTCAAATCATTTATAGCAACAACCTCCATGCCAGGATGGTTGTTTTCTATGTGCTTGAATACTTGTCGGCCAATTCTTCCAAAGCCGTTTATTGCAATTTTAATCATATATTTCTATGCTGCTTGATTAATTTTGAGAAGCTTGTCAATTTTAACTTTGTCAAAACCAGTAATAATTTCTCCATCTATATCAACTACAGGTACACCCATTTGCCCTGAGTCCTTTATCATTTTTTGCAATTGTTGCTCATCTTTTGAGATATCAATATCTTCAAATTCAATACCATTCTTTTTAAGATATCCTTTCAAAGTCTTGCAATATACGCATGTTGGCGTTGAATATACTTTTGTCATGTTACTGAGCTGCCTGGCATCCTCCTGCTGATCCTGTGCTTGCTGCAGGAGCTGATGAAGTTGAATAAGTTGCAGAGAATGAAACTGCTGCGGCTGCAGTATTAAGCTTTGTTGAACAGAAGCTGGCTTGTTTGCTAAATCCTGCGCAAACTGCTGATTTTACTCCATCTGCAGACCTTCCGCCATATGAAGATTCGTCAATTGTAGCTCCGTTTAAAATCAAAGTTGGAGAACCCGTAACTCCGTATTTGTCTGCCAAGGCAAAGTCAACTTTTGCATAAGCTACACCTTTGCTTGGAGTTGAAATACAAGAAGCTAATTTTGCTGAATCTACTCCTGTAGACTTTTCACAAGCTACTTCCTGTCCCGAACCTTTCATTTGGCAACCTACATAAGCCCAATATTTTGCTGACTGTTCTTCCCTGATACAAATTTGTCTCAAGTTTTCCTGAGCTTCTGCATCTCCGTGCATGGAAGTTATTGTATTTCCAGAAACTGATCCAAAATACCTAGCTTTCATGTATGGTGCCAAAGTTGGCATATTTTTAACTGCTTCTGCCATAGCTCTTTGCATTTGGATTCCATATGGGCATCTTGCAACTACGAAAGCTTCAAGCATAGGCTTGTCTGATTTTGTTACAGTGGTTGGTGCTGGAGTTTTTGTATTGTCTGCAGTTGCAGGAGTATCTTTTTTAACACTCATGTCAAAAACCTGTGGAAATAAAAACTTTCCGTCTTTTGTTATATAAGAGTCAAATTCTTGTGCTCCAATTTTAATTTTTACTTTTACCAATCCAGATTCCTCAGAAACTGCACCCATTGTAGCTGTAGTGCTTGAAAGTTTGTTAGTATTTATGTAATCAATTGCCTTTTGAGCAATTTTTGTATCAGACTGTCCAAGAATGCTTGGCAATTTGAATCCTTTATTATTATTGGCAAATATTAAAACTCCGGTTACTAAAATGGCAATTATTGCCACTCCAACAAGAATGTTGTTCTTGTTCATATTCTTTAAAAAACTCAAATTCATCTTTTTCATGATGTTTTATTTTTTAATTATTTAATAATTACTTATTATATTATAA
>CAIKWD010000002.1 GCA_903831095.1 Candidatus Staskawiczbacteria bacterium
CGGTTGCCTTGCGGCCCCCGTGACTTGCATGCCGGTATCCACGTTACCAGCGTTCACCCTGAGCTAGGATCAAACTCTCAAATAAAACATTATCTGGTGTTTGAGTCTAGTTATAGAATAAACTACTTACTTAATGTGTGACTTATATCCTTCTTGCGAAAAATATAAATCTAATTCGAAACAACTTTAAAAAACTAATTACTTTTTTTGGTTGTTTTACCCACCATATTTTCCCGTAGAAAATTTGGTGAGCGCATATTTGCTGATTTAAAATTGATTTCTTAAATCATGCTCCGTATTAACTTTTCAAATTTCGTTCCTTACAGCTTCTTCTGAAAAAAACACCCGCGAAAATATTCTATAAAATACTTTCGCGGACGTTCTTGTCTTCTGTATAAAAATTTACAGAAGTTTTAGTTGTGAATTAAATTATTTTTTTAAAATTAATTTAATTAATTTTTTATCTTACTACAGGATATAGTTTATTCTATAAACAATTCCTTGTCAATACCCCAAAAGAAATTCTGAGCCGGAGAAAGGATTCGAACCCTCGACCCACGCTTTACAAAAGCGTTGCTCTACCACTGAGCTACTCCGGCAAGCTTATTTTACGTCTTTATTCTGCTTGTCTATTTGCTGTGCTTTTTTTCTTATCCTATGCAAAAGAACATCTACTTTGGTTTCCGCTTTCAATATAACTATCTTAACCCAAGAAAGCAATTTATGCAAAAATATCTGTTTTTCAACTGCAACCAGAAATTCTTTAATTCTGTTTTCAATACTCAAAATTATATGATGCTTTTTTATTTCGTGAGTTCCAGTATATGGCAACGAATTCAAGGCTGGAATTTTTCTAGCCAAAATAAGCAAAACTCCACCAAGGCTGCAAACAAAAATAATTAATGCAACTGATTCTATAATCATATTTTAAATTTCAAACCTTGCAAACTTCTTGACTTCAATCTTTTCTCCAACTTTTGCAGTTGTGTCTTCAATTAAATTCTTAATTGATTTTGAATCATCTTTTATCCAAGTCTGTGAAAGCAAACAAATTTCTTGTTTGTACTTATTCAATTTTCCTTCAAGAATTTGTGCAACAATAGCCTGCGGTTTTCCAGAATCTTTTATTTGTTCCTGCCAAATTCTTGTTTCACCGTCTAAAAATCCTTCTGGAATTTCTGTATCGGAAACATACAATGGTTTCATGGCAGCAATTTGCAAACAAATTTCATGGGATAAAGCCTTAAAATCATTTGATTTGGCAACAAAATCTGTTTCACATCTTATATCAAGCATAACGCCAATTGTGGCATTAGCATGCAAATATGTTTCTATCAAGCCTGATTTAGTCTCACGGGAAACTTTTTTGATTGATACATTCTTACCCCAAACCCTCAGCAATTCTCTGGCTTTGTCCACATCACCCTTTGTTTCTTCTAAAGCCTTTTTAATCTGCGTAGGTGCAGATCCTGTTTCTTCTCTTAATTGCTTGATTTGATCAATTGTTACCATGTTATTTTATTGCTTGTTTTGAATTTAAAATTGTCTCTTTAACTATATTTATTATATATCTAACTGCAGAAATTGCATCATCGTTTGCAGGAATTGGGTAGTCAACAATATCTGGATTTACATTTGTATCTACAATTGAAATAATTTTTATTCCCTTTCTCTTTGCTTCTCTAGCGCATGTAATATCCTTATCTAAGCCAAATATGACTACAGCTTCAGGCAATTTTGTCATGTTTCTTATGCCTTCAAACTTTACTCTGAGCTTGGCTATTTCCCTGTCAAAATTCAACTGTTCCTTTTTGGTATATTTTGCCAATTCACCAGTTCCCTTTTTCATTTCCAAATCTTTAAAATAGCTAACTCTCTTTTGAATTGTTTCAAAATTTGTAAAAGTTCCTCCAAGCCATCTTTCTGTAACATATGAAACTCCGCCTTCAACTGCTGCATTTTGAATAACTCCTCTTAATTGGATTTTTGTTCCAACAAAGATTATGTTCTTTCCATCGGCAACTGTTTTGGAAACAAAAGCCAAAGCTTTTGAAAGCTCTTCTGATGTCTTTTCCAAATCAAAAACGTGCACGCCATTTTTTATGCCTGCAACGTATTCTTTCATCTTAGGATGCAACTTTGAGATTTTGTGTCCCAAATTCACACCTGCCTTCTCCATTTCCTCTACGCTTAACTTAATATTGTTTGTCATTTGTTTTTGAAGCTGAGATATAATCCTACATGGGCGACAAGCGAACATGCAGATTACACAAGTGATCTTATGACCACTTTAACTTCATATTTATATATTTTAATTAGATTACTTCTGTCCTTTCCTTGCTCTTGGATTCTTAACTCTCTTAACTGTGTTTGTTTTCTTTTCTGCTCTCTCTTTAAATTTCTGAACTCTTCCCAATGTATCCATAACCTTTTCCTGCTTTGTATAGAAAGGATGACACTTAGCGCAAACTTCAGTATCTATAAACTCTTTTGCTGAACCAACAGTAAAAGAATTGCCACATGAACAGTGGACTGCGGCTTTCTGATAATATTTTGGATGTATATCTTTTTTCATGAATTTGTTTGTAATTTGTATATAAGAATACTAACATGTTTTTTTTATCCTTGCAAGATGTCCAGTAATAAAAATGGCGCAAGCTTATGCCAGCGCCCTGTGTGTAACTCTAATGAGAAAATAATCTACCGAATAACTCTGCCGGCTGGACTTAACAAATTAATCAAAGAAAACTGCCAGCTTGAGTTTCGCCATCCTGCCCATCTGTTCCATGCTGCAATCCTTTTGTTTGCTGATTCTCTGGCTTTCGCATTAGATCTTTTCGAAAACTCCAGCTCAACGATATTCCGTTCGACACCGCATGTCTGAAAATATGACATTTTATATTTCATTAACTCACCTCCTTTGTGCTAGTTTATTTCTACCATATCTATTCCAAAAAGCAATAATTTGTGATATTATTTTTTTATGGAACCAGATTTCTCAAAATTTACAACCGAGGATTGGAAAAACTACAAGCCCGAAATTCCCGAGGCAGATGAAAAAGCAGAAAAACAAGCTGCTATTATTGAAATACGCGCAGGACAAGGTGGCGACGAAGCTGGACTGTTTGCCAAGGACTTATATAGGATGTACTCACGATATGGCCAAACCAAAGGCTGGCGAGAAAAAGTTTTAGATTCTGATTTATCAAGCGTTGGTGGGTACAAAAGTATTACTTTTGAGTTACAAGGCCCGGGAGCTTATGAGGAATTACAAAACGAGGGTGGTGTCCATAGAGTGCAACGTATTCCAAAAACAGAAAAACAAGGCAGAGTACACACCTCAACAATCTCAATTGCTGTCTTACTAAAGCCTAAAAAAACCGACATAAATATTTCTCCGGCTGATTTAAGAATTGACACCTACAAAGCAGGCGGGCCAGGTGGACAATATACTAACAAAACAGAATCCGCCATTCGAATTACTCACATTCCAACAAATTTGGTGGTAACTTGTCAAACAGAAAGAAATCAACAGGCAAACAAAGAAACCGCCATGTCTATATTGGCTGCCAGATTATTACAACAACAAGAAGAAGCAGACTTATCAAATCTGTCTGCAGAAAGAAGGGAGCAAATTGGCTGGGCAAAGAGATCTGAAAAAGTTAGAACTTATAACTATCCTCAAAATAGAATTACCGACCACCGAATAGAAAAATCCTGGCATAACCTAGAAACAATTGTCGACGGAAACCTAGAACCAATTGTCAAAGCCTTTAAAAAAACCGCCCAATAAGGCGGTTTTTTATTACTGAAAGAAAATTAGCTAAAAAATCAGATTTTGGCAGGAAGTTGTCATTGTGGAGTTATCAATAAAATCTTGGATACAAGCTGCTCTGGTCATAACAGTCCTAGAATAAACCCTAGCCATATTCCCAGAACCATTATAGTGATATGCAGCATTTGATTCTGCTGTTGTGGTTTTTGATCCAGCTCCCAAATCTGAAAGATATAAGGCTGAAGCAGTAAAAGAATCTTTAACTGCCCACGGATCTGCAGTCTGTCCTAATAAACCCTTTAATCTGTCTACAAAAAGCATCCAAGTTGAAGGAATAAATTGAGCTGGCCCCATTGAACCAAAAGTATCACAGGAAATTTGTGACTTTAAAGGATCTCTACCAACAGAGGCGGTAATATTTAAAAACGGCTTTAAGTCGCGACTTACTTTAAATACCTTTGGCATATAAGCTCCAGTAGAAATTCTCTTACCTTCACCTGTAGCTACATTTGTAAGCAAACACTGCCCGACATTTTTCCCAAGAGCAGACTCTTGGCTAAGCACAGCTAGTAAAAATGCTGGTCTAATTGGCACAATATTTGAAACTGCTTTTGCCACATCAATAGCTTGACCAAATGTTGGCACTTGGGCAACTCCGGCAACTTGAAAAAGCATAGACTTTATTTTTGCAGCTTTCTGCTCGGCGTCTTGTTTGTCTTTCAATTGTTGTTGATACTGCGCTTCAGTAAGTTGTAAATATTCTTTTTGCTGTAGTTGGTTTTGCTCATTTTGCTTTTTCTGCAATGTCTGCAAAGCAACTGTTTTCTGCAGTTGGGTTACGTTGTCAGTCATTTTTACCTGCTGACCTTGGAGATAGGTTTTTAGGTTCTTATTGCTGTCCAATAAATCACTTACTTTTGAATTAAGGTTGTCCAAATATGTCAGGTTTCCAAAAAAGTCAGAAAGGTCTCCTTCCAATAAAATGACAAAAGACGGTTTTTTATCCTCTTCATAAACCGACTGTAAAATAGTCTTAATTTGATTTTGAGAATTGGTTATTTGCTCAGCTGTCTTATTTATGGAAACCTGGGTGTCGGATATTTGCAAATTTAAATCTTTCACCATTATTTTGCCCTGGTTAATATCTGCCTCCAAACCTTTTATTTTTTTCTTAAGACTACTTATCTGGTTTTGCAAAGTATTTTTCTGCTGGGAGGTTTTTGTAAGATCCTGAGCCAATTGAGCAGACTGCTGGTCATAATAATCTGCACACTTTTGTAGAAAAACTTTGCAATCAGCCGAGCTTAAATTTGGACACCCATTAGTAGTGTCGGTAACAGCGGCACACTGCACTCCCATGTCAGTAGTTTGCGCTAACACCCTGCCTGCCGGCAGGCAGAAAAAACTGGCCAAACCAGTTAGTCCTAAAAATATAACTATAACTAATAAAAATTTATTCATCTGTTTACTTATATTATCCCTTTTTTAAACAAAAAAACAACCCCGTTATTCACAGGGCTGTTTGAATTTCTATTTCTTTTCGGCAACGTCGTCAACAACATCTGCTTCCTTCTTTTCCTTCTCAACCTTGGCGACATCTTCAACCTTCTCTTCAATAACTGTTGCCAACTCTTCTTCAACCTTGGCCGGTTCAGCTACAGAAACAACAATTTCTTCCGGCTTGGCGGAAATTTTAACATCCTTTGGTAAAATAAGGTCCTTAACCAAAATGTGATCTGCAAAAGTATTTAAAGTATCAATTGAAACCTTAATTTCGTGTGGAAGGTTTTGAGGCAAAGCTTTAAGCTCCAATTCGGAAATATTTTTAACCAATGTTCCGCCCAAATCTTTGACAGCCAATGAAATTCCCTCAAATACCAATGGAACTTTGACTTCAACTTCTTCTTTAGCGGAAGTTTCAAAAAAATCAACGTGTATAAATCTGTCAGAAACTGCATCTCTCTGGTAGTCGTGAATCAAAACAATTCTTTTTTCCTTTTCTCCTTCTACATCAAGCTCAATAAGAGAGCTAACTCCTGCTTTACTGTAAACCTTTTGAAATTCCCTGTAGTCAACATCAAGCATTGTGTTCTTGATTTTATGTCCATAGGAAATAGCTGGAATTCTGTCTGCATCTTTCAAGACGCGAGCCTTCCTTGCTTTTAATTCTCTAATTTTAGCTGATAATTTGATCATCATAAAATTTTATTTTTCTATATGTATACACTGAACTGGGCATGCTTCTGCTGCTGATTCAGCTGAATCCAAATCTGCAACTTCCAATTCTTCAACTTCCTGCTTTACAGCCTCTTTTATATGAGACTTTCCGTCATCAATTATTTCGAAATACTTAGGGCACATAGCTGCGCATGAACCACAACCAATGCATTTTTCTCTTTCTAATTTAATTTTAGCCATAAATTTGTATTATTGTAATGTTTATATATTATATTATTATTTTAAATTTGTAAATAGTC
>CAIKWD010000003.1 GCA_903831095.1 Candidatus Staskawiczbacteria bacterium
ATAGTTTTTTATCCTTGTCTTTGTTTATGTTTTGGATTTTTTTTGCAAATAACGTAAATCCGACCCTCTCTTCTGACGATTTTACAGTCGTTGCATATTCTTTTAACCGATGGTCTTACTTTCATTGTTGCTAAAAAAAAATTACTTAAGTCTATAAACTATTCTGCCCTTGCTTTCGTCATATGGAGACATCTCCAAAGTGACTTTGTCGCCTGGCAAAATTGTAATTCTATTCATCCTCATTTTCCCGGACAAAAAACCCATGATTTCCTTTCCGTCACTCAATACTACCTTAAAAAAAGCATTTGGTAAAGCTTCTATAACCCTTCCTTCTTTCTTTATAACCTGTCCCTTTTTGTCGTCGGTTTGTGCCATTCGTTTATAATGTATAATATTAGCAAATTAAATAAAAACAGTCAATAGTCTAGCTGTTTTTCTTCATATATTTACTACTTAAATGGATAAACAGATAGCCAGAAGCAATAAGGAACAAGCCAATCAATACCAAGCTCAACGGCCAGCCAATGCTATTTGAAAAATATTCTGCAGTAATCTTTGAAATATAGGCCATCAAAAATATAGTGCCAAAAGTCAAAAATGACTTACTTTTTATATAAACGCTTGAAAGCAATGTTAGAAAAATTAAACCGGGATAAATTATTTCCCAAAACATGTTTGGATTTGGCTTCCAACCTCCAAGAGCTAGAGTAGATCCCAAAAATCCTAAAATTCCAAACCCGTACAAAAATCCGGATAATGATTTTCTTTCACCATCTGAAAAATAATAGCCCAAAGATATATATGTTAGTCCAGCCAATAAAAACCTATAACTGGTAAAGTTATGCCCAAGTAAAGGATTTCCCCCAACCATATAACTTGTAAAACTAAAGTATAACCATGTTCCAAAGATAATACTAAATAAAGAAAATATGCTTTTTCTAAATACCGCAAAAGAAAACATATAAACTGCAAATAAAATGCATGATATTAATGCCTGCATACCATCTCCGTTAACATTGTAACCTGCTTCGTGAAATGTGATAAACAATCCTGTAGGTAGTAAAAGAGCTGCAATAAAATGAAATGCTAAGCCTAAGTTGACTGTTTTTTTGTCTACGCTGAAAATAACAGCAAGTAAAAAAGCAACCACTGCCGAACCCAATGTAGAAACTATTCTTGTTATTGTATTAAGTGAATTCCAATTCTGACCGACAAAAATTACGATTCCAAAAAATACTATTGCACCCCCGACATAGTATAAAATATCCGAAATGTTTATTTTTTTGCTCGAATCTTTTCCTCGGACAACAGCTTTACTTTCAAAAATTGCCATTATATCCTCTTTTGCAATGGAATTGTTTTCAGCAAGTTCTCTTATAGATTGTAAAACTTCTTCTTTTGTTGCCATGTTATTTGTTTATCCAGCCTAAGAATACAAAATCATAATAATATGTATATCCATTTTGCTGAATATTAATTTTTTTACTAACATTATGACCACTTAAATACCATGTATTATAATCCGAGGAAGAATAAGAGTAGAAAGGGAAAAATCCTTCATTACTACTTCCATTAATTATTTTAAAACCATCTGGAGATTGAAAATTATTATCAAGCTTTAGATTTATAGCTTCTTCCATTGTAACTTCCCTATTCTTATTTGTACTTACGTCATAAATAAAAAATCTTGTCCCTTTAACTGAATTTGAACACAAGCCCGCCTGATCATTTTTTGAAATTGTTCCGCCCTGTACCGAATAAACCTTAATATTGTTCCCTCCTGGAATATAACAATTATTATTACCAATTAAATAAAGAAAATTATATTGTGGTTTAACAAAAAGCTGAGGAATGTAAATAGACAAAGCAACAAAAATAATCATTAGTAATGGGATTGCTATGCCGAATATTAATGGTAGGTTTTTTTTGATATTCATATATATGTTATTCAAATTTAAGCTCTATAGTAACTGCCTTCTGATTGTTGGGCACTGAAGAAACCCAGAAAGGCCAGAAGTTAATCTGCACTTTTGTAACCTGGTCGCCCAAGCTATTGTTTATTGTGCTTTTAATTTGCTCGTAATTTTCGCCAAGCATTGAAAGCGTCATGGAATTTTTGTCTACGTTTTGATAAACACCAGATGAAAAATCCAAATTTAAAGCTGCTTTTCCTCCGGAAACATCAACTGTGTTTGCTGAATAAGTTATCTGGTATGTTTTATCTAAAAGGGTTTTGCCTTCGGGAATTTGGGAAATAATATAATTCTTGGCAAATTGATCTAAGTCGGATTTTTTAAATGCCAAGGCATTTGCTTTTACAGTAGCACTATAATTAAAACTATCTGCAACTGTTCCAGATTTTGTTGCTGTAGAAGCACTTGTTGTATCGGACAAAACTGCGTTGTCTAAAAGCACATAATCAGATGAAATTTGTTGTTTTAAAGCAGAAACTGCGTCATCTGTAGTTTTCTTTGTCAAAACATCCTTGGCTCCTTGAATGTCGTCATCGGTCACTTTTTTTACTTTTCCAGCATAACCTCCAGTCATTGCGCTGGTAGATGTACCAGAAATACTATAATAAAAAGCTGTTCCTTTTAAGCCTGGCACTGAAAACTCGGATGGAGCAATATTATAGTCAGTTCCTCCTTCAACAGCTTGAACATTTACTTGAATAGATCCGGGTATAATTTTACTTCCAGATTTTTTTGCTGCCGGAATAACAATCTTCTGCAAGGAAGTAAAAAGTTTTCCGGAATTAGATAAAAATCTTGTACCTGCTTTCAATGTAAGCGGAGTTGCCGGACTGTATTTATTGTAAACTGTTATATTCCCCGATGCCTGGCCTTCGTTGGTTGCGTTTCCAGTTGCGGGAAAATCCTGCGAATTTGTCTTAGTAGCTTGAAAATATTGCGCAGGAACTACAGCTTTTACAGAATCAACCAAACTAACTGATTTGTCTGCAGTAATTGATTGCTTAAAGCTTAAGGTTTCAACTTTTGGCCAAATAACTATATCTGCTTTTGGTAATTTGAAAAACAAATAAACTCCAGCAATAAGCAATACTACAAAGGCGCTCCCAAAAACTGGAAGCAAAATTGAACGTTTCTCTTTTTTATGATGAGTCTGATGGGAAACTTTTGGAGCTGGTTTTTCTTCAGCCAAAATTTCTACTTCCGGCTTTTTTTCCTTTTTCTCAACCTGATGCTTTATTTTTGGAGGTTTTATATCGTAAATTTTGCGAACCATGCGAAGCATGTTGAGCACCCCGCCCTCTAAGCTATTGGCCTAAGAAACAGGATAAACAACTTTAGTAAATTTATATTATCTCTCACCCTCAAACTGCATAGAGGGCGGGGTTTCGCCCGCTACTGCGGGCTCAATATTGCTTTTATTCTTCTTACTCCAGAAGAAGAGCTTTCTTCTTTCTGTATTTTACAGCCTTCTATATATTTTTTCATAGAAGGGTGCGAGCTGCTTTCTATGAATTATTCTAAGACAGCTTTGATCCTCCGTACCCCTGATGATGAACTTTCTTCTTTCTGTATTTTAAATTTTCCTAAAATTCCTGTGTGTTCTACATGAGGCCCTCCACAAATTTCTCTGCTGACAACTTCATTTCCCTGACCAACAGTATAAACTTTTACTTTTTCGCCGTATTTTGATTCAAAAACTCCCATAGCATTCAATTCCTTTGCTTTTTCCAAAGTCATTTCCTCGCAAGAAACAGGAAGGTCTTTCTTTATTATATCATTTACAAAATTTTCAACATCATTTATTTGTCCACTTGTCATTTTCTCTTTCCATGAAAAATCAAACCTCAGCCTTTCTGCTGTAATATTGCTTCCCTTTTGGTAAACATCTGCCCCTAAAACTTTCCTCAAGCCAGCCAACATTAAGTGAGCTGCTGTGTGAAGTTTTGTAGTTTCCTCACTGGCATCGGCCAAACCGCCTTTAAAAACTCCAGCTGAAGCAGTGCGTGACAAATCCTGATGATTTTTTAACTCTTTATTGAATTCCTCAACGTCAACCTTCAAACCTTTTTCCTTAGCCAGTTCCTCTGTAATTTCAATTGGAAAACCATAAGTTTGGTAAAGATTAAATGCGTCTTTGCCAGAAATGTTTTCTGTGGCCCGTAACATTTCAAATTCCCTAAGGCCTTTTTGTAAAGTGTTTCTAAACTGTACTTCTTCCTTGTAAATTTCACTAATTATCAATTCCCTTCTTATATATAATTCCGGATAAGCATTTTTATATATATTAATTACCGCGTCAACAATTGTATCAAAAACAAACTCTGTTTGCAGTTCGCCATATTTCATTTTAATAATATCAGAATACCTTACAGCTCGCCTGATTAATTTTCGCAAAACATATCCGCTGTCTTTGTTTGAAGGCGTAATTCCCTTGTCGTCCCCAATCATCATTACTGCAGCTTTTATGTGGTCGGCGATAATCCTGTAAACTTTAACATATTTACCTTCATATTTTTCCTTTGCTAATTCAGATATTTTTTTAATTATTGGCAAAAATAATTCTGTTTCATAATTATTCTCTTTGCCATTTAAAATAGCCAAAGTTCTTTCCATACCCATTCCAGTATCAACATTTTTCTGCTTTGCAGTTATATAATTTCCATCTTCGTCTTTTACATACTGCATAAAAACATCATTCCAGATTTCCACCCAATTCTTGTTTTTAGGATCAAAAACTTTTGGAGCAGGCGTATCATTCAACTTCCAATAAAACATTTCTGTATCTGGTCCGCATGGCCCAGTTTTTCCAGCTGGCCCCCACCAATTATCCTCTTTTGGTAAAAAAGCTATTCTTTCTTTTTTTACTCCACAACTCAACCATATTTTTGCTGATTCCTCGTCTTTTGGAGCGTCTTTGTCACCCTCAAAACAAGTAAAAGCCAACCTGTCTAATGAAAGTTCAAGTTCCTTAGTCAAAAATTCAAAAGACCATTTTATAGCCTCTTCTTTCCAGTAATCTCCCAAAGACCAGTTTCCCAGCATTTCAAAAAATGTGCAGTGAGTGTCGTCCCCCACGTCGTCTATATCTCCGGTTCTTATGCATTTTTGCACATCAGCGAGTCTTTTCCCTGCCGGATGTTTTTCACCCAACAAAAAAGGTACTAAAGGATGCATTCCCGCAGTGGTAAACAAAACAGAAGGATCATTTTCCGGAATCAAAGAAGCACTGGGAATTATTGCATGCCCTTTACTTTTATAAAACTCCAAAAATTTACTTCTTAATTCAGATGATGTCATTATAATTTACGTGCTAGTATTTCCTCTATTTTTTCAACTACCTGCCTAAAATTAAAATCTGCCTTTAAAATATAATATACTGGACCTGGCTCAGGTATTTTTTCTTCAATTTTGGCAATACTAATATCTAAATTTGTTAACATAACCACCGGTACTTTCTTTGAGTAATCATCTCCTTCTCGTAATTTCTGCAACATTTCAAGGCCATCCATAACTGGCATTATTATATCAGATAAAATTATGTCGGGTCTTTCTCGCAACGCAATAGTAAGTCCTTCAAATCCATTTCGGGCTTCAAATACATTGAAATCCTTGGAGTAAAGAACCATTAAATAACCCTCAAGTATTGATGGTTCATCTTCTACAACTAAAATCTTGATCCTCTTCATATTATATATATTTTACATCATAAATTTTCTTTCTGCAACAATCCATATTTTTTCAACAAAAAACCGCTGTTTAAAGCGATTTTTTAAGTTTAAATTTATTCGGCGGATTGGACGATTTTTACAAATTCATCGGCTTTTAGCGAAGCTCCCCCAACCAACAAACCATTTGCTCCTGCTTCTTTTATATATGAGCCGGAGTTTTCGCTTTTTACGCTCCCGCCATATAAAACCCTAAAATTTTCAGGCACCACCGACCCAACAGTTGTACTACCAATGACAGACTTTATGAAATTAATGGCTTCTTTGGCCTCAGCAACATCACAATTATTTCCAGTTCCAATAGCCCAAACTGGCTCATAAGCTATATTTATATTTGTTAAGTCAGTTATTCCAGCCAATCCTTGTTTAATTTGCCTCTCTAAAACTTCGTTCTTTTTTCCGGCATCTCTTTCTTCTGCGGTTTCCCCTATGCAAATAATTACCTTAATTCCGGTTTCCAAAGCTTTCTTTATTTTCTTGTTTACAGTTTCGTCTGTCTCGCCAAAATATTTCCTTCTTTCTGAGTGACCAATTATTGTATATGTAACTCCCAAATCCTTCAGCATTAAAGCTGAAATTTCTCCAGTAAAAGCTCCTTTGTCTTCAAAATAAATATTTTGAGCACCCATAGCAACTACGCCTTCTCCAAATATAGAAGCATATAAATAAACCGAAGGTGGACATACAACCACTTCAGATTTAAGTCCCCTAACTCCTTCCCTTATTGCGTCAAAAATTTCCTTGGCTTCTTTTTGCGAATTGGGATTCATTTTCCAATTCGCTACTATAAGATTCTTCATAAATTTATTATACAATAAAAATTATTCAGTTAAAATAACAGGGCCTTTTTCTGTAATGGCAATTGTATGTTCAAAGTGAGCTGACAGAGATTTATCCCTGGTTGCATAACCATATCCGTCTTCTGACTGAGTTATATTGTAGTCCCCCATTGTTACCATTGGCTCTATGCAAATTACCATGCCTTCAACTAAATTTTCTCCGCCTCCCCTTTTGCCAAAGTTTGGAATTTTTGGTTCTTCATGAACGCCTTTACCTATGCCGTGCCCGCATAAATCGCGCACAACTCCAAATCCCTGGTCTTCAACAAACCTTTGAACAGTGTTTCCAATGTCTCCAATAGTGTTGCCAACTTTGGCTTTTTTGATACCTAGCCTAAGTGATTTTTTTGTTGTGTTTATAAGCCTTCTTGCCTCATAAGAAACGTTTCCAACTGGAACAGTGACAGCCATATCAGTGTTATATCCTTTATACAAAACTCCCAAATCCAATTTCAAAATATCTCCATCTTTCAAAACATACTTTGAGGGAAAACCATGGACAATGTTTTCGTTTACAGAAGCGCACAAAGAATATGGAAAACCCTCATAATTTTTGAAAGCGGGCTTAGCTCCCATAGACAAAATAAGAGCCTCTGCGGCTCTGTCCAATTCAAGAGTGGTTATACCAGGCTTTGCCATTTCTTCCAATTTTCTAATGACAGTAGCTAAAATTTTTCCACCTTCGGCGATTATTTTGATTTCTTCTTTTGTCTTTAAAATGGTCATCGCTTTTCTTCAACTGCTTTTATTATATCTTTAAAAACATCTTCAATAGACTGCTCTCCATTCACTGTTATAAGCCTGTTATCTTTTTTATAATATTCTAACACTTCTATAACCTGAGTATCAAAATAATCAAGTCTATTATTAATTGCTTCTGGCTTGTCATCTTGCCGATTAGATAATTCTCCTCCACAATTATCACACTTCTCTAAATTTTTAAAATCACCAACGTAAGGAATTATTCTGCCACAACTTTTACAAATTCTTCTTTTTGTTAAGCGGTCAAAAGCTTCTTCTCTGGAAATATCAAGCAATATTGGAAAAAAATTTCCTTTTCTTCCCAAAAAATTAAAAAACCCGTCAGCTTGTTTAGCTTCAACAAGCCTTCTTAAAGCTCCATCGAATAAAATACCCTGATCATCCTTTAGATTTATACAGAGCTCTCTCATCCATAGTCCAATTATCATAAAATCAGGAATCAATTCTCCATTTCCTAAAATTTCTTTAGCCCTTTTACCAGCTGAGGTATCTAATTTGGCTAAATTTCTTAAAAGTCCTCCAGTGGACAAATAAAACAAATTACCGAAATGTTTCATCAGTAATTGTGCTTGAGTTCCCTTTCCACATCCAGAGCGGCCTATCAACGCAAAACTTAATGGCTTTGAGTCCTTTTCCATTAAAATGTTTCGTACTCGCGCATTTGAAGCTGCGCATTAATTTGTCGTACTGTATCTAAGACAACGCTTACGACGATTAGAAGCGAGGTACCTCCAACCAAAAATGTAAATCCAGTAACTCCAGTCATTCCGGCAACAATTGATGGTAAAATAGCAATTAATCCCAAAAATATTGCTCCGGTAAACAAAACTCTGTTTAAGATGTGTTTTATAAAAATAGATGTTGATTGCCCAGGCCTTACTCCAGGTACAAATCCACCCATTTTCTGCAAGTTGTCTGCTATTGTCTTTGGGTCAAATGTGACTGCAGTATAAAAATATGTGAAAAGTATAACCAACATGAAATATAATACTCCGTGTATCCAGACATTGTTAAAGAACATGCCAACATTTGTGGCAACTGTTCCAACCATTCCTGCATATGTACCAAAATAACTAGCAATCATTCCTGGAAATAAAAGTATGGACAAGGCAAAAATGATTGGTATAACTCCGGCTGGGTTAACACTCAAAGGCAAATAAGTTGAAACTCCTCCGTACATTTTTGCGCCTCTTACTCTCTTTGCATATGAAACTGGAATGTTTCTGCGAGCCTCTGTAATTAAAACAACTCCGGCAACTATAATTATAGAAAGCACCACGAATACTATATATGAAGGAATTTGCGAAGTGGTAAAAGATACGAAAGACTGAAAAATGTTAATTGGAACTCTGGCGACTATACCAGCAAAAATTAATAAAGAAATTCCATTTCCCATGCCTTGTTCGGAAATAATTTCTCCAATCCACATTAAAAACATTGCGCCTGCTGTAATTGTTAAAATTGCAGAAATCATAACTGGCATAGAAAGCCCTGTTATAATTCCCTGATTTGCAAAAACTGTCAACATTCCATATCCTTCAAAAGCTGCCAACGGAATTGTAAGCAATCTTGAATACTGATTGAATTTTTGCCTTCCTGATTGACCTTCCTCTTTATAAAGCTTTTCCAAGGCTGGAAAAATCATTGTCAAAAGCTGAAGAATAATTGTAGCTGTAATATAGGGCCCAAGTCCAAGCAAAACTATTGAGAAATTACTCATGGCACCTCCTGTAAACAAGTTTAAAAGACCAAAAACTTGATTTTGATCAAAGAATTTTTTTAAGGCTTCAGCTCCAATTCCCGGTATTGGTATATTGGCCGCCAATCTAAAGACGACGAAAAGAAAAATTACAAATAAAAATTTATTTCTGAGTTCCTTGTTTTTAAAAAGAAATAATATTTTGTCGTACCACATAGTTTAAGCGAGGAGAAATGATTTTCAGCGTATTTCAGGACACGTAGTGCCTGACGAAGCGAGTTTCCCCGTATTACGGGGACACGAGCGTTAGCAGAAAATCGTTTATCCGAGCGAATATATTATTTAATACTGCCTCCTGCTTTTATAATTGCTTCCCTAGCTGTCTTTGATGCTGTACAATTTTCTATGACTAATTTCTTTGTTATTTTTCCTGTTCCCAAAATTTTAACTTTTGGTGTTCTTCCTTTTATATTGTTTACAAGTCCTTTCTTTACCAAATTTTCTGGGTTGATTGTCTCTCCATCTTTAGTTTTTGCTTCCAAAACTTCCAGGTTAACAACTGCTGTATCTTTTTCAAATCTAAAAGTCCTGTATCCTTTCAATTTTGGATATTTTTTAATTAATTCCCTTATAATTGGCACCATTTTCCTTCCTGCTCTGGATTTCTGACCCTTGCTTCCATGTCCGGAAGTAGTTCCTTTTCTTCCTCCTCTTCCAACTCTTTTCTTGGTCCTATTTTTATGTTTTGGTTTTAATTCGTGAAGTTGCATAGTCGTGATTAAGCTTTAAGTGTAGCTTTTAACTTTCTTAACGCTTCCATTGTGGCTCTGGCGTTATTTAATTTGTTTTTTGATCCTGAAAGAATTTTTGAAGAAATATTTTTAATTCCTGCTAAATCGCAGATTGTCCTAACTGCTCCGCCAGCTACCAATCCTCTTCCTTTTTTCTGTGGTCTCAACAAAATTACAGCTGGGCCGTATTTTGCTTCAACTTCGTGTGGAATTGTGCCTTCAACAATAACAACGCTAAGCATGTCCCTTTTTGCACGTCTGGTAGCCTTATCAATAGCTTGTGAGACATCCTTTCCTTTGTCTATTCCAATTCCAACTTTTCCTTTTTTGTCTCCGGCAACTACAACAGCTCTGAAGCTCATTCTTTTTCCTCCGCCTGTTACCCTGGTAACCCTGGCCAAGTCTAAAAGCTTTGTTTGAAATTCATCTTTTGGTCTGTCTTTTCCAAATCCAGCCCTGCCAAAACCAGGCCTTCTGTTTTGGCCAAATCCACCTCTTTGCTGACCTTGTCCTTGTCTTGCATTATCCCTTTGTTGCAGAGCGCCTTTCTGATCTGGATCACTTCCAGTTGAAATTGGCACAAAGCCGTCATTTTGTTTTGGAGCTGCACTATTTTGTTGTATTTCTTCTACCATAATTATGAATTTTTATTTAAAACTTTAAACCTCCTTCTCTGGCTCCTTCAGCCAATAATTTTATTCTGCCATGGTAAACAAATCCTCCTCTGTCAAAAACTACGCTCTCTATCTTAGCTTCAATGGCTTTTTTAGCAATTAATTTTCCAACTTCTTTTGCAATGTCCCCTTTCTTTTCACCCTTCTTGGCCTTTAATTCCTTATCAGAAGCACTCATTAAAACCTTGGCATTTTCATCATTAATCAACTGAGCATATATGTGCTGGTTTGATCTGAAAACCAAAAGCCTTGGCCTGTCCTTTGTGCCGTTTATAACCATCCTTATTTTCTTGTGCCTTCTTATTCTTTTATCGTTTTTTACTGACATAATATTTCTTTAGTTATCTAAATTGTTACTTGCTTGATGCAACGACTTTTTTACCTTCTTTTCTTCTAATAATTTCTCCTTGATATTTAATTCCTTTCCCTTTATAAGGTTCAGCCTTTTTCTGTTTCCTGATCAAAGCTGCAAAATGTCCTACTCTTTCCTTGCTTGCGCCAGAAACTGTGACTACGTTCTTTTCTACCAAGAAAGTAATTCCATCTTCTTTCTTTATTTTAATAGGATTTGTAAAGCCCAAATTTAAAACTATAGTGTCTCCTTCAACATTTGCCTTAAATCCAACTCCTTCTATTTCCAATTTCTTTTCAAATCCCTTACTGACTCCTTCTACCATGTTTGCAATTAAAGCCCTGTATAAACCCCACAATCCCCTTCCCTTTTTTGATAATTCTGTTTTTGGAAAAACTGCAATCTTGCCATCTTTAAATTCAACTTTAATTTCATGGTGTATAAATTGCTTCAATTCTCCTTTTGGACCTGAAACCTTAATCTCTTTGTCAGAGACCTCTACTTTTACACCTTGTGGCACTTCAATTATTTTTTTTCCTATGCGTGACATAATTTTATAAGTTAATTACCAAATTTGGCAGATTACTTCTCCGCCCATTTTCTTATATCTTGCTTCCTTGTTTGTCATTAATCCTTTTGATGTTGAAATTATTGATATTCCATATCCTCCTCTTACTTTCCTTAAATCTGAAAATCCCTGGTAAATTCTTTGTCCTGGCTTTGAAACTCTCTTAAATCCGGCAATAGCTGGAACTTCATTTTCATATTTTAATGAAATCTTTAATCCTTTTATCTTCCCTTTTGCAGCTTTCTTAACTTCGCCTACAAAATTTTCTTTAGACAAAATATTAGCAATGTCATTCTTTATTTTTGACAAGGGAATCAAAATCTCTGTTTTTCCAACAGCTTGCGCGTTCTTAATTTGATTCAACATGTCTGTAATTGGGTCTGTCATAGTTTTGTGATAATTCTATTTTATGAGATTACCAAGATGATTTTTTAATTCCTGGAATTTCTCCTTTATTTGCTAATTCTCTAAAGCATATTCTGCAAAGTCCGAATTTTCTCATGAAACCATGTCTTCTTCCACATTTAAAACAGCGTCTCTGTTTCCTGCTTGGAAACTTCGGCTTCATTTTTGCTTTTGCTTCTTGCGATGATTTAGCCATGGTATTATTTTACTTCCTTTGTTTCCTTTAATGGAAACCCTAATAATTTATATAATTCCAATCCTTCTTCTTTGGTTTTTGCGTTTGTAACAAATGTTATTTCCAATCCAAATATTGTCTTTTCCTTTTCTGTAAAAATTTCTGGGAAAGAAATGTGCTCTTTGAATCCCATAGACAAATTTCCTCTCTTATCAATTGATTTTGTATCAATACCTTTAAAGTCCCTGGATCTAGGCAAAGAAAGATAAATAAACCTTTCTATAAAATCCCACATTCTTTGCTTTCTCAAAGTAACAACTGCGGCTATTTCCAATCCTTCTCTCAATTTAAATCCGGCAATTGATTTTCTAGATTTAACCAAGTTTGTATGTTGTCCGGCAATCAAAGACAAATCCTGCATTATAAGGTTTTGAATTTTCTCCCTTTCTGAAGCAGATTTTCCAACAACAGCCTTTCCAAAAGAACTATTAATGACAACCTTCTTCATTGAAGGAACTGCCATTATGTTTTTAGCTCCCAATCTCTTCATTAATTCCGGGACTACTTCTTTATTGTATTTTTCTTTTAAGCTTTCCATGTTAATTAAATTTCTTGTTTGCACTTTTTGCAAATTCTCTTTTTAATATCTTTTTTCCCGATGGTTTTTCCATCGAGGATCCTCGACTCTGTCGGGACTATTTTGTACCCTACTCTTGTTGCTTTTCCGCATTTTGGACAAATAATCTTTATATTGGAAACATCCAAAACTGCTGGTATTTCAACAACCTGTCCCTTTTCTCCATCTCTTTTTGGCCTGACATGCTTCTTTTTTAAGTTAATCCCTTCCACTAAAACCTTATCTTCTTTTGGAAGAGCTTTCATTATTTTTCCTGTTCTACCTTTGTCCTTGCCTGCTATTATTAAAATTGAATCACCTTTTTTTACTTTCATATGTGTATTTAAAATATTTTAGAGAAGCTCTGAAGCCATCATGGCTATTGTTCCAAAACCTTTGTCTTTTAATTCTTTGGCTGTTGGCCCTAAAATTCTTGTTCCTTTTGGCTCTTTTTCATCTCCCAATATTACAGCGGCGTTGTCGTCAAACCTTATATAAGAACCATCTGCTCTCTTAAATTCCTTTCTTTGTCTTACAATAACTGCTTTTACTTTGTCGTGTTTCTTAACAATTTTTCTTGGTTCTGCTTTTTTAACTGCAGCCACAACAATGTCTCCCAATTGAGCATAATGTTTGCGCGTTCCGCCAGGTACGTTAATTACCTGGATAATCTTGGCTCCGCTATTGTCTGCGACTGTTAACATTGATCTTGGCTGTATCATATCTTTTTAATTAAATTTTCTTTATTACTACCCAATTCTTGTCCTTTGACATTGGCTTTGTTTCTTGCATAACAACTTTGTCTCCAACATGATATTCCTGCTTTTCATCATGAGCTTTAAATTTCTTGTGGACTTTGTACTTTCTCTTGTATTTTGGGTGTTCTGTAATTCTTTCCACTTCAACAACTACAGTTTTCTGCATTTTGTCGGAAACCACTATTCCTTGTAATAATTTTTTAGACATTTTTGGTTTCTTTAATAATGGTTAATATTCTTGCCACTTCTTTTTTTGAATTGGCAATTTCCTTTACATTCTTTAATTTTCCGGATGCAAATTTAAATCTAAGATCGCTCAGTTTTTTCCTAAGTTCCAATACTGTCTTTTCCAATTCCTTTATATCTTTTTTTCTTAATTCAAGAACTTTCATAGTATTATATTCCGTCTTTTTTAATAAATTTTGTCTTAATAGGCAATTTGTTTCCTGCGCCTTCCAATGCTTCTTTAGAAACATCTTCTTTTAATCCATCCAATTCAAAAATAATTCTTCCAGGCCTTATTGCAACTACATAGTGGTCAACTGCTCCTTTTCCGCTTCCCATTCCAACTTCTCCTCCTTTTTGTGTTACTGGTTTGTCTGGAAAAACTCTTGTCCATAATTTTCCTCCTTTTTTCATGTATCTGATTATATGTCTTCTTGCAGCTTCCAATTGTCTTGCAGTTATCCAGCTTGTATCCAATGATTTCAAACCAAAGCTACCAAAATTTAATTCAGTTGCCCTGTTTTCAATTCCCTTAGAGACACCCTTGTGCCACTTTCTGTGTTTAACTTTTTTTGGCATTAATATTCCCATAGTTGTATGATTTATTCAAATTTTTCTCCTTTATAAATCCAAACTTTTATTCCAATTTTTCCATATGTACATTGAGCTTCGTCATGTGCGTAATCTATGTCAGCTCTGATTGTGTTTCTTGGCATTCTTCCTTGTCCAAGCCATTCTCTTCTTGCAATTTCAATTCCATTTAATCTTCCAGAAACTTCCATTCTTATTCCCTTTGCTTCTCTGTTTGTCATAACCCTTTCTATAGATTTTTTCAAAACCTGCCTGAATGGCATACGTTTTTCAATTTGTTGAGCAGCCATCTGAGCTACCAAGGCGGAAGAAATCCATGGGTTTCTAACTTCTCTTATTTCCAATTTTATCTCTCTTGTATTCTTATTTTTTAATTTTCTCTGTATTTTTGTTTCAACTTCTTTCTTTAATTTTTCAATTCCTTCTCCTCCTCTTCCAATAATCAATCCAGGTCTTGCAGTCTCAACAATTACATTAACTTTATTCGCAGAATGTTCTATTTGTATTCCTGCTACTGAAGCTTCAATCAATTTTTTCCTTAAAAAGTCCTTAATCAAAAAATCTTCCTCCAAAAACTGGGGCATTTTTCTTCCATAAAAACCTCTGATATTCCAATCTTCGGTTCCTTTTATTCTAAATGATTTTGGGTGGACTTTGTGTGCCATGTTATTTTGTCTTTTTTACTGCCTTTTTTGTTTTAACTTCTTTTTTCTCAACTGTTTTTACAATTTTTTCTTCTTTTTTGACTTCTTTCTTTACTATTACATTTGTTGATTTCAATTCTCCAAGCGTCAAAGCGATATGTGAAGATCTTTTTATAATAGGATATGCGCGGCCTCTCGACATTGGGTGCCATCTTTTCAATTTTGGTCCTTCGTCAACTGTAATTTTTGAAATAAATAAATTTGCTTTGTCTAAGTGAAGGTCATGCTCAGCGGACGCAATTGCGGAATTTAAAAGATTTAATACAGACCTTGCAGATTTATTTACGGTAAAAGTAAGAATTGCCTGTGCTTGCAACGCATTTTTTCCCCTGACCAAGTCTATCACTTGTCTGACTTTTCTTGGCGATGTTCTTAAATTACTTAATTTTACTTTAATTTCCATAATAGTTTATCTATATTTCTATTTTTTAGCTGCAGGGGCTTTAGCTCCGGCTGCTGGCTCTGCCATTTTTGCTGCATCTTTCTGTTCGGCTCCAGCTTCAATATCTCTTTGCATTCTTCCTCCATGTCTTGAGAATTTGGTTGTTGGTGAAAATTCTCCCAATTTATGTCCTACCATATCTTCTGATGCAAAAACTGCAACAAACTCCTTACCGTTATGTACGCCAAATGTATGGCCTACCATTTCCGGAGAAATCGTTGAATGTCTTGCCCAGGTTTTAATAATTTTCTTTTCGTCTTTTCTAAGACTTAAAACCTTTTCGAGCAATTTTGGATCTATATATGGTCCTTTTTTTAAGCTTCTTGACATGATATTTAAATTATTTCTTTCTTCTGCTAATTATTAATTTACTTGACCATTTCTTTCTATTTCTTGTTTTAACACCTAATGCTGGTTTGCCCCATGGAGTCTTCGGCTGTTTCAAACCAATTGGCTGTCTTCCTTCACCTCCTCCATGTGGATGATCTACTGGGTTCATGGCTGAACCTCTAACAGTTGGCCTTATTCCCTTGTGTCTGTTCTTTCCGGCTTTTCCAACTCTGTAAAATCTATTTTCCGGATTTGATACCATTCCAATCGATGCAAAGCAATCTCCTTTAAACTTTCTAATTTCAGATGAAGGCATCTTCAAAGTTACATATTCTCCGTCGTGAGCCAATACTTGCGCAGACGAACCAGCTGATCTGACAATTTTTCCTCCTCTTCCAATTTCCAATTCAATATTATAAACTGCTGTTCCAACTGGGATATTTTTTAATTTTGTTCTGCTTCCAATATTCAATGGTGCTGATTCTGAAAATACAATTTCATCTCCAACTTTCAAATTCTGAGGAGCTATAACATATTGTATTGTGTTGTCTGCATATTTTATCAAGGCAATAAATGCTGTTCTATTTGGATCGTATTCCAAAGCAATTACCTTTGCTGGCGCATCTATTTTTGTCTGTGAAAATTCAATAACTCTGTAAAGCTGTTTGACTCCACCACCTTTGTGTCTAACTGTTATTCTTCCTGCGCTTCTTCCAACGTTTCTCTTAACATACTTCAAAAGACTTTTCTCTGGCCCCTTTTTAGTAAGCTGAGAGAAATCAATCCCTGTCATTCCCCTTCTTGATGGCGTTGTTGGTTTATACGTCTTCATATTAATTAAAGTATTTCAATTTTTTGACCTTCCTTAATTTTTACAACTGCTTTTTTAAAGGCTTTTCTAAATCCTTCTGTCCTGCCCAATCTTCTCTTTTTCGATGGTATTCTTATAATATTAACTGACAAAACATTTACTCCATAAATTCCTTCTACTGCTTTTCTGACTTCGTTCTTGTTAATGTGTGGAGCAATTTCAAATGTATATTGATCTTTTTCTGCCAAATAGCTGGCTTTTTCAGATATATGTGGTTGTTTTATTGCCTCATAGGAAAATTTAACATTGTTTATTTGAGAAACAACTGGTTTTGTCCCGATGGCTTCGCCATCGTGGATCCTCGACGGCTTTACCGTCGGGACAGCTGAAACCTTGGCAGCTTTCTTTGCCGGCTTCTTTGCCTTTTCAGCATCTTTCTTATTTTTTAAAAAGTCTAATATAGCCATAATAATAATTACTTAGCAAATGTTGCTTCAATTGTTTTAATGCTTTCCTTGGTCAATAGCAAATATTTGTGATTCAATAATTCCAAAACATTCAAATTCCTTGCGTCTTCAATAGATGTCTTCTTGATATTTCTTGAAGCCAAGAATATTTTCTTGTCGTAGTTTGGCAATGCAATCAAGGTAGCTTGGTTGTTGCATGGCAATTTTGCAAGGGACTTTGCCATTTCCTTTGTCTTTCCCTTTTCAAGTTCAATCTTATCCAAAAGAACCAATTGATTGTTCTTTGCTTTTTCAGACAAAATCATCAATAAAGCCTTTCTTCTCATTTTTTTAGGAATTTCTCTTTCAAAGATTCTGTCTTTTCTTGGGCCATGAGTAACTCCTCCGCCCTTCCACAATGGTGACCTAATAGATCCATGTCTTGATCTTCCTGTTCCTTTTTGTCTCCATGGTTTCTTTCCTCCTCCACTGACTTCTCCTCTCATTCTAGAATGAGCTGAAATTTGTCTGGCGTTTCCAGCTAAAGAAATTGCAACTTGGTGAACCAAATCAGCATTGAATTTTATATCAAATATTTCTTTTGGCAATACCACAGATCCTGTTACTTCTCCTTGTTGATTATATAAGTCAATCTTCATGAAATTATCCTTTAATTTCCAGCAACGTCCTTACTGTTCCAGGGACCGCGCCTTTAATTACTAATAAATTATTTTCCTTATCAACTCTCATTATTTTCAAATTTTTTACTGTAACTTGGTCAGAACCCATTCTTCCTGGCATTCTCCTTCCTTTCATAACGTGCTGAGGAAACCTTGTTCCAGTTGAACCAATTGTTCTGTGTTCGTGCTTAACTCCGTGAGTAGCATTCCTTCCATGAAATCCATGTCTTTTTACTCCTCCTTGGAATCCTTTTCCTTTTGATATGCCGACAACTTTTACAATTTGTCCTTCTTCAAATGTGGAAGCATTTATTTCGTCTCCAACATTTAAGGTTTCATTTTCTTCTGTTCTGCATTCTTTAATATACCTGTATTCCTTTCCCTTCATTGATTTTCCAATCTTGCTTTTTTTCTCAATTTTTTCAAAACCAATTTGCAAGGCTGAATATCCTTCTTTTTCTTTTCCCATTTTCTGTAAAACTACGCAAGGTCCAACTGAAATTAAAGTGACTGGTGTCAATTTATTATTCTTGTCGTACATCTGGGACATTCCTAATTTTTTACCAAGTATGTATTTCATATAATTGCCAGAAAAGTATTTCTATAAGAAAAGCTGGGCTAAATGCCCAGCGCATAGCAATGTTGTTACCCTTTCGGGAAGTTAACTATCGCGCTTTTAAAACTTTTCTTTTTGTAATTGTTTATCTTACTAAATTTTTACTGTTATGTCAATCGGGTACAAGTCTGTACCCGACTATCAGGCGCCGTATGGTGCCTGACGCCTGCTCTAAATCTTTACAGTTATATCCACTCCGGAAGGCAAATTCAAATCACGAAGCGATTCTATAATTTCTGCGTTTGGGTTTAAAATATCGATAATTCTCTTGTGCACTCTCATCTCAAACTGTTCTCTTGCGTTTTTGTGAACGAAAGAAGACCTGTTTACAGTGTACTTAAGAATTTCTGTTGGCAAAGGTACTGGCCCTAAAACTTCGGCGCCAAATCTGTTGGCAATGTCTATTATCTGTTTTGCCGAATTATCGATAATTTTGTGATCATAAGCTTTGAGCTTTATGCGAAGCTTAAGTCCCGCTTCCGGGATCTTAACTTCTACCTTGTCGGTGGCTTTCTTTTTTGTAACTGGTTTTTTGGTAGTAGCAGGCATTGGTCAGTTTCTATTTGATTATCTTTGTTACGACTCCTGATCCGACTGTTTTTCCTCCTTCTCTAATAGCAAACTTGCCTTTTTCTTCCAAAGCAATAGGAGCTATCAATTTGACTGTAAAGCTAGCTGTATCTCCTGGCATAACCATTTCTGTTCCAGCTGGCAATGTTACGTCTCCTGTAATATCAGATGTTCCAATGTAAAGTTGTGGCTTATATCCTGAGAAGAATGGAGTGTGTCTTCCTCCTTCATCTTTAGACAAGACATAAACTTCAGCTTCAAATTCTGTATGAGGGTTAATAGAACCTGGTTTACAGATAACTTGTCCTCTTTCAATATCTTCTTTCTTGAGTCCTCTCAACAAAATTCCAACGTTGTCTCCGGCATTTCCCTGATCCAAGCTCTTCTGGAACATTTCAACTGAAACGACAACTGTTTTGGCTGTTGGCCTTATACCAACTATTTCAACCTCTTCGTTTGGTTTGATAACTCCTCTTGAAATTCTTCCTGTTGCAACTGTTCCTCTTCCTTCAATTGAGAAGACGTCTTCAATGGCCATAGCGAATGGTTTGTCCAATTCTCTAGCTGGCTCTGGTATATAATTATCGCAGGCATCAATTAATTCAATGATTGGTTTACAAGCAGGATCATCAATTGTTGTTGCATCTAATGCTTTTGTTGCAGAACCTCTAATAATTGGTGTTTCATCTCCTGGGAATCCGTTTTTCTTCAATAATTCGCGAATTTCTGATTCAACCAATTCCAAAATTTCTGGATCGTCAACCATGTCGCATTTGTTCATGAAAACTACCAATGATGGCAAACCGACTTGTCTGGCCAACAAAATGTGTTCTTTTGTTTGAGGCATAGGTCCATCTGGTGCAGAAACAACCAAAACTCCTCCGTCCATCTGGGCGGCTCCAGTAATCATGTTCTTAATGTAGTCAGCGTGACCTGGGCAGTCAATCCATGCGTAGTGTCTTTTTGGAGATTCAAATTCCAAGTGTGTAATAGAAATCGTCACCCCTCTTGCCTTTTCTTCAGGAGATGCGTCAATCTGATCAACGTTTTTGTCGGATGACCTCATACCACGCAATTTTGAAACTTTCATAACTGCAGCGGACAATGTGGTTTTTCCATGATCAACGTGACCAATAGAACCAATGTTTACGTGAGGTTTAGACCTCTCAAATTTTTCTGTTGCCATTTTTTATTTTTCCTCCTGCCATAACCTGGCATGGGAATTAATTTATTTTTATTATTTATTAATACTCTTATTATAT
>CAIKWD010000004.1 GCA_903831095.1 Candidatus Staskawiczbacteria bacterium
AAGGAGGCCCGAGAAGTGTGAACTATCGACCGTTTTTAAATTAGTTCCTTCGTTAGTGCCTCGCCAACCGGTGGTGCTAGTGCCAAACGGGAAGTCTGTGGCGCAACTGCCGGAAGTACAGACATTTCTTTCTAGAGTGGTGTATTCGTCGTGAGTAGGCACGTGCCAGCCAGCCATGCAGATGCCTTTGGCTCCAAGAGCAGTGCCTCCGCACATGGTTTGATTCCATTGGTAAAGTCCACCGTAGGTAGTACAGTTGTTGGTATCGTTGCCGTAGCAATATTTTTGAATGTCGGTGCCGTCGGAAAGAGAACAAGCGGTGCCTTGGGTGGTTGCCCCTGTGACATAGGTTCCAACATTTATATTTTGTCGCATCCAACACTGGGCGCCAATGAGAATGGTGGTGTAGGTTTTGCCATCGCGGGAGTCCACAACGTTATTGCCACAAGTCCAAGACGAAGCCGAGGAAAGCGTAGCAAAACCACCCGCCACAGTTATATTTGTGCTGGCGGAGATTTTGGTGGTATTGCTAAAGTAGTCGGTTATTGTTGCCAACGAGTTAGCTATGGCAACCCCAGCACCAGCTAGTGCCACCAAAGCCACAGCCAGCACGATGTATTTATAATAATGCTTATTTCCCTGTCCGCCAAAAATTTTTAAAAACATTTGTTTTAAGTTCATAAATTTTAAATTAGTTTTTATTTAGATTTTTATTTTTATATAACAATATTTTTATCTTGATATAATTATAACTTTTTTATTTTAATAATTCTACTGATACTACAGCAAAAAACAGCATCAATGCCTCCAGCAAAATTTTATTTTTTCCAAGTGACATTCTGAATATTTTATTTCCTTATTTTAACATAAATAACATATGTAAATCAAATTTAAAAACTGTGTATAACTTTTGCAAATTAAAATGTTTAATGATATATTTATTGTATGAAAATCATAAAAGATTCAATCCAAATTTCAGAGCTCAAGGAAATGTCAAAGAAAATGTATGACAACCTAGTCAAAGCAATGGTTGATGTTGAAAAGGAAGTCATGGCTGTTGACGCCGGCTTGCATGCAGACTTAATGGAATTTTTAATTGAAACTGAAAATTCCGAACCTAAAAATGTCTGGGGAATAAACATTTTCCCAGACAAAAGCAGTGAAGATTTAATTGAATTTGACTCTATGATGAATATAAAACCTGCCTTTGGAAACAGAACAAGAGGAGTTGATAACGAAAATATTAGAAAAAAAATAATAGAAATAACTAATAGGTTAATTGTAAAATGACACTCCTAAATGAAAATCTTACCGAGGAAAGGTGGTTTAAGCTGTCTTTTTTTTCGCAAATGGCAAACTTGGGAAGCGAAGTCAGCCGAACAATTCAGTGGAAAATAAAAGACCCAAAAAGAAGCAGCCATGCTTTTGAAAGCGCGCTAGAACTGCTTGATTTGACAATTGCCGACTCAAAAAATAATGAAAGATCAAAATTAAGTGAGCTTTGCAGGCTGAGAGAAGTTTTAGCTGATTATTTTTGTTTTGACAATATTTACGGCTCAAATGATGAAAAGTGGAATAGTTATTTTTATGCTTTTAATTACGCTGCAAATCTAAACTCTGAAGCTTGCATTGCACAAAAATAAATGGTATACTAATATTGTAAGTTTCTTATTGTATTTCTTTCTTGGTTTTTATAGAAATCATCGGGCTGACGCCCACGGTACTTGCTCCGCAAGTACCTTTCAAAATTTTGCAAAACAAAATTTTAGATTTATGTTATTTCTTCTTAATTGATGAAATAATAAAGCAAGCAGTAGAAAGTAGATAAGATAGTTGGTCGGCTTACTTATATTAATCAATTAATAAATAAAATAACAAACAAATATATGGCAAAAAAATTATACGTTGGTGGATTATCTTATAACACCACAGAAGCAACATTAAGAGAAACATTCGCAGCAGTCGGAGCAGTTGAAACAGCAACAATAATCATGGATAAAATGACCAACAGGTCAAAAGGATTCGGATTCGTTGAAATGGCAACTGATGAAGACGCACAAAAAGCTATCGCTCAAATAAACGGAAAAGAGTTAGATGGAAGAACTCTTACAGTTAACGAAGCAAGACCAATGGAGCCAAGAGCACCAAGAACCGGAGGAGGTTTTGGAGGTGGCAACAGAGGTGGTTTCGGAGGTGGCAACAGATACTAATAATATCTAATCAAAAATCCCCCCACTCGGGGGATTTTTTGTTGCCTGAAATATCGTACATAAAAAAACTGTGAAGATCATTCACAGTTGTTAATTGTTGGAAAATTATTTTCCATTTATATTTTCATCATGAAATCATCGCCAGACTTGTCACTGCTTTTTTTGTCCTTTGAATCTTTTAAGAAAAAATGACCTCCCTTTGTCAAAATTTTATGGACATCACAAATTTTTACACTTCCAGAGCTTTTAACAGCTTCTTTTTTTGCTTTGGCTGATTCTTGTTTAGCAACTTCAATGCGGCACATCTCAGCCAAAGTAACATTGAAAAGAGTTCGCCCAAACTCAGGGTCAAGATTTTTCTCGCATGACCAATTCATCCAAGCAAGCCGGCGTTTTTCTTCAATTTCTGGCCTAAGAAGCGGCTGACCAGTTTCCAATTTGTGAAGCGCAACCTTTTCGACCACACGTGCTCTATCTGCCATAAGGCCGACAATCTTTTCATCAAT
>CAIKWD010000005.1 GCA_903831095.1 Candidatus Staskawiczbacteria bacterium
TGTTTTTTTAGTACAACTCATTTGTACCATTCCTACTTTAATCGATTTTTTCATTTGTTAGTTTATTTATTTGTTATTATTGTCTTTAATTCATTTAAATATCATATTGTTACAACAAACAATTTATAGATGTATTCTGTATTGTGCGACGTAGTATTACTTTCCAAAACCCCACTTCCCTTTAAAAATAAGGCTATTTTATTTACAAGAGCTAGATAAAATATATCCTGCATTTTCCGCATCAGTTGAGCTAGAAAAATATATTTTATTTTCTAATTTAATATTATTCCCTGCAGAACAACCTACTGGATAGTATTTTTTGCCCTTTTTTGAGGCAAAGTAACTTCCTTGGTTTTGACCCTCTTTTTGGTCATTTTGAGGCTCATTTTGGCTTTTTGCCATATTGGGGCTATATGAGCTCAAAGCGTTAGCAGACTCACTCGTATAATCGATTTTAAGCCCATTTGAGGCATCTTGCTTAGACAATCTACCTAGTTCAAATGAGGCTAAACCTACGAATATAACGATCAAAACTATTAAAACATCCTTTCCCTTTTCACTTTCTATAAATGACTTGATTTTTTCCATAGAATTGTTTATACTATTAATTGTTATAAATTATAAATAATTTTTGAACGTTAGTCTATTAAGTTTTACCTGAAGTAGCTGACGAAATATCATATGGCACATAGAAAAGCCGGCGGAACCGCCAAAAACTTAAGAGACTCGAACCCAAAGTACCTAGGTACAAAGTTAGCTGATGGCCAAAAGGCACAAGCTGGCTCTGTTATCATCCGACAACGTGGCACTGTCATTATGGCTGGAACCAATGTCAGTACTGGTAAAGACCACACTCTCTTCGCCTTAAAACCTGGAACAGTAAAATTTGGCACAAAGAGAAAAACAAATTTTAACGGAAAGACTGTCGTCAAGAAAACTGTGAACGTAATATAAAAATCTAAAAATAAAAATCCCCTTCTCGGGGGTTTTTATTTTGCACGATACCATTTTCTTTTTAGAAAACATATTTAAAATATTTTTTGAAAAAATAATTAATAATATATAACTAGCTACTTTACTTAACTAAAGTGGAATAAATAAAACCCCCTGAGCTTAAAAGCGCAGAGGGTTGTTTTTAATTAGAACAAAATCAAAGATTTATTATCTTACCCATGATCTTGAGTTCCTACAAACAGATTTAACGCAACGGCTAAATTTGTATTGCAGTGTGTACATTCAACTAGTGTCTACCAATACCGTTTTCACATGAAGAAGCTGTGTGAATTAAAGTTCTAGTTATGTTTTCCCTATCTTTTATAGTTTTAATTATATTTTCTTTAACTTTTTCAACTTCAGTATTCCAGTCGCCTCTTCCAATTCTGTCATAAAGAAAAATAATATTTTCTAATGAAAGTTTTTCTGTTTTAATAATTATTAAAACAAGACATTGAAAATATTCTTCGCGAATATATGCATTAGTGCTTTTTGCAATATAATTGGCTATTACCGCATAATCACAAATTTTGTTGGCAACTTTGAAAAGCTCATCGGTTGATAAATCTTTAATGTTTAAATTAAAAACTTCAATCCAAGCCTTCCACCATTTTGGCGCATTTACATAAGCTATACAACTGTAAGAGCACATGGTTTTTGCATCTTTATTTAACTTAGATAAAAATTGAAATAATATTTCAATAATAATAATTGCTTGTATTTCTTGTATTTTTTTCACTTTAAATAATTTTTAATTATTTTTTGATTAAGATTTAGAGGTACCTAATCGAACTAACCTTCTTACTTTTGTTTTTAAATAAATAATAAAAACTTATATATATTTATAAAAAA
>CAIKWD010000006.1 GCA_903831095.1 Candidatus Staskawiczbacteria bacterium
TGCGCTGAGTTTAACCGCCTGCTAACGGAGTGGCTGGTGGAATACAACTTTGTCAGGCCGCACCAAGCGCTCGGATATTCAACCCCGATACAATTTACCGAGAAAACATTAAAAGTGTTACCTATGTGGTCATCTCGTGCAACACGTTGACAATAAAACTATTTAAATGTAGTATCAAAATGTCTTTAAATGGTTCTTTAAAACAAAAAGGGAGAAAAAACGTGGACAAAAAAAATGTAAGAGAACGGTTTTTTGGGACTTTTATTCTGCTCATCGTCTGCATTGCAATCTGCGCGATTGTATGGGGAATCGTCGCAGCTGTTAAAAAGTGCGGAGAACTAAATGAAAAAGCAAACAGTAAGGCAATAAAAAAATTTCCCGCTGTAACTGCCGTTATATACGTAAATATCAAATCCGGCATAAACAAGTATTACGAAATCCGTTATGTCACTTCAGACAGTAAAATTCTGACTGCAAATATTCCAGCAAGGATAGAAGACCGGGAAAACTTTCTGTATGTGTCTTCATGCCAATTTTTTGAAGATGCTCCTCCTGGGCAAATGTACATAACATATACGCTCGATAAAAGCAATGATGTTGTGGCAAATATCCATGTAAGACGCGAGTATCAAACTGCCGACGGCTGGATATTTAAAAGCATTCCCAACTAAATCAACTTTACAACTCAAAATAACTTTTTCTCATAACCTTATGGCTCGCATTAGCGAGCTTTTTTATTATTTGAAAAGTTTGGGGAGAGAGAGTAATATGTATTAATATGCCAATTGATTTGACAAAGCTGAATAAAGAGCAAAAAGAGGCAGTTCTTCATGAAAAAGGACCACTTTTGATTGTAGCTGGCGCAGGAACCGGGAAAACAACTGTTATAACTCAAAGAATTGTAAATTTAATTGAAAAAAACTTGGCAAAGCCAGAGGAAATTTTGGCTGTTACATTTACGGAAAAAGTTGCATTTGAAATGGAAGAAAGGGTGGACAAACTTTTGGAGTTTGGATATGTAGACTTGTGGATTTCAACTTTTCACTCGTTTTGCGAAAGAGTTTTGCGCGAAAACGCCTTGGATATTGGGCTTTCTCCAGATTTTAAAATTTTAGACAATACTTCAGGATGGCTTTTGGCCAGGCAAAACTTGGACAAATTTGAATTGAATTACTACAAAGCCTTGGGCAACCCAACAAAATTTATTCAAGCCTTAATTTCGCATTTTTCTCACTGCAAAGACCAAGAAATTTACCCGGAAGATTACTTGAAATTTACCAACAGCTTAAGAGTAACCAGCGACAAAATTTTAAATGAAGAAACAGAAAGAGTTAAAGAAGTTGCAAAAGCGTATGATATTTATCAGAAAATTTTACTGGAAGCCGGAGCCTTGGATTTTGGCGACCTTATAAATTATTGCTTGAAGCTTTTTAAAAAGCGCCCGTTAATACTTAAAAAATACAGAGAAAAGTTTAAATATATTCTTGTAGATGAATTTCAAGATACAAACTGGGCACAATATGAATTAATCAAGTTAATTGCTGAGCCAGAAAACAATTTGACTGTTTGTGCCGACGACGACCAGGCAATTTATCGCTGGAGAGGCGCTTCTTTTTCAAACATTGTAAAATTTCAGGAGGACTTTCCCAAGGCCATGCAAGTTTCACTTGTAAACAATTACCGGTCAACGCAGAATATTTTGGATCAGTCACATACTTTTATTAAACAAAATGACCCAGACAGACTTGAATTTCGAAATAAAATAAGTAAAAAATTGGTTTCTAATACAAAAGAAAAAGGAATTGTAGAGCACATTCACACTAAAAACTTAGACCAGGAAGTTGGAAACGTCTTGAAAAAGATTTTAGAAATACTGAAAAATGACAAAGAGGCAACTTATAACGATTTTGCAATTTTAGTAAGAGCAAACGATTCTGCAAACCCCTTTATTAGGGCTTTAGAGCGCGCAAATCTTCCATACCAATTTTTGGCTTCGCGAGGGCTTTATTCAAAACCTGTAATTTTGGACTTAATTTCATATTTCAAATTACTGGACAACTATCACGAGGGACCAGCTGTTTATAGAATTTTAAATTTGCCTTTTTTGGAAATTAAAGAAGAAGACATCGCCGCAATAACTCAGTTTTGCCGAAAGAAAGCCATTTCACTTTTTGACGCCTTACAACAATTGCCAATAATTCCGGGAATTTCGGCCAAAACACAAGAACAAGTTGTTTTTATTTTGAGTCTTATTAAAAAACATAGCGAATTGGCTCGCACAAAAGGAGTCTCCGAGGTCTTGGTGGCATTTTTGAATGATTCTGGATATTTAAAACACTTAATTCATAAAAATGATGACGACAGCCTGGATTTGCTAAACCAGTTTTACAAGAAAGTTAAAAGTTTTGAGGAAACTACAATTGAACCAACGTTGAAAAACTTTATGGAGGAAATGACTTTGGAGTTGGAATCTGGCGAGGAAGGAAAATTGGAATTTGACCCGGAACTTGGCCCTGACATGATAAGAATTATGACTATTCACGGAGCAAAAGGTTTGGAGTTTAAATATGTTTTTATTGTAAACATGGTAGACAGGAGGTTTCCAACCGACCAAAGAAAAGATCCAATTGAGCTTCCAGACGAACTTATAAAAGACATAAAACCAACTGGTGACGTTCATTTACAGGAAGAAAGGCGCCTTTGCTATGTGGCTATGACCAGGGCAAAAAAAGCTTTGTATTTTACTTCAGCTGAAGACTATGGTGGGCAAAGAAAGAAAAAAATATCCAGATTTTTAGCTGAGATGAAATATAAAGCAGACGAAGATAAGGAAGACAAATCAGAAAAAAATGAACTGTTAGCTGAAAAACCAAAACCAATCGACCGCTTAAAAGCAAAAACTCAACCACAATATTTGCCAGAACACTTTTCTTATTCGCAGTTGGCGGCGTTTGAAAAATGTCCTCTACAGTACAAATTTGGTTTTATTTTGAAAGTTCCAACCCGCGGAAAGGCTGTTTTTTCATTTGGAAAAACAATGCATAATACTTTGGATGAGTTTTTAAAACTGGCCAGTGAAAGCAAGAAAAATATTGTATTTAAAAAATTGGAAAAATTGTATGAGAAAAACTGGATTGACGAATGGTATGAAAATAAAAAACAAAAAGATGAGTATTATAACAATGGAAAAAGGATTATTAAAGATTTTTACAGTCAATTTATCAAAAACAAGCCTGAAATCTCAAAAATAAATGGAAGTCCGGCTTTGGAAATGCCTTTCAACCTGAAAATTGGCGGGTATACTTTATATGGCGTAATTGATAGAATAGATAAAATGGCCGATGGCGTAATGATTATTGATTACAAAACAGGGCAATCTAAGGATAAATTGGATTTTGAGGCAAAAGAACAGCTTTTAATTTACCAAATAGCAGCTCAGGAAGTTTTGCATCTAAAACCAAGACAATTGGCATATTACTATTTAGACGACGGAAAGCTGGCTTCATTTTTAGGCTCGGACCGAGATTTGGAAAACCAGAAAGCAAAAATAATAGATGAAATAGAAAAAATTAAAAACAGCGAATTTGCTCCAACTCCAGGCTGGCAGTGCCAGTACTGCGATTTCAAGGACATTTGCGACTTCGCTCAAAAATAAAATATAAAAATTATGTCAACAAATTTTACAGGAATAATAATAAAAGAAAGCCTCGCAAAAAATGAAATTTTGGAGAAAATGAAGATTTTAAATACAAAAGTTAAAAAAACTACTCCAAAAGACAAAACTCCATGGATAAAGCAATGGACTTTTATTACAGTGGAAGTTGGAGCTGATAAAGCTGCAAAAGTTGCCGAAGAATTGAGCAAAAGTCTTACTGCAGAGCATAATTGGTATGCTGATTTTAAAAACAAAGATTTTCATTTCATAATTTTCCGCAATAAAGTTTTCAGAATAGATTTAGAGCATAAAACGCAATACCAAGAAGCCAGAAAATATGGCTTGTCCCAAGGAATTCCAGAATACCAACTTGATTTTGAAAAAGTTTAATTACTATAAAAAATATGAGCAAGATTTTAATTGTATATTATTCGCGCACGGGGGTCACAAAGAAGGTGGCAGAATTGTTGCGCGAGAAAATGGATTGCGATATTGAAGAAATAATTAGCGTAAAAGATAGGTCGGGGATAATGGGCTATATGTTTTCGGGAAAAGAAGCTACAATGAAAACTCCTGCGGAAATAAAGCCTGCAGTGAAAAATCCAGCTGATTATGACTTGGTAATACTTGGCACTCCTGTTTGGGCGTGGAACATTTCCAGTCCAATGAGAGCTTATCTTTTGCAAAACAAGGAAAAGTTTAAAAAAATAGCAGGTTTTTGCACAATGGGCGGAGATGGAGACAAACAATCTTTTTCAGAAATTACAAACATTTGTGGGAAAGAATTGGTTGCCAAGCTGGCGTTAAAGACAAAAGAAGTGCAAGGTGAAGACCTAGACAGCAAAATTGAATCATTTTTAATAGAATTAATCAATTTAAACAAAACTCATGGACACAATATCATTTGATGACTTTAAGAAGGTAGAAATCAGAATAGGAAAAATTTTGACTGCAGAACGAGTTGAAGGCTCTGACAAACTTATGAAATTAGAGGTTGATTTTGGCTTTGAAAAAGTCCAAATTACCACAATGGAAAATGAAGAGCCAAAAGAGAGTCTTATTCCAATAAAACGCCAAATTATCGCTGGAATTGCGCAATTTTATGCCCCAGAAGCATTGGTTGGCAAAGAGTGTCCTTTTGCCTATAATTTGGCTCCACGCTTGCTTAAAGGCTTAGAATCGCAAGGCATGATTATGTGCCCAAGCAATGAGTCTGGTCCAGTTTTACTTCACCCAGATAAGGAAGTTCCGCCAGGAAGCTTAATAAAGTAATTATGAAGATATATTTTGCCACGCATTCAACAAGCAAAGACAATGAAAATGACAAGGCTTCTGGCTGGGATGACGTTGAGTTGTCTGCATTGGGCATACAGCAGTCAAAAAAGCTGAAAGGATATTTCAGAGACAAGGACATAGATGTAATTTGCTGTTCGGACCTAAGGCGCGCATTGGACACAATAAAAATTGCATTTCGCGATGAGCTTCCAGTTGTAATTGATAAGCGCCTGCGTGAAATTAATTATGGCGACTATAATGGCCGAGCAAAAGATATTGTTGAAAAAATGAAATTGGAAAGAATAAACATGCCTTTTCCAAAAGGAGAAAGCTATGAGGAAGCTGTAAAAAGAGTTCAGGAATTTTTCAACGAATTGAAAAAGAAACATCCTGAAGATAATATTTTAGTTGTTGGACACAGAGCCACTCAATATGGTTTGGAAACCTTAATTAATGGCAAAACAATTGAAGAATGTCTTAATACGCCATTTGTTTGGCAGCCATATTGGGAATATAATTTATGAAAAAAATTAAGCTGATAAATTTGGAAAATGTTTCAGATGCGGAAGTAAAAAAATATAAAATTAGAAAAACAACTAGAGCAGTTGCAGTTGATGAAAATGGATTAGTCGCATTACTTAGGGCCAAGAAAAATTATTACAGTTTGCCTGGTGGAGGAATAAAAAAATGGGAGACTGCAAAAAACGCAATGAAACGTGAATGCCTGGAAGAAATTGGCTGCAGAGTGAAAATATTAAAAAAACTTGGGATTGTTACTGAAAATAGAAAAAAGCTGAACATGGTGCAAAAATCTTATTGTTATATAGCTAAGGTTAAAGGTGAAAAGGGAACCCCTGCATTGGAAGCTCACGAAATTGACGAATGTGCTGAAATTGTTTGGACAACAATTGACGACGCAATAAGAAAGATTGAGGAAGGACGATCGGAAAATCCATACATAACAGAACGCAATATCTTTCTGTTAAACTTAACAGCTAATTATTTAAAATAAATGGAAGTAGAAAAAGATAAAATTTATACTATTTCGGAGTTTGTAGCATTTTTAAATGCTAATTTGAAGTGGATGAAAGCTAAGATTGTTGGGGAAGTAAGTGAGGTAAAACCTGGTCCAACTGGACATATGTATTTTACTTTAAAAGATGAAAAAGATGGTGCAATATTGAACTGCATAATGTGGAGTTCAAAATACAGATTGTTTGGAATAACCTTAGAGCCTGGTAAAAAAATTGTAGCTTATGGCAACCCGGAAGTTTATGCGCCCAATGGCAGATTGTCATTTATTTGCGATACAATTGAACTGGCTGGCGAGGGTGACATTAAAAAACAATATGACGAACTTAAGGCAAAGTTAACTAAAGAAGGGCTCTTTGACGTAGAGAATAAAAGGCCCATTCCAAAATATCCACACAAGATTGGAGTTATCACTTCAAAACAAGGGGCGGTCATACATGATTTTCTGAACAATATTGGGCAATTTGGCTTTGACATTAAAATGATAGATTCCCGGGTTGAGGGACAGGGAGCAGTAGAAGATTTACTGGCTTCTATAAAAACATTCAGGGAAAAAGACATTGATGTTTTGGTAATAATTAGAGGTGGAGGATCTATGGAATCTTTAATGCCTTTCAACAATGAACTGCTTGTAAGAGAAGTTGTTGGGTTTCCTGTCCCGGTATTAGTTGGAATTGGACACGATAAAGATGTCCCACTTGTAGCTATGGCCGCAGACAGAAGCGAATCTACACCAACAGCCGTAGCCAATTTGCTGAATGAATCGTGGGAGCAGGCGCTTTTACTACTGGAAAGGCTGGAAAGAAGGATTTTTGCTAGCTATGGCCTTATTTTTGAAAAATTCAGCAGAATTGAAAACAATTTTAAGGTTGCATTGCAAAGTTTTAAAAATAATATTGCAAATGTACAGGAAAAGCTGAATGAATATTCTAAAAACTATATTTCTGGATTTTCTTTATTGTGCGACAGATTAAAGGAGAAGCTGACAAACATAGATAAAATTGTAAATCTTAACAGTCCAGAAAGAAACCTTAAGTTAGGATATAGTATAGCAACATGTAATGGAAAAATTATTAGAAAAACTTCTGACGTTAAGATTGGGCAAAATGTAAATATAAAAGTTGCCGACGGTCAAATTGAATCTGAGGTAAAAAAAATAATAAATAATTAAAGCGAGGTAATAAACTTTTTGCAGGCCTCTGAGACACGCAAGTGCCAGATAGCCGAAAAAAAGATTGTTGCCGAGCGAAAAATTCATGCCAAAAGAAACAAACAATTTAAATACGAATTTAAAAAAGCTTGAGGAGATTTCAAACTGGTTTGACAACAGCAGGGAATTGGATGTTGAGGAAGGATTGGAAAAAGTTAAAGAAGCAGTTGTTTTGATAAAAGAAAGTAAAGAGAGGCTAAAGCAGATAGAAAATGAGTTTGAGGAAATAAAGAAAGAAGTGGAAGCGGAAAAAGCTTAATAAAATATTTTTTCCTGGCAAGAAATTATGGCAGAAACACCTGAAGAAAAAGAGCTAATTAAAAAATACTTGAAAGGCGACCAAAAGGCGCTGGAAGTTTTATTTTCACAATATTTGAAGATGATTTACAGCTTTGTTTACAAAAATGTGGGAAGTCAGGGGGATGCCGAAGACATAACTCAGGAAGTTTTCATAAAAGTTTGGAAAAACCTGAAAAAATTTGACCAAACAAAAAATTTCAGGCCGTGGATTTTTCAAATTGCTAAAAATACTTCCATAGATTTCCTGAGAAAGAAAAAATCAATTCCGTTTTCCAGGTTTGAAAATGAAAAAGGACAGAACTTGCTGGTAGACAATATTGTAGCGCCGTCTGAACATTTAATTGAAAAACTTAGCGACGAAAAAACAATTGAAGCAGGAATGCAGGGACTGAACGAAAAAGAACAACAGCTTGTCAATTTGCGAAGCCAGCAGGGAATGAGTTTCAAGGAAATTGCTGGCAGATTGAAGGAATCGGTAAACACCGTAAAAAGCAGATATAGAAGAAGTTTAATTAATTTAAAAAAGAAAATAAAAAAGTAGTTGACAAATTAATATAAAGAAGGTTTGAACCAAATCTTCATAAAGAAGCGTATTATTATTTACATACAAAATCATGACTAATTTTGAAATCGAACCTCCATACGGGCTTTTGGATAAAATTTTAACCCGCATTCACAAAGAAGAGCGTATTTTGGTTTTAAGAAGAATTATTCTTTTTTCAACAACACTTATAATATCAATTATTGGATTTATTCCCTCATTTAAAATTTTGGCTTCTGATTTAAGTCAATCTGGATTTATTAATTTCTTGTCACTTATTTTTTCTGATTTTTCTTCAGTTGCAACATATTGGCAGAGCTTCTCAATGATTCTTTTAGAAACCTTACCAGCGGTGAGCCTAGCGATATTTTTAGCAGTTTTGCTTATACTATTTCAATCTATAAAATCTTTAACAAAAAATGTAAAAATAATAACTGGCAGAAGCCAAATGGCTTCCGCTTAAAAATATGAAAACAGAAGAAATTTTTCAATCAAAAATTTTAAAAGTCGCGGCTGTTGCCCTTTTATGTTTTATAATTTTGGGCTTTGTATTTGGCTTAGGTATTTATGTCGGTACTAAAAAAGCTGATTTTTCATTTAAATGGGCTGATCAATATCATAGAAATTTTGGAGGGCCACAAGGAGGATTTTTTGGCGAATTTACTGGCACAGGAGATGATTTTACAAACACAAATGGAGTATTCGGACAAATCATCAAAGTAGATACTGGAAGCATTACTGTAAAAGACAAGGATAATATTGAAAAAATTATTTTGGTGAATAATGAAACCTCAATTGTAATACAAAGGAAAAAAATTAAGCTATCTGATTTGAAAATTGGAGTATATGTAATAATTTTAGGTAGCCCAAATTCTAACGGTAAAATAGATGGAGAACTTATTCGTGTTTTGCCACCCGCACCTTCAGGATTTAATAATAAACGAAATACTATACAAACCAATTTAAATAATTTATAAAAATGAACATTTTCAGAAAAGTAAAAGAAATTGCGTTAAAGCACAAAATTTTAAGCATAATTTTAATTTTATGCATAATTGGAGGAGGATACTGGTGGTATAGTTCTTCAAATAATTCCAATGGAATAACAAAATATGTTTTGGCTTCAACTACAAATGGAACAATAATTTCATCTGTTTCTGGAACCGGCCAAGTCTCAGCTTCAAATCAAATTACTCTTTCTCCAGGACCTGGAGCATCTGGAAAAATTGTTTATTTAAATGCTGTCTCAGGGCAAAAAGTATCAGCTGGAACTCTTTTACTTGAATTGAACACTACAGATGCAGAAAAAACCATCAGGGATGCAGAAAGCAATTTAGTATCTGCGAAAATATCTTTACAAAAATTGGAAGGCGACAGCACTTTGTCTGTGCCATTAAACAAGCAAAATGCACAAGATACGCTTAACCAAGATTATCAGTCTGGGTATAATACAGTTTCAAGCATATTTACAGATTTGCCAACAATTATGACGGACCTACAAAATATTATTTACGGAACCAACTTTATCAATACTCAACAAAATATTGATTTTTATACCAGTGTTTCATATACATATAATCCAAAAGCTACAACATATAAGGACAGCCTTGTTAAAACATATAATATAGCTTTAGCTGAATATAATAAAAACTTTGATGATTATAAGGCAACTACAAGATATTCTGACAACACAACTATTGATTCTATAATCAACGAAACTTACAACACAACAAAAGATATAGCTCAAGCAATAAAAGATACTAATAATCTTATACAATTTTATAAGGAAACTCTTGCAATTTATAATATAAAAACAAATCCAATCGCTGATACACAGCTTTCAACAGTAAACAGCAATGCTGCAAAGACAAATTCAGATGCAATTAGTTTATTAAACATTCAAAGTAATCTTAAATCTGATAAAACCGCCATATCAAATTCTGATTTGGATATAACTTCCCAGCAATTATCACTTACAAAAGCTCAAAATTCTTTAGCTGATGCAAAAGCTGCACTTGGAAATTATTATATTTACGCTCCATTTAGTGGAGTTGTTGGATCTGTAAGCGTGAAAAAAGGCGACACAATTTCCTCTGGAACATCTGCAATAACTTTTATAACGCAGAATCAAATGACTCAAATTTCCTTGAGCGAAGTTGACATAACCAAAATCAAAGTAGGAAATAAAGTTGTTTTAACTTTTGATGCAATTAGTGGATTGAGTATTGCGGGAAAAGTAACTGAAATAGACACCCTGGGAACTGTAAGTCAGGGAGTTGTTAGTTATAATGTAAAAATTATGTTTGACACTCAAGACGACCGAATTAAACCGGGAATGAGTGTAAGCGCAAATGTAATTACTGAAACAAGACAAAATGTCTTAACTGTCCCAAACAGCGCAGTAAAAACTAAAAATGGAAGCAGTTATGTTTTGGTCCTTAACCAAAAACAGGATCTAGCAAATTTGTCGGCTAATCAAGGCTTTACTTCTGCAGTTGCACCAACTCAAAAAACAGTTGAGATTGGGCTTTCAGACAGCACAAATACAGAAATAACCTCAGGATTATTGGAAGGTGACCAAGTTGTTGTTAGAACAATTTCTAGTGCCTCAACTGCAACTGTCTCGTCGTCAGCCAATGCAAGTAGGACAACTAATACCGCAACAAGAAACTTATTTGGAGCAGGAGGAGGACCTGGAAGATAAAAATTTATGATAGAAGTAAAAAATTTAGTAAAAATATACCAAACTGGTAGCGTTGGATTTCAAGCTTTGTCTGGAGTGAGCTTTTCAATTAAAGACGGAGAATTTGTGGCTATAATGGGGCCTTCCGGGTCTGGAAAATCAACATTAATGCATATTCTTGGAGCTTTAGACACGCCAACAAAAGGAACATATTTTTTAGATAGTAAAGATGTTTCCAAATTAAATGAAGATGAACTTGCTGAAATAAGAAAAAATAAGATTGGATTTGTTTTTCAGGCTTTTAATCTTTTACCAAGAGCAACTGCAGTTAGAAATGTCTCTTTGCCATTGGTTTACACTGGAGTCGCAAAGGAAGAACGTGAAAAAAAAGCAAAAGAAGCTTTGAAGGCCGCTGGGTTAGATGAAGAATATTTTTCTCATTTATCAAACCAATTGTCTGGTGGACAAATTCAAAGAGTTGCAATTGCTAGGGCGTTGGTTAACAATCCAACCTTGATTTTAGCTGACGAGCCGACTGGAAACCTTGATTCAAAAACAGGAGAAATTGTTTTGGAAACATTTAAAAAATTAAATCGAGAACACGGTAGAACAATTATTTTAATTACACATGAAAACGACGTTGCCCAACATGCTGACAGAATTATTTTTATAAAAGACGGTTTAATTATTAGTGACACTAAAACTAGAAAATCAGAATGAAAATAATTGATACATTAGAGGAAACATTTTTAGCACTTTTATCAAATAAAGTCCGTACCGGACTTACGATTTTGGGAATTGTCATTGGAATAAGCTCGGTAATTGTAATGGTTTCGATTGGGCAGGGAGCAACCTTATCAATACAAAAAAGCATTGAATCTACAGGATCAAATTTATTAATGATAACTCCCGGAGCATTACGAACTTTTGGTGCAGGAGCAAGGTCTGCAGGCGGAACTGCTCAAACTTTGACATTGGACGACGCAAACGCAATTGCAAGCCAGGTTTCTTCTGTACAATATATGACTCCTGAAGTCAGCGGGAGATACCAGGTTGTTTACCAAGGAAACAATTCCAACACCTCTGTTATGGGAACAAGCGACACATATACTCAAGTTAGAAATTTAAGCGTTGACCAAGGTGTTTTTATTAGCACTCAAGACATAGACAATGTTTCCAAAGTTGCAGTTCTTGGGCCAACTGTTGTGACCGACTTATTTGGAACAGATGCAGTTGCAAGCGACGCGATTGGACAAACAATAAAAATAAACAAAATGGAATTTAAGGTTATTGGAGTTACTGTCACCAAAGGTGGAAGCGGATTTCAAAACCAAGATGACAGGATTTATATTCCATACACAGTTTCACAAAGATATTTTACTGGTAACAAGTATTTATCGGAAATTGATTTGCAAATTAGCAGCCCGGGCTTGATGACCAGCGCGCAAAACGACGTTACAAGTTTGTTACTGGCTAAACACAACATTGCCGACTCAACATTAGCAGATTTTACTGTGCAAAACCAAGCAGATATTTTGTCGAGCATTTCAAGCATTAGCCAAACATTAACATTTTTATTAGCTGCAATTGCTGGAATTTCCTTGCTTGTAGGCGGAATTGGAATAATGAATATGATGCTTACAACTGTAACTGAGCGAACAAAAGAAATTGGACTACGCAAAGCCATAGGAGCCAAAGCAAAAGACATTACGACTCAGTTTTTAACAGAAGCAGTTGTCCTGACCTTTTCGGGCGGAGTAGTTGGAGTTATACTGGGGTGGGGAATTTCTTGGGGAATAAAATATTTCAATTTATACCAAACACAGGTTTCTTTATTTTCTGTACTTTTAGCTGTGGCAGTTTCTGCTGGCATTGGAATTATATTTGGATATTACCCTGCAAAAAGAGCGGCCAAACTTAACCCAATTGAGGCATTGCGCTATGAATAAAAAAATATTAAAATAAAAACATGAAAAAAACAAATTTAATAATTATTGCAGTAGTAGTGATATTAGCAGTTGGTGGAGGATCATTTTATTTTGGAATGAGTTATGGCAAAAGCCAAAATACGCGTCCAAATTTTACAGCTGGTAATTTTCAAGGTATGAGAGCAAATAGAACAGGAGCAAATGGAGGAAACTTCATTTTAGGAAGCATAATTTCATCTGATACTACTAGTATAACCTTACAATTACCTGGCAACGCAGGTTCAAAAATAATTTTCTATTCTGACAAGACACAAATAAGCAAAATGGCTTCTGGTTCGATATCTGACTTGGCAAATGGTACTTCTGTCAGCATTAATGGCACAACAAACCCAGACGGAAGCGTAACAGCGCAATCAATTCAAATTAGGCCAGCTTTAACAAAATAATATTTTATAAATTAAATTATGGAAACAAAAAATATAATAATTTTCGTAATAATATTAATAATCATGATTGTGGGAATTTATTTTTTGACTATAGGCAACAACAAAAGTCAAAATTTACAAACACCTGCCAGTTATGAAATTCAAGGAATGAAAGTTGAAATTTTAAAACAAGGAAGCGGAGCCGAAGCTAAAACAGGAGACACCGTAACTGTAAACTACACAGGAACTCTTACAGACGGCACAAAATTTGATTCAAGTTTAAACCCAGGACGCACACCTTTTGAATTTACCTTAGGGCAAAATAGAGTTATACAAGGTTGGGAATTGGGAGTTTTAGGTATGAAAATTGGAGAAAAGAGAAAGTTGACCATACCACCAGAATTGGGTTATGGAGCTCAAGGTGCTGGAGGATTAATACCACCAAATGCAACCTTATTATTTGAAGTTGATTTGCTGGGCATAAACCAATAAGAACCAGAAAAACAATAAATTTTTAAAAATAAGAACTCGGGCTAACCCCCGGGTTTTTTATTGCGTTGACATATAAAATATTTCTGTTAATATAATTGCAAGGTCTTTAACAATTAACTGAGGAGAAAAAAATGCAAAAGTGGGCATTGATTTCTGTCTATGACAAAACGGGTGTCGTAGAAGATGCGGCGCGTCTTGAAAAAATGGGTTGGTGGATTCTTAGCTCTGGCGGGACTGCGAAGGTTTTGAGAGAAGCCGGCATCGCTGTAAAAGATGTAGCACAGCTTGTCGGCGGAAAGGCGATTCTTAACCACAAGGTTGTTACATTGTCCCGCGAAGTTCATGCTGGACTTCTGGCCGACCCGACAAAACTAGAGGAGATGAAAGAAATATCCAATTTGGGTATTCCCTTTATCGACCTTGTTCGCTGCGATTTTTATCCACTCCAGGATGCAATCAACGATCCGTGGGCTACAGTTGAATCTGTCGTGGAAAAAACCGATATTGGGGGACCATGCATGGTGCGCTCAGCTGCAAAAGGCCTTCGCATTGTAGCCTGCAAAAAAGAAGACATGAGAAGAATCTTAACTGAGCTTGAAGAAACGGGAGATGTTTCAAAAGAACATCGCCAGACGCTTCGGGCGAATGCTGAATTCGAGGTTGCACAATATGTCAAACTTTCAGCAGATTTTCATTTTCTGAAAGCAATAAAAAAATAATAAGCATTAAAAAAATTTAGAGCGGCACAAGTCGCTCTTTTTTATTGTATAAAAGCTTGACATAAAACATAAATTTTAATATAATAGAATATCTAATAGTTAGGTAATCAAAGTAATTTAAATAAAACAAATTATGGAGAACAACGAAAAACTATTGTCTGCTATATTCAATGTTGGCAGATTAATGAAGGAAAAAATTCACGCGGGCAAATGCTTAGCGGATTTTACATATACAGAAGTAGAGGTTTTAAAATTTATGCAAGGTAAAAAAAATATGACAATGAAGTCGCTAGCTGACCATTTGCATATAAAGCCTTCTTCAGCCACTCCATTAATAGATAATTTAGTTAAAAAAGGTAGCTTGAAGAGATCGGGCAAGAAAGGGGACAGGCGCGTAGTATATATAGAGCTAACTTCAAAAGGTTTGCAGGAATTACAGAAAAAGTATAAAAACATACACAAGGCAATAAAGCAAATATTTGGAAAAATAAGTAAAAGCGACAAAAAAACATTAATTAAAATATTCAAAAAAATCCATGCAGAAAATACCTAAAAATATATTGATAATAGGAGCAGTTATAATTTTAGCAATAATTGGAGCAGTGTTATATTTCTTTTTAGGAAGTAATACAACTCCAAAATTGCTTTCTGCAGAAGCAAAAAACGGAGACATAACTGAAAACATAAATTTAACTGGACAAGTGAAAGCTTCACAGGGAGTTGACTTGGCTTTTGAAATGCAGGGAAAAATTACAAATAATTACGTAAAAGTAGGCGACAAAATATATGCTGGCCAAGCATTAATAGTTATAGACAGTTCGATATTACAGTCGCAATTACAGCAAGCACAAGCACAATTAAGCACTCTGAATATTGATGTAGTAAAAAGTAAAGCTGACTCAAGCTTGCAAACTCAATACTTAAGCAGTTTGAGCGCCGCACAAAAATCTGCAAGCACTGTAAAAGATATTTTGTTTACAATTTCTGATATTCAATATAACCATTTTATTTCGCAAACGCAGGAGAACATTGCTTTGCAAAGTGCAAAAGAAAAAGCTGTTTATTCATTATTGGGCAAAGAAAATGCTGGGCTTTGGACTACACAATCAATAAGTTCACTAAACGGCGGAGCTTTTGGATTGATCAAAGAAGCAATTGCAAACCCAACTCAGGAAAATATTGATATAGGATTATCTGCTATAAAAACTGCTATTGAAGACATGGGGAATTTAGCCAATTCCATTCCAATTGATACAGCTTTAACCTCAGCAGAACGAACCAGTATAAGTTTGGCAAAAACAAATATAAATTTAGAATCAATTACAACCTCTGCAAACATTCAAGCAATTTCCGCTTTGAAAGTTAACAACTCAGCTATTATAACCACAACAAATGCGCAAATTGAGGCAGCACAAGCAGCTGTTGATACAATAAAAACCCAAATATCTAAAACTGTTTTAACTGCACTATTCAACGGACAAGTTGATAAAGATAACGCAGTTGTTGGGCAAATAGTTTCGCCAAATGTGCCAGTTATAACAATATCAAACAATAATTTGGAAATTAGCACTTTTATTCCTGAAATTGATTTACAAAAAATTAAAATCAGCGACAAAGCTAATATAACTCTAGATGCATTTGGTTTGTCTAAAATTTTTAAAGCAACAGTCTTTTCAATTGATAAAGCTCCAACAAATGTAGGTGGAATACCCGCTTATGGAGCAAAACTAAAATTTGATATTCTTGATGCATCAATTTTATCTGGAATGACGGCAAATATAACCTTTACTAAATAAAATAAATTTATGAATAAGAAAATAATAATTTTAATTACAATCGTTGTCGTTGTTTTAGGATCAATTGGAGGATATATTTATTGGAGCATTGCTTCTAAAACAGTTTATGTAGAAAATTCTTCAATATCAGCCCCAGTTATAAGTTTGTCTCCAACAGTTGGAGGACTGCTCCAAGAGGTTTTTGTTAATATCGGCGACAATGTTCAAACTTCTTCGCCAATAGCCAGGGTTGGAAATGAATTAATAAAAGCCAAGTCAGAAGGGCAGGTTTTATCTATAAACACTGCAATTGGAACATCTTTTGCCCCAGGACAAACTGTTGCCACAATGATCAATCCGCAAGATTTGAGAGTTGTAGGCCAGGTTCAGGAAGACAAGGGTTTTCGCGACATAAAAATTGGACAAACAGTAATTTTTAAAGTTGACGCATTTGGATCTAAAAAATATTCGGGAATTATAGACCAGATTAATCCAACTGCAAATTCTGGAGACATAGTTTTTAACATATCAAACACACGGCAGGAAAATAATTTTAATATAAAGGTTCGATTTGACGTCAGCCAATATCCCGAGTTGAAAAATGGAATGTCAGCCAAAATTTGGATTTACAAAAACTAAATAAAAATTTCTAGATGATTGAAGAAACCCACAAGAATTTTAAGTGGCTGGTCTTGGTCACTGTAATTATTGGAACTTTTTTGGGCAGGCTTGACCAAACAATTGTCAACTTGGCGCTTCCAAAAATAATAGTTGATTTTAGAATTACAGTAACAACTGCCAGCTGGATTGCAACTGCTTACATTTTAGCCAACGCGGTTTTTGTGCCTATTTGGGGAAAACTTGGAGATACAATTGGTAGGAAAAAAGTCTATATCTGGGGTTTTGCCATATTCATTTTTGGCTCGGCTTTAGCTGGATTTGCCTGGAATTTAAGCTCAATGATTGTATTTAGAATTATACAAGCTATTGCCAGCTCAGCTGATTATCCTACAGCAATGGCAATTCTGGCTGTTACCTTTAACAAAGGCAAAGAAAGGGCACAAGCGCTTGGACTGTGGTCTGTTTCATTTGCAGCTGCAGCAGTTTTTGGACCTTTAATTGGGGGACCTATGATAGACTTTTTTGGCTGGAGATCAATTTTTCTGCTAAATATTCCAGTTGGCGCAGTTGGGCTTATAATGGCTATAATATTTGTAAAAGAATCAGTCTCAGAACATAAAACAATAAACTTTGATTGGTGGGGCGCAATAACATTGGGGTCTGCGCTTTCAGCTTTGGTGCTAGTTCTTGACCAAGGAAGCGCTTGGGGTTGGTCTGATTCGAAAAGTATATTGTGTTATTTTGCTACAGCCATATTTACATTGATTTTCATTTCTGTAGAATCTAGCGCTAGGGAACCAATAGTTGATTTGAAATTTTTTAAGAACAGTGTCTTTGTAAACATACTGGTAAACAACTTTGTTGTATTTATGGCGCTTATGGGAGCAGTATTTTTAATACCAATATTTGTACAGACTTATTTGGGATTTGACGCAACAAAAACAGGATACATTTTTATTCCAATGGCATTTTTCATGGTAATTTCCTCGGCAATTGGCGGAAGCTTGACTGGAAAAGTTGCGCCACGAATAATTCTTTTTGCCAGCACATTAATTGCTGCTTTTGGAGTATATTTATTTTCTTTTTTGGATCCAAGGTCAACAATCTGGAGCGTAATTATTCCACTTTCCATAATGGCATTTGGCTTGGGATTTGGAATGTCTCAACGTACAAATGGAATAACTGTTGTTGTACCAAACGAGGAAATGGGAATTGCTTCATCTATTTTAGCTCTTGGTAGAAATATTGCCGGCTCATTTGGAATTGCAATTTTTGGAACTATTTTGACTAATGCCACAAAAAACAATATTTTACACACTGCTTACCACAGCATAATACAAATTACTAATCCAATTGTTTACCAGCAGGCAGTTTCTCTAATAATTTTAAAGGCGCAAATTGATGCCTACAAACCGGTTTACATAACAGCTTCTATTATTCTTGCTATTGGAGCTGTGTTAGCTTTGTTTATAAATATTTCAAAAGAGCAAATGCGAGCAGCTCACCATGAAGATATTGTTGAAGTTTAAAATATGAGTGGTATAATAGACTAATATAATTAATCAATAAATAAAAAAATGTTTTTTTCAATCGTATTTATAGCAATTGGAGCGGCAATATTATTAAATGCCTTGGGATTATTTGGTGGGAGTTTTTGGGGAATATTTTGGGGAGTAGTATTTATAGTAGTAGGATTTAGGATGATGAGAAAAAATGGATGTCCAATGTGTGAGTGGAAAATGTCTAAAGCAGGAATGTTTGGCAAGATTCATGCCAAAATGCATGGAGGGGAATGCTGCGACCAAGAGTGTTGTGATGAAGAATGCTGCGAGAAGGTAGAAAAACCAAAAAAGAAATAAATTTTAAAAGCCGTCCCGACTAAAATCGCGGGCGGTTTTTTGTTTGTACAACATCTTGACAATTGTATAAATATTTTGTATTATATTTATATTCAAGTTTTTTGTTCTTTTTATCGGGGCGTAGCTCAGTGGTGCCTAAACGGTAGTAGTGGCGAGCGAACCCGCATTAGGCCCAATAAGGCTCAACAAGGTCTTATTGGAGAGCGCCATCACTTGGAGATGGAGGACGGTGGTTCGATTCCATCTGACCCGAATACCCAATTATTCACTGCACCGTAGCGAAATCATGTACAGGAGAAGCAGTGTAAACCTGTACAAAACGTGCGAATAAAATCTTTGAAAGGGGGTATTAATGAAAAAGGCGTTACAACGCAGGCACAGAGCCAAGACTCTGGATAGCTTGTTGAATAACTCCTTATAGGGAATTCAAGAAAAGCAGGCAAACTGCCAATACACTGGATTCCCATTTTGCGGATTAAGTTTTCTCTCAACATCATTGAGAAAGCTTGATCCGCTCTTTTTTTACAAAAATAATTAGCACTCTTGACAAGCGATTGCTAATTTTATAAGATGAGTTATCACTTATAAACTAGGAGTGATAATTTATAGCAATGCTTTCAGGTAGACAAGAAAAACTTTTAAATTTTCTCATTAAGGAATACATAAGCACAGCTGAACCTGTGAGTTCTTTGGATTTGAAAAAAGTTACAGATTTGGACGTTTGCGGAGCCACGATAAGAAATGATTTGCAGGCTTTAACGGAAGAAGGGTATATAGAACAGCCACACACATCAGCTGGAAGAATCCCAACTAAAAAAGCCTACAAATACTTCGCTGATATGGCGGTAAACGAAAGGGAAAAAGCATTTTCAGAATTTATTGTGCGACAAATTAGGACAGCTCACCAGCAGATAGAGCAGGAAATGAAGCTAGCTGAAGACTTAATGAAATCTTTGTCTGAAGTTTCAACGACACTCAACTACACAAGAATAACAAAAACAGACAACTTATTGGAAGTTTTACAGATACTGGGGCCATCAAAAACAACACACGACGAAAACATAAATTTGATTAGTAAAATTATTAAACAGTTAGATAGTTTTTAAAAAAATGACAGAAGAAATAAAAAAAGACGAACCAATAAATGAAGTTGAAGAATTAAAAAAACAGTTGGGCGAAGCAAAAACAAAATGCGAGGAGTATTTGAATGGCTGGAAAAGGGAACGCGCTGACTTCTTAAACTACAAAAAAGATGAAATGGAAAGAATTGGAGACTTGGCGAAATATGCCAATATGGAAATAATTTTAAAAATCATTCCAATTTTAGACAATATATATTTGGCTGAAACCCATGTGCCAGAAGAGCTAAAAAGCCACAAATGGATAGAGGGATTTAACCACATTAAAAATCAACTTGCAGATTTTCTAACAAAAGAGGGAATTGAGGCAATAAAAACCGAAGGTGAAAAATTTAATCCAAATGTTATGGAAGCTGTAGAAGAATTAAGTGTGGAAGGAAAAGAACCAGACGTTGTCGTAGAGGAAGTCCAGCGCGGATACACAATGCACGGAAAATTAATTAGAGTCGCAAGAGTCAAAATATCAAAGTAGTAAAAAATCGTATAACCGATTAAATTGGTCGGTTATGGTGGTAAAAACATAAAATTAATAATTAATAAATAATAAAATAAAAAACATGACAAATTTACCTTTTAGTGAGTTTAGACAAATAGGAAATACATATTATATAGCAGGGCAGATTGGGTTGAAAAATGGCAAACTTATTTCTGATGATTTTAAAGAACAAACAGTTCAAGCAATAGCAAACCTCGTAGAGATATTAAACCAAAATGGAATGGAAATAAGCAATGTTGTTGACATTACCGTATTTATAACTGACCAAGACGACTTTACAACATTAAACGAGGTTTACGCCAATGGATTTAAAGAACCTTACCCAGCCAGAGCAACTGCTATTGTTAAAGCCATACCAATGGGTGCAAAAGTAGAAATTACGGCCATCGCCTCAAAAAACAATCAATAATCAAATAAAACTATGGAAAAAGAACCACAGCAAATTCAAGTGAATGTAGATCCAAACTCATATTTAATCAACATGATGAATATGGCGTTTGACGAAGAAATATTCCACTTTTTAATAACATCGGGCAACCAAGGAAGGCAGTTTACTGCAACTCCAAAACATGCAAAAAGAATTTTTCTTCTTTTGCAAAAACAAATAGAAGAATACGAGAAAAAATATGGGGAGATTAAAACCCAGCTTCCCGAAAGGCCAAAAAATACAAACGAAACCCAAAAAATTGGATTCTAATAAATTAATAAATTAAATAAGCGAGAGAATAAAGATTTCAGCGTAAATTAGACCAAGACGTATTCTATATATGTTAAGGGTCTAATTTCCGAAGCAATCTTGTTCGCCTCGCTCACAAGACCGTGAGTAAAATATTAGGTATAGACTTAGGTACAACATTTTCAGCCATGGCCGTAATTGAGGCTGGCGAATCAAAAATAATAGAAAACAAAGAGGGAGCAAGAACTACGCCTTCTATTGTGGCAATCTCAAAATCTGGAGAGAGGGTTGTTGGAGTTTTGGCAAAAAGGCAAGCTGTTACAAATCCAGCAAACACTATTTATTCTGTTAAAAGATTAATTGGAAGAAAGTTTTCTGATGCAGAAGTGCAAAGAGACAAGAAGCTTTTGCCTTATGAAATAAGGGAATCTGCAGACGGCGGAGTCGACGTAAAAATGGGCGACAAATGGCTCAACCCAGCTGAAATTTCTGCAATGATTTTGCAGAAGTTGAAGGCAGACGCAGAAGCAAAGCTTGGTGAAACAATTACCGACGCAATTATAACTTGCCCGGCATATTTTGACGACGCTCAGAGAAAAGCTACAAAAATAGCAGGAGAAATTGCAGGGTTTAACGTGAAAAGAGTTATTAATGAACCTACCGCTGCAGCTTTGGCTTATGGTTTGAACAAGAAAAAAGATGAAAAAATTGTAGTTTATGACTTTGGAGGAGGAACTTTTGACGTGACTGTTATGGAAATTGTAATGTCTGAAGGTGACGACAAAGAATCTCAGGGAAGTATTGAGGTTAAGGCAACAGGCGGCGACACGCACCTTGGCGGAGATGATTTTGACCAAAGAATTATGGACTGGGTTGTAAGAGAATTCAAAAAAGACAACGGAGTTGATTTGTCAAAAGATAACTTGGCTTTGCAAAGAATAAAAGAAGTTGCAGAAAAAGCAAAAATTGAATTATCTTCAAGCTTGGAAACTCAAATTAACTTGCCATTTATAACATCTGACCATAATGGCCCAAAACACTTGGATTTAAAATTAACCCGCGCAAATTTGGAGAGTATGGTGCAAGATTATTTAGACGAATCTATTGAATTAGTTAAGAAAACAATGAAAGAAGCAGGACTAGAACCAAAAGATATAAACGAGGTTGTATTGGTTGGAGGACAAACAAGAATGCCAAAAATGATAGAAGTTGTTAAAAATTATTTTGGCAAAGAACCAAACAAAGAAGTTAACCCAGATGAAGTTGTGGCTATTGGAGCTGCAATTCAAGGAGGAATATTATCGGGAACCGCAGGAAAAGATGTTTTACTTTTAGATGTAACACCTCTTTCACTTGGAATAGAAACTTTTGGCGGAGTAGACACAATTTTAATTGCCAAAAATACAACAGTGCCAACTGCCAAAAACCAAGTTTTCTCTACAGCTGCAGATAGTCAACCTTCTGTGGAAATACATGTTTTACAAGGAGAGCGCCCAATGGCAGCTGACAACAAAACTTTGGGTAGATTTATGCTTGACGGAATACCACCAGCTCCAAGAGGAACTCCGCAAATTGAGGTTTCTTTTGATATTGATGCTAATGGTATTTTAAATGTTTCTGCAAAAGACAAGGCAACAGGAAAATCGCAATCAATTAAAATTGAAGGATCAGCTGGAATTTCTAAAGAAGAAGTTGAAAAAATGAAAAAAGATGCTGAGCTTCATGCTTCAGAAGACAAGAAAAAACAAGAATCTATTGAAGTTAAAAACACTGCAGACGCCCTAATTTACACTTGTGAGAAAACATTGAAAGATGCAGGAGACAAAGTAAAACCAGAGGACAAAAAGGGGATTGAAGAAAAAATTAGTGCCTTGAAGGAAGCTCAAAAAGGTGATAATATGGAAGACATTAAAAACAAGACTAAAGATTTGTCCGAGGCAATACAAAAGGTTGGAGCTGAGTTATACAAACAACAGCCTCAACAGAACCCAAGCGCAGGAGGCGAAGAAAAACCAAAAGACGAGCCAAAAGCCGAGGAAGGAAAATTTACAGAGGAAAAATAGAAAAAATAAAGCGAGGAAAAATGGCTTTTAGTATTAGCTGAAAGCCATTTTCCGAGTGCAAAATAAATGGCAGATTACTATGAAATCTTGGGGATCACTAAAGGTGCTTCACAAGACGAAGTCAAAAAAGCATTTCACAAACTGGCGCACAAGCATCACCCTGACAAAGGAGGAGATGAAAAGAAGTTTAAGGAAATAAACGAAGCGTACCAGGTGCTTTCTGATACAACAAAACGCGCACAATACGACCAATACGGCCGAGTATTTGACCAAGGCCAACCAGGAGGAGACCAAGGGTTTAATTGGGCCTGGGGTAATAGACCTCAAGGAGATGTTGAATTTGACATGGGAGATATCGGCGAAGTATTTGAACAATTTTTTGGCGGAGGTTTTGGAGGGGCCAGACAATCTACAAAAAAAGATTCCAAAAAAGGAAAAGATATTCAGGTTGATATTGAAATTGAATTGGAAAGGGCTTTAAAAGATTCCATTGAGAAAATAAATCTTTCAAAACAAATAACTTGCAACAGATGCCAGGGAAATGGTGCAGAGCCTGGCAGTAAAATAAAAGAATGTGTTACATGTCGCGGAGTTGGACAAGTCCAGCAAGTTAAAAAAACAATGTTTGGGTCTTACACAACTTTGGCAACATGCCCAGAATGTAAAGGTGAAGGAACAACTCCAGAAAAACCATGCAATGTATGTAAGGGCGAAGGTAGAACAAAAGGTCAGGAAATAATTGAAATAAATATTCCAGCTGGAATTGATACAAACCAAACTATAAGAGTTGACGGAAAAGGAGAAGCAGGAAGAAAGGGAGCAAAAGCTGGAAATTTGTTTGTAAGAATATTTATAAAAGAACATTCAATTTTTGAGAGAAGGGGAGACGATTTATTTAGCCAGGTTAATATTAATTTTTCGCAAGCTGCATTGGGTGACGAAGTGGAAATAAAATCTTTGGAAGGAACAAATATTTTACTGCAGGTACCTGAAGGAACTGAATCTGGAAAAGTTTTAAGAATATCTGGAAAGGGAATTCCACACTATGGAGGATATGGAAGAGGCAACATGTATATAGAGTTAAAAGTGAAAACTCCCAAAAAATTAGGCAGAAAACAAAAAGAGCTAATGGAGGAATTGCGAAAAGAAGGATTATAGTGTATAATTTTTAAATATATACACGCGCCCTCGTAGCTCAATGGTAGAGCAGTAGCCTTTTAAGCTATTGGTTTCGAGTTCGAGTCTCGACGAGGGCACCAAATAAAACACAAGAATTACTTGTGTTTTTTATTATATAGGAGTAGAGTGAAAAATAGACTTGTTTTACTTGACAATTATATAATATAATGATACAATATATTATTATAAGAATAATCAAATTTATCAATAGTAAA
>CAIKWD010000007.1 GCA_903831095.1 Candidatus Staskawiczbacteria bacterium
GCGCTGAGTTTAACCGCCTGCTAACGGAGTGGCTGGTGGAATACAACTTTGTCAGGCCGCACCAAGCGCTCGGATATTCAACCCCGATACAATTTACCGAGAAAACATTAAAAGTGTTACCTATGTGGTCATCTCGTGCATGCTCTTGACAAATTTATTATTAGGATTAGTATAAAAACAACAGGAGAAGCTTTGTAGTTGTTTGACAACCTCTCAGAGAAGGAGCAAGCCATGAAGGCAAAAAAGGTGTACGAGGACGAAGATTTGGTGGTTTCCATCGCCAAAAGGACTATGGAAAACTCGACAAGGATTGCAGTTAAGTTGCGACCAAGGCGCAGGGTTTCGGTGACCATAAAGATCACCAATGATTATCACGCACGCATTGACGAAGGCCCAGTGCTTATGGGTGAGGGAGATGGGAAAATTACGTAGAAATATGGCCTTGATTTCAAGCCCACATAACCGCATGGTTTATCCAGCGGTCTTTTTTTATGGTTTTTGATTTGACAAATAATCAGAAACAGCATAGTTTAAAGCTAGCAGTTTGAAAACTGAATACCAGTCAAAGGCTACAAGAGAAAAAAGGAGAAAACAAAATGATGACGAATATAAGGCGAGAAGCTTATCTTGAGCATGCAAGAGATCTCACTATTGTAGAACAAGGGTTTATCAGTGAGTTTGCAGCATGGCTACCGCAGGATATTATCGATTGCCATGCACACTGTAATTTGCCTGAACACGTGTTAAGCATCACCGGCCGAGCTTACAACCACATGCTCTCGACGTTCCCGAGTTTCACTTTAGATGAATCTGATGACTGGAACGCCTTGTTTTACCCCGGGAAGATTGTCCGTAGCTTAAGGTTCCCGATGGTTTTTAAGGGTATTGACTATAGAGCAGCAAATCTTTATTTGCTGGAAAAAAGTGCACCGGAAGACAGGGTCGCCCTGTATGGAATTCCAGATGACATGGACTACACAGTTCATATGTTGGTACATCCTAGGGTTTCTGCTTTGAAGATGTATTGTTCGTATCTTGAGCCACCAGCTACGCACATATATCAGTATTTTCCGAAGGCCGTACTCTCTATTGCACAGCGTCTTAATAAACCGGTGATTTTACACCCACCGGCTAAGATTACAGATTGTAGGGGCGAGTTGGAGCTTCTCATCCGTGACTTTCCTGATTTGCGGATTTGTATAGCACATCTTGGTTTGGACAGAGAACAGACGCCATGTTTAGAGGATACCTTTGCAATGCTTTCTGGGCATCCCCTAGTGTATTTGGATACTGCCCTCGTGCAGTCAGTAGAGGCTATCACAACTGCATTGCGCATCTTTGGGTTTGGGAGAATAATGTATGGTTCTGATGCCCCTCTGCACTTAATCAGATCTGTGGACTACAGGCACCCCAAACTTGGTTGGCGGATTGCTTCTGAGTATATATATCACTGGTCAGACCCAACAGAACACAAAAACTTTGGCCACTTAGCAATCGGTGCCCCGCATGTTCACTGGACAGCTCTCGCGGCTATTAAGAGCGCAATCTGTATCCTCGCTACTTCTCAGCAGGAATCAGCAAAGCAAAATATTTTTCGTGAGAATGCTAGATCTTTTTATAGGTTTTAACGTAAACTCACGAAAAATGCCCGATTCGTCGTCGGGCATTTTTTATTATTTCAGAATATATGGACTATACTCCGGCGTAGAAAATGATTTGAATTATTTTCTCAAAATAGAAAAAGTCCGTATAGGTTGTAGATTACCAGTTACTATTGACTTATTATTTGTCATATGTTAGCATAAGGGCAGTTGTTTGAAAACAAGTAAATACACACATAGACAATCTTTCTAAAGAAAGGATGGCATATCATGCGTCAGAACGAAAACAGTGTGATTCCTTCGCTTGCAACGATAGTGTCGTTGTGTAAGCGACGCGGGTTTGTATTCCCGTCTTCGGAGATTTACGATGGGTTTGCTGCTGTGTATGACTACGGTCATTACGGTGTCGAGCTCGTAAGCGCAGTCAAGCGTGAATGGTGGAAGGTGATGGTCCAGTTGCGTGACGACATCGTCGGTTTGGACTCGGGAATTTTCATGAGTCCACGCATTTGGGAGGCTAGCGGCCATGTTGCCGGCTTCTCCGATCCTCTGGCTGAATGCAAGGAATGCAACGCGAGAGTGCGAGTTGATCACTTGCTCATTACAATCGGCATTGCCGCTGATGAAAAGATGAGTGAAGGTGAAATCAACGCCTTATTCCGAGAAAATAAGGATAAGGTTAAGTGCCCGACATGCGGCAAGAGCAACTTCACGGAGGCAAGGCAGTTCAACCTTCTGGTTAAGTCTAATCTCGGAAATTTCACCGGTGACATTAATAAAGATCCGGTGTATCTCCGTGGTGAAACTTGCCAAGGCATCTACGTCAATTACAAGAATGTTTTGGCGTCTAGTCGGGTGAAGGTCCCCTTCGGGATAGCTCAGATCGGAAAGGCATTCCGGAACGAAATCACAGCGCGTCAGTTTATTTTCCGGACTCGGGAGTTTGAACAAATGGAGATGCAGTACTTCGTTCACCCCGATCAGGAAATGGCGGAATACGAGAAGTTGCGCCAAGCACGTTGGGATTACTACCGGGATCTGGGATTCAATGTGTCCAATCTTCGGTGGTACGAACATGAGAAGCTCGCGTTCTACGCTAAGAGAGCGTACGACATCGAGTACAGGTTTCCTTTCGGCTTTAACGAGCTCGAAGGTGTCCATGCGCGTGGTGACTACGATCTTAGCCAACACGCGAAGCACTCCGGTGTCGATCTTACCTACCTCGATCAGCAAACGCATGAACGCTACATCCCTCATATCATCGAGTCGTCTGTCGGCGTGGGCCGAACATTCTTGGCTTTGATGTGTGAGGCTTACTGCGAGGAGAAAATTGAGGGTGGAACGCGAGTCGTGTTAAGGTTCCCCCCGAAGATGGCGCCCGTCAAGGTCGCTGTATTTCCCCTCGTTCGTAATCGTCCCGAGATCGTCGAGATCGCTAGCAATGTTCACAAAAGTCTGCGTCGTCAATTCATGTGCGAATTTGATGACAATGGCAACATTGGAAAGCGTTATCGCCGTCAGGACGAGATTGGGACGCCGTACTGTGTCACGGTGGATTATACCACCATTGATGATAGGACGGTGACCATCCGCGATAGAGACAGTATGCGGCAAGAACGGGTAAGTCTCGATCAACTTGAGGCGTGCCTTAAGACTAAGCTTGCCATCTAATAGGAGGTGTGTTCGTTTCGTCATGGGGTCGTCTTAGTCCGACCCCTATTTTTTTTACAAAAATCCTTTTACAATGACAAATATTTTGGTAATATAAAACAATCATCATTACATACAAAGAGGCATTAATTAAGATGAATAAAATCACATTTTTAAAAGATAAATTAATTAGAATAGCAATTGATAAAATGAATGAGAACGACCCATCTCACGATATTAATCATATAATGAGGGTTCTTTCAATATCCGAGAAGATTGCCAAGGAGGAGGGAGCCGATCTTGACATAGTTGTGCCTGCTGCCATATTCCATGACGTTATTTGTTATCCCAAGAATCATCGCAGAAGATTAGATAGTCAGATAGAAAGCGCAGAATTTGCAAGAAAGATTTTAAAGAGCATTAAATTTTTTCCAGCCAATAAAATAGAAAAGGTCTACGATTCAATAAATATTTGCTCCTTTACAAAAGCTAAGTCACCAGACTTTCTGGAGGCGAAGATTTTACAGGATGCTGATAGCCTAGAAGCCATGGGGGCGATATCTATAATGAGAACTTTTGCATCTGCTGGGATAATGAACAAAATATTTTATAATTCCTTAGATCCTTTCTGTGATAAAAGAAAACCCGATGACGCTAAATACGCCCTAGATCTCTTTTTTTCAAGATTATTAGTCGTTAAAAGCAGGTTGCACACTAAATCGGCCAAGTTTATGGCTCAAAAAAGAATTATGCTGCTTAAAGTTTTTTTAAAAGCTTTACGTTCCGAATTATCTGAAGATAATATTATATGAATCAAGATTTAAAAAAGATAATAGAACACGAAAATGCCAATTGGAGCAATATTTTCAAGAAAGATTTAGAGAAGAAAAATGCCGAAAGCTTCTCTTCTTTTTGGTGGGAAGACTATTATAAAGAAATAACTAATTTTGTTAATCAAATAATATCTAAAAATAATTTTAAAACAGTTTTAGAGTCTGGAAGCGGCTCCGGTAAAGCCACTATATTAATAGGCAAACATCTAGATAAAACGCTTTTAGATATTTCTCCTGTTGCTTTGGAATATGCGAGATATCTAGCCGATAAGTTTAGTGCCGAAAACATCAAATACGTAGAGGGTGATATGTTCTCTATGCCATTTGAAGATAACTATTCTGATTTTGTATGGAATATAGGAGTAATCGAACATTACAATTTAGAAGACGTAAGGTCGATTATCAGGGAAATGATTAGAGTGTGTAGCAAACCGGGGATTGTTGCAGTTGGAATACCGAATTTTTATTCTGGGCCCATATTAAGAGCAAAATTATCAGGATTTATTCCTGGCTATAAACTTGATACTGAAAAATTTTATAATCCAAACGAAATCAAAAGTTTATTTCTTGAAGTCAGTAGCGAATTGGGAAGAAAGATTGATTACATAAAAGTAGAATACTTCGGAAATCCATTGATTATGGAAACACCGAAGTTTGTATTAAAAACATTAGGAGTTTTAATTTCTCGTATATTTAGGAAAAACAAATTTTTAATATTAACTATCTGTAAATTTAAATAAAATATGTCAGAAACTCTTAGGTTGAGTTTTGAAGAAAACGAGAGAAGGTCGAGCCGAGAAACTCATCCAAATATTTATGGTAAGAGAAAATTTGCCCCAGAACAGGCGAAAGAACGCGTTGAGTCTTTGATATCTAGTTTTAAAGATTATTATTCCTCGCTGGGATATAAAGAGGAACAACCTGTTCAAATAAGCTCGGGAATTGATCCTACGGTTAGGTTTGTAGGGTCTCATATTAGCGTTTTAAAACCTTATCTAGTCGGAGGCATGGTTCCTAGTCCAGGGTTGTTTATTCGTCAAAACTGCGTTAGAACAAAAAATGCAGACAGATTATTAGACGATGATTATTCTCCAAATTGGGGATCATACTTTTCAAGTATTGGGGCAATAACGCCGCCAGAAAGATTGGATGAAGCTTGCAATGAAACCCTTGATTTTTTTGAAAAACAATTAGGCATCCCGCTAGAAAATATGCTAGTTAGGATTAATTCATCAGATGCAGATTTATTAAAAGCTTGCGGACAGAGAAGTGGATTAGTACTCGAGAAAGACAGCAAAAAATTTGAATATTACAGACATAAGATAGGCATAGAAGGGATATCGGGCAGAAATTTTAATATTGCCCTGCGAGACCCCGATGGAAAAGGATTTTCTGACGTAGGCAATATTATTATTTTAGAAAATAGTACAAAGCAATTAGCAATAGAGATAGCTCTCGGCTCAACAACAATACTAAAACAATTATATGGATTAGACCATGTTCAGGATTGTACTCCCGTAGCCGGCCTAGAACACATTAAGAACGAAGCAATTAGAAGAAAATTTGAGGATGCCGTAATAACTAGTACCGCATTATATCAAGAGGGTTTACGACCACTTGGTCAGAACAATAGAAATAGAATTTTAAAACAATATGTGAGGTCACTAAGCTACTTCCGAGCTAAATCAGGAATAAGTCCAGAATGTTTATTAAAAGTTATTTCAGATTTTGAAAAAAGAGAATTTCCGGACTCATCAGAACAAGTTGCCGAAGTTATCGTGGAATTTGTAAAGGCTTTCGAAAATGAATTATTTACCAAAAAGAATTTAACAGAAGATGAGAAAAAAATAAAAAAAGAACTAAAATCATCTACATAAATTAAAAATATGGTTATAAAAAACAATATCATTCAATCTAAAGAAATAGTAGAAATTTCTCGTAAATATTTTTCAGGAGCTCCAACCCAAAGAATACCCGAAAGAATCCAGACGCTTGGCGATATTGAATTAGAAACAAAAATTAATATCGATAAATTAAGTGATGTAGAAGCTGTTCTTAACAACATAAAAGCGGTAGGTTTTTCTAAGGTGACTCATCGTACAGAATGGCATCACTTTTTTTCAAATGATTTTGTCGCTCATAATGTTCTTATTTTGATTAAAGATTCTAACGAAATATGGATAAAATTTAAGAGAGACAAGAAACAAGTTTACACCCCTCATAGTAATTTCCCAATTCTTTCACGACATGAAAAAAAGCTTAAACCACAAGATATCGATTACCGAGACCAGCTTCAGAAAACAATTAGTCAAAAGTATATAGGTTCTTTCAAAAAAGAATGTCTAGACTTTTCTTTCTATTATAAAGATTTATCGTTTACTGCCACGTTATCTTTGGCAGATTCAGAAAATAGTTCACTCTATCAAATAGAATTCGAGTTTGACGGGCATAAAGAGAATAATCTGCCACCCAATTTTGATACTATTTTAGTTACGTTTGAGCAAATGTTATTGGATATATGCAAAACCATGACAAATAGATTAACTACTTATACAAAGCTTGAGTGGTTGTTATCAATTGATAATTAAAAATTTTAAAAACTATGGATAACAATATCGAGGTAAAAAATACCATAAGACCAAAAAGAATTAAAAAGGGAGACCACATTAGGGTGGTTGCTACTGCAAAAAGTTTGAAGTTTATTTCGGATCAAACAAAAAAGGAAGCGATTGAGCGACTTGAAAAGTTTGGTTTTAAGTTGTCCTTCGGCAAACATGTTGACGAGATAGATGAATTCAACTCGTCTTCAATAAGATCAAGGGTCGAAGATTTGCACGATGCATTTTCAGACAAAAAAGTTGATGCGATTCTGACAGTGATTGGAGGATATAATTCTAACCAATTACTTCAGTACCTTGATTATGAGTTGATTGCCAAGAACCCTAAAATTATTTGTGGATTTTCCGACTTTACCGCATTGGCAAATTCAATTACTGCTAAGACTGGTATGATTACTTATATTGGGCCTCATTTTTCAAGTTGGGCGATGAGATACGGATTTGAATATTCTAAGGATTTTTTCGAAAAATGTTGTATGGAAAACAATGCATTTGATTTGTTACCATCGGAAAAATGGAGCGATGATTTGTGGTATACGGATCAGGAAAAAAGAAATTTTATTCCAAACGAAGGATGTTGGGTATTAAATCCAGGCCACGCTATGGGTCGTATTGTTGGAGGCAATATTGGTTGCTTAAGCGCATTACAGGGAACGGAATACTGGCCAGGGTTGGGCGATTCTATTTTAGTGCTTGAAGAGTGTGTCGAGACTAACCCGCGGGTTTTCGATAGACAGTTGCAATCGTTGATCCACCAGCCAGATTTTGATGGCGTTAGGGGAATTTTGATAGGGCGCTTTCAAAAAGAAACCAAAATGACAAGATCGTTGCTGGATAAGATTATTAGTACAAAAAAAGAATTAAAAAAAATCCCGGTTATAGCGAATGTTGATTTTGGACACACGGCTCCGACTGTCACTATGCCCGTTGGAGGCGTACTTGAGATATCTGGGAAAAAAGAATATACTAAGATAGTAGTAATTGAACATTGAAATAGTGTTAAAATTTATAAAAGTTTAATTTTGAGAGCATGATTCCAAATTATATAAAAAATAAAATAGAGGGTGATAATTTAAAATTTAAGAATGGCGATTCAAGGTCTTTTTCGTTGCCTAAATATGATCCTAAAACACACTACTTAGAATTAACAAAAAGTGGTTATTTCCGTATGCTTATGATATTGCGAAATTACATAAAGATGGTTTCTGATTATTATTTCTTTTTTGAAATAGGAGCAAAAAATATTGACTTATTCATGTTAACAACCAGTATATCATCACCCATGGGGCCCGGTTCTGATTCAGAACCAATTCCAATCAAATTTGGTAAATATAAATCAAACCTAGTCGATTCCTCTCAGTTTGGATTTGAGCCGTTATTGTTAAATCAAATTGATAGGCTATATTGTTACCTTCCTTCAATGCGCGGTGAAAAACCCAGTAAGAGGCATCTAAATCAATTCTTCCATTGCGAGGCGGAAATTAAGGGTAACATAGAGCAATTAACACCAATCATTGAGGGGTATATTAAGATCTTGTCAGAAACTCTAATGCTGATGCCGGATATTTTAGCAGGATTAAGCCTTGATTACAAAGAAACTGTTAAAAGTTTGAATAAAGTCGTTTCTTCAAATAAATTTCCGGAAATTTATTTTGATGAAGCTATCGACGCTTTAACCAAAAACAAGAATAAAGGTTTAATTAAATTCACTAAGTTTGGCCGGAGCATTTCTTCTGATGGAGAAATAAAATTGGCAGAAATTTTTAATTTCAAAACGCCCTTTTGGATTAGGAATTATGATCGCGACACTGTGGCTTTTTATCAAAAACCACACCCCAAGGATCCAAATAAAGCAATCAATGCTGATCTTATTTTTCCACCAATACTAAGGGGCTCTTTCGGTGGAGAAATTGCTGGTTGTGGTCAGCGGCAAGATAACGCTCGAGAGATGATAGATTCTTTGTCTAGACAAAATATAATTTCCAAGCCATACGAATGGTACATAAATTTAAGAAAGCAACCGAATTACCAAACAACCTCGGGTTTCGGTTTGGGGATTGAAAGATTTATTACGTGGAGCCTATGTAGAGATAATATTAGAGACGCTATTTTTTATCCGAGATTGAAAAATGTAAAAACTAATCCATAATAAAATAATTAAACTTTATTGCGTATGGCAGAAAAAGAAGAAAACAATTTAATGGAGAAAATCGTATCCTTATGTAAGAGAAGAGGTTTTGTTTACCCTTCTTCTGAAATATACGGAGGATTCAGCTCTTGTTATGATTACGGTCCTTACGGCGCCGAATTAGAGAGTTCAATAAAAAAAATGTGGTGGGATTATATGGTTCAATTTCGCGAAGATATTATTGGCTTAAATTCGGCAATATTCATGCATCCTAAAATTTGGGAGGCTTCTGGGCACGTTTCCGGTTTTGCGGATCCCTTAACAGAATGTAAAAATTGTCATACAAGATCCAGGGTTGACCATTTGCTTGAAGATGCAAGCGTCATAGCTGACGAAAAAATGTCGGAGAAAGAAATTGCAGATCTATTCAAAAAAAATATACAAAAAATAAAATGTCCTAATTGTGGAAAGAGTGATTTTACAGAAGTTAAAAAGTTTAATTTGCTGGTAAAATCAAACCTAGGAAATTTTACAGATGATTGGCAGAAAGACCCGGTTTATTTGAGAGGGGAAACCTGTCAGGGAATTTATGTAAACTACAAAAATGTTCTAGATTCAACAAGGTCAAGAATTCCATTTGGAATAGCGCAGATAGGCAAAGCGTTTCGAAACGAAATAACCGCAAGACAATTTATTTTCAGGACAAGAGAGTTTGAGCAAATGGAGATGCAATACTTTACAAGTCCAAAAACAGAAATGCAAGAGTATGAAAAATTGAGAGAATACAGATGGAAATTTTATACTGAATATCTGAGCATAAAAGAAAAAAATCTAAAATGGCACAAACACGATAATTTAGTTTTCTATGCCAAAGAAGCCTTCGATATTGAATACAATTTTCCATTTGGGTTCAAAGAGTTAGAGGGTGTTCACGCCAGGGGTGATTATGATTTAACCCAGCACTCAAAGTTTTCAAAAACAGACCTATCTTATACAGATCCTGAAACAAAAGAAAAATATACCCCCCATATTATTGAGTCGTCTGTCGGAGTGGCGAGAATTATGCTAGCCTTGATGACGGAAGCGTACACTGAAGAAAAATTAGAGGATGGCGAGGAAAGAATTGTTATGAAGTTTCCTGTGAAATTAGCTCCTGTAAAAGTGGCGGTTTTCCCATTGTTGAAGAATAAACCCGAATTAGTCAAGAAAGCAAAGGCGGTATTTGATGTTTTAAAATATAAATTTATGTGCGAGTTTGATGACAATGGAAATATAGGAAAAAGATATCGCAGGCAAGACGAAATTGGGACTCCTTTTTGCGTTACAATCGATTTCGATACTTTAGAAAATGGAGATGTAACGGTGAGAGACAGAGATACAATGAAACAGGAAAGAATAAAGATAGAAGATCTGCAATCTTTTTTAAATAACAAAATTAATTAAAGGTTTTCGGTGGCAAGCTATAAGTGGTAAAAGATATGGAAACGAAAACATTCGGCGATAAAAAAATAATAATACGCAAACCCATAAAATCTGACGCAAAAAACCTTAAAAAGTTCCAGGTCTTTATTAATTCGCTGGTTGAAGAAGAAGCAATGATTTTAATGAATGAAAAAACCACTCTAAAACAAGAAAAAGAGTATGTAGATAGCATGTTAAAAAGCGCAAGGAACAAAAGTAAAATTTATCTTGTGGCAGAGCACGATAATAAAATTGTGGGGAACGCAAGCGTCGAATTAGAAAAATGGCGAACCAGCCACGTAGGAGAGTTTGCTATTGCGATAGCGGACGGTTATAGGGGTGTTGGGTTAGGAAACCATTTAATGTCAGAAGTCATAGAATTAGCGAAAAAAGAGTTAAAACCTAAGCCAAAAATTATTCGCCTAAGGGTTTACTCGGATAATATTCCAGCTATAGGTCTTTATAAAAAAATGGGGTTTAAGATTGTAGCCCGAATACCAAAACAGATTCAGTATGAAGGAAGATTATTCGATGAATTTATAATGCTAAAGTTTTTATAGATATAGGCTATAATGGGTGACAAATACGCAACCAAATTTTTAGGGAAGATTATAAAAATAAAAGTAGACCGTCCGATTGGGTCGAAACATCCAAGGCACGATTTTGTCTACGAATTTAATTATGGCTTCGTGCCGAACACGAAAGCTCCTGATGGGGAAGAAATTGATGCGTATCTCTTGGGTGTGAATAAGCCGGTGAAAGAATTTACCGGAAAATGTATAGCCATTATACATAGAAAAGATGACGATGATGATAAATTGGTAATTATTCCTGAGAATGCAAAAGAAATAAGCGATAAAGAAATTCTTGAAGCAGTTAATTTCCAGGAAAAGTGGTTTGATTCGGCGATAGTTAGATAAAACTTATTACAATAAAACAATGAATAAAATATTATTGGACGTAAAACCATTTCAGGAGACCCTTAACTCGGATATGTGCGGGCCGGCCTCGCTTAAGGTAGTTTTGGAGTATTATGGCACTAACAAATCAGAATATGAGCTTGCTCAACTCTGCAAATTTAAGGAAGGATTGGGAGTAGACGATAAAGGTATGAAATCAGCGGCAGAAAACCTTGGCTTTAAGGCAACCATTAAAAACAATAGTAGCTTTGAAGACATAGCTAAATGGCTCAAAAGGGGAGTTCCCGTAATGGTGGACTGGTTTACTCGAGGCAGGACAGACTATGGCGATTCAAGCGCAGCAGACGGTCACTATTCAGTGGTTATGGGCCTGGACGATAGTTTTATCTATCTACAGGACCCTGAACTGGGTGCAATGAGGAAAATAGATAGGAATAGCTTCATGCGTGTCTGGTTTGACTTTAAGGGCGAATACCTGAAACCTAGTGAACTTATCATCAGACAAGCTATAGCAGTATATAAATAGTATAGTGAGTGGCTTGGTGGGGTAGATTTATTGATTTTTACCTCATCTAATGATAAGCTTGGGATAAAGAAGCACATTGGCTCGATATCACGCAGGAAGTAGCTTAGTTAACGCATCAATGCTGGTTTTTATGGAATCAGCCTTGTGTAGTAGTTCTGAAAGCCAAACGATTCGTGCACCATTAAAAAAGTACTCACAATTTATTGTGGGTATTTTTTAATGTGTGGACGGGAGTCGAACCCAATAGAGGGGTCGGGGGAAAAGCATTTTCCCCCGTATAGGAAAATATTAAAAACCGAGAGGTTTTTAAGGAGCGAGTTGTACGAGCGACGGGTTCTACTCCCCTTGGCCGTAGCCTATGGGCGAGGCCGCCTCGGGCACCAAATAAAAACCACCTTTTAATTTAGGTGGTTTTTTGTTAGAGTTAGATAACAATTAATTAAATATGGTTAAATTTTTTGTTGACTGGATTACTTATCAATTGCTTTCAATTAAACCTGGAACGCTTTTAGCAGAAGCTGTTAATTTTTTTATTTATGACACAATAAAGATTTTTCTTTTATTGGTGGTAATAATTTTTGTTGTTTCTTTCATACGCACTTTTTTGCCAAGAGAAAGAATAAAAAGTATACTTTCTCGAAGGGGGAAGTATACGGGTAATGTTATAGCTTCTTTATTTGGGATAATAACTCCATTTTGCACTTGTTCGGCAATACCATTGTTTCTTGGGTTTTTGGAGGCTGGTATTCCGCTTGGAGTTACGTTTTCTTTTCTTGTATCTTCTCCAATGATAAATGAGATTGCCTTAGTTATGCTTTTAGGATTATTTGGCTGGAAAATAGCACTTTTATATATTATTAGTGGATTATTCATAGCTATTATTTCAGGAATAATCATAGGCAAGTTGAAGGTTGAAAAACTTGTTTATGATTTTTCAGCAAATAAAAATAGCAATCAAATTGGTGTGCCAATGTTGTCTTGGAAACAAAGATTTAACTTTGCCAAGAATTATACTATTAATATTGTAAAAAAGGTTTGGCTGTATATTTTGTTGGGCGTTGGTGTTGGAGCTTGGATACATGGTTACATACCTTCTGAATTAATTGCGCAATATGCAGGGGGAGACAAATGGTATTCTGTACCTTTGGCAGTACTTATTGGCATTCCATTATATTCAAATGCAGCGGGAATAATGCCACTTGTGGGTGTTTTAACGGAAAAGGGAATATCTATGGGCACCACGCTTGCTTTTATGATGGCTGTAACAGGTTTATCTTTACCTGAGTTTCTTATTTTAAAGAAGGTTATGAAAGTTAAGTTAATACTTATTTTTGCTGGAATTGTGGGTTTGGGTATTATTTTTACTGGTTATTTGTTTAACTTTATTTTATAGGACCTCAGATTGATGTGAGGTTTTAATTTGTGGTATAGTTATATAATATTTTTAAATATTTAAACATGCTTGATAAAATTTTCTTAGGTTTACTAATATTTGTTCCAGCAACTTTAGTAGCTCATTATGCTGGAGTTTCGCCAATAATAGTATTCTTTCTTTCAGCCATTTCAATAATACCTTTGGCCAAATATATTGGAGAAGCAACCGAAGAACTTTCTAGCCACACTGGGCCAGCTTTGGGAGGTTTTTTAAGCGCCACTTTTGGCAACGCCACAGAGCTTATAATTGGTATATTTGCCATTAAAGCAGGGTTAATAGAGGTTGTAAAAGCTTCTATTACAGGTTCTATTATTGGAAACCTGCTATTAGTCTTAGGAATGGCAATATTTTTTGGGGGCGTAAAGTTTAAGAAGCAGGAATTTAACAGGACTGCAACTTTGGCTAGTGCTTCTACATTGCTTTTGGCGGCTATAGCTTTAATAATACCGGCAATTTTTCTTATCACAGCCCCAGAAGTTGGAGGCTTGGTTATTGAAGATTTGAGTATTGCCGTCGCTGTTTTAATGATTTTGTCCTATGTAGCAAATTTGTTTTTTTCTTTGAAAACCCACAAGCATCTTTATACTGAAGAAGTTGGAAAAGTTGAGACCAATTGGAGCTTGAAAAAAAGTATTTTTATATTGCTTATTTCAACATTAGCAGTAGCTTGGATGAGCGAATTGCTAGTTGGTTCAATTGAGCCGGTTGTAGCTATATTTGGCTGGACTGAGTTGTTTATTGGTGTGATCTTTGTGGCTATTATTGGAAACGCAGCAGAACATACTTCGGCAATTACCATGGCCATGAAAAACAAAATGGATTTAGCAATTCAGATTTCGATTGGATCGGCAACTCAAATTGTCATGTTTGTAATGCCTATTCTTATTTTGGCAAGCTTGTTTTTTCAGACTCAGATGAGCATTGTATTTAATACCTTTGAGCTTATTGTTATTGTGCTGTCAGTTATGATTGCTAACTTGGTTATTGAGGACGGAGAAACAAATTGGTTTGAAGGTTTGCAGTTGGTGATTGCTTATGTAATTATCGCAGTTGCTTTCTATTTACACCCATAAATTATTAATTATGGAAAAACAACCAAATTTAATAAGAGATTTTTCTAAGGAAGAGTTTCCAGAGGAAAGGACAAAAGTTGCACATGCCATTAAGGAAAAGCGTGCAGAGCGTTTTGAGGGCAGGGTAAAAAGCAAAACTAGGAAAAATGAATTGTTAGGAACTTTACCAGAATTAGAAAAATCAGAATTGGAGCAGTTTGAATCAATAACTAGTCTAGAAAATGAGATAGCAGAATTATCTAATTCAGGATTGGAAAAAATAAGAAACTTTTTTGAGATAAGGAAGTTAAGAGCTGATATTAGAATTGGGCAGAAAGAATTTGATGAACTGCATGCTCAAAGGATTTCTGGAATTTTTGAAAAAGATGATATTTCCTCAACAATAGATTCGCAAGATTTGGAAATTAAAAATATTTTGAGGGATTTTTACAGAGATCAGGAAGAAAAATGGGAAAACAAGGAATACAATAAAGAAGATATTAAGAAATATTTTTCTGAAGAATATCTTTCTTCGCTTTCACTGAAAGATTATGCGCTTATGCTTAAAAGATTTCCAAGCGAAATGGTTACTCATGTTACTAGACAGGGAGTGAGAGACCATACTGGTCATCTTTATCATAATACAGGTCTTGGTGTATATACAGATGGTTTTATGAAAATAGCTGAAGACGGAAGACTTAGGTCTCCCCTTGGGGTTTGCTTGGTTGAAAAAGAAAAAGAGAAAGCTATGGAAAGATTCTTGTTTTTAGACAATTGGGATAATAAGGAAGAGGCTAAAAGAAGTTTGAATAAAATGACCAAGCCCGAACAAGGTGAACCGGGAGTTGGAGATTACTCAGATAGAATGGCAATACATTTTGCTACACAGGAAGTGGCAGATGTGTATTATGGCGCAGAAAAAGGAAATGAAATTTTTATTGCTTATCCGTCTGCACATATTGCTTCACAATATTTATTTAAAGGGCAGCTAAATAAGCGTATAGAAGACTCGTCTAGGAACGACCAGTGGGTTTGGGCTAATGAGGAAAGGGGGATGTCATTAAACGCCGGCGTTGTATTTATTCCAAAAGAAGCAAAAGTTGACCCAGAAAATGGTTCTCAGTATGAGCTTGATGAAAATATGACTCGCATAGAAAACAAGGAAAACAAGGACAATATTAAGAAAATAATGGATTATGCAGTTAATAATCCAGATTTTGAAAAGCAAATTGAAGAAGTCGTTGATAATTTTCATAAAAATCGTTACCACGCTGATCGTGGTGACGTGAATTCATACAGAAATGGATTGATGGAATCTGTAAAACCACTTTGTAAAAAGCTGGAGAAAGAGTTTGGTAAAATTGATGAAACTCTCTTATTTGTTTATTTTCGTAATTCTCTATGGTCGAGTTCTTATACTAAAAATGATGCACAGGACTTTAATAGAATCAATAAATTTGTAGAGGGAAAAATGAATGAGGAGGGGATATTATACTATAAGGCGAAAAATACTATAAGTTCTAAAGAATTTTGGAATAGGTATTTTACAAAAAACTCCGACAAAAAACCTTCGAAAATTGTTTATTATCAGGATTCTGACCCAACAACTGCGCTTGGGAGCTGGAAAAAAGAAAATGGTATTTATGGATTTGGGAAGGAAACAGATGAGAATATTGGTTTTTCAGAAAACCATATGGATGAAGAAGACATGCCTAAAGTACTTCAAGGAATGGACAGATTCAAAAGCTTGGCAGGTAAAGTTATTGATGACTATTTTGAAAGAAAAGAACAGGTTTCTAAGTAAAATGTACATTATAAAACCGCCCCATGTGGAGCGGTTTTTTCGTTGTTTAAATTTAGCTTTCCAATATTTCAATATCAACGGTTTTTACCCCAAAATTCAATGCTGAAGATTCGCTTGGCATCCAAATATCAAAATGATAATCGCTTTTCTTCTTATTCATTCTGTCTTCAACCACAAAGATCTTGTCTCCATAAAGATCGGGAATTCTAACCTTTGTGCCGAATGGAAGCATATTGTTGGCAATTATGCCGTCCTTAACATATTTGTTGGAGGCTGTAATAAATGGGGAATCGTCTGTTTGGTCTGCACTACTTGAATAAGCAGTTAATTTAACCTTAATTGTTTTGACTGCCTTTTGAGCCACGTTTGTAGCTTTGGCCACATATGTCGCATTGGTTGTGTTGGCAAAGTCAGCGCAAGTTGCCTGAGGCATAGACAAGCCTAGCAAGCAAATAGCCATTAAAATACCTGCAAATACAGGGGCAATTATTGGTGCTATTTTTATTGAAATAGTGATGTTTTTTATGTATTTTGATATATTCATAATAAAACTCCCATGCAAGGAGTATAGTCCTAATAATATCATATTTAGACGACCATGTCAATAGTTAGGCAACAAAAAAGCAGCCATGTCAATAGGCTGAATTTTCACTAAAAAATGCTATTTTTTAACCTTAATATTCTTGGTCCAGCTAAAGAGATTTTTTACAACATTACTTACAAAGTTAAAACCTGAAAATAGTTCAAATTTATCATAGAAATATTTTTTTTCACGACGCATGAGCATTTCAGTTATGAAAATGGATATTAAGGCAATAATTATTCCTAAAAATATGTCCACGGAATAATGCTCTAAAATATACACAGCTCCAAAATCGTTTAGAATGGAAAGGGGCACTAAAGCAATTCCCAGCCAAGGGCACAAGACAATCCCCGTATATGCTATTACGGTTCCCCAGGCTGCATGCATGCTTGGAAAAGTGCTTATGGGTATAAATCTTTCACTTGGTTTTGTATTTACTTTATAAACTTTTTCTTCATGCTCTAAGCTGTTTTTTAGCTGTATGCTTGGGGTAAAATTGTTATAAGCTAGTTTTTCTCGGGGTGATGCCATTTCTAACCTATCTATTCTAAACATAAGATCAGGGGATATTGCTGGGAAGAAAAACCAAAAAGGCAAAGCTATGATCCATGAAATGGAAAAGGAAAGTATTAGTTTTCTGAAAGCATTTTTACTGAAGAAAAACGAAATTAAAAAGATTAAGGTAAGAGCCCAGAAAATATTGCCGTAAACCCAAAGTATGGTTTTTTCAAAGAAAGTGTTACTAAAATTGTTTATCAGCCAAATGCCAGGATTGGTGCCAAATATTGTTCTGTCCCAGGAAGAAATAATGTTTCCCCAAAGTCCAGTTTTTTCTGGATTTGCTGTTTTAAAAAGTAGGTCTGTAGATATAAGCAGAGAATAAGTGGTAAATGATGCATATGAAACTATTAGGAAAATGCTTAAAATATGTTTCCAATTGGTTGTTTTTTTATAGGTTAAATTATTGTTTTTGGAAAAAAGTGGTAAAAATGAAAAAATAATATCTCCAAATATATCAAAAATAATGGCCAAAATTACAATTAATATAAGCACCATTATTGCGGCTCCAAAGTGAGACATGATAAGGGCTTGGTAAAAAGCGCCAAAACTAAAGGCATTTACTGAGAATTTTTTTAGAAAAAAAGACGAGAATAAAAAAATACTTATTGATGGTATAAGCAAAAAATAAAAATCTACTGGCAAATTTTTTAAAAATTTATCCATGAAGTATTTTTTTTCGCTTAAAGATTATTTCTGTAATGCTCCACATAAGAACAGCTATTATTAACCCAAAAAGCAAATCTATTGCGTAGTGCTGTCCTAAGTATATAGCACCAGCCATTTCTACAATAAACCATGGCAAAGTGAAAAAAGTAGATGGAGGCCAGAGTAAGAATGCGTAGATTATGACTGCAACGCTAAAGCCAGCATGAACACTGGGAAAGGTAGTAACGTCCAGAAATTCTTTTGGCGAATAAGAGTGTTTAAAATTTTCTTGATAGGGAAGCAATACTGAATTTGGCTTGTAATATTTTAGTTCCAGTGATATTCTTTCGGGAACAGATATTTCTAAGGCGTTTCCCAAATAAAAATTAAGTGGATTTAAACCAGGTAATAAATACCAGATAAAAAAGCCGGAAAAAACAAACAAAAATGAAAAAAGAATAAATTTTTTAGCCAAAACTTTGTTGTGCAAAAATAAAAATAAAGGTAGGCCTATGACAACAAATGGGAAAGAATTATAAAACTGCAAGAGAATCCAGCTTAAGATTTTTCCACCGGTTAAGTTGACTAAATTATTAGCAGAAAATAAAAGGTCTCTCCCAAAAATATGGTAATCCAAATTAGCAAGCATATTACTTGTCCAAATAATTTTTTCTGTGGAGACCGTATTGGGTAACTTGTCTAATATAATACTGGAAATTATAACTCCAAAATTTATGATTATAAAAAAGTAAAATATATCAAATAGCATTTTTTTAAATTCTCCAGTAATAGCTTTTTCCTTTATGAATGCTTGGTAAAAAATTAGAAAAAATCTTAAAAATATATAGATATATGCCAAAGAAAAGATAATTGCCAGAAAATGGGTATCGAAATAATATGTCAGGTAAAAAGTAAAAGCTTTGCCGAAAATAAATGGATGCAGTATTAGTATAATTACCAATCCTATTATTAAAAATAAAACTAAAAAGCATACTGAAAACAGTATCTTTTTTTGATTAAGAAGGTTTATTTTATCTTTAATTTTAGAAAACATGGTTTGAAGATATAAGATCATTCAGTGCTTTTTTGTTTGTATCCCAATCGCTTTCAGTCAATTTTGGCAACTCTACAGTAATGGCTGGATTGCCGGTAGTTCTAACAAACCACATTGTGGCAGTTCCCCAAAAATTTAAGTCCGAACTGTCACTGCCTTCGTATGTATAACCTGTTTCATCTGCATACCATTCTGCCAGTGCAAAAGAAGATTGTGATTCTTCAGGTGCCACTAATGCTCCTTGGGCGTGATATGAAATCATCATGTTGGGTTTGTATTGCAAAACTACTTGTTTTATTATTTGGCTTTCAACTTCAGAAAAAGGTTTTGGACCGGCATAGGTGCCCAATGGTCCCCAAGTGTCCCAGCCAGGTGTGTCAAAATTCAGGTTTAAATTTACGCTGTTAGCATTCATTTTTTTGTTTATTTCATATCCATCAGGGTTAACAAGGGGAATAATAACCAATCTTTTTTTTCTGGAAACAATATTGGGGTTAGATTTTATTTTTGCAACGAATTGATCAAGCAAAAGTTTGGTTCCTGTTTCATTTCCATGTATGTTTGCCATAAGCAAAATAGTATCTTGCCCTTTTCCTATAACATATCCTTCAATTGGTTTTCCCTTAGTGGAATGGCCAAAAATTTTTGATTCAATTTTTATTGGCTCAATTAAAGACACTAAATTCAGATAAGAGGGAACAGTTATTGTTCCATTTTCTATAAGCATGTACAGCCGAAGATATCCTGTCATCGACATAAGCACAACTGCTGTTATTATCCAAAGTTTTATGCGGTTCATATAATTGCTTAATATTAACAAAAAACCACCTTAATTAAAAGATGGTTATTTGTTAAAATGTGAGCGGGTGATGGGAATCGGACCCACGTACTTTGATTGGCAACCAAATGCACTACCATTGTGCTACACCCGCATTTTATGTGTGCCGAGGAAAGGAATCGGACCTTCGACCACTGCTTTTTCAGAGCAGTGCTCTACCACTGAGCTACCTCGGCATTAAATTTTGTGGGCGCTATAGGACTCGAACCTATGACCCTCTCAGTGTAAATGAGATGCTCTAC
>CAIKWD010000008.1 GCA_903831095.1 Candidatus Staskawiczbacteria bacterium
CACCAAAGCCGGTCTCAGTTCGGATTGAGGGCTGAAACCCGCCCTCATGAAGCTGGAATCGCTAGTAATCGCCAATCAGCTACGTGGCGATGAATACGTTCCTGAGTCTTGTACTCACCGCCAGTAAAAAGCGCGTCTGGCAGCTTAATTGACTAGTTGGTGCAAATCCAACCCCCGCTAAGCGGGGTAGCCAAAAAAAATTAGCAGCTCAACTCCCGTAAGGGAATGAGCGGAGGGCTTGAGGCAAATGATAGTCCCAAATGTTTCGTGTTTTATTAGATGACCTTCACCGGGCGGTTGAAGGGAAGTCATAAAAAATGGTAAAATACGATAAGAAAATGGGAATGTTAGAAAAAGTAAATTAAGTGACCCAGAGAGATCCTAAAAAGATAAAGGTTATTGCTTTTTAGGAAGTCAGCTAGTATCGTAGTAGTCCCGAAAAAAATCGGGATGAAGGATCTAACCTAAATTTATGTTATCAGCAGATTATGTCGTCGGTTTGACCGACGGCGAAGGAAGTTTTACTATTTATCCGCGTCCGCCAGGAGGCAGCAGAGGTGGCAGAAGTTATAAGATGGAATGCCACTACTATCTGAAACTCCAGCAAGATGATTTGGCTGTGTTAAAACAGCTTAAAGAATTTTTTGGATGCGGAACAATATACTTTCAAAGAGATAAAAGAGAAAATCATACAGATTGTTATCGGTATGAGATAAATCACTTTGAAAAAATCGCAGAAGTGGTAATACCTTTTTTCACAAATCATAAACTGCAGACGAAAAGTAAGAAAAAAGATTTTGATTTATTTTGTAGAATTTTTAAAATGATTCAAAAACAAGAACATTTTACAGAAAAAGGTTTTACAAAAATTATGGAATTAAAATCACAGATGCATAAAAATAGGGCTCGCCGGATGCGGGAAATCCGCTCGTCCGGTGGAAACGGAGAACTAACCTAAAAGTACTCTAATCCGTCAAGCCAAGCGAGCTGGGGATAGCCGAAGTTCCTCGCAAGAGGCCTAAGCTAGATTCAGTAAGAGGGGCTAAGTCGTAACAAGGCACGGGTAGCGGAAGCTGCTCGTGGATCATTTTTTTTAAAAATGTAGTCGACTTGGGAAGTTTTCAGGGAGGTTCGATTGGCTCCGTTCGAGGAGCATGTCGAACTATTCTGAACTCTAACCAGAAGCGTTTTGAGGGAATCGCCTGAAATTCCCTTATTCGAAACAACTTTAAGTAACTAAACTTTTTGGTTCATTGAAATAATCTGCTAACTGTTTAACGAATTGGTTATCACTCTTGATAATCAACTCGTTGAGCGGTTGGCGTTGTAGTGTTTATAAATAAAAAGCGCCTGATAAACGTCTATTATTCCAACTGCCTTTTATTTTTAAACGGTCCCTAAAGCATCCAATTAATTTGGGTATTGATGACTTTTCTATTTCTTGTAAAAAAGTTGACCCTTTTTTAGACTCAATAGAAAATAATCTGAAAATATCTAAAGAGAGTAAATAGATGTAGTCTAAACCAACGAATTCTAGTTGTACTAGAATACTCATCTATGGGATGCTACCGTTTTTTACTTTTTGCCAGAGGTAGCTCAATGGTAGAGCGTCTGCCTGCAAAAGCAGATAGTCGCAGGTTCAAATCCTGTCCCTGGCTGCACCCTTTTTATGGCTTTTTAGCCTCGTTCATGCCCACCTCACAAGTGTGGCTTTTTTTTGCCTCAGTTCTGCCTCTTGAAATTATTGGGAAAATAAGATAAGATATTTGCATATGGTACAGTATTTTACAAAAGAAGGATTGCAAAATTTAAAAGATGAGCTGAAAGATTTAAAGGAGAATAAGATTAGTGAGACAAAAAAGCTTATTGCAGAAGCTAGAGCTTTTGGTGATTTAAAGGAAAATGCTGGGTATCATGATGCAAGAGAAAAAATGTCATTTCTTCTTGGCAGAGTTGAACAATTGGAGTGTGCCATAAATGAATCTGTAATTTGTGAAAAAAAGGATGATGGCAAAATTCAGCTTGGTTCGGAAGTAACATTAATGTTTGGAAATGATCAATGTATTTACAATATGACAGCTCCAACTGATGCCGACATTTTGAAAAACAAGATTTCTTATATGTCTCCATTAGGTCAATGCTTAATGGGAAAGCGCGCTTGTGAAAGTTTTGACTTCCAAGTTAATGGGAAAAATGTTAAGATAAAAATTGTAAAAATTCAGTAAGTAAAGTTTAATTTGGGCCCTTGGTATATCGGTAGCACGCCTCGTTTGCAACGAGGAGAGGCGAGTTCGATTCTCGCAGGGTCCACAAACAAAAAAAGTACTTCTTAACGGAGTACTTTTTAGTTATTGACATAAACGTATTTTTAGTGTATAGTTATGCTTTAGAACATTTAAATACTAAAAAATTAAAAGGGGGTTGCAAATGAAGAGGTTGTTTAAGGAACTGGTGTCCAGGTTTTTAGCTGAGGCTCTTATTCTTGGCGAAGAAAGGCTTGTAGACAACGCAGAGGAGCCGACAGATGAATCTGAAGACGGCATCAATGTTGGTGTCCTTCCTGATCACTTAAAGGGGCAATACCGTATTTTTCTTGCGGCGTGTATCGAGGGAAATAACCAGCGCCGGGAAATTGGTAAGAAAAAAAGCGAGGCTGAAGCTGGAAGCTTAAAATATAAGGCGCTTGAAAGGAGAAGTGCCTTCACATATGAAAAAACAAAAATACTGTGGAGAATTTTTTCTCTATCAGTGAAAGAATTTTTCATAGATGAACATGATCTGCGTGGCAAAAAAATCGACATTCGTTCGGGCTGGACTGTTTGGGCAGTGCCTGACAGGGATGATGAATTTAATTATTAAACCAAAGGAGGTTTGAAATGAAAAAATCTGGACTCAAACGGGCCACTAAACCGGTGGTGGAAGGGAAAAAAACTGAAAAAATTTGCAACTGCGAAACATGCGAGGATAAAGCCACTTGCGCGTTTCTGCGGTTTCAGACCGCAACAAATTTCCGGGTTGTAAAACCCGAGTTCGCACAGTAATATAGGTCTCCTTCGTTTTTTAAATTAAAAACAATTTAAAAGAGCGAAGGAGGCTCTTTTTTTGCGCTAAATATAACTTGAAAGTAAAGGTTTTTTGGTGTATAAAAGCTGATAGCACATTTATAGAATAATTACATAAGGGGGATGAAAATGGAAACAAAACATTTGTTTGACGTGCCGTTTGAAATTTTCTTGGAAGAATTTTTAGACCTAGTTCAAAGAACAAATATTCAAAAGCTTTCAGAACCAAACGAAAGAGCGCCATTTGGGAAAAAACTTGGCATTTTGTCAATTGATGCCCAGGTAATGTATCAGGTTCTGTGCTGTTTTGAGAAAGGATGTCTTGAATATCGAATTGATATCCAGAATAAGATGTTGCTAATGCCAAAAACGCCGGGATTTGAGGATAGTTTTGAATATAAATCTTTAAAGCAAAAAATGGATAATGCTTTTGGCCGCGTCGAATATGTTTTAAAGCCAATTTTTAAGCATGCTGTAGAAGAACTGTTTCCAGACGAGGTTGATAATATTCGAAAGGGGAATATTAAAACCTGCAAAAACTGGGAAGTTTGGGTTTTGCCTAAATAAAATACTAATTTTTATCTCACTAATGCCTATTTGGTACTGTTGCAGTGAAATAGGCTCTTTTTTTGCTTTAAAATATAAAGTTGTGGTAGTATATATGTACTAATAATTAAAATATATATATATGAATAGACAAAAAATATTTTTCGTTATATTGTTTACACTTATAGGTTTGCTGGCGTTTCAAATAAGCATTTCAAAAATAGTAGGCTCTAGTCAGTCTTTTACCTTGTTTGAATTAATGGCTCCAATTGGAGGAATGTTTTTAGGACCAATTTTTGGTGCAATTTCTGCTTTCTGTGTAAGGCTGATTAACATAGCTTTTCATCACCAGACGCTTGATTTGGTCACTGTAATACGTTTTTTGCCTGCAATGCTCGCTGCAGCATATTTTGGACTAAAAACTAAGAAAACAGCTATAATATTCCCAATATGCATAGCTTTGTTTATATTGAATCCAATTGGCAGGCAGGCTTGGCTTTATGCAATGATTTGGCTTATCCCATTTGTTGCCAGTTTCTTTAAAAAGCGTCTGGTTTTAAACAGTTTGGGAGCTACTTTTACAGCTCATGCAGTTGGTTCAACAATATTTTTATATACCATTGGTTTGACTCCACAAATTTGGCTGGCCTTGATTCCAACAGTGTTTATTGAAAGGGGAGTGTTTACTTTGGGTATTTGGATGAGCTATTTAGCAATGAATACAATTTTGGACAAAATTTCCGGGCTGGAAAAAGTGGGAATTTTAAAACAGCTGGTCAACAAAGATTACGTTTTGTCTTTGAGCTTTTTTAAGTCTCGCGCTTAAATGGAAGTCAAAGCAATAAAAACATCTATTTTTAAAGAAAATGAGAATTTGGTTGATTTTATTGTGCGACATATTCCAAAGCTGAAAAATAATTCCGTTTTAGTTGTTACTTCAAAAATTGTAGCTTTATCTGAAGGCAGGACGGCTATAATAAAAAATTCTAAAACTAAAGAAGAATTTATTAAAAAAGAAAGCGATTTTGCAGTTAAAACAAAATATGTCTGGCTGACAATAAAAGACGGGGCAGTTATGGCTTCAGCGGGAATTGACGAATCTAACGCTAATGGAAAATTGATACTTCTGCCAAAAGACAGTTATAAAACCGCAGACTTGTTGAGAAAAGTTTTACTTAAAAGATATAAAATAAAGAATTTGGGAATTATTATTACAGATAGCAGGACAATACCACTGCGAACCGGAATTGTAGGAATGGCAGTTGGCTATGCAGGGTTTAAAGGTTTGAAGGATTATAGAAAATCAAAAGATATTTTTGGCAGGAAGTTTCATTTTTCACGAGTTGATGTGGCTGACAGTTTGGCAACTTCTGCAGTTTTGGAAATGGGGGAGGGAAACGAGCAAAAGCCTTTAGCTATAATAGAAAACACTTCAATAGAATTCTGCGATAAAGTTAATAAAAAAGAATTATATATAGATCCAAAAGAAGATATGTACCGCCCGCTTTTTGCAAAATTGCCTAAAAAATAATAAATAAAAAGCCGAGTAAAAAGCTCGGTTTTTTGCTGTGTTTTACTCTTGACAATAGATGTTTTATAGTGTAGTGTAAGCCACATTGAGTAATTAATGTTGATCTTTGAAATTGAAACCCAGGCATATCCAAAGTCTACTAAGGGGTGGAACTAGGATTGCCTAAAATATAGAAGAGGAGTTTGAAGATGAAAATCGGGACTCGTTATGTGAGTACGGAAGAAATTCTTGGAGATTTTAATCGCGAGGCATTGAAGATTAGAATCCAGAATAACACGCGCGGGCCAACAGATGAAATTAAGGAAGGAGAAGAAAGAATACGTGTTTTGCCCTATGAACTAAAACAGAGGTTTAAGGCAATAATGAATTTCGCGGAAAAAGTGCAGAGGGAAAGAGCAACCCTAAATGGTTGTATTGACCAATGCGATGTTAAATCATTGCTTCGAACCTTTGATGAAAACAAGTATGCTTTTCTAGTCGAGCCAATGATTAATCGCGAAAAACTTTTGCTTTTTACTAATGCGTTCTGGCTCGATGTAAAGCGTATCTGCAACAAGAAATTCGCGCGCAAGATTTTGAGTAGAAAATACAACTTAAGAGTCGCAAGCGGCTGGATAGTTGTTCTTTCTCCAAAGAATATAACTCTAAATTCTAACTAAAACAGAAAGGAAATATTTATGCTAAAGGCAAAGATTGAAAAGATGCAGAATGATCTGCGCAGTAGAGCTGAGGAGATTGAGATCACAAAAAGTACTCCGGTGCCAACTGATTTTATGAAGATTGGCGATATTCCCTGCGGTCTTCTTCCAAATTCGCTTATAAAGATGAAAATAATCATCGATATACGCAAAGCAGAATTGGCGGAAGAAGGAAAGAAAATCCAAAACATCATAACCAACTCTGGAAAAAACCTTGATGACCGGGACTTGGTCAGAATGGGCAGACACCAGGTTGGCCTCTGGAAACTTCAGGAATTCGAGGATGAATTCAAAGAAAAAATAGAAACGACATTCCCTGAGTCATTTCAGGGAAGAAACAAATGTGATTTTTCAATAGAAATTCGCAGGGATTGGCTTGTGGCTCTTTGCCCCATCAAAAAGTGCAAGTGCCGCAAAACAGTTCAGGGTTTCTAAACCCAATAACCCCTAAATTTATAAGGGACGAAGAAATTCGCTCCCTTTTTTATTGCTAATAATTGATAAAAATATAATTTTATAGTATTATTTTTGTATGCCATCATTAAGTATAGGAATTGTCGGTCTTCCAAACGTTGGAAAGTCGACATTATTCAAAACATTAACTAAAAAGCCAGTATTGATTGCCAATTATCCGTTTGCAACAATTGACCCCAATGTAGGGGTTGTTTTGGTTCCCGATGAAAGAGTTGATAAGTTGGCCGAGTTGTCTAAATCAAAAAAGAAAATATATGCAGTTGTAGACTTTGTAGATATTGCAGGGTTGGTAAAGGGCGCAGCTACAGGAGAAGGTTTGGGAAACAAATTTTTGTCTCATATCAGAGAAGTTGACGCAGTATTGTATGTTTTGAGAGCTTTTAAAAAGGCAGACATTGTAAACACTCAAAATGTAGTTGACCCTTTGAAAGAAAAAGAAATCTTAGATGTTGAGCTTATTTTAAAAGATTTAGAAACCATAAATAAAAGAATAGACAGTTTGGCAGGAGACGTAAGGCAAAACAAAAAAGAAGCTGTAAAAGAAGATGCCACCTTAAGAAAAGCCAAAGATTTTTTAAGTGCTGAAAAAGTGTTGGTAGATCAGGAATTTACTGATGACGAAAAAGTAATTTTAAATGGTTTTCAACTTTTAACCTTTAAACCAAGATTATTTTTACTTAATGGAAAAGATGAAGAAGTTGACTCGGCAGTTTTAGAAACATTTAAAAAAAATAATTGGCAGTATTTGATTATAGATGTGGCTACAGAATTTGAAGCTGAAGGTTTGTCGCGCGAAGAAAGAAAAGAATTAGGTTTGCCAATAGATTCTGAAACAGATATTTTGATTAAAAAGTCCTACGAGCTTTTGAATTTGATAACCTTTCTGACTACCGGAGAAGATGAAACCAGAGCTTGGACAATAAAGAAGGGCGACACAGCTCCATTGGCTGGAGCGGCAATTCACAGCGACTTTCAAACTAAGTTTGTAAAAGCTGAGGTAATTTTTTGGGAAGAATTATTAACTCTTGCAACATATGCCAAAGCTCGAGAGTTGGGAAAAATACGTACTGAAGGAAAGGAATATGTAGTTAAAGATGGCGACGTTATAGAATTTAAACACGGCTAAAATTTTCAAAACTAGGTAGGATTTACGTCTTGTTTTTTTGTTACAAAATTATTGACTACAAGTCTTATTTGCTATAAGGTAATAGTTAAACAATCGTTTGAAAACTGTACATTAAAAATGGGGGTTAAATATGGATACTAATAAACCAAAAGGGAAGTGGAAGAGGCGTTTTAGCCAAGCTTCATTAAAGCGTCTGGGAGAATCTATCAGGCATAATAGAAAATTGCTTGATACTGAACCAGATTTTGATAAAAAAAGCTGGGAAAGGTTTTATGAAATCCTTGGAATGGAAGTTGATTTCAGTGATACTGAAATTCCAATAATTCCAGTACTTTTCAAGGATCATAAACACAGGAAAGCCTTTAGGAGACACTTTCTTGTTATGGCTAAAAAAATTGATCTTCATGACGCCTTATTGCAACTTGAACGATTATGCGAGTTGCTGGATATAAATTTAAAAATCCAAAAAGGAGTTTTTGAATTTGCCAAAGAGCATCACAATGACAGAAGAAGTCATGAAGAATATATTATCAGATATCCCGACGAAAGGGGTTTTTTCCACTATAAAAGTAAAACTATCAAGATGATAGTCACAAGTGGAAAACCTAAAACAATGAGGTTGGTTGAGGCTATCCTTCGGTTTATTTATTATGTTATTTTTCATGGATGGTCTGAATGGGACAGAATAAACAAGGATATTGTTTGCCCCGAGACCAGAAATGGAGATAAAATAGCGCTGTTTGCGGTTGACAATGTTCCGCAACAAGAATCGAAGGAAAAACCTGAAATCAACTCAGTTAATGATATTAAGAAAATAAGGAAATCCCTTCACAAGAAGATGGAAGTCTTTGTTGGCTTTATTTCACAAGACAGACCACTTAGGTGGGACCAATTACCTGTGCATGTTTTAACAAAAGTATAACCCGTTGCTTATAGAGAACGGGTTCTTTTTTTGCATAAAATAATTGACTATATATGCAGCTTGCGGTATCTTAAATTATTAAATAGTGTTTGATGCTCACCATTGGGCTAACGATGGCAGAACTTTTACATAAGGAGGGATTATGGGAAAGGAAATCAGACAGGTTTTTGTACTGGATGAGGCAGATGACAAATCGATGCCGTGCCGAGTTAATGTCATAAAGCTAGAATCCATTAACGGCATGTTTGGTGACACGGCAAAGGAGCTGGCAGCGAAGTTTATTCTTGCCTTCTCCATAAAGAACAAAAGATGGTGCGGAGTGGATATGTCCTACCTTAGGACATCGATGTCAAAGCTCCAAGCGCATGATATGGACCTTGTTAAACAAGGAATTGAAATTATGCGCAAGGATGGTTCATTGATCATCCCCAAACCCAAAGGTATTTTTTCTTTTCTGAAGAAAGCTACTGACTCAGAAGTGTATCTTTCCTCTGGGATTATTAACCAAATTTTGGTCAACCAAAAATCGGTTGCCAAATAATGTCAGCAAAATGACACGAATAACGCCTGCATGTCGTAATTGCGGGCTTTTTTATTGATTTTTTAAATATTTCTGGCATAATAGATTTTATAAACATATGGATTTTACTATAAAAAATTTAAAGGACAGTGTCATAAATGTTTCCCGAAAGATTGGATATATAATTATAGACACCAGGCCAAATGGAGAATATAACATTGTCAGGAAATTGAATTACGATAATTTTCCCAGGTTTCACGTATATTTGACTCAGCAGGGAGACAACTATATTTTCAGCTTACACTTAGACCAAAAGGCGCCTGTTTACGGTGCAAAGGGAGTTCATGCGCATAACGGAGAATACTTTGGACCTGTAGTGGAGAATGAGGGCGAAAGAATAAAAGGCTTACTACAGTAAGCTTTTTTAGTTACTATTGACAAGCTTATTTAATCCGTGGTATAATAAATTATCGATAACTTGTTGTTTGATAATAAAAAAAAGAAAGAGAGGACGAAGATGTTCGGAACAGGATTTCTTGTAGTGGTGTTGATCGCGGCGTTTGTCGGAATAATTGTAATTTGCCGCAAAATGGGCAAAAAAGATTTGATCGATGCAATCGCCGAAAAAAAATAACTAAAACAAGAAGCAAAACAGCTTCATAACATAAGGCCCAACTAAGGAGGAGGGCTTTTAAATTGCATAAAATTAAACTATAATACTTAAATGGATATAAAAGTACTTTATGAAGACAATCATATAATTGCCGTGTATAAACCCAGCGGTGTTTTGTCGCAGGGTGATAGAACTGGCGACTTGTCTATAATGGATGACGTTAAAAAATATTTGAAAGACAAGTATAAAAAGCCTGGAAACGTGTTTTTGGGCTTGGTGCATAGGCTAGACAAACCAGTGTCTGGAATTGTTTTGTTTGGAAAAACTTCCAAAGGTGCTTCAAGGCTGTCTGAACAGTTTCGCAATCATACAATACAAAAAACATATCACGGAATTGTTGTTGGAAAACCAAAAGAAAATAAAGGAGTTATAAAAGAGCAGGTGAATAAAATATCATTTTTTGCTGAAGGTTTTACAAATAAAACAGACGAAGAACTTTTGGCAGCAATTAAAGGCGCCACAAAAACCCGTACAGCTGAACTTGAATATCAGGTTGTAAAATCAAATGCAAAATACAGCTTGCTGAAAATATTACCAAAGACAGGAAGGTTTCACCAGATAAGAATTCAAATGCAACAAATGGGTTGCCCAATACTTGGAGACACAAAGTATGGAAATCCTTCTGACCCAGCATGGCAAAATAGGGAAAGTATAGCCCTCTGCGCTACAGCCATAACTTTTAAACTAGCTACTGAGGATAAAGTAATGACTTTGGAAATACCTATTCCTGAAAGTTGGAAAAGCTACATTTAGTTATCCACAGCCCAAGCTCTTGATTAACTTGTTTGGTAATAGGATAATATATAAATATTATCAAAGGTCGAGTTCCCTTAATCTTTTGATGGGGACATTTGATCATTAAAATAATAAATAATTATTAACTATTAAATTTTAAACAAAATAAAATTATGTCATTTTCAGCTTGGTCATTCACAGTAATTCAACCATTTTTGCAACAGCTTGTTTCTTTTGTTGCAGACTTGTTGTTAGCTATAGTTGTATTTATAATTGGTTATTTAATAGCAGTTTTTATTGGCAAAATAATAGCAGAGTTATTAAAGTCAGTAAAATTTAACAGATTATTTGAAAAAGAAGGATGGAGAAAGGCCTTGCAAAGAGCAAACGTTGAAGTAAACCCAGCCGAGTTTATTGGAGCAATATTCAAATGGGTTTTCGTAATTGTTTCTTTATTAATTGCAGTAGACGTATTAAAGCTTACAGCTTTTGCCGAAGTTTTAACTAAAGTACTGAATTACTTACCAAATGTAGTAGTAGCAGTATTGGTATTTGTAGTTGCAATTGTAATTTCTGACATTGTTGAAAAAGTTGTCAGAGTTGGAGTTGAAAGGCTGAAGGTAGGATACGGATATGTTGCCTCGTCAATTGTAAAATGGGCAATTTGGATTTTTACTATTTTCTTGGTGCTCGACCAGCTTTTGCCACAAAGCGCCTTGATTAAAACTTTGTATACAGGCATTGTTTATGGAATTGTTGGCGCATTAGCATTGGGAATTGGTTTGGCAATTGGACTTGGTGGAAAGGAAACAGCCGGAAGGATTATTTCAGACATGTACAGGAAGATAGAAGAAAAATAAAACATTGGATCGTCTCATTCCCCCTCGGCCGTAGTCTATGGGCAGGCGCAAGGGTTTATGAGGCATAATATTAACTGTCCCGCGTAGCGGGATCCCGTTTTGCGGGACAGAAAGACGCGTACGTACCGCGCCTTTTTGTTTACTTTTTTATTTAGCTATTATAAGATATATAAATAAATAATTAAGTAAAAGTATGACAGACGATAATAAAAATAGTGAAATAAATAAAAATGAGGCTGAAGAAATTAATTCAGCTGAATCATTGAAATTAGCGGAAATATCTAAAATGGACATTAACGTGCCCAATAGTTTAAGAAAGCCTGAAGGAGCGGGTGAGACTAAAAAAATTGATATGTCTAAATTGTCTTCTGCTAATGTTATTTTTAAAAAAAATACTCCGAAGCAAGAAATCCCAAGAGTAGATCCAGGTATTTCAGGTTTGCAAGAAACTATCAAAGGGCATCATGGTAAAACAAATGAACCTTTTAAAATTACAGAGGAAAAGAAAGACCAGACACTTTTAGAAAAAGTAAAAAGTTTTTTTCTAGGAAAAAAAACAAATTAAAATTATGGAAAAGAAGAAAGTAAATAGTGATGGAATAGAAGGAAACAATCCAGATACTAATGCCAATGAAAGTAATCAAAATATTGTTGATATGGATAAAGCTTTGAAACAAATTGCTGCAGCGGAAATAGAAAGAAAATCAGTTTGGAACACAGATGCAATTCCATTAAAAAAATTTACAGATTCGGCTGAACAAGCAATATCTGAAGATAAAAAAGAATTAACCAAAGCTTGGAGGGGCATTGAAACAAGTTATATGATGGATAAAAGCAGAATTAGTGATAAAAATCCCAGCGGAGAGTTAAGGTTGGAAGACTTAAAAAGGAATTCCACGACGCAAATATCTTTATTGGATAAAGTTTTAAATTTTTTTACTAAAAAAGCAAAATAATAAAATATTCAAAAACGCTTAACAGGCGTTTTTTGTTTGTGTTTTTATTGTGCGACATATATTGACGAGGACTTTCAGATGTACTAGGCTATAGATAGGACCTTTAAATTTTATAATATAAATTGAAATGGAGGGTTTTATGCAAGATAAAAAAACAAATGGAATTTGTGGAGTTTGCAGTGGTGCAATTGTACAAAAAATTGTACGTAAATTTGATCCCAGAACCGGGCCACAGGTTATAGGAGTTGATGGCCCATCAGATCATCAATTCAAGGAAGTTAGCGAAGGGTTTTACTGCTCGCAATGCGGAATTAAATATGAATTTGTTCCGCCTCCAGCCAAAAAGAAAAAATGGTTTATTTTCTTTTAATAAATCAATTTAATAAATTATTCAAAGCGCGTTTATAACGTGCTTTTTTTATTTAGTATATAAGGTAGATGCTGTTAAATGCTTGTAGACTATTGACACGGATTTAATAATATAATATACTGGGTACTACATGGTAAATAAACTAATAAATAAATTTAAAAAACGAAGCGGATAAACATCTGGAATTTTGTTTTTTTCAGACTGACCGCTTTAAATAGCGGTTTTAAATTTGTTAAAAGTTAGTCCACAATTGATTAAAAAATAATTTGTAATCAGTTGTGGATTAATTGATTATTGGGTAGCAAGAACGTAAATTGAAAATTCAACCTTGTTAAATGTTTTTAATAACAAATTGCCTACTAGCAATTTTAACAAGCAACCTAATTAAATTTTTAGACGTGGGGTCTTATATTTAATTGGGTGCATCATTTAAAGTTCTGATAAGTAATTTTAAGTGATCAATAGGTAAATACAAAGCATACAAAGTAAAACAAGTTCATAACAAGATACATAAAATCTGTATCTATTAGAAACTTACGCGACTCTTCATCACCGCAAAAAGGATGAGGAGTTAAAATGTCGTCGGTATATTCATTAATTGAGTATATCGAAGGATAGGTTATAAGCGAATGGCGGATGCCTTGGGATATTGATGCTATGAAAGACGTGGCGTGCCTGCGATAAGCTTCGGGGAGCTGGCTAGCAAGCTTTGATCCGGAGACTTCTGAA
>CAIKWD010000009.1 GCA_903831095.1 Candidatus Staskawiczbacteria bacterium
ATGGTAGAACACGACCTTCCCAAGGTTGAGACGCGGGTTCGATTCCCGTCCCTCGCTCATATATAATGCCGCTTTAGCTTAGTGGTAAAGCAGCTGTTTCGTAAACAGCAGACGCAAGTCCGATTCTTGCATGCGGCTCAAAGATCGTTTATCTCTTGACATTGCTTTATATATATGATAAAGTAGCTTTGCAGTAAATTTAAAGGGCAACTGCCTAGAAAATTGGTAATCACAGTTAGATGAGTCAAATTTGACTCTCTGGGAAGAAAAGAACGTAAGTTGGTTATCAGTTTTCTGGGTGGTTGTGAAAACATTTTAGATAAAAAGTTGATTTATTATAATGTCATTAATAATTCAGTGGACATTATGGTATTCAAAGTTTTTTTTCGAGAAGTTTCATAACTGCCCTCTATAATTTGAAAATTCAAGAGAGAAAGAATTGGTGGTGTGCCAACTTTATAGGGAATTTAGCTGGCTACTCCCCCCCAAGCAGTGAAAATTCTTTGACGCTGGTTCTTTCTCTTTTTTAAAAATTGAGCAAACATTGAGGCGTTTTTTGCAGAAAAACAGCAGTGCCACCCCCTAAAAAGGTAATATCGATTCGATCTGCATCCTTATCGGTGTTACCTTTGCTGCCTTACTTAATGTTTGCTCACCTTAAAGGTGATGGCGTTGACGACAGCCTCCATAGCTGCCGCTAATACGCCAGTCGTTGGCGCCATCACCCCTTTGTTCTTTTCATAATTTTATGTCTCTCCCTTGTCCAACTGGTCCTGTTTATGTTTCGACTTGAACTTATTCGCCAGTAACGTGGACAAGGGAGGGACTCTATGTTAGAGCCAATCAAATAATAAAAAAAGATTGAGCTCTTTTTTTTTGTTTGAAAATTTAGTAAGATGATAATATATAAAAATAATTCCATTGTATGGCAGAATCAATATTGGAAAATCTTGAGGAAAGAGTCCGTCATTTGATGGACCGTCTTTGATATAGAAGGAAAAGAAAAGAAGTTAAAGGAATTGGAAAAGGAAACTCTAAAACCAAATTTTTGGGATGATGCAGAAAGCGCCGGACAAGTTCAGCAAGAAATTTCAGAAACAAAGGAAGAAGTGGAAGGAATAAGAATAATTGAAAACGATTTGCAAGAGTTGAAAATTTTAGAGAAAGATGAAAGTTTGAAATTGGAAATAAATGAGAAATTGGAAACTTTAAAGGCACTTGTAGAAAAGCAGGAATTCAAAACTTTTTTATCTGGCAGGTACGACAAGAATAATGCAATCTTGGAAATATATTCTGGAGCAGGTGGGTTAGATTCGCAGGATTGGGCAACAATGCTTTTGAGAATGTATGAAAAATATTGTGCTTCCAAAGGGTTTAAGGCTATAGTTTTGCATCAAGCATATGGACAAGCTGGCGGACCGGAAGGGCGAATAGGAACAAAATCTGTTACAATGGAAATAACTGGTAGTCATGCTTATGGTTTTTTAAGAAAAGAATCGGGAGTGCATAGATTAGTAAGAATTTCGCCATTTAATGCACAGAAATTACGGCAGACTTCCTTTGCTTTGGTAAATATTTTGCCGGAAATAAAAGGCAAAGATGTAGAAATAGAAATAAAGCCGGAAGATTTGAAAATTGATACATTTCGCGCTTCAGGACCTGGTGGGCAGTATGTAAACAAAACAGAATCTGCAATAAGAATAACGCACATTCCAACTGGAATTGTAGTTGCTTCACAAACAGAAAGGCTTCAGGGTAAAAACAAGGACAGCGCCATGAAAATTTTGTACGCTAAACTTTACCAATTGCAGGAAGAAATGCATAAAAAGAAAATGAAGGAAATAAAGGGTGATTTGGTTTCAGCTAGTTGGGGAAATCAAATAAGGTCTTATGTTTTGCACCCGTATAAAATGGTAAAAGATTTGAGAACACAGTATGAAACATCAGACACAGAAGGAGTTTTAAATGGAGATTTAGAAAAATTTATAGAGGCCGAGTTAAAAATGGCAGGTTAATTAAAAATGATAAAATTTAACAACGTTACAAAAATTTATCCGCCAAATACTGTTGTCTTACAAAATGTTTCTTTTGAAATAAAGGAGGGAGAATTTGTTTGCATTGTTGGAAAATCTGGAGCTGGAAAAACAACTTTGGCACATTTAATTTTAGGATTGGAAGCTCCAACTTCTGGAGAAATTTATTTTGATGGAATGAATTTAAGTGATATTAATCCATTAAAAATGCAGGAAATAAGGAGAAGGGTTGGGTGCGTTTATCAAGACTATAAATTACTGCCCAAAAAAACAGTTTATGAAAATGTAGCCTATATTATGCAGGTTGAGGGAAAGGAAAATAGCTTAATAGAAAAAGAAGTTCCAAAAGCTCTAGAGGCTATTGGTTTACAGGATAAGGTAGATAATTTCCCAGATCAGCTTTCCGGAGGGGAACAGCAAAGACTGGCTATTGCTAGGGCGCTTGTTAACCACCCCGATATTATTATTGCCGACGAGCCAACAGGAAATTTGGATCCTTACAATACTTACGAAGTTATTTCTCTATTGCAGAAAATTAACCAGGCTGGGAAAACTGTTATCTTGTCTACTCACGACAGGGAAGTCATAAACAAGCTTGGGAAAAGGGTTATTACTTTAGAAAAAGGAAAAATAGTTAGAGATGAAATAGAAGGAAGATATATCATATAAATAAAAAAATATGCTGACAAATTTTAAGAGAGTTTTCAATTTCGCGGTCAATGATTTTTCCAGAGAACAGGGCATATCAATTGCCGCAATTTTTGTGCTGGCCATAACAACCTTGCTTTTGACTGGTTTGATTTTTTTTCAGGGGGTAGCTAATCATCTCGCTACGCAAATTCAAAATAAAATTGACATTACTGCTTATTTTGTAGATGGAACTCAAGAACAGGACATATTGAATGTGAAAGACGAAATTTTAAGTATGTCTTCCAATATTAAAAAAATAGAATATGTTTCTAAAGACCAGGCGCTAGCTTTATTTAATGAAAAACACAAGGACAATCCAGTTTTGGCAAATGCCTTGCAGGAGGTTGGGGACAATCCATTTCTACCTTCCTTGAACATCACAACTAATGGAGATCCAGCACAATATGCTTCAGTCGCAAATATTTTGCAAACTGCAGATTTCAGTAAATTGATCGAAAAGGTGGACTTTTCCCAGAAAAAGGATATAATCGAAAAAGTTTACTCTGTTACTTCAAAAATAAATATTATAGGCATAATATTGGGTATTATATTAGTTTTTGTTGCCATATTGGTTGTTTTCAACACTATAAAACTTGCCATCGAAAATTCCAAAGAGGAAATAAGTACTATGCGCATTGTTGGAGCATCTGATTGGTTTATAAAAGGGCCTTTTGTAATCCAAGGAATAATTTACGGAGTAATTTCATTTTTTATTTGCATTGTGCTGACAGGATTAGCTGCTTATTTTGTAGCTTCCCAATTATATTCAATTTTGCCTGGATTCAATGTATTTGATTATTTCTTGTCTAACCTGTGGATTTTTGTATCAGTACAACTTGGTTTTGGAATAGGTGTAGGAGCAATTTCAGCCTTGGTAGTGGTGAAAAAATATTTAAGTATTTAGGAAAATATTGCGAGGTCATCCCTCGGCCGTAGCCAGTAGGCTCCAGCCTACGGGCGAGGCTAATGGTAGGACATGCATTATATTTATGTTTTAAAAAGTGAAAAGGATGGAAAACTATATATTGGATGCACGTCTAATATTGAGAATAGATTGTATTACCATAATAGTGGAAAAGTTTTGTCAACAAAAAGCAGGAGACCATTTATACTGATTTTTACCGAATTATACCCAGATAGATATCAGGCTTTCGAGAAAGAACGTTATTATAAAACTGCGAAAGGTAAAAGAGAGTTAAAAAGTAAATTTGAAAATCAATAATTTATTGCGAGGTCATCTAATGGTAGGATTGCGCCCTCTGAAGGCGCTCATCTTGGTTCGAGTCCAAGCCTCGCAGCTAGTATAAAATAGAATATTGTGTTATAATCTACAAACAATATAAATTAATATAAAAAAATATGCCAAGTTGGCCAGATAGAAAAAGATTAGCAAGAAGACTTAAAAAAAGAAAAAGAACCAAGCTTAATCCAAGAAAGAAGTAGTTTTTTAGGTTTGTAATTTATTAGTTATTTAAAGAAAATCGCCTTGTGCGCTTTCGTGTATGGCGATTTTTTGTTAAAATGAATTAAGAAGTAATAAATTTTAAATATATTATGATTCTAAAAATAAAAAGTCTAAAAAAAGAGGATATTAAAGAAGTACTAAATATAGCTTTAAAAACTGGGGCAAGCTGCAATAGAAAAGAAGCACAGAAAATAATGAGTTTTTCCTTGGCTCCAGGTATAAAGCCTTTTAATCCAAATTATTATGTTTTGACCCTAAGTGGGAAAATAATTGGTATTTCAGGGTTGTATTATGATTATGAAGATCCAGATGATGTTATGTGGATGGATTATTTTGCTGTAGAACCAGAGTTTCAAAGACAGGGTTATGGAACAAAACTTCTTGAGAATTTGGTTGAAATTTGCAAAAGGAAAAAAGTCAGAATGCTTTGCGTTTTTACCGATAATCCGGGAGCTTTGAAGTTTTATAGGATAAATGGATTCAAGGTTTGCGGTAAAATAAATAATTATTACGGTAATAAACCAAGAATTTGGATGAATAAGACCATAAAATAATTTCAAATGAAATATATTCTTAACAGAAAAACAATTGATAAGATTTTCGAAGTTGGAGTTGTAATAAAATCCTTCTTTGGTTTTTTTGAAATACTTACAGGAATTGTTTTTGCCATTTCAGGAAAAGCAATTGTAAGCAACTTGCTTTTATGGTTGACTCAACAGGAGGTTTCAGAAGATCCTCATGATTCAATAGCAAATTATATAATAAGCGTGGCAAATAATTATTCTGAAGGCAGTTATATTTTCTCCATATTATATCTTATTTTTCACGGATTTGTTAACATATTTCTTGCCATTGCACTTTTGAAAAACAAAATTTGGGCTTATCCTTGGGCGCTCTCAGGGTTTAGTATTTTTACAATTTACCAGATTTATAGGTATTTCCATACTTATTCGCCAGTTCTTTTATTGCTGACTTTCTTTGATATATTTATTATCACAATAGTGTGGTTGGAATACAGGAAATATTATAATAAGAAAAAAATACTTGGATAGTATGAAATTATTTGTTGAAATATTATTGCTGACAATTATTATAGTAATTTTAATTTACTTGTCTTTTTATTATGCCAAAATTTTGTTGGCGCCAAATTCTGGACCAAGTTCTTCTAGCTTGGTTTGTTTTGGAAACAATTGTTTTCAAGCAGAATTAGCAGTAACAGAAACTCAAAGAGAAAAAGGATTAATGAATAGGGATAAATTGGAATCTGACAAGGGAATGCTTTTTATTTTTGAAAAAGAGGGAATATATTCATTTTGGATGAAAAACACTTTAATACCTTTAGACATGATATGGCTAAATAGCAATAAAGAAATTGTTTTTATTGCGACAGATGTCCAACCCTGCAAAACTTTAATTTGTCCTTCAACTGTTCCGCAAGCTAAAGCAAAATATGTTTTGGAAATTAATGCCGGTATAGTGCAAAAAATTGGATTGAAAGTTGGTGACATAATGGAAATAAAATAAGGTTAGTTTGTAAATAAAAAATGAGCGTTTATGTCGCTCATTTTTAGTTGTTTTAATAAATTATGATAAATAGCCCCAAGTTTGTAGTCTATCGCTGTCATTGGTCCATTTTTGGCCAATATCAGTGCGGTAAAACATGTTTTGGACCATTATGTTTTTAATTCTGGAATAAACTTGGTTTTGTGCTTCCGTAACAGTTGTCCCAGATCCAGTAATAACCAACAAGCATCCTGATTCTCCGGCTATTCGCCAAACTCCTTCTTCTTTTTTTACGTCTTCAATATGAACTCCATCCAAGCTGTCTGGCTTTTTAAAGAAAATTGGCAGGTCTCTATATTGTTCAACCAGTTCTTTGTCGTTCCTTGTAAGATGCGTTGGCGCCATTATTCTAACTCCTATTTGAAATCCTCTTTTTGTTTTTATTTCAAAATTTTCTCCGGCGGCCAACTTATACAACCAGTCTCCAGCTAACATTGAAATTCCTTCGCTTTGAATTTGGATAGTAGGGTAGCCAAATCTGCAGGTAAATTCCAAAGGATAAATTCCTCGGCCGTTGGCAATGCAATTTATGTCTACATATCCTACATATCCTGATTCTGCCAAGGCTGGTTTCATTTTTTCCAAAGTCATTTTGAATAAGGTATTTGGTTTTGACCAAAACATCAAAGTTCCCATTTCTCCGGTAAAAGGTCCAATATCTCCTGGAAAAATTCTTTTGTGTTCAAAGTTTATGTTTACTGGCATTATAAAATCCTTACCATTGAAATATGCGCCAGCTGCCACTTCCACTCCAGAAACATATTTTTGCAATTGAAATGTTGGAGCTTTTTTTTGCCAAACGTGCTTATTTTGCTCAAGTAAAACCAAAATGTCTTTGCCATCATCTTCTTCTCCTAGAAAAGACAAGCCTTTCCCTCCAGAGGGAACATTTCCGCTTGGCTTGAAAACATATCTATCTGGATTGTTTTTAATAAATTCTATTGCCTGGTCATAATCTGAAAACTGCCATTGTGGCAAAACATTTATGTCATATTTTTTCATTTCCATTTGTCCAAATTCTCTGTCTATTTCCAGCTTGTCTGTATAAACACTTCCACCTATTACCAATTTTCCGCTTTTTCGCAATTTGTCGGCAACTTCGCCAAATTCAACGTCATCAAAAATAATAACATCTGCCCAGTCTTTGTAAGATTCCCAGTTGTCTACTTTTTCTATAAAGCCATTGTAAACATCTGCATCGCTTTTAGCTTTTATATAAGCTTTTACCAAATGTCCTTCCTTGGTCAATTGCCAAGCTAAATCTCCACTTAAGCTTTCCAAGGAAACTATTAAGAATTTTTTTGGTGTAAAAATAGGGGCGTTTAAATTTTTATCTGTACCATTTGCCATAATATTTTTTTAAATAATTTTTTCTAATAATTTAGTATAACATCAAAAAAAATTTATTCAAAAAAATATACAAAAAAACAGCCCCGAGTGGGGACTGTTTTGTCAGCTTCTATCTGCTGAAGCGTGGAGGTCTCTTTTTTGACCAGCACTCTCTGCAGTAGATTGGTCTGTCTGGAGCTGGTTCAAAAGGAAGCTCTGTGATCTCTACTGAGCACTCAGAGCACTTCCAATTTCCTTTGACCATTTCTCTTGGGGCAAAACCTTTGCTATTGTTGTTTCTGTCGAACATTTTTGTATATTTTTTGTTTACGAATAAAACGACCTTTCTAATAGGTCGTTAGCGACTTATTAGCTTATATACATTATACTCTGTTTATCTACTCATGTCAAGGGCTTTACATTCCTGCTTTAGAATATATGATAAAGATAAATACATTTAAAAATAAAATTATGAAAAAAGAATTTTGGCTGGTAATAATTTTAGGAGTAGTTATTACTATTTTACTAATTCTTTTATTATTGCCAGTGAAAATAAAATAAATGAGCATAAATTTTAAAATATTAAAAAAATCAAATAAGAGTAGGGCGAGACTTGGCCTTTTGGAAACAGAACATGGTGTTGTAGAAACTCCATGTTTTGTTGCTGTAGCCACCCAGGCAGTTGTTAAAACCCTAGAAAGTAAGGAAGTTGAAGAGACTAAGTCGCAAATACTAATTTCTAATACCTATCATTTGCATTTAAAACCTGGAGAAAAAATAGTTGAGAAAGCTGGAAAAATTCATAAGTTTATGAATTGGAATAGGCCGTTAATGACAGATTCTGGTGGATATCAGGTTTTTTCCTTGGGATTTGGAATGGATTATGGACTGGGAAGCAAAATTTTAAAGGAAAATTCTGCAAAAGGCGAAGCTATAAGAGAAAATACTCAGCCCCAGCAGCTAAAAATAAATGATGACGGCGTGACCTTTAGGTCGCCATTGAATGGGGACGAATTATTTATTGGGCCAAAAGAATCAATAAGAATACAGGAAAGAATTGGAGCTGATATTATTTTTGCTTTTGACGAATGCACACCTCCTTTGGCAGATTATGATTATGTAAAAAAATCTTTGGAAAAAACTCACAGATGGGCAAAAATTTGTTTAAAAACAAAAAAGTCAGATCAAGCTTTATATGGAATTGTCCAAGGATCTAAATTCAAAGATTTAAGAATTGAAAGCGCCAAGTTTATTGGAGGGTTAGATTTTGACGGTTTTGGAATTGGTGGAGAGTTTGGAGATGACAAAAAAGAAATGGGTAAGATGATAGAATGGGTTGTTGACGAACTTCCGGAAAAGAAACCAAGACATTTACTTGGCGTAGGTTATTTAGAAGACATGGAGCTGGTAATAAAATCCGGAGTAGACACTTTTGATTGCACAGTTCCAACACATTATGCCAGGCGCGGAATTGCTTTTACTTCTGAAGGAGAATTGAATTTAAAACAGACTAAATTTTTGAATAAAAATGAGCCTTTAGACAAGGGTTGCGTTTGCAATGTGTGTTTGAATTACAAAAAAGATTATATTTGCCATTTACTCAAAGCAGGGGAGATAACCGGTATGAAGCTTCTAACCTTTCACAATCTTCATTATTTCAATACATTTGTAGAGGAAATAAGAAATAAAATTAAGAGAGGAGAAATATAATACTACATCTGTGCATAAGTGGGTACTTGACCTACTTTTTTATTAGTAATAAAATGTAATAAGGAATGATTATTAATAAGATAAACGACGAGACTTGCTGGAAATGTATTCGGGACAATATGTTTTCTGGTAAGTCTCAATATTTATGACAATTGCCCAAAAAAAAGAAAGAATGACGGCGCAGAAGAGTTTTATTTTTGGTTATTTGAAAAGTGTTAAAACTCATCCGTCTGCCGAAGCAGTATTTAATGAGGTAAAGAAAAAGCTTCCTAATATAAGCCAGGGTACAGTGTACAGGATTTTGAATAATTTCAAAGAAAAAGGCGAAGTTTTAGCAATAGATACCAAAGATAATGTTCATTTTGACGCTGACATTTCAGACCATGCCCACTTTATTTGCGAGAAGTGTGGAAATGTATATGATGTGATGGCTGAATGCTCTAAATGCGGGATTTTAAAAAATAAAAAAACAAAAGTCGGTTCAATAAATAAATACTTAATCAATTTTTACGGGGTCTGTAAAAATTGCAAGTAATAATATTAATTAAATAAAAAAATATGGAAATCAAAGAAGAAAAAGTTTGTAGAGATTGTAAAGCAGAAATAATAATTAACGAAGACGTCATAGAAAATGGAGTATATTTGAGCTATGACAATGCTGGGGAAAAGATAAACATTTTTAAGTGTAATGATTGCTATGCCAAAAATCCTTCGCTTACTAATTATCAGCCGTGCGAGGTTTATTCCAGAGTTGTAGGATATATAAGGCCAATTCAGCAGTGGCATAAAGGGAAAAAGCAAGAATATGGCGAAAGAAAAGAATTTAATATGCCAGGAAGTTGTGATTGCTAAAATAGCTCGATAATAAATATCGCTCGGTAACAAACTTTTTTCCGGCTATCGGGCACTTTGTGTCCCGAGGCCTGCAAAAAGTTCATTGCCTCGCTAAACTATTAATGGAAAAATATAAATTATTAGATTTGCCGTATGGCTATAAAGATCTAGAACCATATATATCAGAGGAGGTTTTAACTTTGCATCACGACAAACATCATGCTGCTTATGTGAATGCGGCAAATGTCTTGTTGGATAAAATTGCCGATGCCAGAAAAAATAATACAGAACTTGATTATAAAGCAGTAGCAAAAGCATTGTCTTTTAATGTTGGCGGTCATATTTTGCATGAGAAGTTTTGGGAAAATATGGCTTCCCACTCCGCTGAAGCTTCGCGGGGCAAGCCTGCTGGTAAGTTGGCCGAGGCAATAGAAAAAGAGTTTGGCAGTTTTGAAAGATTTAAAACAGTGTTTTCTGAAACGGCCAAATCAGTTGAGGGGTCGGGTTGGGCGGTTTTAACAAAAGATTTATTAATTATGCAGATTGAAAAACATAATGTTAATTTACTTCCCGAGCAGAAAATCTTATTGTGCTTAGACGTGTGGGAACATGCATATTATTTAGACTATAAAAATGATCGGGCAAAATTTATTGAAAACTGGTGGAATATTGTAGATTGGAATGAAGTAGAAAAAAGATATATTAGTTAAAAACAATCAAAACCGCTTCAGGCGGTTTTTTGTTGACTAAAATGGAAAAAATGGTAATTTAAACCTACCGGATGTTCCGGGAAATTGTACATTAACAAAGCTGACAACGGATTCGTCCGACAGCTAAAAAACAGGAGATCTGAAAATGGTTACGACCAACAGACCAGACGGCGAAGAAAAAGGCGGAGATGGAAAAGTTGAAATGGTTTTAACTGAAAAGGTGGCAATTGTAGCTGGTGTAAAAAAATACAGCTGTGATGAATTCACTTCAGAAGAATGGGTCCAGTTGATTAAAGTTTTTTTGGTTTCTGCCAAACCAAGACTTAAACACTTTAATCTTTTCCGGAAAGCCAAAGATGGTGAACTTAACTCATTTCGGCTTGAATCTAACATTTCTTGTGTTGGAGAAGGGCCGATTAAATGCTATTGGGCGACGGAATGTTTTCAATTCAGAATGGGTTTTTGCAGCAAGGAATTTATGATGTTTGAGGCAAGTAAAATCATTGAAATTTGTGAAGTTTCCCTTCCTGGAAAACTAGGACAAAGCTCTAAATTTCTGATGAGCAACAACGGCATTTTTTTTAAGGTCAATTGCTCGAGAATTGCAGCGGATAACCCAATGATTTATGAAATAACCTTGGTTGATGACGATTTTCGTTTGAAATGTATGATTGATTCATACCCGCAAATTGGTCCGTTGACTCTTTACGCATTGAAAACTATGATCAGAGATACTCGTAGAGACAGGCTGAAAATTGACAAGGAACTTGCGGATATTGAAGAAGTGTACGAAAATGCTTGTTCAAAAATAAAAATGTTTGATGGGCATTATGTCCAGAAATATCCATATGGATTTAGCGGTGGAAGTTGTAATCAGGTGGATTTCATCAGACAGTAGTTTAATAAAGCCAAATATGGCGGAGTTGTGATTAACTCCGCTTTTTTATTGCTTTATGGGGGAGAAAGTAATAAAATGGAGTAATTAAAAAAATAAACAAAAAAATGACAACATTAAACGACGTTAAAAATGATCCTCAGGTTTTGGACTTTATTAACCAGACAGAACAATCACTTTTGGCTCTGTCTTATACAGATCACGGCTCAAGACATACAAACTTGGTTGCTGAAAGATGTTTGGAAATTGCCAAGGCAATTGGTCTTGATGCAAGAGAAGCAGAATTGGGGGCCATAGCTGGGTTTTGCCACGACATGGGAAACTTTTTAACAAGAACTTTTCACCATTATTACGGCGCTTTACTTTTCCATCAAATTTTTCAAGGAAAATTTTTACCAGAGGAAATGTCTACAATTATGCAGGCGATTTCTAATCATGACAAGGACGAGATGAATTTTACCCATAAAATTTCCGCAATATTAGTTTTAGCTGATAAATCTGATGTTGATAGGTCTAGAGTTTTAGACAAAAGCCCAGAGAATATAAAAAAAGACATTCACGACAGGGTAAACTACGCGACAAGGGAAAGCAAAGTGAAAGTTGACAAGACAAAGAAGGAAATTACTCTCAGCCTTACAATTGATACAAATTTTTGCCCAATAATGGAATACTTCGAAATATTTACAGACCGCATGGTTTTCTGCAGAAAAGCTGCAGAATTTTTGGGATACAATTTTGGAATTGTAATAAATAAAACCAGACTTTTGTAATGAAAGATTTTTACGTAATTTGCGACAATATAAGAAGTTTAGAAAACATTGGATCAATTTTTAGGACGTCGGATGCATTGGGAGTTAGTAAAGTATTTCTTTGTGGTATATCCGGAAAACCGCCGCATCATAAAATATCTAAAACTGCTTTGGGAGCAGAGGAAACAATTCCATTTGAATATTATAGGCAAATTGGTAGATTAGTAGACAAATTAAAAAAAGAGAAAGTGCAGGTTGTAGCTTTAGAGCAGGATAAAAAAGCTATTTTATATACCAAACTAAAGCCAAAGTTTCCATTAGCCTTGATAGTTGGAAACGAAGTAAAGGGAGTTTCAAAAAAAATATTAAAAAAGTGTGACAAAATAATCTTTTTGCCAATGCATGGCAAAAAAGAATCGTTGAATGTTTCTGTTTCATTCGGCATTACCGGATATAATATAATTAAAAAATAAAATTATGACAGAAAAAGAATTACAACTTATACAATTGGCGCATTATTTGAATACTCAACCATGGTTACCTGTTGTAATTGTAGCTGTGGTAATTTGGACCTTGATATGGAAAGGAACTGCGCTTTGGAAGGCTGCACAAAACAATCAAATTGCTTGGTTTATTATTTTATTGGTAGCAAATACAATGGGAATACTGGAAATAATTTATATTTTCTTTTTCAGCAAGAAAAAAGAATTCAAATAAAATGAAACAGGCAACACTTTGCCTTTTAATAAAAAATGACAAGGTTCTCTTGGCAATGAAAAAGAGGGGGTTTGGAGTTGGCAGGTGGAATGGTACCGGAGGAAAAGTAAAAAAGGGTGAGAAAATTGTTGAAGCTGCAATAAGGGAAACAAAGGAAGAAATTGGAGTAGATATAAAAAATCTGGAAAAAGTAGGGTTGTTTCATTTTACTTTTTTAAATAAATCAGAATGGAATCAGGATGTAACTTTATTTTTAGTAAAAGATTGGATTGGAGAGCCAGCAGAATCTGAGGAAATGGCGCCGAAATGGTTTTCTTTTGATGAAATACCATATGACAAAATGTGGTCAGATGATATACACTGGATGTCTCTAGTCTTGCAGGGTAAGAAATTGGAAGCAGATTTTGTATTTGGAGAGGGAGACAAATTATTAAATCACAATATTAAAATAGTAGAAGAAACATAAAAGTATAAAAAGTTTATGCCAATATTAGAAATTTTAGTCGTAGTCCTAGGATTGTGCCTTTTTGAGATTATTTCCAGCGTGGACAACGCCATAATAAATGCTCATGTTTTGAAAACTCTTCCTGAAAAGTTTAGGAAGTTTTTCTTATTTTGGGGCCTTTTAATTGCAGTATTTGTGGTAAGAGGAATTTTACCATTTTTAATTGTTTGGTTGGCAAATCCAGCTTTTTCCTTTTCTGAGGTAATTTCATTTGTTTTTCATCCTACAGTAGAGATTGAAGCATATGTGGAAAAGTCTCGAGTATTGTTATTGCTGGCTGGAGGAGTATATTTGTTTTTTGTATTTTTGGGATGGATTTTTCTTGAGGAGAAAAAATATGCATTTTTAGCAGAAAAATTTGTGCATAGGCAGTCTGTTTGGTTTTATGCTATATCATCTTTGTTTATTACTGCAGTTGTTTATTTTTCGATAAAGGTGAATCCAATTTTGGCTTTGTCAGCTGTTATTGGGTCAACTGCATTTTTTATAACAGATGGCTTTAAGAAAAACGCAGAAGAAAAAGAAAAACAGCTACTTACAGGAAACATGTCTTCATGGAGTAAAATATTGTATTTAGAAGTTTTGGATGCAACTTTTTCAATAGATGGAGTAATTGGAGCTTTTGCTTTTACAATATCTATTCCCTTAATTCTTTTGGGGAATGGTTTGGGCGCTTATGTTGTGAGGGAATTTACAATAAAGGGAATTGATTTGATATCGAAATTTGCATATTTGAAAAATGGAGCAATGTATTCTATTGGAGTATTGGGAATTATAATGGTTTTAGAATCTTTTGGGCATGATTTTCCATTTTGGTTAGCTCCAATCAGTACTCTGACATTGCTTGTTACATTTCTAGCCTTATCTGTAAGGGAGAGGAAACTGGCTGAGAAAAAAGTAAAAGTGTAATTGACAATATTTGATAAAATAGTAATATTTTATTTAAGTCCTTTAAAAATTTAGCAAGGAGGAGGTTATGGTTATTGGAGTAAAAATTTATCCGTTGGAGCAGATGAATCCAAATGACGCCAGAGGAGAAACGTGGCTGTGGGTTCAGCATCAAGCAAGGCAACTTATGATTTGCAGGAGAAAGGCTGGATCAACTTCCTGTCATTATCATAAAGGAGAAGATCCTTCAAAAAAGCCCGAGCAATTGTTTATTGCTCAAGGGATAGTGAAATTCACATTTTATAATCCTACAACAAGTGAAAGGGAAGAGTTGGTTGTAACGGCTGGAACGTCAATATATATTGACCCTTGGGTAGTCCACAAAACAGAAGTTATTGACGACGCAATAATCCTTGAATCTCGTGAAGTTTTATTCAGGCCTGATAAACCAGACACTTATAAGGTTGAAATTTGAAAATTAGTCCAACAATGTTGGGCTTTTTTATTACCTGCCTGCGGTTAATAAACTCTTGACATTAATTGTTTGTTTTGCTAAACTATGAATACAGACTAAATTAGTCTGTATTTGCTTATTTAATAGGAAAGGAATTTTTTAAGAAACATGAAAATATCTAAAAAAGCGGAGTATGGATTAATGGCTATGATTTTCTTGGCTAAGAACCCGGTCCATAAAAGTGGAAAAGGCATTTTTTCGTTGCGTGAGATTTCTGCTGAAACAAAAACGTCCTTTGTTTTTTTAGAAAAAATATTTTCTAAGTTGGAAAAAAGCGGTTTGGTCAAGGGAATAAAAGGCGTGCGCGGAGGTTATGTTTTAACAAGAAGTCCCAAAAAAATTACTGCCAATGATATAGTTTCTGTTTTAGATGGAAGTCCGGAAGAAATTGTTGATTGCGCGTACTGCAGTAAAAAGGCAAATTGCACCACAAAAATGGTGTGGGCAAAGGTGGAATTGGCTTTACGCAAAACATTAAGTTCTATAACATTGGCAAATTTAATAAATTAGCATGAAAAAAGTATATTTAGATTACGCAGCAACAACTCCGGTAGACAAGAGAGTGGTAAAAGCCTCAGAGCCTTTTTATACTGAGAATTTTGGCAACACAATGTCTTTACACAGTTTTGGTCAGGAAGCTAAATTTTATTTAGATCAGTCACGCCAAACCTTAGCTGATTTGATAAATGCAGAGCCTAATGAATTGGTTTTTACCGGGTCTGCCACAGAAAGCAATAACACAGCCCTCAAAGGCTGTGCCCTGAGAGAGCGAAGCGAGTCGAAGGGTAAGAAAAATCACATAATAATTTCTTCAATAGAACATCCATGCGTTGTAGAGTCAGCTAAATGGTTAAAGCGCCAAGGGTTTGAAATTACAAAGCTTCCAGTTGATGAATTTGGCTTAGTAAATCCGGAAGATGTTAAAAAAGCTATTACCGAAAAAACAATTTTAGTTTCTGTAATGCACGCCTCAAATGAAATAGGCACAATAGAGCCAATTGCAGAAATTGGAAAAATTTGCAGACAAGCGGGAGTTTATTTTCATACAGATGCTGTGCAGTCTTTTGGAAAAATTCCAATTGATGTGAAAAGAGATAATATCGATTTGCTTACTGCCAGTTCACATAAAATGTATGGGCCAAAGGGAATTGCGTTGCTATATATAAGAGATGGAGTGAAAATTGAGCCAATTTTGCATGGAGGAGGGCAGGAAAATGGTTTGAGAAGTTCTACTGTAAACGTGGCTGCAATAGTTGGTTTTGCCAAAGCAGCTGATATTTGCAAAAAAGAAATGTCAAAGGAAGCTAAAAGACTTTCAAAACTTAGAGACAAAGCAATAAAAAATATTTTGAAGATTAAAGGCGCAAAATTAAATGGCCACCCAAAAAAGAGGTTGCCAAATAATATTAACGTTTCTTTTCCTTATATAGAAGGGGAGTCACTTATTATACAGTTAGATATGCATGGAATTGCTTGTTCTACGGGATCTGCTTGTTCATCTATAAAGTTAGAGCCAAGTTATGTGCTTTTGGCTATTGGATTGAAACCTGAAGAAGCTCATGGTTCTTTGAGAATTTCCTTGGGCAGATTTACAACAGAAAAAGAAATAAATTATTTATTAAAGGTTTTACCGAAAATAACCAAACAACTAATGGCTATGTCGCCATTTAAAAACAATGAAAACTAACAATAAAGTTTGTGGGGGATTATACACTCCAAAAGTAATGGAGACTTTCAAAAATCCGCACAATTATGGAAAAATTAAGAATGCCAGTGGTATAGGAAAAGTGGGCAACATAGTCTGCGGAGACGTAATGTGGCTTTATATTAAAGTTGCGCAAAATAAAAAGAAAGAAGATTTTATTAAAGATATAAAGTTTGAGACCTTTGGATGCGTGGCTGCAATTTCCACAAGTTCTATAATTACAGACTTAGTCAAAGGTAAAAAAATTACAGAAGCTTTAAAAATTACTAAAGATGACATTGTCAAAACTTTAGGAGGATTACCTAAAATTAAATATCATTGCTCAATTTTAGCAATTGATGCATTAAAGGAAGCAATTAAAGACTATAATGAAAAAAAATAAGCCAAAATTATGGCGATAATAAAAAAGAAAATTTGGCCGAAATATTTTGAGCTTGTATCTTCTGGTAAGAAAAAGTTTGAATTGAGATTGGCTGATTTTGAGGTAAAAGAAGGAGACACTTTATTATTGGAGGAATGGGATTCAAAAAACAATAAGTATACAGGAAGAAGTATAAGTAAAAAAGTGAGTTTTGTACTTAAATTTAAATTAGATGACTTTGGTCAAGAGAAAGTTATTAAGGATAAAGGTTTGTTTGTGATTCAAATAGATTAAGTGAAATAAAATGAAAATACGTTTTATTAAAAAAAGTGAAATTGCTGCCGCCTCTAAAATTGTGGGATTGAATTGGGACAAAAAAGATATTCCTTTAGCCAAAAGAGAAATGATGGCAATGTTTAATTCCAAGGTACTTGCTCCAAAATATTTAGTTGCAGAAGAAAAAGGAAATATTGCTGGAATAGCAGGATACAGCCAGTCATGGATGGATTACCACGTATATAATATATTTTGGGTAAATGTTCACCCTAACTACCAAAACAGGGGAGTTGGTTCCGATTTGATTTTAAAAATTTTGAAGGAAATTAAATCGCATAAAGGCGAGAACAAAGCCTTGTTGATTTTGCTTTCAACTGACAAGCCAGATTTCTACACCAAGTTTGGCTTTAAAAGTATTAAAAATTTTGAAAAAGGAAAATCCAACTTGATGGCCTTAGAATTGTTATAATTTTTTATTGACAAAATATTGTTAATTGGTAAAGTATAACCATGAACTTTTAAATTTAAATATGGAGGAAGTGCAAAATGAAAAAGAAGGAACAGAGAAGGATTCTTTTATTGAATGGGCCCAATCTCAATTTATTGGGCAAACGCAATCCTGATGTTTATGGCAAGGAAACCTTGTCCGACATCACAAAAAAAGTGTCTTTGAAGGCCAAGGAATCAGACTATTTTATAGAGGGCTGGCACACAAATTATGAAGGAAAACTCATCGATTTGATCCAAACTGCCCCAGCAAAAGGAGTAAAAGGAATAATCCTCAACGCCGGCGGACTTACTCACACAAGCGTGTGCTTGAGGGATGCAGTTGATTTTGCCCGTGAACAAGGTGTTCCAACAATCGAAGTCCACATTTCTAACATCCATATAAGAGAAACATTTCGACATGTTTCTCTCCTTACGGGTGTCTGTATCAGACAAGTGTCTGGCATGGGTACAAAAGGATATTTGGAGGCTCTCAGGGAACTGATTGTTCACCTGGAGCTGGAAAGCCTAAATGTCAACAACAAACTTTAACCTAAATATGGAAGGAGTATAAGATGAAAAAGAGAGAGCAGAAAGTGGTAAGGATTAAAATTGCTTTGGACCCAAACTCAATAGCAGCCATACAATGTGTGGACGTTATGGGTCTTGGCGCAAAAATGGTAAAAGTGTTGGCTGAATTCTTTGGAATCAAGGAATCTGAGATAGCAGTTGCCATATCCATGGAATTTGAAAATGGCTTTACCGAAGATTACCGGTTTGAAATTGACTACAAAATTAGTCCATTTTCAACAACAACGCAATCTCAGCATAAGAAACTTATGGAATGCGTCAAAAAAACATACTATGAGTTTGTCAAAAAAGGAGGACCAAATATTTTTATAACTTCATTCATTTGCCGACCCTGCTTTCCTTGGGCATTCGAGTCACAAAAACTCAAACACGAAATGGGCACTAGAGTGTCTTAAAAGGAGGTTTTTATGCATATTGAGAAAACAAGTGGCATTTGTATGGTTTGTAATGGTGAAATCATTGAAAGGATTAAGCGTATATTTGATCCAAGCCTTGGACCGCAGGTAATTGGCGTTGATGGCCCATCTAACCATCAATTTAAAAACGTGAGTGAAGGATACTATTGCAAGAAATGCGGAATCAAATATGAATTTATTCCACAAATACGGCTTGTCCGGAAAAAATGGCTTGGCTTGTTCGGATAAATTTTGTTTAGTATTTTATATAAGCGTGTTGTTGTAACGCGCTTTTTTATTGCAATAAAAAAGCCCATTTGTTTGGGCTATATTTTGGGATCTATGTGCGGAGGCTTAGAAAAGGTATTTGAATTATGGTAATACTCCTTTGTTAATTTTCCATCCATCTGTGGTTTTGTAATCTTGGCGGACATGGACATTGGCAATGACATTTTTATCAATATCAGTGTCGTAGGTAAGAAACATTTCTCCAGGTTTTGCATCTTCAAAGAATTTTGCTGAATCTACCTTTAGATAGTTGTTCTGGTCCCGAAAGGTTCCGGGAGCCCATACAGAAACAATTTCTTTGTTTGAGGCAACGAGCTGTATTTCATACTGAAAACATCCCATTTGCTTGACTGACATGATTTGCGTTTTGGCCGGAAAGTGCTTTCTCATTTTGCTTATGTTTTGATCTCTGCTTCTTTCATTAAACCGTTGCAATTCATAAACAATGGCCACAATGCACGCACAGACAAACACAGCAGTCAACATCAGCTTTGCGAAGTCTAACATTTTACGCTTTTCCATATTCTCCTCCTTTTTTATTTAAATGAACATTTTTGAAACACTTTGATATTAATTCCATATAAATGAATTGTCAAACAAATAAAGGTGTGCTTTTATTGAAAAATGGTTATATTGTGGTAAAGTTTAGAATATGCAAAGTAAAAATAAAAAAATAAAAATTATAGTGGCAATGTCTGGGGGAGTGGATTCTAGCGTGGCGGCTGCTTTGGTAAAGCAGGCTGGCCTCGCCCGTGGCCGGTCTACGGCCGAGGGTTTTGACGCAGTTGGAATTTTTATGAAGTTTTGGAAAGATGGCAAAAGTTCTGACAATAGATGTTGTTCTGTAGAATCGGAAAAATTAGCCAGATTGGTTGCTAAGAAAGTTGGCATTCCTTTCTATGTAATAAACGTTGAAAAAGAATTTAAGCAGAAAGTTGTTGATTATTTTTTGAAGGAATACAAAAAGGGAAACACTCCAAACCCATGTGTGGTTTGCAACAAGGAAATAAAGTTTGGATTTTTAGTGAAAAAAGCTTTGTCGCTTGGCGCTGATTTTGTGGCAACAGGACATTACGTGCGTACTTCGCTCGCCAATCATTCTCGCTCGGCAATAAACTTTTTTCCGTCTGCTGGTGGCCCCCTTTGCCTCTTCGGGCAAGTGGACCAGGGGACTGCAAAAAGTTCATTGCCTCGCTTGTTTATGGGCAAGGATGAAATTAAAGACCAGTCGTATTTTTTGTGGCAGTTAAGTAAAGAGCAGATAAAACATGTTTTGTTTCCGGTGGGTGGGTATAACAAGCCTGAAGTGAGAAAATTGGCCAAGAAATTTGATTTACCAACAGCAGAAACGCCGGAGTCTCAGGAAGTTTGTTTTGTGCAGAACACTACCAACGAATTTTTAAACAAGTATTTAAAAGCAAAGCCCGGTAAAATTGTAAATACAAAAGGAGAAAAAGTGGGGCAGCACAATGGACTGTGGTTTTATACAATTGGGCAAAGAAGGGGATTGGAAATACCTCAGGGCCCATATTATGTTGTTGGTAAAGATTTTAAGAATAATATTCTAATAGTTTCTAAAGATCAAAAAGATTTACTTAAGAAAGAATTGATAGCTTATAACGTTAATTGGACTGTTCCTCAAAAACTTCCAATAAATGTAGAGGTAAAAATAAGGTATAAAAGCGACTTTGCCAAAGCCAAGATTTTTGCAGATGGCAAAAACAAAGTAAAGATTATTTTCCAGAAGAATCAAAGAGCTATAACTCCAGGCCAATCAGCAGTTTTCTACAAGGGAAAAGAGCTTTTGGGAGGCGGAGTTATAGAATAAAAACCCTGGCAACTATTGACAGGGTTTTTTATTATGATAAGATAGACCTATACCCCAGGTATGGGTACAGAGAAAATTATTAATAATAATTTTATGGTTATAAATAACAAAGAAAAGTCACTTATTAATTTTAAGAAAGCGCAAGGTTCTATTTCCAAGGTCATAGAAATGACTGAAAACGGGGAATACTGCATAAATATAATGCAGCAGAATTTAGCTGTTATTGGGCTTTTAAGATCTGCTCACGAAATGCTTATGGAAAACCACTTAAATTCCTGCTTTAAGAGCGCCATGGCTTCTAAAAATGAGAAGAAAAAGAAAGAGATGACTGACGAAATACTCAAAGTTACTAAATTATTTAATAAGTAATACATGAATAAATATACATACAAAGTTAAGGGGATGCATTGCGCTTCGTGCGAAATTTTAATTGAGAAGATGCTTTTGGAATTACCTAATATAAAGTCTGCAAAAGCCTCAACCGGAAAGGGAGAAGTTGTTGTAGAATTTGAAGGAAGCAGGCCTAATCTCGAAAGGCTTAATAAGGTTTTTGAACAGGAAAAGTATCATTTTTCTGACCTCGCCACGCCGGAGCTTTCTGTGGAGGCGGGATTTGACAAGCAGAAAGCCAATCCCACTCTTGTGGCTTTTAATATTGCAATATTTATAATTATTGCATTTTTGATTTTAGACAAAATGGGCGTGGCCAACTTTTTAAGTTTGAGTTCAACTTCATCGTTGTTTACATTTTTTGGATTTGGAGTTTTAGCTGGACTTTCTTCATGTGCAGCTTTGGTTGGAGGAATTATTTTGTCCATGTCAAAGCAGTGGAATAGTTTGTACTCTAATGAACAAAGCACATCTAAAAAGCTTCAGCCTCATATAATGTTTAATACAGGCAGAGTTGTTTCATATATAATTTTGGGTGGAGTACTTGGATTAATTGGAAGCAGATTACAAATATCTTTGAAATTTACAGCTTTTTTAATTATTGTAATTTCTATCTTAATGATACTTTTGGGATTACAGATGTTAGGGGTTAAAGCACTTAGGAAATTTCAGCTTGCTTTGCCAAAAAGTGCAACAAGGAAAATTGCCAATGAAAATAATTTTCAAGGAAAGTACATGCCATTTATAATGGGAGCTTTAACATTTTTCTTGCCTTGTGGGTTTACAATAACAACTCAGGGTTTGGCTTTGCTTTCCGGAAGTATTTTTAGCGGAGCCTTGATAATGGGAGCTTTTGCCTTGGGAACAGTTCCATCTTTGTTGTTTATTGGGCTTTCAAGTGTAAAGTTTTCTTCCAAGCCTCATTTAGCAGAAAGATTTTCTAAAGTAGCTGGATTTTTAGTAATATTTTTTGCACTATTTAATATGTCAAACCAAGCTGCAGTTTTAGGATTTACTGGATCAAATAGCGATCAAATTCAAACACAAAATAACAATACAGATCAAAGCGATTTGCCTCCAATTGTAAATGGAAAACAGGTCATAAAAATGACAGCTTCAGGGTCAAAAGATACTCCAAATTATTTCAAAGTAAAAGTTAGAATTCCAGTAAGGTGGGAAATTACTGCTTCTAATTCTTTGGGATGCAATGGAGCAATAATTTCTAGTAAACTATTTGATGGCGCAGTTGATTTGACTCCAGGACAAGTTTCAGTAAAGGAATTTACTCCGCAAAACGCGGGAACATTTGGATTTTCGTGCACTATGGGAATGATTAGAGGTACAATGGAAGTTGTTAATTAACATCGCTCGGTAACAAACTTTTTACGCTTGGCAATAAACTTTTTTTCGTCTGCTGGTGCCCCCTTTGTCCTGCTGGACAAGTGGACCAGGGGACTTCAAAAAGTTCATTGCCTCGCTAGAATATGTTATCTCGCTTAAAATAAATATGAAAATAACAGCAAAAATCCCGACGACAAAGTCGTCAAGGATCCACGGCATTGGTAAAATCAATGCCGGGACAACATTGGCAAAAATAGTAGAGAAAAAAGGAGCTGCTGAAGTTTTAAATGAAAACGGAGTTCCGTGTTTGTCTTGCCCAATGTCACAGTTTGAAATAGATAAATTGGAAATTGGAAAGGTTTGCAAAATGTACGGATTGAATCTAAAGAAAATTCTAGACGGAGTAAACAAATTAAAATAAATTATGGAAAAAAAGGTTTTCAAAATTGGTGGTATGACCTGCGCTTCCTGCGCCTCGGTTATTGAATACAGTTTGAAAAAAGAAAAAGGCATTAATTCTGCCAGTGTAAATTTAGTTTCTGAAAAAGCACATATTGATTTTGATCAAAAAGTTGTTTCGGAAAATGATATTAAAAAAATTATAAAAAGCTTAGGTTATAAAGTAACAGAAGGAAAAGATAACCATGAAGAAGCAAAAATGTTAAGAAACAGGTTTGTTTTGGCTTTGATTTTTGGTTTGCCTATAATTTTTGCCATGATTTTTGGATCTATGGATTTAATTCCAAAATATATTCAGGCTATTTTGTCGGCAATTGTAATTTTAATCTGCTTTGACATTTGGAGATCTGGATTTAAAAAGCTTGTAAAACTGGTTCCCAATATGGACTCGTTGATTTTTGTTGGAACAGCAGTTGCGTTTTTTTATAGCTTGTTAGAAATATTCTTAGGCGGAGAAGTTTATTTTGAAAGCGCAATTTTTATTTTAATTTTTATTTCTTTGGGAAAATATTTAGAGGCTGTGACAAAAGGTAAAACCTCTTTGGCTATTAAAAGTTTAATGGGTTTGGCGCCAAAAACAGCTGTTGTTATTAAGGATGGGATAGAAGTTGAAACTCAGATTGTTGACGTAAAAGTTGGAGACATAATTTTGGTAAAGCCGGGGCAGAAAATTCCAGTTGACGGAGTGGTTGTTGGAGGATATTCTGGTGTTGATGAAAAAGCTATTACTGGAGAATCAATTCCAGTTGAGAAAAAAGTTGGGGACCAAGTTATTGGAGCTACTATAAACAAAACCGGTGTGTTGCAATTCAAAGCTACCAGGGTTGGAAAAGACACAATGCTTTCGCAAATAATCAAAATTGTTGAGGATGCAATGGGTTCTAAAGCCCCAATACAATTGCTGGCAGACAAAGTTTCTTTTTATTTTGTACCCATTGTAATTGGGATAGCTTTGCTTTCCGGAGTAATTTGGTTTTTGGCTTTACATCAGTTTTCTACGGCTCTTATGGTTTTTGTTTCGGTTTTGATAATTGCATGCCCATGTGCTTTGGGACTAGCAACTCCAACAGCAGTAATTATGGGAACTGGTTTGGCAGCTAAAAAAGGAATTTTAATAAAGTCTTCAAAAGCTTTGGAAATTGCAAAAAATGTTAATATGGTTGTTTTTGACAAAACCGGAACGCTTACAAAAGGCGAACCAGTTGTTACAGAAATTGTATCTATAAATGATAAAACAAATCAACAAGAAATTTTAAGTATTTCTGCTTCAATAGAAAAAAATTCAGAACATCCTTTAGCACAGGCAATTATTAACAAAGCAAAACAAGAAAATCTTGTCCTGAGCAAAGTCGAAGAATTTCAAGCTATACCAGGCAAGGGAGTTGAGGCTAAATTGGGCAGTAAAAACATTTTGTTTGGTACAAGGAAATTAATGGCAGATAATAATATTTCCACTGATTTTATTGAAAGTAAAATGGTTACATTGGAAGATCAGGGAAAAACTGCAATGATTTTGGTTGTTGGAAGCGATATTTTTGGAATAGTTGCAGTTGCAGATGTTTTAAAGGAAAATTCTAAAGAGGCTGTGGAAACTCTTCATAAAATGGGAAAAGAAGTTGCAATTATTACCGGAGATAACAAAAGAGTTGGCCAAGCGATTGCCAAACAGCTTGGCATAGACAGAGTTTTGGCAGAAGTTTTGCCTCAGGGAAAATCAGATGAAATAAAAAAATTGCAGTCGGAAGGAAAAATTGTGGCAATGGTTGGTGATGGCATAAATGATGCTCCAGCTTTGGCGCAAGCAGACTTGGGAATTGCCTTAGGTTCTGGAAGTGACGTTGCCATGGAAACCGGAGAAATTGTCTTGATAAAAGACGACTTGAGAGATGTTGTAAAAGCAATTGGCCTTAGTAAATATACCTTGAATAAAATTAAACAGAATTTGTTTTGGGCATTTTTTTACAATGTAATTGGAATCCCAATTGCAGCTGGAGCTTTATTTCCATTTACAGGGTGGCTATTAAGCCCGGCAATTGCAGCTGGAGCCATGGCATTTTCGTCTGTAAGCGTGGTTTTGAATTCCTTAAGCATGAAAAGTTATAAGTAGTTGATTTTGCAATTCTTTTGTGTTTAAATAAATAGTATTAATTATGGAAAAAGGTTTATTTATACTAATAGGAATAATAATAGCTATCTTAGCTGTAATTTTAGGAGCTGTTTATTTAACTGGAGGATTCTCCGGAGATACAACTCCCACAACTGACCTTAATACTAAGGGTATAATTTTGTTTTATGGTAGAGAATGTCCACATTGTGTAGAGGTAGAAGATTATATAAAGGCAAACAACATAGCAAGCGTTGTGCAATTTACACAGTCTGAAGTTTGGCATAATAAGTCAAATGCACAGCTACTTTCGCAAAAAGTTCAAATTTGTAAGATAACCAGTACTACTGTTGGCGTACCATTTTTGTTTGATGGCGTAGATAAATGTTATATTGGAGGTCCAGATGTAATTAATTTTTTTAAAAATGCAGCAAATATCAAATAAGCTTATTGTTTTAGGTTCGTCATTATTTGGTCTGTTTGGCGCAGGAATAGCTAATGCTCAGGTGTGTCCGGTTTGTGTTGTGGCAATTGGAGCTGGATTGGGACTTTCAAGATGGTTTGGAATTGACGACATTTTAACTTCAATTTGGATTGGAGCATTTTTGATTGTTATAAATTTAGGGACTTTGGTTTTAATGAAAAGGAAAAATTGGATTTTCCCAGATTACGAAGTTGTCATTACTTTGGCCTATATTTTGCTTACTTATATTCCACTTTATTATGCAGGAATAATTGGCCATCCGCTCAATATGGCTTGGGGATTAGACAAGATAATTTTGGGTTCAACTGTTGGCGTAACAGCTTTCTTTATTGGACACTGGATAAACCTTTATTTAAAGAAAATCAATAACGGCAAGGCATTTTTCCCATATCAAAAAGTTGTTGTGCCATTTGGATTTTTAGTATTGACTACAATAATATTTCAGATATTAATAAACTATAGATTAATATAAATATGGAAAACAATTTAAAAATAGATGAGTTTATAAAAAAAGTTCAAAGCAACAAGCAAAATGAGCTTGATTTGTCTTCTGACGAAGATTTGTCAATTGCCATAATGAATTTAATTTCAATTGAAGAGCATTTCTTTTTTACAGCTGGTAAAACCGGAAAACCAGGATATTTTGACTTGTTAAAGCAAGCACGTGAAATGAGAAAAGAATTAATGTTAAAAATTGTAAAAGATTCAGAAGGGGAAGTTTGGTGTATTTCAAAACATTTGTTGTCTACATCAATGAGACTTATGGAAGTTGGTACAAAAGCTTTGGGTCAAGATAAAAAAGAAGAAGCTCAAGATTTATTTAAAAAAGCATACGACCTATATTCACTATTCTGGGGTATAAATTTGAAATTGGTGGATTTGGGAGACGTTAAAAAAATTGATGACAATCAAATAGATATAAAAGACAAGGATAAAGGTGGGATTATGGGGAAGTTAGGAAAAGTTGTCCAATACGTAATCAACTGCTGCAAAGAATAAATTTTATAAAAACCGTCCTTTATTATTGGGCGGTTTTTTAGTACAATAAAACATTATGATTGAATATTTAGTTTTACTCACAATTCCATTAGCTGTTTATGGCGGTGGGATATATTTTATAGAAACAATAGCCGGAAGAGCCAAACCAAATAAAGTTACCTGGCTTTTTTGGGCTGTAGCTCCACTTATTGCATCTTTTGCCGCAATGTCAAAAGGTGTAACTTGGGCGGCTTTGCCAATTTTTCTAACTGGCTTTGTCCCACTTTGTATTTTTATAGTTTCTTTGTTTGTAAAAAAAGCATATTGGAAATTAAGTGCTTTTGATTATTTTTGCGGAATTTTTGCTCTTTTAGCTTTGGTATTATGGTGGCTTACAAAAGATGCGAATATTGCAATAATCTTTTCTATTATTAGTGATTTATTTGCTTGTATACCAACATTTAAAAAATCTTGGACCAATCCAGAAACTGAACCAGTTATTCCATATATTGTAGGATTAGTTAGTGTACTGACAAGTTTTGCTGCAATAAAATATTGGATATTTTCAGAATATGCTTTTGCTGTATATATTGTTATAGTTGACGCTTGTTTGATTTTCGTAATTATAAGGACTAAAATTTTTGCAAAAATAATTTTGTTTACAAACAAAAAATAAGGTATAATGTAAATATATAATTAATTTAAAATTTATTTATGTTTGGATTTAATAAAACAATGCCAAAGTTTTGCGACTTAAAAGGAAAAGTTGCCATAGTTACTGGAGCTGCAAAAGGCATGGGTAAAGCTGATTCAATAAAATTAGCAGAAGCTGGAGCCAAGGTTGTGGTCTCAGATATTGATATTGCAGGATGCCAACTGGTTGTTGAAGAAATTAAAAAATTAAGGGGAGAAGCAATTGCCATGAGATGTGACGCCAGCAAAAAATCAGATGTTGAAGTTGTAGTCGCAGAAACTGTTAAAAAATTTGGCAAGATTGATATTTTGGTAAATAATGCCGGAATTTTTCCTTTTGAACCTTTTTTAACAATGCCCGAAGCAAATTTTGAAAAAGTAATTGATATAAACTTAAAAGGGTATTTTTTAATGGCTCAAGCTTGTGCTAAAGAAATGGTAAAACAGAAATCTGGATCAATTGTAAACATAAGTTCTATTGCCATGGGGCAAGTTGGAGTTGGGTTTGCTGGTTTGACACACTACTGCGCGTCAAAAGGAGGTATTACAGCAATGTCTGAGGCCATGGCCTTGGAATTGGCGCCTTTTAACATTAGAGTCAACTGTATCGCTCCTGGCGCTATTGCAACACCCGGCGCAACAAATACAAGTATGACAAAAGAGCAAAATGATGCAATGTTAGCTCCAATACCGATGAAGAGACAAGGCAAGTCAGAAGAAATTGCCAACGCAGTATTATTTTTGGCATCTGACGAGTCTTCTTATATGACAGGATCTGTTATGGTAGTTGACGGCGGTTGGATCGCAGGGTAATATGAACAAAAAATAAATAACTATCGCTCAGCAACAAGTTTTTCGCTCGGCAATCAAACTTTTTTAACGCTCAATAATAAACTTTTTCTGCGAGGAGAGCCTCTCTACGGGGCACCCTCTTCTCGAAAAAGTTCATTACTTCGCTATAAGTTTGTTGTCTCGCTCTAAATTAATTGCTTCGCTTATAAAAAATATGGTAGTAGAAGCTTATTGCGTAAAATGTAAAGCAAAAGGAGAAATGAAAGATCCTAAAGAAGTTGAAATGAATGGAAAAGGAGGTAACAAAAGGTCAGCTATGACCGGAACCTGTGTAAAATGCGGAACAAAGATGTTCAAGATAATGGGAATGAAAAAGTAAATATTATAGTTTTAAAAAAGTCTGGCATTTATCGCCGGGCTTTTTTTGTTGTTCTCTTGCAAAAAAATTGCAAGTGTATTATGTTTAAGTCAGCAAATTTTAAATCAGTTTAAAAGGAAAAGAGGCGGTGACTTTGAGCGCGACAACATCCTGATTCGCGCGGGTTGGCAATTGCCAGGAAATCGCTTGGTAATTTCAGACCAGAGATAATCGCTTGAAATTATTTGAGGCTTATCCTCCTCCATATGACCGGAATGAGTTTTGCTAGCAGTGTACAGGCAGCAAAGTAAAGAGTAGGTTGTATAAACGAGAGGGCAGCTGGGTTTTGCCAGAAAATGATTGCCAGGTTTGAAGGCCAGAGACCCGTAAAAAGGTTTTATGTAACTGCTGGCACAAACGTGCATGTTATCCACCAAAGCCGAAAGGTCTAGCTGGGAACTGCACGGTCTCATCGGGGGATGGGTAAAACCCCAAGCTCCGCTTCTTTTCTTTCTATATTTTCAAAGGCTGTTCGTATAGACAGTCTTTTTTATTTGCTAAATTTTTAATATTCCAATGACTTATAAAATCTCAAACGTTTGGTGATTTGTAAGATATAGTGATTTTGGTTTATAATGGAATATAAAAATGTAAGATAGATAAATATGAAAATATCCATTACTGATAAATTTCTTTGGGATGTTTATTATTTCCTTGAAAAAACGAATAATATCACAAGCTCTATGTTGAAGGCGCCAACTATGAGGAATTGGTTACCCGAAGAGAAAAATCCGATTTTTGAAAAATATAAGAAGGAAAATGGCAGGAAAGAATTTAGCAATCTTATTTATTATTTGAAAAGGAAAGGGTATATTAAGTCGAAAAATTTGGAGAATAAAAAGGGAATGATAATTACAAAAATTGGAATGGACAAGGCACTGGCAGCCAGCTTTAAATTGGGAAAAGGGAAAAAGAGAGAAGATGGAAAATGGATAATGTTAATTTTTGATATACCCCGGGCCCATAGAAGATCAAGAGATTTATTGAGAAGTATATTACTTAATTTAGGATACAAGCTGTTTCAGCAAAGCGTTTGGATAACCCCGTATGATGTTTCCGAAAGAACTGAAAAATTACTTCAGGAGTATTCACTTGATCAATATGTTAAAATATTCGTGATTGAAGAGTTATAAAATATCTATGTAACTGCAATCTTATATTTGCTCAAACGTTTGGAGAAAAGTAAGATTATTAATAAGTAGATAAAAGTAGATAAAGTAAATATTTTAATGCAGAAAAAGATAATAATATTTATTGCGGTATTTTTATTCTTTCTGAATATTATTTGTTGGAGGGAAGTTTTTGTTTTGTCGGAAAATAAATTGTTAAAAGTTGATTTTTTGGATGTGGGGCAAGGTGATTCGGTTTTTATACAGACTCCGGAAAACCATCAAATTTTAATTGATGGAGGACCGGATTCATCTTTGTTGAGAAAATTGTCCGTGGTAATGCCGTTTTGGGATAGGACATTTGACTTAGTTGTCCTATCGCACCCAGAGTCCGATCACATGCAGGGGCTTTTAGAAGCATTACAAAGTTATAAAGCAGATTATATTTTGTGGTCGGGCGTTAAAAAGGTAAATTCTCCGGAATATGACAAATGGATTAGTATTTTAGACAAACAACAAAAAATGGGAGCTAAAATTTTAATTGCACAAGCAGGTCAGGAAATAAAAGCCGGAAACGTTTTGATTGAAACTTTGTATCCATTTGAAAGTTTGGAAGGAAAAGAAATGAAAAAAACTTCAAATGATAGTTGCGTTGTTGCAAAATTAATTTATGGAAAAGACTCTTTTCTTTTTGTTGGAGATATAAGCTCTGTGGCAGAAAAAGAATTGGCTGATTCCAAGGAAAATATAAAATCTGAAGTTTTGAAAGTGGCGCACCATGGGTCTAAATATTCTACTTCTGACTTGTTTTTGGAAAATGTAAGGCCGGAAGTAGCTGTAATTTCTGTGGGAGCTAAAAATACTTATGGCCATCCTACACTTGAGGTTTTGCAAAGATTAGAAAAATCTGGTATAAAGATGTTTAGAACCGACAAAGACGGCGATATAATGTTTGTCTCTGACGGAAATAAAATAATTAAATTTCAGTAATAACATCGCTTGGTAAAGAACTTTTTTCGCTCGCCAATCAAACTTTTTTACGTTCGGTAATAAACTTTTCTGCGCTATTTCGCCACTTCGTGTGCGAAGGGCTTTCGAAAAGTTCATTACCTCACTTACGTTTAGTTTATTGGCTCGCTACAAAGTTTATTAACTCGCTTAAAACATTTTATGAAAGATTTAGATTTTCCGCTTTTTAAAACAAAGAGCGACATATACAAAAAGTTTGATTTGACGGATATGAAAAGCCGCCAAGAGTATTTTGAGTACAAAGCAGGACCTGAAATAAAAAAGCTTCGTGAATATTTTAAAAGCAACACATTTATTGCTTATTTAATGGGAAAAAAGTCTTCTGGAAAAGGAACTTATGCTAAAATGTTGGCTGAGGTTATAGACAAGGACAAAATTGCCCATTTTTCAATTGGAGACATGATAAGATCTTTTGACGAAACAATCAGAGATGAAGGTAAAAAAGCCGAGCTTGTAGAATTTTTAAAAAGCAATTATAGGGGATTTTTGCCACTTGAGAAAATTATGGAAGCCTTGGAAACAAGGTCAACAAAAGTATTGCTTCCAACAGAATTGATTTTGGCTTTGGCAAAAAGAGAAATTTCCAAGCTTGGTAAAAAGACCATATTTATAGATGGATTTCCAAGAGATTTGGACCAGGTTTCTTATTCTTTATTCTTCAGGGATCTTATTGGATACAGAGACGACCAAGACTTGTTTATTTTGATTGATGTCCCAACAACTGTTATTGATGAAAGGGTAAAATACAGGGTTATTTGTCCTATCTGCCAAACATCTAGGAATTTGAAACTTTTGGCCACAAAATATGTTGAATATGACAAAGCTGCTGACAAGTTCCATCTATTGTGCGACAATTCAGCATGTTCTTCAGTATTGGAAGGAAAGCCAGCTAGAATGGTTACAAAAGAGGGCGACGAACAGGGAATTGCGCCAATCAAAGCAAGGTTGGACAAAGATGAAATGTTGGTAAAAGAAGCTTATAAATTGCAGGGAATTCCAAAAATTTTGTTAAGGAACACAATTCCAGTTGGAAAAACCAATGAAATTGCCGACGACTATGAAGTAACTCCAGGATATGTTTATTCATGGGATGAAAATGCACAAAAAGCCATAACTTCGGAAAAAGCCTGGGAAGTTGAAGATGACGAGGGGAATCTTTCCAACAGTTTGATGCCACCTCCAGTAGTTGTTTCAATGATCAAACAGCTTGTCCAAGTATTGGGACTTTAATTTGACTTTAATGTTGGTTGGAATATAATTAAGACAGCCCTAAGATTTCTAGTACAAACTTATATATTAGGGAGTCTAATATTTATCCCGACCGTGGTCTGGATGTGAGGACACCCACTTAAATTAGTCATAGAAAATCTCTAGGGCAATTAAAAAAGCGAAGATTTATTTCATCGCTTTTTTGATTGCAAAATATATTTTATGAGTATATAATTAAAACATAATTTTTAAAAATTAAATTATTTATATATGGTCAAAGAATCATCAATCACTTTGCGAGTTTGTGATTTTATTACAAAATATAGCATTTATGCTTTAATTTTTTTAGTTCCGATTTTTTTTCTTCCATGGACTTCGGAAATTTTGGACTTTAACAAGCAGATTTTACTTGTTTTGTTAGTTTTTATTTCTCTTTTTGCAGTCATGCTCAAAATTTTGGTGTCTGGAAGATTTGAGGTTAAAAAAAGCTGGATGAATTTGGTTATTGGAGTTTCATTGGTAATTTTTTCTCTTTCTACTGTTTTTTCTGTATTTAGATATGGAAGCTTTTGGGGACAACCTCAGCAGATGTCAGAAAGTTTGGTAGCTGTTTTAGCTTTTTCCCTGTTTTATTTTTTGGTAAGCAATATTTTTTCTAAAAAGGAAATTTTTACATCGGTTACTATACTTTTTATTTCAGCTTTAATTGCCGAAATTATTGGAATTTTGCAATTATTTAAAATTTACCTTCCTTTTTCTTTTGCAAAATCAGTTTTTTTCAACACAGTAGGCTCGGTTGGAGCTCTGGGATTTTTTGCAGCCATATTGCTTCCCTTGTCTATTGCAATGCTGATTGCTTCTAAAAAATGGTGGAAGGGTTTGTTCATTGCAGAGATAGTGCTTTCTACATTATTGTTGATTCTAATTAATTATTCAATAATTTGGTGGGCTGTTATAATAGGATCGGCATTGATGCTTATTTTGGGAGTTTTAAGGAGTGATCTTTTTGACGGCAGATGGATGTCCTTGCCAACATTTTTTCTGGCTGTATCCTTATTTTTTGTGCTTTTAAATCCGCCCATGCCATGGCCTTCGCAAAAAATAAGTGAAACTGTTTTATCTCAAAATACAAGTTTGAGCATTAGTATTGGTGCATTAAAAGAACATCCAATTTTTGGTTCAGGAATAGGGACTTTTGCCTATGATTTTTCAAAGTTTAAAAATCCGGATTTCAACAAGACTTCCCTGTGGAATATACCTTTCAACAAAGCTTATTCAAAAGTTTTAAATACCTTGGCAACAACTGGAATTATCGGATTGCTGGCAATATTAGCTTTGATAGTTTTTCCAATATATTACGGTATTAGGTTTTTTGTTTTTAAGAAGAAAATTGGAGAAATACAAGCTTCTGAAAAATCAGATGTGCAGGTTAATTCAATCTTGGTATTGGGACTTTCTGTTTCAATAATAATACAGGGTATTTCCTATTTTTTGTATAATTCAAATATTGTTTTAGATCTTGTGTTTTTCTTTTTAATTGCCGCGCTAATAGGAATAATCGTAGACAAAAAAAAGGAATATTTGTTAAAACCCTCTTCAATTATAACTTTGGTTACAACTCTTATTTTTACCTTAGTTTTCATTTTTGGAATGGGACTTTTGATTTTAGATGGTGATAAATATGCCGCAGAAGTAAAATATATGCAAGGAGTGTCTGATTATCAGGCTGGAAAAAATATTGAAGGTTTGGAAAATATTAAATCAGCTGCCAGACTAAATAACTCTTCTGATTTGTATTTCAGACAATTATCTCAGGCTTATCTTCTATCATTGCAAGACGAATTAAAAAAAATACAAGCCAATCAAAAAATGCCAATTACTGATCAGCAAAAATCGGTAATTAATGTTCTTGTTTCAAACTCTAATAATGCTGCCTTGATAGCAACAACAATCAACCCAAATGATGCCAATAATTGGTCTTTTAGGGGTTATATATATCAAAATTTGAATGGATTTTTAGATGGTGCTTTGGATTGGGCAATAAAATCTTATGACACAGCTATAAAATTAGATCCCAACAACCCTTATTTGTATAATCAAGAGGGCAACGTATATTTGGCTTTTGCCTCAAAACTTACATCAGATCAGGCTGATTTAAAAAACAAATATTATTCTCAGGCTCAAGCTAAATTAGAAAAAGCAGTTTTACTGAATCCAAATTATTCTGATGCCTTATATTCTTTGGGAATAACTTATGATTATTTGGGGCAAAGAAGCAAAGAAATTGATGTGTTTACAAAATTGCAAATTTTAAATCCTAAAAATACAGATATCAAGATTGTTTTAAATAATTTGCAGGCAGGCAGATCTGCCCTACAAATGGCTGCACCAGTTGCAGCAAATCCTCCAAGCGGTACAGAAAGTATTAAACCAGCTAAAACAACTACAAAAACAAAGTAATTATTACTTAAAAACAGTCCCTTAATTGGGGCTGTTTTTTAGTAAAAGTTATCCACTGTTTTGTCATTTGATTTCTATTTGTTTTTTGTGATAAAATAAACAAATAAAATATACAGAATGATACTTGGAAACAATAAAATTTTTCCGAAGGCATTGATGCTATTTTTTGCTGTAGTAAATTTAGGTTTTTTTGTTGCAACGCCGGCAAAAGTTTTTGCTACAAACTATGTTACTACTCCAAATGTTTGGGTAGTAAATTATGGTACTAATAATGTAAGTAGGTTAAATTTGTCAGGTACTGTTTTGGGTACATATTCTGTTGGAAGTCATCCTGCTGGGGGC
>CAIKWD010000010.1 GCA_903831095.1 Candidatus Staskawiczbacteria bacterium
AGAATCGGACTTGCGTCTGCTGTTTACGAAACAGCTGCTTTACCACTAAGCTAAAGCGGCATTATATATGAGCGAGGGACGGGAATCGAACCCGCGTCTCAACCTTGGGAAGGTCGTGTTCTACCATTGAACCACTCTCGCATACAATTTGGTATATTAGCTTAAAACTTGTTTTTTATCCAGTTTAAAATATTATCGTACCAGCTTTTCTTGACTGGAGCTGATTCTACGGCTTTTTCTGATTTTATAAACATATACTCTGTTTCCCCAGGCTTTGTCTGATTAAACTGCTCATATCCAAGTTTTTCTAAATAATCTTTGTTGTCGGCATTGGTAATTTCATTATTTAAATTCTGGCTGCTTTTTTTTATGTCCTCTATTTGCTTTTGATAAACATTTATCTGAGAAATCAATTGCTTCTTTTTTAAATACATTTTTACATCTGCCACAACCAAAACCAAAATAACCACTAAAAATATAATCCCAAATGTTTTAAATAAAAGCTTGTTGTTAAAAAATTCCCTATTTCCTTTTTTGCTAAAATCTGCTACCATAAATTTAAATTAATTATTTAAAAATAAAAATGAAAAGAAAAATATTATTCAAAATTGTTTGGACAGTTTTAATAAGCTTGGTTGCAATAAGCACAATTTTATTTCTTATCGCGCCTGTCTTAAAGTAATTTCAATTAAATATTATCATAAAAAAACAGCTTTTGAAAGCTGTTTTTTAGTAGTCTAATTGTTTTTTATTCCATTCCAATATTTTTTACTGCAGACTCATAAATATCCAAAACTTTCTTTGCCTGGTCAGCAGACAATTTAAAATCGGGGTTAAATACAATGGAATTTCTTGTTTGGTGAGCTTTTAAAATATCATCCAAGGAAGATTGTAAAAGCTTTTCTGCTTTTCTTGCGCTTTCGTCAAAATCTTTGCCTTCATACCCCCCATTGTCCAAAACCTGCGCCAAGAAATCATCTGCATCAATTATTGCCAGTTTGTAATCTGATTCTGTGCCAGACTCGGTTCTCTTTCTAATTTTACCCAGCTGCCTGGAAATTTGCCTTTGACCATAAGCTTTCCAGGAAAAAAACTCTGTCACATCTTCTAAAAATTTATACTGTAGCCATGAGGAATTGAGCATAAAATAAATTACAAATATCAAGAAAAAAAATGCAAAAAAAACAAAAATAAGCTTTATGGGAAAAAGCATGTCCTGTATTTGCGAGGAAGAAATAAAATATATAAAACCCTTAATGTGTAAAAAATTGTAGAAAGAATCCCACGTCATTACTCTATTATATTACAAGTGAGAATAAAGTAAATAAGTGAAATACAAATAAAAAGCCCGAGTTTTAATTCGGGCGTCTTCTTTGCTTAAAAAGAAAACCTGTTATGCTAAATTTTTTTGTTTGTAATACGGTGTGTCGAAGCGACCAACCAATATCTTTTTGATAGGGTCGAATTCGACAATTGTTATCAGATTTCGTTCAACAGTTTGAGTACGGGTCAAACCTGAGAACACTATGGCAATTGCGCCAATTAAAGTAAAACAATCGAAAAAAATCTTCGATTGCCCAATACCTTCGATTTGGACCATTGTCCCTTTAGGACACATGGTTTTGCTCACATCCTGAGCAGGCTGTAACATTGCCTGCCACCCACTAATTCCTACAGATCTGTTCATTTTCTTTCCTCCTTTTTTATGCAATTTTTTTACCTTTTTCATCAATCCCGTATGCTTTATACAATCCTTCAAAACACCGGGTAGTCGAAATATCCTTTTTTTTCTTATAAGCAGGATAAGAAGATTTTTTACTGGGGACTCCAACAATTTTTGGCTTACCATCATCTTCAAACACCCAACAGCCGAAACCACTTTTGAACTTGCCGACAAAGAATTTTTTTATATCTTGGCCAACATTGATCAAAAAGATACGCCTTGCTGCTATGTGTGACCGGTGAACAGCTTTCCTTGATGAGCTTATTTTTGGATTTGCTAAATCACTTTCTTCCAGAAAAAAAATATATTCCAACCCAATAATTTCCAAAAGACTATCTGGATTGGCCTCACGAGCCCAATATTGGTTTATCATAAAGTCTAAAGCAACTTCGCTGTCTTCAAACTTTATTGATTGTTTAGAACTGCTTGGCTCCTCTCCTTCATCGCTGAAGCCCAATTTCATCTTTTTTTTGGGCTTTAGGATTGAGAAAATTGTACCATGCCGATCTATACCCCAACAGCTATATTTTTCGCTAAACGGGACCTTTCCAACCACAATATGTATCTTCCCACTTTGCGTGGTCATTTCGTGCGTTGTTTGGGTCCAGATTGATTCAGTTATGTGATTTTTAGTACTGACCAGGGAATAACATTTATTCTCTTTCAGAGCGTCGTGCCAAAATTTTGTTTTAATCTTCCTGAAACCCGAAGGGATTATGTCTCTTTTACGATCAACCCCAAAACGTGAAGCCGCAAAAACTAAAGCTTCATCAATAGTTTTAAAGTCTCCCATTTCCCTTCCACCAATTAGTCCTCTTTTCATCAATATATCCTCCATATTAATTTTCAAATTACATTTTTTATTCTATACCTTAACTTATTTTTATAATTTTGTCAATAGAAAAATCCGAAGATTTCTCCTCGGATTTTCATATATTTAAGTTAATTTTTTATTTTATTGTTCTACTATACACCTAACTTCACTATCTGGTTTTACTTCCAAAAATCCTGATTTTATTGGAAAAAATTGCTCTTTTTTATTTTCATCTATAACCTTTATAATTCCAGCATCTAAAGCAGTAATCAAGGCCTCGTGGTTATCCAAAACTGTTATCTCCCCCATTATTGTTTTGCAGTTTAAAAGCGAGGCTTTGCCCTGAAACAAAATGGTTTTAATTGAGTAAATAGATAGCATCATAAAATTAGCAAGTGAATTAAGCAATAACTTCGTCAATTCCGCCTTTCATATAAAAATTATCTTCCGGAACGTCGTCGTGTTTGCCTTCCAATATTTCTGCAAATCCTTTTATTGTGTCTTCAAGTTTTACAAATTTTCCTGGCCTGCCGGTAAAAATTTCTCCAACGAAGAACGGCTGAGACAAAAACTTCTGAATTTTCCTTGCTCTAGCAACTATTTTTTTATCTTCATCAGAAAGCTCTTCCATTCCTAAGATAGCAATAATATCCTGTAAGTCTTTATACTTCTGTAAAACTTTTTGTACGTCTCTAGTAACTTGATAATGTTTTTCACCAACAATTTTTGGATCTAAGGCGCTTGAAGCTGAAGCCAAAGGATCAACAGCCGGATAAATTCCAATTTCAGTCAAAGCTCTGTTTAAAACAATTGTTGAATCTAGGTGTGAGAATGTTGTAGCTGGCGCAGGGTCGGTTATATCGTCAGCAGGAACGTAAATTGCCTGCACAGACGTGATAGAACCATTTTTAGTACTGGTAATCCTTTCTTGCAATTCAGCCATCTCCTGGGCCAATGTAGGCTGATAACCAACTGCAGAAGGCATACGTCCCAACAATGTTGAAACTTCAGAACCAGCCTGAGAAAATCTGAAAATATTATCAATAAACAAAAGCACGTTTTTCTTTTCTTCATCTCTAAAATATTCAGCCATTGTTAAGGCGCTCAAAGCAACTCTTGCTCTGGCTCCAGGGACTTCGTTCATTTGTCCAAAAACCAAAGCTGTTTTGTTTATAACTCCAGAATCTGACATTTCCTTGTACAAGTCATTTCCCTCTCTGGTTCTTTCTCCAACTCCGGCAAACACCGAAGCTCCGCCAGATTCCTCAGCCACGTTTCTAATAAGTTCCTGTAAGAAAACTGTTTTTCCAACTCCAGCTCCTCCAAAAAGTCCAATTTTTCCTCCCTTAATAAATGGTGCAATCAAGTCAACAACTTTAATTCCAGTTTCAAAAACTTCTGTTTTTGTGGACTGTTCGGTAAATGCTGGTGGATTTCTGTGAATAGGCCAAAACTTTTTAAATTTAGTTTCTGTTTTATTAAGTGGAGTTCCAATAACATTAAACAAGTTTCCCAAAACTTCCTGTCCAACAGGAACCTCAATCATTTTTCCTGTGTCTTCAACTTCCTGGCCTCTTTGCAAGCCGTCGGTAGACTGCAGGGAAATTGTTTTTACTTTTGTCAGGTCAAGGTGTTTTACAACCTCCAAAATAACTTCTCCCTTCGGCCCCTTAATTTTTAAAGCGTTGTAAATATCAGGCAGGTTTGTTCCCTCTGGAAATTCAACATCAACCACTGGCCCGATTATTTGTATTATTTTTCCCTTGTTCATAATTGTTTTTATTATTTATTAAAAAATTTGATTTTAAATTTAAGATAATGCTTCCGCTCCCGCACTGATTTCAGAAATTTCTGTAGTAATTTTAGATTGTCTAGACTTGTTATATTGTAAATTTAATGCGCTTCCCAAATCTGAAGCGTTGTCTGAAGCTGTTTTCATAGCCATTCTGCGGGCAGAGTGCTCTGACGCGTTGGCTTCCAATATCAAATGATAAACTTGCATAAAAAATAAATGCTTGGCAAGTTTTTCCAAAACTTCTTTTCCGGACGGCTCAATTAAATAATCCCTTATTTTTGACTTGTCTGGTACAAATGTTATCTGGCATTCTTTTATAGAATCAGCAAATTTTCCGCGCTCTGGTATTATTTCCCTGACTGTTTCCTTAACATGATCAAAATCAATTGGCAAAACTCTCCTAACATGAGGTTCCTGTTTTAATGTTGACCTAAAATGAGTTGAAATAATAATTACTCTGTCCCATTTTTCTTCCAAATATCCCTCTACAACAAAATCTGCAATTGGTTTTACCTGTTCGGGAGTTGTGTAATCTCCTGCCTGTACAAATTTCTTAACTACTTTTAATCCCTTTTTGACAAGATAATTGTTGGCTTTTTCTCCAACTGCCACAAAAAACTTTTCTTCTTTCTCTATATTAAAACCTTTGGCTGAAGCCGGATATTCTTTTTCATGCTTTTCAAATTTTTTAAATACCGAACTGTTAAATGCTCCGGCCAAACCTTTGTCTGAAGAAACCAAAACAAATAAAACTTTTTTTACTTCTCTCTTATTAAATAATTCCGGCAACTCCTGATTAAGAGTAGAAACAGTTGCCAAAAAATCCAATGCCGCAAAAGCATATGGGCGGGAAGCCAAAGCTATCTCCTGCGATTTTCGCATTTTGGTAGCTGCAACAAGTTCCATTGCTTTGGTAATCTTGTTGATGTTGTTGACGCTTCGCAAGCGTTTTTTTATATTCTGCGGACTTTCCATGTTTTAATTTGCTTCGACAAAACTTACAATAATCTGCTTCATTTTGGCTTCGTCTTCGTCGTTTATCATTCTCTGTTCTTTTATCTTGTCCAAAAAGTCATTGTGCAAGTTTTCAACATATTCAAAGAATTTCTTTTCAATGGCTTGCATATCATCTGGGTTAAACTTGTTGAAGTAATCATTCAAGGCTGCGTACAAAATCAAAACCTGTTTTTCAAATGTAATTGGAGCCAAGTCTGACTGCTTCAATATTTCCGTGACAATTCTTCCCTTGGCAATTTTTTTCTTTGTAGCTTCGTCAACATCAGAAGCAAACTGCATAAATGTCTGCAATTCCCTGAATTGGGCCAGCTCAAGCCTCAACTTTCCTGCCACTTTTTTCATGGCTTTTGTCTGAGCTGCCGAACCAACTCTGGAAACTGAAAGACCAATGTTTACAGCTGGCCTTACGCCCTGAAAAAACAAGTCTGATTCCAAATAAATTTGTCCGTCTGTAATGGAAATGACGTTTGTAGGAATATATGCTGTAACGTCGCCAAGTTGGGTTTCAATAATTGGCAAAGCAGTCAAAGAGCCTCCGCCTTTTTCTTTGGAAAGCTTGGCTGCTCTTTCCAAAAGTCTTGAGTGCAAATAAAATACGTCTCCTGGATATGCTTCTCTTCCTGGTGGTCTGCGTAAAAGCAAAGAAATCTGTCTGTATGACCAGGCGTGCTTTGACAAATCGTCATAAACTACCAAAGCATCTTTTCCATTATCCCTAAAATATTCACCAACTGCGCATCCTGCAAATGGAGCCAAATACCAGAAAGCTGCTGGCGTTGAAGCTGAGGCAGAAACTACAATAGTATATGAAAGCGCGTTGTTCTTTTTTAAAGTTTCAACTATTTTTGCAACTTTTGATTCTTTCTGTCCAATGGCAACATAAATACAAATTGGAGGATTTTTAGGATTGTCCTGAATTTGATTTATTATAATGTCCAAAGCAACTGCTGTTTTTCCGGTTTGTCTATCACCAATAATCAATTCTCTTTGTCCTCTTCCAATTGGAATCATCGAGTCGATAGCTTTAATTCCTGTATGCAAAGGAGTATTAACACCTTCCCTGCCAATAACGTTTGGCGCGTCCTGTTCCAAGAAATTATATTGAGGCTTATCTTTCTCTGAAAAAATTGGGCCTTTGCCGTCGAGTGGATTTCCCAATGGGTCAATAACTCTTCCCAAAAGCTGTTCACCAACTGGCAAAGAAAGAATTTGCTTTGTCCTTTTCACAGTTTGTCCGGATTTTACCAAAGATCCTTCTCCCAAAATCAAAGCTCCCACGGAATCTTCTTCCAAGTTCAAAGCAACAGCCTTAATTTTATGCTCTCCGGCTTCAATAACCAAAACTTCCTGAGATTGCACGTTAGCTAATCCGGATATTTTGGCAATTCCGTCTCCCACTTCTGAGATTCGGCCAATTTCCTCCCACTCGGAAGTTTCCTTATAGCCTTCAATTGCCTGCTTAATTTTTTCTATTATTTCTTGACTCATAACGCGATGATCTTCTGCAACTTGCTCTGCATTGAAGCGTCAAATTGCTTAGAATCGTTAATTATTATTTTTATTCCCGCTATTAATTCAGGGTTTATTTTCTCTTTTACAACATCTCCTTTTTTTACAATCTTTTCAAGTATTTTTTTCTGGCTGGCAGTTGTTGTCCTTGCAGTTTCAAAAGTAATTTTATTTTTTCCCTGTTTTGCCAAAATTATATCTTCAGCCAAGCTCAAGATTTCTTTTGACTTTCCTTCGTATCCAGAGCTTACTAAAAGCTTAACAAAATTATTGACGACTTTTTTTTCGTCGATTTCTTTCTTTGAAATAACTTCTGCCAAGCTCTTGGCAAATAATTTTACTTTATTTTGTTTCATTTTCAACGCTTGAAACTGCCTTTTTAATAAGTGACTCGTCTATTTCTTCCGGTTTTAGTTCAATTGTTTTGGCAATTGTTTTTTTAACTAATTCAACTGCATTCTTAAAAACCTGCTCTTGTGCCTGTTCTTGCTGACGGGCATAACTTTCTTGTAGGTCTTTTTGAATTTGAATTTGGCTTTCCTCGGTTTTCTTCTGCAATTTCTGCTCTAAAACCTTGGCTCTGTCTTCAGTTTCCCTAATTATTTTTATTGAAGCCAATTCAGCCTCTTTAATCTTTGTTTTTCCTATGGCGTCAACTTCCTTAAGCCTTAAGCCGGCCTCTTCAGCCTTGTCCAAACCCTCCTTAATTTTTGCGTTCCTTTGTTTCAGCATTTTTATAACTGGCTTGTAAACGAAAAACGTCAAAAACACTAGGATTATGACAAAGTTGACCAGTTGACTTAAAAAAAGCTTCCAGTCCAAACCAAATTGACTTATAAAAGCATTCATGTATTTTTTACTCTAATTTACTATGTGAATTTGATAATAAGAGCAACAACCAAGGCATAAATAGCGATAGATTCTGCGAAAGCAATTGCCAAAACCATGTTTGTCTGGATTTTGGATGTTGCTTCTGGGTTTCTTGCTATTCCGCTCAAAGCTGACGCACCTATCAAACCAACAGCAAAGCCAGGCCCGATTACGCCTACTCCGACTGCGATTGCTGTTGCTAATAACTTCATTGTTTCTACGTCCATTTTATTTTTTACTTAATTAATTATTTTAATATTTATATTCTACGACCTTTTAATTATTATTTTTAATGTGATTGATGTTCGGCTCCGTGTTCTGTTGTGTGAAGCGTCAAAAATACCAAAGTCAGCATTGCGAAAACAAACGCCTGAATCATTCCAAAAAACATTTCCAAAATCATAAACGGAATTGGCACTATATAAGGTAAAAGGAAAAACATGATTGTCAGTAAAACTTCTCCGGCAAAAATATTCCCAAACAACCTAAATGAAAACGATATAAATTTGGCCATTTCAGACAAAAATTCAAGTATTCCCACAAAAAAATTGATTGGGTTGCTAAAGTTGAGGAATTTTTTCAAATGTTTAAATGTTCCCAAAATTGCCACTCCAAAAAAATTAGTCACCAATACTGCCATAACTGCAAAAGCCAAGGTAAAATTCAAATCTGCTGCTGGAGACCTGAAAAGGGGTACTATTCCCTCTTCGCCCTTATGCATTATAGAACCTACTCCTGGAAGTATTCCCATCCAATTTGAAAGCAAAATAAAAATAAAAATTGACAAAACTAATGGTAAATACTTTTCCGCTTTTGCTTTTGATCCTAAAACAGATTCCATTAACCCTAAAAACATTTCCACCAACATTTCAACTGCTCCCTGAACTTTCCCTGGTACCAACTTTATTTTCCCTCTAAAAATAATGGAAAAAACTATTAAAATTGCCGAAACAATCAAAGCTAAAAGCAAGCCATTGGTAATTCCCAAGCCTCCAATATTAAATAAATGTTCCGCTTTTAATGATATTTCCATGCAATTATTAAAACCCGCTTATGTGCGGGCACATTCAAAAAATCAAGCTCTATTATATATCAATTATAACAATCGTGCAATAGTTTTTAATTTTGCACAAAACAAAACACCCCTGGAATGGGGTGTTTTGTATAAAATTATTTATTAAAGATTATCCTTGACCCAATCTATTTTTTAAACTTTCCATAATTGCATCCTTAAAACCAAAACCCTTTTTAAGTCGATCAAATTGGACTTCCCCAGTGTACATTTCTCTATTATTATCTTTTTGAATTTTATCTATGTTCTCCATAAAATTCTTCATGCCAGCCAACATTTTTTGAGCCTCCTCCATTTCTTTAACTAATTTGGTTTGTTTTTCAACTTCTTTATTAATAAAAGCTATCTCTGATCCCTTACCTAATCTTTTTAAAAATGAATTATAAGAACCTTGCTTTTTTTCATAGGCACCTAAAGCTTTTTTCTCTAAAACAAGATCATCACCTAATTGCGCCAAGTTTCTTTCAACGGTTTTTATATATAAAACCCCCTCGTGTTTAACTCCTTTAGGCTCTCGACTGTCTGGTTGTTCAATATTTAAATATTTTTGTTCTGGAGTATTATCTTTTCCCACATTAAGCTCCACAATTATACCGTAAGTTGAATCATTTCTAATACGCTGTATAAATTCAGTATACATATTTGAACCTAAATCAGCATCTTTCTCAAAATCAGAAAATGCTTTTTCAACTTCCGGAGTCATCTTCTCAAATTTCTCCATTTCTTGTTTCATAGACAGTATTTTCTCCATGTCGTTATTTTTATCAGAAACTTTTCTTGACACATCTTTCCAACTTTCGTTAACGACAGTAGATAAACGCTTTTCAATATTTTCCTTGCTCATATTACTTTCACCGCCCTCTTTTTCTAAATTAGCTTTTACCTCTTCTTGAATTTTCTGCAAAAAATATTCTTCTGCTTCCCGTCCATAACCAGACGTGCCATATTTTTGCAAAGCTATTACATCTTCATCAGAAAATAAATCCTTGTAGTCATACTTTGAGCCATAGGGGTTTTTAGAAAACTTAGATACTACTTCAGGTATTTTATCTTTAAACTTTTCTACCAAACCATCTACATATTTCCTTATTTCTTTGCCTGCTATAGATTCAGGACCAGAATTAACTTGTTTCAAAGCCTCCTTTTCAAGACTTTTGTAAGTACCATACTCCTGCTCAGGATTATTTTCCTTTATTGCATTCAACAGTTCTTCTTTGGCCTTTTTGCGTCCTCGAACTCCAGATTTCAGTTCTTTACCCAAGCTTTTATATCTCTCATCAGCCTCGCCATATTCTTTTAACAACTCAGTCGTATCTTTCCCCACTCCCACAAATTTCATATAATCCTTAAACAATTGATCATCCTCCGCTTTTTTCCTTTCTTTTTCATTTTTATACTCTTTTTTTGGCTCTATTACTTCTTCTTTTACATCATTAGCTTTTTCCTTTCCTTCCTCAATTAAACCAACAACATAATCACGAAAAATAGATTCCTTCATTAAATCAGAAAAATTCTTTTTAATTTTTTCCTTTTCTTCTTTTGTTCCTTTGAATTTTTCAAGAGTAGTTGATGCTTCTTTATTGGCGTCCTCCAAGGTTTCTCTGCCAGAACGAACAGGCCTTTCTTTTTCATTAAGTTCCTTTGCATTTTTAGATCTTTTTAATTGCGCCGCTTCATAAGCTGCTGCTTTAAAATCGTCTGATGGGTCTCTTCTTTGTTCTCCAAAATTTGCCATAAAATTATTTCTCTTAATAATACTTTATATTATTGTAGCACTGTAGAAACAATTGTAAATACTCAAGATTTATTAATTTGGCAGTTTTTGCACAAAACAAAACACCCCATATTTTGGGATGTTTTTTGGCTTTACTATTAATATGAACAATTAGAATTTTAGCTTGTCTGCGTAAGATCCAATCAAAGGCAAAGGCTTTTCTTCTCCGTTTGCTGCATTTATAATTCCCATAATCATAAATACCAAAATAGCCAAACTTGAAAGTGGAGATATTATAAACCACCCAATAACTGGTATCACGCTTGAGACAAACCAAGCTATTACAGCAAAAATAAATAAAACTAAACCCTGTTTAACATGATATTTTACGAAAGGATCATCCTTAGCTTTTGTAAGTAAAGGAATGAAAAAAATAATATAGGCTACTACTGCCATTCCTATATTTTTCTTATTAGGTTGATTAGCAGTTGGCTGAGGCTGTGAATTTTGAGTTGTTTGTTCCATGTTTTTTAAATTTAATAATAATTAAATTAATTTTATGTTAGTTTTCCTAAGTTCTAGGTTAATTTTAGCATAATTTGGAATTGTTTGGGATACAAGCGCCCAGAAACGCTTGGAATGATTCAACTCGCCCAAGTGGCAGAGCTCGTGAACGATTAAACAATCTGCCAAATGAGGTTTTAAATAAATAATTTTATAATTAAAATTAAGATTTCCTTTAGAAGAACAGCTCCCCCATCTTCTCTTAGTATTTTTAATTGCCACTCTGTTTATTTTAAAGTTATAAAAGCTGTTAAACCTTTTTATTATGCTTTCAACCAAATTCATTGCCTGCTCCCTTTTTTGATTTGTATACATCCTCCTTTTTTTTACCATATTTTTATAACTATATTTTAACATAAATAAAATAAAAACCCCGAAATGGTTCGAGGTATATAAAGAATGTGTTATAAATTATTGATTGCAGCAATGCGTGCATTTGGATCTTTTTCGACCCTTACCGAAAATTCCAATGTGGTTTCGGGAAAATCCTTCTTTAATTTTTGCATAGCAACATCACGCACAGCTTGATCCTTATCGTTCTTTACAATATCGCGTAATATGGGCTCGCTAATATCTTTTGTTAGCTTATTGATTGCAGCAATTCTCACATTTGGATCTTCGTCATGCTTTGCAGCATTTATTAAGACTTGATCATTGGTTGATTTTTGTTCCCGCCTTTTGTAATTGTTACTTGCGATAATGCAACCAATGATTATTAATAGTACAATTCCCAGCACAATTAATATAACCATTGATATTATACCCGCCAAAAGTTTTACAAATAATACTAATGTTTCCATAGCACACATCCTTTCATTTATTTTATTAATGAACAAAACTTCTTCTAATTTAACACTACCAACTTTTATAAATTCTGTCAATAAAAGTTCACGAGCACTTGAAAATATTCAAGAAATAATTTATTATAGAAACATCCATTCCGACGTAGCTCAATGGTAGAGCAAATCCCTGTTAAGGATAAGGTTGTAGGTTCGAGTCCTACCGTCGGAGCTCAGTAACAAAACAAGCACTAGAACCCCCTAAAAAGGGTTCTTTTGTTCGTAAACTTGGGAGTTCTAAAATTTTGTTAGTCTCTTTTATAAAATCAGCTAATATCTGAAAGGGTTCAGTATATGTTGGCTCTAGTTTCCCTCTATTCAGTTTAAAGTTCTGAAAAATCAAATTCAGTAAAGACCTTTCTTTCTCAACTACAACCTTTTGGAATATCTCCTTTGCCTTTTGAGAAATATCTAACAAACTAACTCCGAGTTCAAAATATTTAGTTTGAGCGGTGTTGTGTTTTGCGATAGATGATAAGATGCCCTCTTTCTCTTCTGTATATTGTTTTAATTTATGTTCATAAAAATCCAACGTTATTTTCTCATCGATTTTATCTTCATAAATAGCATTCAACCTTTTCTGTATTTGCTCATGGCGGATATTTAACTCCCTAATAGCATTATTGTGGTAATCTGTTTGGTCTTTATTCGCCTCTTTAAGTGTCTCTTTTATCAATCCAGAGGCTTCTTCGTCTTTCATAATCAAACGGTCAAAATATGGTAAAAGTTGCTCCTCTAACTTATCTTCTTGAATCCATTTTTTTTCAGAGCAGTTCCTATAATAATAATTACAATGCCCATAAATTATACCCTTGTGCTTTTCCCAAGTTATTCTGCCTCCACATCCAGCACATCTTATAAGTCCCTTAAACAGATAAAGGTGTTTAGAGCACTTCGGAGTGGTCTTGCCCTTCAATATATCTTGAATCTTACCAAATGTTTCGTTGCTTATTAATGGAGCATGCTTACCATCAAAAATTTTGTCATTCCATCTAATTTTACCGTAGTAAAAAGGGTCAGAAAGTAAATCAGCCATTCTACTAACAACCAATTTATTGCCACCTTTAGTTCTTAGTCCTTCTTCATACATCAATGTAGATAATTTTTTTATAGAATAACTGCCCGTAGCATACAGATTAAACATTCTACTAACTAGTGGAGACTTATTTTCATCTATTAAGTGTGTTTTATGCCCCTTTTCTCCAATAGTCTTATAACCCAACTTTGCTCGGCATGGAATCCATCCCTGTGCTATTTTTTCTTTTTGTCCTTTTTTTACTTCTTCTGATAAGTTATTAATATATTTTCTAGCTAATACAACTTCAAAATCCCATCTAAATTTATCATCAGACTTTGAATTTTTATGTACTAAAAGACTTTGTTTCACAAAATGAACTTGCCTCTCAGGATTTTCTTCTAGCCAGTCATTTATAGTAACCGCATCTTTAAGATTTCTAGTCAAACGGTCTGTTTTTTCACAAATAATAATTTTTATGTCGTTTTTCCTAACATAATTTAACATTTCATCAAATTCTTTTCTTTGGTATCTACCGCTTGCAGATTCAGAAATAGAAAAAGTTTTAACAACTTTAAAATCTTTTTTTTCTGCATAATCCTTTAATAGTTTTTCTTGAGCTGGCAAAGAATATCCTGTTTCTTCTTGCTCTCTGCTACTAACTCGTGCGAATAATATTGTTTTCATAAATTTTATATACTAAAAGGGACTGGAAAGCAAAAGGTTATTTGTTAAGGACAACCAGTTTCCAGCCCCTCTTAATATTCTATTTATTTAAATAAAATACCCTTTGCAAAACCGATTGTCCTTAACGACTTAATTATAACACTAACGACTAAAAATTAAAATAATTCAGCGATTACTATAGTTTATTATTAGAATATATCTTAGTTTACTTTAGAGGATAATTTAGTTTATCTTAGAGGTAATTATAGACTATAGTTATACTATAGTAATTTACTATAGTAATAAGATTAAAACTACTTACTATAGTAAGCTTCCTATCCCTCAACAATTGGAATAGTGGATTTTTCATATTCCCTCAAAATTTCCTGTTTTATTCTTTCCAATAGTGTTTTTTCACAAAGGCAAAATTTAAAACCAGGCTTTTGAGGCATTTCAACATTATATCCTCCGTGTTTACTTATCCAGATGGTAAAACCACTAATAGTTAAATACACTCCTCCTTGCTCTTTTAGGGTCACCATTGCAGAGGCAAGCAAATTTGGATGTGTCTTTTTTATATCTATAATTTTAACCGTCAACTCCGTAAAATTTATTTCCATATGATTCGTTAAATATTTCATTAATTTTATTAATTACAGCTTCATCAATTATTTTGCCCACCTCACCATTTATGGGGTGGAAAACGTTAAGATTTCTAGTGCCGACCATTTTTGTTGGATATACCAACCTGTATCCACTGCCGTCCAATTTTGTATAAATTGCTACTGAGCCGACATAATATCTTTCATCTAAAACAAAAGAGGCAAATCCAATTAGCCCCTCGTTTGGTTTAATCGGTATTACTTGAATTTCACTTACTTTTAAATCTTGTTTTTTCATAAACTTTTCCTAGGGAAGAGTTAGCATTGTTTTTTAGAACCTACAATTCCACTACCTGCTACCCCTTATTTTGTCTCTTCCTATACAAAATGGGGGATTAACGTCTTTAAAACGATTTTAAACATTCATTCTGCCAGACTTTTGGTGTATGTTTCATCTGACAGGTTAGTTTTGATTGCCCACAGGTCTGATTCTTCTTGCTCCGTTAAAGCAATTCCTTTCTTCCTTCCCATAATCCAAAGTGCTATTTTTTTTGCCGATTTTATTTCTTCTGCATTTTTTCCTAAACCATAGTAATCGAAGCAAGCAGTTATAATAGTATTTTGTTTTTGTGTTTTATTGTTTGGTAGGTGTCTCATTTTTATTAAATTCTATTAATAATTTAAAATACTCAGTTATTTTGCTGGCAATGTCGAATATTTCAAAATCACTTAAATTTGGCTGTCCGCATTTTTTCTCTAAAAAAACTCGCCATTTATTTGTTAGTGTTTTCGAAAACATTTTGTTCTTGTTCTATTGCTTTACTTTTCGCTGAAGTCTCCCCAATGAACCATAATTTTTACAAAACAAAAACCCCAAATCAGAAATGACTACCATTTAAGGCAATCACTTTAGATTTGGGGCTTTTTTACCAAAACCCAATTTGTGATTTTCTATTGGGTTGCCCGCCACTTAGGCGGATTTTTTATTAAGTTATTATACTATCTTAGCAAAAAAAAGACTGTTTGTCAAGCACCAATCACTTCTTTTATTTTTTTAATTATTAATTCTACATCTTTTTTAACAACGCCTGTTTGTATTTTTTGTTCCTGCGATATTTCGGTAATTGCCCTTTCTAATTCTATTCTTGTGTCAACCTTTTTATCCTTTAATTCCTTAAAAATTAACTTCTGTTTTTGTGATAGCTCTTTCAAAATCTTGTTTGTGTGATATGGGCTTAAGTCGAAGTAAGCTTTTTTTACTGGAGTAATTTCTGCCTCAATCGGAGAATAGGGCGAAAATGACTGTACTAAATTTCCTGTATTAGGGTCATAAGAGGGTGTTGTCGATGCTTCACGAATTTTACTAGAAATTTCAGAACCTAAATAATTTTCCTTTCCACATTTCTTACAAAAAAGTCTTATATAATTAAACCCAACCTCATATTCCTGGGCATTAATTCCTAAAATTTTAATATGATTCTCGTCAATTTTTTCGCCTAATTTTGTATTGCACCCCGACCCCTTACATAGCCACCACTTTTCCTCGAATTCTTCTGCCTGCATATCAGCCCAAACTTTATCGGAAGTAGATTCATCCATATCACTTTTTCATTAATTATTTACTATATTTTACCACATTTTAGGTTATTTTTCCAGCCTAAAACATTTGCCTTTCATGGCTTATTGGGTGTATTATTAAATTACAATTTTATAAACGAGCCTAAACCTATATATTCTATGGGCATGGCACAAAATTCCGAACAAACACACTAAACCCGTCGTTTAGGCAACTGTTTGTTCGGTCACGTTTCGAAAGGAATGTGGAGTCGCAAGACTTAGCCTAATGGCGGGTTTTGTGTCTCTAAAAAATATACTTATGAATAAATATTTAAAATTTTTAGTTATTTTGTTAGCCGTTTCTTTCATCGTCCCACAAGTTGCGTTTGCTTCTTGGTGGAATCCCTTCAGTTGGAATATATGGCATTTTAATAAACATCAAACCGTGCAGACAGAGACTCCTTCATCTTCTACGCCAGCTTGTAATCCTAATTGGCAGTGTGAAACGTGGAGCACCTGCACAAGGTCGTTGCAGACAAGAAATTGTATTGATGCAAACAGTTGCGGAGTTTTAACAGATAAACCACCCATAGCACAATCCTGTACATCTGCTTGTGTTCCTAATTGGAAGTGCAGTAGCTGGGATAACTGTTCTAATTCTTTGCAAACAAGAACTTGTACTGATTCAAACGGCTGTGGCAGTACTAGCGGAAAGCCCGCCCTATCTCAAGCATGTTTAGTCACACCAGCCATAACAACCCCACCACCTGCAACTAATCAAAACTGCACAGATTTAGAAAATGAATACAAAGATTTTAAAAATAAAATGAACCTTATCGGTTCTCAGTCTTCTTCTATTGGCAAAGAATTTCTTAATTACCTTGGATGTTGGAATACGGGCGATGGTTCTGATTTTGTTCAAAAATTAGCAGATGCATCTTATTGTTACAACAAAGTAAACACAAATAAAGACAGTTTTTCCAATCTTCTACAACAATTTACTAGACAAGTTGATGGGCTACCGTCTTTATCGTTTGCGGATACTAACACAATAAAACAAACCTTATATTCTAGTATACAAAGTTTGCAAAATTCATATAACAGTTTAATTTCATGGTTTAGTTCTCTAATAAGAATAGCACAATTAAAGAGTCAAAACTTAGACTCTAGTTATGCAGGGAATTCTGCACAAAGGTCAATGGAAGAAGCGTTTGACGGGTCAACTGCTTGGAATACAGGTCTTACCTCTGCATTCAATTCTTATGCCAATATTGAAAAAACCTATAACACCAAACATGACAGCTTGTGTCCAAAATAGCATCTAAATTTTGGATGTACTTTATAACTTAAATAATCTATGGCAGAAATAATCCTTTTCGTTATATTTATAGCAATGGTGTGGGGTTTATTTTATTATGTCGCTCGTGCTTTAGGTGATTATTACGATAATAAACCGTTAAAATATGTAGAATTAAAAACTAATAAAAATAATATGGATACAATAAAGTGCCCAAATTGTGGAAAAATATATGACCCATCCCTACCTCATTATTGCTCAAATAGTGGAGAGAATTTTGACAAGAGCACTGAGGCTTGGAGACTTACAAAAAGAATGGAAAAATTGGAAAGCGAAACGGGGAAAAATAAGCCTCTGCAGGAAGAGCGACCAATTTCATGGGAAAATAAATGGTGGACTCCATATATAGTTGCTGGAATAATCTTAGGAGCTTCACAAAATTTCATGAGGAATTATGGATATGTGGAAAAACTTATTGTTATAGCCCTTGCCATAGGAGCAGGTTTCCTCTATTCTCCCCTTAAATCAAAAATAAAGATAAAAAATAGAGTGGCGAGAGTTTTTATAACCTTCCTTATTCTTGAAATAATTGTGGCTCTTCTAGTTGGGTTAATTGGGTTATCAGTTGGTTCAGTAGGCGGTTTGATAGATAAAAGTGACAATCAGCAAAAGATGGTGGTGTGCCAAGGTCTCTGTAACTTTAATCCATATAACAAGGTCTGGCGTTATAAAGCCAAATATTTTCAAACTCAAGACCAGTGTCTAAATTATTGTATAACTCAATAAACCTATGAAAAATATACCAGCTTCAACATTTTTTATAATTGCAGTCATTGCTTACTTGTTCGGAGCGTTCACGAGCAGTCCGATATTCCCAATTATATGGGTACCAGCATTGATAATAGGCGTTGTGAAATTATTTACTAAGAGTAAATAAAATAAAAATCTATGACAAATTTTGAAGATTTAAATAAAGGAGATAAAATTAAAGCCGATTTGTGCTCTAGGGAAAACTATATAGAAGGGAAATATGAAACTGCCAAAATTACTGACATAGATGCTTTATGGCAAGTTAATAGTAAAAACACCTTCCTTTTAGAAAGATTAAGGGCTTTAGCTGACACTGCTGATAAAATGATCGCTGAAGCTAAAGCAGAGGGAAAAGACACTAATGACCCGAATGTACTTAGAGAGTTGGGCAAAAAAATAAACGAAAAAGGCAAGCTTAAAGGACTTTGGGGCTGGCTTATTAAAAAGTAAAAATATATCAATCATGGGATTTTTTACATCAAAAGAAGAAGTTAAGTTAGAATATTTTTGCCGTGATTTTTATGATAAAAATATTTTAGATGGGACAATGCACGGAGTAGATGTTAATACGACTTATTATAAAGGTTTTCAAGATTTTATAAGGGAAGCATTTCCAGGGTTTGTAAGTGTTGATTTCGAAAGATTGAAAGAAGAGTTTACAATCCTTAGATTTGAATTATTCACACTTGCGTGGCTTCATTCATTCGGCGAAGAAATGTCTGTTTCGCAAAGTGTTTTTACTATGCATTTTTTAGAAGAAAGAAATAAGCAAGATATCTGGAAAAGAATGCAACGTTATAGCGGTGCTATCGCCACCGGTGTTAGAAAATCAATTTGTGCTAGTGAAAACGATAATAAAAAATTAGATTCAGATAGATTCAATTTTATTACTAGTTATTTAAGTAAAAAGATGAATTTAAATAAAAATGATTTTAGCGACGAAGAGAAAAAATATACAGAAGCTATAAATAGAGTTAGTGGATTAATAAAATCAGAAAAAGGTTGGAAGGATTATAGCATTTTATATTATTTATCTTTCACTATGCTGAGAAATCTAGGTTTTACCGATGATAAAATCCAAGAGATTTTAGATGGTAAGCCGTTAGGTCATATAATGAATGTAATTAATAGCTTTTATAATGGGGCGAAAGAATCTTGGAAAGATATAAAAATAATAAACTAGAAAAATAAACCCGTGGAAAGGACAATCAAATATCTTAATTCAAAATGGTATTATAGGTTCGCTAAGATAGCTTTTGTTGTGTTATTTATAATTATATTTTCTAGATTTAACTATATTTTTATAAATACACTGGGGTTTAAATCAGTGGACGGAAATAAAACTAAAATATTGTGTAATGCTAATAGTAAAGAGTTTTCTGCAAATGATGTAACTGGACTAGCTTTATCGAGAAACGACTTTAAAAACTATAGTTTTGATTATAAGTATTTTTTTGAAGGAGATTTCAACAAATATCTAACTGGGGACAAAATAAAAGACATTTTAGAAAAATGTTATGACACCGACTTAACAGACTACGATATCCCCACAATCCAAAGAAATTATGAAATCACTGGATTCAAAAATAACCCAAAAGAATATACAGATGCTTATTTAAATACTGAACTCAAGAAGATAGAAGATGCTGGCAGTGATGATGGGTATAAATATCTAGATTACAGCATTAAACTTTTTGATATTAAACCCGTGTTTACATATTCAACGCTCATCACGTACTTTTTAATCGGCAACCTAATAATTCTATTAGTCTTTGAGGGCTTAAGAAGATTATTTTATTATATAGTCTTGGGTAAGTTTATACCTAAAAAAGAAGGAGCTATTAACAAAGACGATTCTGTTAATACATAAAACTACGATCGGAATTTTATCTGAACTATGTTATATTAAAAATAGACAATTGAATAAGTAGAAGTTATCAAGAGAGTGGCGAGAGCACTGGCTCAACGACCCACCGGCAACCCTTAAGGCTGACTGCTTTAAGAAGGTGCCAAATCCAGCCCATTAGGGAAAGATGAAGGTCGATTTTTTGTTTCAAAAAACAGAAACCTTTCTCTACTAGGGATAGGTTTTTTTATTATTAAACTAAATAATAAATATATTATGCAAGGATTTACCTGTAAAATGGGAGACATATATAGTTTTATGAAAGAATACGTAAAACTTAAATCAGAAAAAAATATCGTGGTTCTCGGCGATTTTATGGGTTATCACATAAGAGCACGCGATATTATAAAACTTTATGATAAAAATGAAGAAGTCACAGAAGAGCGGATAAAACTATTACTTAATATAGCAAGGATACACGGACCAGCTCATAAAGGATTACAATATTTGGTTAACCGTATAGAGAACATGGAAGCATTAATGGCTAAGGATGCAAATGGAATGAAAACTTTCATTAATAAAATTTCTGGTTTACATTGTGTTATTTGCGAACGAGAAATAATTATTGGTGAGTTTCGTTACCCAACGTCGACTAGTGGGGTTACTAACCGTTGCTCCCAATGTTATTGCCTGCATAAAATTAAAATAAACAAAAACATGGAAGAAAACAAGGAAACGGAGTTGAAAGCAATACAATTTTTGACCAGCCCATTTAGGAAAGAGCCAAAACCCACAAAAAGGGTAATTGGTTTAATTTCTATGATTGGCAAAACTAATGACCAAGTAAGAAAGGAAATAGCGGTGGCTTTTCGAAAAGATAAAAAGCAAGAGGAGAAAAAGAAAATGATGGAAATTACGCTAGACGAGTTTATGCAGGAATCCTCGGACGAGACACAACCAGGAGTGGTAACGCAGATAATCAATCCTCCGCATGAACCAAAAGAAAATTCAGAAGAATGTAAACATAATCCAAAAAATAGCTACGCTCTATTTTGTGCTCGGAGCAGATTGTATTGGCTTAAAACCACTAACCCAAACATCTATTTGATATATAACGAAAAGGGTGAGTTTGCACAAGGAGTTTGCGACCAAGCTTGTCAAAAAGAGATTGATGAGGCTCGTAGAAAGGGGCTTAAAGTGGAGTTGCAGAACAACTTAGACGAAATAAGAAGTTTAGAGAAAGAAATTGAGAGATTGGAAAATACAGCAAAAGAGCCAAGTGCTCGGATTATTAGAAAACATGAAGTAGTATCTGGCACAGGCGACTTAGAAGGAAGTTACTTCCAGGGCTGGAAACATAAGAAAAGACCTTAACTCAACAGTAGAGTAAATAAATAAAAACTTATACCAGAAGAAGCAAGCATCGAAAGGCTAGAAAAATTAGAAAAAAATTTCTGAAACTGTTTATTTAGAATCTTTTGGTTTTGGGATTGGTTCTTGGAGCCAAATATCACATACCCCCGTCTCAAAGCGGGCGTGGAGGGGGTTATTAGGGCTCCTAGCAAACGATTAACTAAGAATACGCTAATTAGATAGTTCCACGTAAAATATCGTCTTAGAGTGTAGTTATTGGTGTTTATTCTCAATAAAAGATATGTGTTCCTATATATTAAGCTATATGTTTCTTCTGTTATTTGACTGTTTAGCACCCCTTAAGCGTAGATATGCCATATTCATCAAGCATTATTCAATGGGAATCATATTGACGTATCCCTGTTTTAACCCTATTATTAGGTTATTAGATAAGATTTAGTAATTCAATAGACTGTTTTAGAGCTAATTCTGGATATTTGATATCCTCAATCCACTTCATAGTTCTAAAATCGTCCCACTTAGCGAGCATTTTAAAAAGTCGCCTTTTGGGCGATTTTTTGTTATAGTAGGTTATACTAAATAATATAAAAATATTAACAAATAAACAAATTATGAAATTAAAAAAATGGCTCATATACATAACGAATAATGAAGAAACTTCTCGCCATGAACAGCAGTTTGACATTGCATTTTTCATTATCAACACAATTGCCCTGATTTTTGGCATTTGGATGTTTGCCACCCATGAAAGCGCCGAATGGATACCAGTTTTGATTATTGAGTACACCTGGGCTTTTGACAATTTGCGCAACAACCGAGGCTAAAAAATAATAGATGAAACAAAAGGAAGCTTTAGATATACTCAAATGTGGATATAATGTGTTTTTAACGGGCGCGCCAGGAAGCGGTAAGACTTTTTTAGTTAACAAATATATAGAATATTTAAAAAAAAATCACATATCTGTTTCTGTAACTGCCAGCACTGGAATTGCCGCCACTCATATGGGCGGAGTTACTTTGCACTCTTGGTCTGGGTTAGGAATACGAGAAGAAGTTGATGAACAAGAAATAAAAAACATCTGCGAAAAAGGATACCTACGTAAAAGGATAAAAAATACTGATGTTTTAATTATAGACGAAATTTCCATGATAAAAGCTTCACAATTTGAAGCTGTAAATAAAATTTGCCAGTATGTAAAAAGAATCCCCCGCCCTTTTGGAGGTATTCAGGTTGTGTGCTCTGGAGATTTTTTCCAATTACCTCCTGTGGAAAAAGAAGGCAAGGCAATAGAATTTGTAAATGAATCAGATGTTTGGAAAACAATGGAAATGAAAGTTTGCTATTTAGATGAACAGCACCGAACAAACGATAAAAAACTCAATAAAATTTTAAACCACATAAGGGCGGCCGAAGCAGAAAAATCTAAGGAGTTATTATCTAAAGTTTTAATCCCGATGTCCACGACTTTGTCGGGACATCGCGGATCCTCGATGCACGGCAAAGCCGGCATCGGGACTAAGCTTTATACTCACAACATAGATGTAGATAGTATTAATTATTCTGAGCTGGCAAAAATAAAAGGCAAGGAAATTTTTTACCAAATGAACATGCGCGGAAACCCAGTTGTTGCTGAAATACTCAAAAAAAGCTGTTTAGCTCCGGAAAAACTTGTTTTAAAAGAAGGGGCAGAAGTAATGTTTATAAAAAATAACTTTGAAGCCGGATATGTAAATGGCACTCAGGGAAAAATAATTGGCTTTGGAGAGAGCGACTTACCTATTGTAGAAACTCAAGACGGCCAAAAAATAAAAGTAAAATATGCCGACTGGTCAATTGAAGAAGATAATTTTATAGTAGCTGGCATTTCGCAAATACCTTTGCGACTAGCATGGGCAATTACAGTGCACAAGTCGCAAGGCATGAATTTAAACTCAGCAGAAATAGACCTTTCAAAATGCTTTTTAGAGGGAATGGGATATGTAGCCTTGTCACGTTTAAGAACACTTAAAGGTTTACGGCTGATTGGAATAAATCACCTAGCTTTTTGCGTAAATAAAAGAGCACTGGAGATAGACAAGCAATTTATAAAATTATCAAAAGAAGCTACAACTGAATTTAAAAAAATGGGAGCTTTAGCTATTAGCAAAAGGCAAAAAATGTTTGTTAAATACTTGGGTGGCTAATTATTGACATAAGTATAATTTAGGTATATTATAAAGTACAGTAAATTTTAAACAAAAGAACGTTGAAAATAGGGGGTTGAATATGAAAGATAGAGTAGTTTTTACGGTGAGGCATGGCCATTGCCACATTGAAGATGGCGATGAGGTTTTAAGCAATTTTGGAGTAGACCAAGCACGATGGCTGGCTAAAAAAGCTTTAAACCATAAAACAGAAGCAATTCTGTATTCCCCAGCAAAGAGAACAGAACAAATGGCTCAAATCGTAAATGCCATGACGGGTGTGCCGATAAAACCATGTGACCATTTATGGTTTGGAGATGGAGGAATGATTAAAGACGAAATCGAGGCTTTCTTCCAAATTATAAATTTAATAAAAAAACATGAAATTAATCCGAAAGTGGTAATATTAATTACACATTTTGAAGGCACACAAAAAATTCCACATTTGGGAAAAAAACATTTTCCAATGGCCCATTGGAAACCAATAGATGATGAATAAACAAACTTTGCCCGTATGGAAAACGGGCTTTTTTATTGACAAATATTTTTTTTAGTTTTAATGTATAATATCTCATAATTACGAATGCACATTAAAAACAAGGAGGAAAATATGCCAGAGCAGATAATAATTGTTGCCCCTGCCCTATGCTATCCGAAAAAAGACGGGAGTGTAGAATTAAATTCAGATGGAAGAGAGCAAATTTTTAAAGCCAAAGAAGAATTGCAAAAAATTGGCGGACTAGATCTGGTTTTAACCTCAGAAAATGAAAAATCCATAACAACAGCAAAAAATCTTTCAGAACATTTTCAAATAAACGATTTTTTGTCTTATGGCAAAAACAGCAAGAACACCTGCCAAAGTGAAGCTTTTAAGGGAATAATATCTTTTCTTGAAAAACAAGAAAGCAAACCTAAAAAAGTTTTACTTGTAGCTGACAGCAGGTACGCCAACGATTTCCAATTTTTTCTGAAAAAGAATTATCAAAATATCGCGTGCCAAATCATAAAACATGACTGGCACTAATTATTATCAAAAAAATACTCCGCCAATGCAGAAGCAAAAGGCGGTTTTTTATTGCCTGCTTGTCAGCAAACAGGCAATAAAATACTCCGCAGATTAAGCGGAGTATTTAAAATTATTAATTTTATCTGCAAGGTGTGCGAGCTGCGTCTAGACTCAAATTTTTCTTAAGTGAGTCAAAATTCATAGCATTTGCCTTGGAACAGAATTGACTTGTTGTAAGATTGTATTCTATATTGTGAACCGGTTTGCCAGCAGCAATAAAGGGTGCAAGCAAATCACACTCATTATAATCAAAGCACTCCTCATTTATCTGCCAGTCATATACGCTGACAAGATCTTTTATTTGATCTAAATCATTTTTCAAACCAATACCCAATCCCCTGGCGTGAGCCGCGTCAGCAATATACTTGTTGTAAGTTATTTGATTAGCATACGTTAATGGGAAACCAGTATTGTTTGTATAACCATCCATATTATCTACATCAACACCGTCACAACCCTTTGACTTTGCCAAATCCATACGGGCACTCATAATTGGCCCTAATACAGTTAAATTCCTTACGTCAAGCCAATTCTCTCCTGCCCAGCCAGACAATTTATTACCTTTTACAGCTGTTATAAATTGACTATAATCTGGCCTCCAATTTTCAGATGAACCACCACTAAAGTAGCAAACTACTTTTTTACCTTTCGAGTGAAGCGAGGTTATTACAGATACATCAGTGTCAAAAAGGTCAATATCAAAAATTGTGGCATTAACTGTTTGATCTAAAGTTCCGGAAAACTGAATCTGCCATGAAGTACCAATAGTCGGTTTCCACCATGTGCCAACTTGATTGTCATTTGTCTTAGCAGACACCGCAGTAGTTTGAGCGGAAGTGTTTCCTGCTGCGTCATAAGCTGAAACAGTGTAGGAATATGTTGTGCTGGCAGTTAAGCCTGTATTTGAGTACGAGGTTGATGTTGCTGTAGCTATCTTTGTTCCATTGC
>CAIKWD010000011.1 GCA_903831095.1 Candidatus Staskawiczbacteria bacterium
GCAAACAATAAAAATAATAATGTAAATAATATTAATTAACAAACTATTGAGTTTGAATTCGGAGACGAGCATAGTTAAATCCTCTCTCGTCTTCGAGTTCAAGCTTAGAGGATTTATGACTGAAAAATTTAATATTGATAAGTCTTTTGAGGACGAACTAGAAAAAGAATACAAGAACTCCTTGCATCACTTTTCTGATGCAGAGCTCATTGGGATATTTCCGGAGGCAATCCCCTACCTGAAACGGAAATTGGGTTATCGCAAAAAACAGCACAAACAATTAGCGCTTGAGGTTTTAGTTGATTTATCTAAGGTTTATTGCCGTGATTATAAAAACGGGAAGGAAGACCTTGCACGTTGGTTTGGAGAAGAAGTTGTTAAGGTTTTCAAAGGAGACGATCTAGAAAAATTAAAAAAAGAAATTGATAAGTTAAAATTTCTTTTATACCCTCCTAAGCAACTCCCAAATCACATAGCACCACAAATAATTGAACGAGCGAAGGCCGTACCCTTTGATTCACTTCTTAAGTTGAATAGGGCTGGCTTTGCTATTTGTCCGTTCCATCAAGAGAAATCACCAAGTTTGCACATTCAAAAATTAAAAAACATCGCATACTGTTTTGGATGCGGTTGGTCGGGAGATACAATAAAATTCTTAATGGCTTCTAACAGCTTAACTTTTAGGGATGCTGTTGCAAGACTCACATAATTATGGAAACATTTGAAACATTAAAGCTACAAGCCGAACAAAAGGTTGGAGAACAAAAACTAGAAGAACAGCACATAGAACAAAGAGAATTCCCCTTCCTTTCAAAGGAGGAACTATTGGACATCCTTGGTCTTTCAATAAAATCTGACGAACACAATAAATTAGCCACCTTTCTTTGTATGCTCTCAGCTTTTACAGAGAGCAGCCAGATAAATGTCGCCTTCTCCGCGCCTAGTAGTTCTGGTAAGTCATATATTCCGCTTGAAATAAGCAAACTGTTCCCGGATGTACAAACTTTTGGATATGCCTCACCAACAAGTTTTTTTCACGAAAATACAGAAAAAAAGGAAAATGAATTTATCGTTGACTTGGAAAGGAAAATACTTATATTCCTAGATATGCCACACTATGAACTACTTGAAAAAATAAGACCGGTACTGAGTCACGACTCAAAAATAATAACTGTAAAAATCACAGATAGAAGTAAAAGAGCATTACGGGCTAAAAAAATATTGGTGAAAGGATTTTCTGCTGTTATATTTTGCAGCGCCAAGCTGGAAATGAACGAGCAGGAATCTACTAGGTTTTTAGTTCTATCTCCCGAGATTGACCAAGAAAAAATCAGGGAAGCTATTATACAAAGAATAAAAAAGGAATCTGACAATAAGGCTTACGATGAATGGCTAGAATCGGACCTGAGGAGAAAAGAATTGAAGGAAAGAATCTTGGCGATACGAAATGCCAGAATAGAACATATAAAAATTGAGGGCAATCTATCGAAGGAGATAGAGAATACCTTTCTCGCAAACCATAAATTCCTTAAGCCCAGACACTCTAGAGATGCTTCAAGGTTGATTTCTTTTACCCAGTGTTTCGCATTATTGAATTTCTGGCAGAGGAAAAAGATAGATGGTAACGTCATAGCCGACAGAAAAGACTTTGAGGACGCCTTGTGGCTTTGGGAAAAGATAAGCGAGTCACAGGAACTTAACCTCCCGCCATATGTGTTGGAGCTTTATAAGAAAGTAATCTCTCCCCTTTTTGAACCCGGAGTCATGGCAGTGGAGAGACAACATGTTTTAAAAAAACACATGGAGGTTTATGGGAGGCCATTATATGACGGACAACTCAGAAAAGAGATATTGCCTATGCTTGAAACTGCTGGATTCATTATCCAAGAGCCAGACCAAAGGGATAGAAGAAAAATGCTTGTTAAAAAATTATAAAAGAAATAGGTTGAAGATGGTGTGTACACACATAAATTGGTGCGCACACCATATAAAACCTATTAGAACTTACATGGAAACAGAAATAACAAAAGTTTTAGAGGAAGAAAATTTAATCAACACAGCCATCACGGAACACGAGATTCAATCATTCGCAGAAAATAATTTTGGAAGGGAGCTTACTGATGTTGAATTAAATAGAATTGCTAGATGTTGGTACGAGATAGAAGGGGCATATGCCGCCCAAATTGATTTAATAAGGGAAGCTATCGTTGGGGCAATGAACAATGAAGGTGGTAGCTGGAATAAGATAGATAAAGATTATCTTGAATCATTAAAAAAATAAAGAATAATCCCCTTAGATTCAGGTATACCCACAAGTCAAACTTATGCAATACAAATTTATAAAACATGGCAGAAATAATAAAAAAAGAGGAAAATAAGTCGTTAGTTAAAAAATACACGCCAGAGGAAACTAAAGAAATAATTATAGATCATTGCGTTCTCCCCGGAATAGATATCAATCACACATTACGGATTCTTGCGGACGAAGTAATGCCGAAATTTTGTGGTGATGTAAAGGAAGAACAAGAAGAAGCACAAAAGAGAATACTGGACGAAGCGATGAACATTATGAGGGCTTTTGAAACCGAAACCCAAGTTGGGATTATGGAAGCAGTTAATAAGCAATACCAATCTTTAGCCAAAGAATTAAGTAGGCAAATTATCAAAGATTATAATTGCAAAACAAGTATAGAGAAGACCCTCGCCAATAATATTGCCCATTCATATATAAAAATACTTGATGGCTCGAGAAGGTTAAATAATGATCTTGGCAAACCCGGGCAAGAGATAAATGAAAATAGAACTAAATACCTCACTATGCTTAGCAAGCAAACAGATAGGGCTCAAAGGCAATTCCTTGCTGCGCTGATGACACTGAAACAAATTAAGGCGCCCTTAGTAGAAATGAATATAAAAGCTACTAATGCGTTTGTCGCTCAAAACCAACAAATTAATGCGGATAAAAAAATCAATGAAGCCAAATGATTTAGGAAATAAATTACTTGTTGAGAACTGCCAAAAGATTTCCATAAACACCTTTTCAAGACAAGCCAAGAAAAAACTTAAAGAAATGTTTATGTCTTCGCAACTCGAAGTGATGGACAAAAGCGTTGAGCTTATTACTTCCAATGTCCACTTCGGTGGCGTTAGGTATTGGTTTAAATGCCCTTTGTGCCAGAGAAAGATGGGAACCCTATATATTCACCCTCTTAGCCAACAGTTGGGCTGTAGGGGCTGTTTAGGGCTTGAATATAGGGCTAGGAGATACAAGGGAATGATTGAAGAAAAGGTTGCCTAACGAGCATATTTACAGTATAATTAAGGTGTTAAGGATAATTCAGTCTAACAGCAGGCATTTTATTTGTATAATATAAATAGAATACTACAAGGGGTTGGAAACTGGTTATCCTTAACAAATAGCCTTCTGTTTTCCAATCCCTTTTAGTTTGTAAAATTATGGAACAAGATACAACAAAAATTAAATATATTATTTATTGCCGTAAATCTTCTGAAAGTGAAGATCGGCAAGTTTTAAGCATTGAATCACAGAGAAAAGAACTCACAGATATTGCTCAACGGGAAAAACTGCAAGTTATTGAGATATTAGAAGAATCACACTCGGCAAAAAGTCTTGATAGGCCGATATTCGCTGAGTTGATAGGAAAAATACAAAGCGGTTATGCTAACGGGCTTTTAGTTTGGAGTCCAAACAGAATTTCAAGAAATCCTGTTGATACCGGTAAGATTATCCATCTAATGGATTTAAAAAAGCTGGCTCAAGTAAAAACTATAAACCAGGTGTTTTATAATACCAATCCAAATGATAAATTTATGCTTGCTCTTTTTTGCAACCAAGCAAAACTAGAAAACGACAACAAGGGCGAAGATGTTAAAAGAGGTTTAAAAACAAAATGTGAAAAAGGGCTATACCCCGCTATGGCTCCCACCGGTTACAGAAATGATAAATACGAAGAACGAGGAAACAAACAAATATACCCAGACCCTGAAAGGTTTGATTTGATAAGGAAAATGGTTGATACAATGCTTACCGGGCTTTACTCAGCGCCAGCAGTTAGAAAGATGGCGACAGAAGAATGGGGATTTAGAATGCCCAATGGCAAAGAAATGAGCAAGAATACAATTTATTATCTTTTCACTAACCCTGTATATTACGGAATGTTTGAATATCCAAAAGGAAGTGGGCTTTGGTACAAAGGAAACTATAAAGCTTTAATGACTCCGGAAGAATACGACAAAATACAATTAATCTTGGGGAGAAAAGGCAAGCCACGCCCTAAGACACACGCATTCGCATTCACCGGACTTATGCGATGTGGGGAGTGCGGAGCTATGATAACAGCAGAAGATAAAATTAAGAGACAAAAAAACGGCAATATACACACATATATTTATTATCACTGCACAAAAAGAACAACCAAAAACTGTACACAAAAATGCATAGAACAAAAAGAGCTAGAAAGACAAATTAAAGAAGCGATTGGTTCGCTCACTATTCCGGATGATCTGCACAAATATGCCTTAAGATGGTTTAGAAAAGAAAATGCAGACAAAGCTCAAACAACAGAGTCTGTGTTAGACACTCAAAACAAGGCTTATAAAGAATGCTTAAAAAAACTGTCCGGCTTGATTGATATGAGAGCGGCACAAGAAATAACGCAGGAAGAATTCACAATGCGTAAAGAACCGCTAACTGCAGAAAAAAACCGCTGGGAAAATATCTTTAATAGAACCGGCAGTGAATTTGATTTATTTATGAAAAAAGCAGACGAAGTGTTTAACTTCGCTAGAGATGCAAAGATAAAGTTTGAAAAAGGCGAACCCTATGACAAGAAAGCCGTCTTTTCAAGGCTCGGTTCGAACCTCCTGTTAAAAGATAGAATGATAGCGATTGACTTGGAAAACACACTAATTCCCCTAAAAGATGTTTCAGCCGAAAATAGGCGGTTAGAACCTCTTAAAATGGGTATAAATAGAGCTGAATTGGAAGAACTTTATGCTAAAAGTCCTGTTATGCAGGGGCGCTGGGAATCGAACCCAGACCAGAGATTTTGGAGATCCCTATGATACCATTTCACCACGCCCCTATAACCGCTTTAAGCGGAATTTTTAATTTTTAATTTCCAATTTTAAATCTATCAGTATGTTATATAATATACCATAAAAAATGGATTTTTCAACTAAAAACCAAGGTTTTATCCATGGCTTTAGTTGTCGCATAATAAATTTACTACTTTTTGAGCTGAGCTACCTTGGCTAAAAGCTCATTTAAAGCTTGTTGCAATATTGCAATTTGCTGTTCTTTGCCAGTGTCTGTTGTTGGTGTTATAACCAATGTTGGCACTGCAAGTAAAGCTTTATTCAAAGCATCTCTGGTGTATGGCCCAACATTTCCAGTTTGTAAAACATTGTTTTCTACCTGAAATTTTTTAACTGCCGAACGTGTTGCAGGACCATAATTTCCATTTGGAGTTGCTGACAAAAATCCCAATTTTACCAAAGCTTTCTGAAGTTCTAAAACATCTTTTCCCTTGTCACCATATTTTAGGGATAAGGTAAAAATATACGACGGAGTTACTGCCGGAGCGACTGTATTAATTGGAGTTGTTAAAACTGTTGGAGTTACTGGAGTTGCGGGTGAAGAAATAGTCAAATATAAAATAGAACATTGCCCTCCGGTTTGGCAAATAGAAATATTAGCAGAACCTGCGCTCATTGCCGAAATAGTTACTGCGCTTGAAGCTATAGATGCGGAGGCAACGCTTACCCCAGTATTATTTCCAACATAATAACCCCCATTGCCCGAGACATAAACTGTTGTTTGTTGGCCCGTAGTCATTAAAATATTATTCTGGCTGAATGTTGGCGGAGTTGTTGACGAAACTACATTATTTACTGTTATTGATAAATTGGTGCATCCAACAGAAGAACAAACATTAGCTGTGGCCGTTCCAGGATTGACGCCATAAATAGTTAAAATGTTCCCATTTACAACACCATTGAAAATATTTCCTGAACTTGAAGAAGAGACATTGTATGGAGTTGAGCCTCCTGAAATTGTGATATTAGAGCTTTGTCCAGCTAAAATTGAAATAGAGGTTTGGCTAAGAGATAACAAGTTTCCACTGCTTGTATTGCTTACATTTGCAGTTAAAGATGCACAACTGCCGGCAAATGCGCAAATACTTATTGTTGAAGTGCCAACACTGGCGTTTGCAATTAAAGTTAAAATATTGCTATTTATGTTGGCTTGCACAATGCTTGGATTGGAATTTGAAGCTACATAAAAATTACTGCCCGTTCCGCCATAAATAGTTACTGTAGTGCTTTGACTAAGTTGTACAACTGGATTTGTTTGGCTTAAAGTGACAGCTGTAGAATTTACAGCGCTTGCGTTGACATTTATAATCCCACAGTAATTCATATCAGTTGTGCATATTGTTATTGAAGCCGATCCAGAGCCAGAAGAAACTCCTCCATTAGCTATAAGAGTCACTGTAGAACCGCTTAAATTGGCCTGTACGGCAGTTGAATTTGAATTGTTTGATATAGTATAAACGCCAGATCCTCCGGTTATTGTAACAGCAACACTTTGCCCAGAGTAAATTGAAAAATTATTCTGACTGAAAGTAAGCTGTTGAGCCCCAGAATTTTGAACTGTTATAGTTATACTGGCGCAGTTTGTTGTACTTCCAACAATGCAAACATTGGTTACTGTTGACCCATAAGTATTAGCTGTAACAGTTATTTGATTTGCATTTAAATTTATGTTGGCAATTGCCGGGTTTGTATTGCTTAAAACATAAAGATAATTTGCACTAGCTGTCACCACAGAAGTTTGACCAGCATTCAACAACAATGCCAAAGTTGAGGTTGACACTCCCCCATTTTGACTTAAGGTTAAATTACTTGCCGTAGATGTGCCTGAAATATAAGGCCAATTAGTGCTTGAAGATTGTGACCCATTGATTCCTCCTGTTTTTACATAAACAACGGCATTTGAAGAAATATTATAAGTTGCAGAACTTATTACAGTTGAAAATATCCCGCTTGAATTAGTATTTCCTAAAAGTACTGTTTGTGAGCCGGCAAAAAGCAAAACCCCTGTATTTGGGTCTCCATTAACATTTATTTGTACGCTATCTCCGCTGCCAGTTGATAAAACAGATAACGTTGGAGTCATCGCATTAGCTGAAGAAAAAATACAAAATAAAGCTAAAAAAACAACTGGTATAAACAAAAAAAACTTATTTTTTGACATTTTATTTAAGTTAATTAAAAGTTAAAATTTTCTTAATTGAATTTCGTTTATTACTCTTTGATATTTTATTTCATCAAACTTCAAAACACCAGTTACTACTTTTGGCTCAGCTGTTTCAACTAATGCAACATATTTATAAAAAATAAATCCACCATAAATCAATTCCAAAAAAACAAACAGCAATATAAGCGAAAATGCATGTAACCCAAAAAACCAGATAATTTCCTTACTCTTTATGGCTAAATTTTTAGAGTAATCTTTTGAAGATTTCATTTTTTTGTAAAAACTTTTAAATTAAAAACAGCATCAACTTTTCTTAAGGAATAATCTTTGGGAGCATTTTTGTCCTGTGAATTTTGAATATTGATATTTTCAATTTCCAGCAAATAAGGACCAGCTTCAATTTTACCCACAAAATTCAAAACATCTGAAAAACTTCCTTTTGAAGAAAATTGCAGAACAATGAAATTCTGGCTTAGTTGAGGGTTTCCAGATGCTGGAGGCAAGGAAATCTGCGAAGTGATTTTATGACTTAAAGCAGTATTTTCTAAAAATTCTATAAAATCAACAGGATTGCTGGGATCTACAAATAACTTGTCTATTGATGCAAAATTTGGCTTATAACTTTTGTAATTCTGCTGAAATTTATCCACCTCATTCATTTGCGCGTCTAAAGTCACTATGTTATTTTTTGCTGTTATAAGATCATTAGAATTTTTACTTATATTACTAATCAAAGGCCAAATAAAAAACAAAACCAAAATCAGCGATACTGCTGAAAATATTGAAGAAATTGTGTATATTTTATTCTTATTGTTCATTTTGAGCAATTTCAAATGTTAACGAAAAATTAACGTTTTTGGGACTCACCCAACTGTCTGAAGAAAAACTTGGATTCAATATTTTCTTGTTTTTTTCTATGTTGTCCTTAAATATAAGCAAATTATCCCTTGTATCGCTAACACCAGAAACATTTGCCTGAATGTTTCCATTGTCTTTTCTTTCTAAAGAAAAATTAACCAAATTCAAACCCTTAGGATTTTGTACACCAGTTATTATTTCTAACGCACTATCAAAATATATTTCCTTTTTATAAAAAGAATCAAGCTGTGCTAAAGTAGTGTTGTATTTTTTAATCAAATTGCTTGAATTTACAAATTCTGATTTATTATTTTCCTGTTCCATTTTAGATAAAATACTTTTTTGGTTGTCAGTCTCTGCCAAAATATAAAACTTAATGGAAAATAAAATCAAAGTTAAACAAACCAAAGTAACTAAAATTATAATGCCCAAAACCATGACCAATCTTTCCTTTTTTATTAAAAATAATTTTCGCCTTTCCTCCAAAGGCAGAAGGTTTATCATATTTTTTATTTGCTATCTGGCTGTCTTAATGCTAATCCTATGGCAGTTGTAAAAGACGCCAAGTCTTTTTTAATTATGCAATTCTGTTTTTTTTGCGAAAAATTTACCAAAGGGTCTCCTACTTCAACAGGAATATCCAATTTTTTAGACAAAAATTCAACCAATCCTTTCAATCCTGCTCCTCCACCACACAATAAAATCTTTTCTGTTTTACCATCTGGCAAAAAATATTCGTATGAAGAATATTCCCGGTAAAAATTTATATATTTTTTAATTTGAACTGCTAAATCTTCCAAAATTGGAGTTAAAATTTGAAATACTTTTTCCGATTTTACATTATCTTTTTTACCGCTTAATCCATATTCAATTTTAAACTTGTCAGCCTCACGAAAATCTATTTTTAATGAATCAGCAATTGCTTGTGTCAGCAATTGTGAGGAAATAGGTATTGAACAAGTAAAACGAATAGAATGCCCGGAAAAAACAATAAAATCTGTATTATTCTCCCCAAAATCAACTAAAATAAGCAAAGACGAGTTAGTTTCATTTTTAACCAATGCTCTGGCAATTGCCTCAGATTCTGCTTCTAAAATTATTGGCGTAAGGCCGGCTTTTTTAAAACAAGAAACATAAGAATCAACTATTTTTTTAGGCATGGCAACAAGCAATACCTCAGGATGATTGAAATATTCCTTTATTGGCGAAATAACCTGAAAATCCAAGTAAGCTTCGTCAATTGGCATTGGAATGTAATTTTCCGCTTCAAGAGGAACAGCAAGTTTCATTTCCTCCTCTGTCATTTTTGGCATTTGTATTACTTGAAGAAAAGATTTTTCCTCAGGCAAAGATGCAACTATGTATTTGGTCTTAATTTTTTTTCCCTTAACAGTTTCACATGCAGACCTTATAATTTTTGCTAAAGCCTCTTCATTCTTTATTACTCCATCTTCAATTATATCGGGAGTTATTTTTTGTTCATTAAAAGAAACCAAACTAAAACTTTTGCCCCTTTTCTTGAGTTTTACAATTTTAAGCGACAAATCATTTATATCCAATCCGAAGGCTTCATCTTCTAATGATAAAATTTTGAACATTTTTTATTCTTTCATATATTATACCATATTATTGCTTTTCCAGAAGCTTGCGCTTTTTAGTAGCCAAAGAAAATAAATATGCAAAAAATACAAAAATTAAAATAAAAATTATAATCCACCAAAAGACATTTGTATTGAATATCTTTTTTGTAATTGACTTGTCTCCTTGAAAACCGCCGGCATTATTTTTCCCTGAAATATTCCCCAAAGGCTGATTATTAAAGCTGCCTAAGTTTTCATTGGAAATACTAGGGTTAGTATGCCAGTTTACATTCCCAGAAATATTTGGAACAACTCCCTCTGGTATTGGTTGCATTTTAACTTGGTTTGGAAAAACAGCTTTTTCTAATGCTAAAGTATTTCCAGCGCAAAAAAATGCAGAAACAACAAGAAATAAAATTATTTTTTTGAAATTCATATTTAAATTAATCGCTTGTCCAACTTAATATTTGATACCCCGAACTAGACAATGGAAAACTTGGCGGAGGCCCATACAAAAGATTGCTGTCATAAGTGTCATAAGTGTTTCTATACCCAGATGTAGTGCCTCCAGAACCGTTTACCCAAGTCCAAGTCCATTGGCTAAATGTCATTATTGCTCCGTAAATAGAGATACTGTTCTTTATATTTCCAGTATAGTAAAAAAACTGTGCGCCCCCGTTTTGTGAAATCATAGCTGCATCAATTTCTATATCTGTTGGCGCGTGGTAAGTAACAACTATGTCTTTTTGAGCAATCAGCCCCAAAACATTTGTTCCATCTTTGGCTACATAAGTTATATTGTTTGGAACATATATTGTGGGAGCAGTTGAAGAATTATATGGAAGCAAAGAAGCAACTACAGTTACCCTGCCTTTTACTGTGCCTTCAACCCAGGTTTTATCTTCAACATAAATTATGCCGTTGGCTGGAATAGCATTAGTAAACTGCAAAGTCCTGTTGTTATAGTCAATATACTCGTTATGAGTGTTTCCAGCTGTATCCTGACCACTTGGATTAGATAAAAGGCTTGTTACTTTATAAACACTTACAGTGCCACTACTATTGAAAACCAGTGAATAACCTTGAGCGTTGGAAGGAGGTAAATAAATTCCCGCGCTTTGCGCGCTACTTTTCATGGTAGCTAAGTCCGAAGTTACTGAAGAAAAATCAACTGCAGGCACTGGAAACTGCCAAAAATTCTTAACATTTTGAGAGGCCGAACCCCAAACTCCATTTTCAAGCGCCGGACAAGGCGAACCTTGGTTTGAAGAACAAGTATATGTTGATTTGGCAGATTGTATGGGTGCGTTACCTACTCCATCAAACCTAATTCCATTATTAGACTGCATTTGTCCGCTTACTGATTCATTGTTTCCAATCCAAATAATATCGTTACTTAAAAATGCGTACTTTGCCAAAGAAGCAATTCCAAATCTTGCAGTTATTGTCCTAGTAACCCCAGGGTTTTCATTTGTCCAACCAGTTGACTTAATTGTCATAATTGTAGACCCTGTAGCTGGAGGCGTTATTATAAGGCTGAATTTTCCTATACTTTGCTGGGTGTCAGTATCCATATAATTATGGACATATGGACCCGAAGCATTGGTGCCATCTTTGTAATCATTTGGAAAATGAGCCAAGTGCCACTGATAATAATTTACTCCCGCGTCAGCAATCTGCATCGCTTCTTCTCTTTGAATAGAAAGGCGCAACAATTTTATTTTCCCGGTAAAAATTGCAACAACTGGAAACATAACCATGGTAAAAATGGCTATGGCAATTATCAAATAAAGTAGAAGAGTTCCTTTTTGATTGTTTAATTTCGTAATCATATTAATTTCCCAAGTTATCTTTTACAGACCTTATTGCCGAACCCGCAGAAATTGAAAACTTACTTGTGTCGTTCTGCTTTATATTGTTTAAAACCATCAAACTCATTTTAACAAATCTTACCTGATTAATATTAACTGGCTGGGCAAGAGCACTGGTATTTCCATTGTAATTACCGTCATAATAATAAAACAGTGGACTGCCAGAATTTGATATTCCCGTAGCAACTACTTTTACTGATTCATTCAAAAGGTTGTAAGACAGCGGACTACCAGAAGGTAAAACAACTCCCTTGTACAAAATGTTTCCGTCTATATAATACCTGATTCTTGCAACTGCAGAATTGGAAACTTTATAATTGGAAAAGAAAACTATCTGTGAATCTCCTGTTTGATTTAATGGATAAGATCCGTCAACTCCCGTAACTGAATTCCTAATTTCATTTGTGAAAGTTGAAAGCGCGGATCTCGCCTGGTCTATATTACTCATGGAAATTACTTCTTGATTGGAATTTATAAAAATATCGCTGAGCATTTTTGAAACTCCAAAAATTAGCATAACAAAAATTGCCAAAGCTATCATAACCTCTATTAAAGTAAAACCTTTTTGTTTTGCAAATTTATTTATTTCCATTTTAATGGCTTAATAAAATTTCCATCAAACCGTAACCTTGTACAGTAACAGGTCCAATAACTTTTGTTTGATAACCATTCATTGTAACTGTTATTTGGTAGTCGCGACTATTTTGCAATCCTGGAAACATAACTTGACCTGGAGCAAAACACCCTGAAACATAATTTATATTGGCGCTAGTTAAAACAGGAGTTTTGGATGCATTTGTTGTCGATAGGAAAACTTTGTATCTTACATATCTTTTATTGTCTTGATTACTGATTGTAGTGCCGGGAACTGTATAAAAAGTCGAGCTTGTGCCATCTGGACCAAAATAATCCCAAGTTTTTTTGTCGTTGTTGGCGGCAATTTGAAACTTCACGCTGGCAGAAGGATCTTGCGAAGTTGGCTGCCAATTCAAAGTTGTATAAGCTGTCAGCCCGGTACCGGTATCATAAGTTGAAGATTCCAAAGAACCGTAAGAAACATAGGAATTACCATTTTTAGCAAGACGCAATCCAGTTGGAATTATATTGGTAGTTATGTTCCCATCATCTTGGTAATACTTTGACTCATCGGAAAAATCTTCCTGCCCCGACCCACCTGTCCAGCTTTGCTGGCTCCATATGCTTCCACTAGTAAACCCAGTGTCAACATATCCCCCGCTTATTACTATTGCTTCGAAAGTTGCTGAAACTACGTGGTCAGATGTTACATTATTAATTGTATAAGTCCCAGATGAACCCACAGAACTACCGTCTACTTTTACGTCAGAAATATGATATCTATAATTAGGTGTAAAAATAAATGTTTGGCTGTCTCCGCTGTTCACTGCAACCAACCCTGAAGGAGTTATTGTTCCGTTTGCAGTTGCCGAAGTTGTAATTGTATAAGTGGTTATTTTATTTTCCTGAGAAGCAATAGTTAAATTATTTCCCGAGTCAGCAATATTATGATATTCAAATTTTATCCAGTCAGATGAGCGAACTGCATTAGAAACTCTAACCTCGTCAATTGGACCTTTGAAATAATGCCCATCTCCAGTTGTATCCAAACCAATATTTGTGCTATTTGAAGTTGTAATTGAGTCTACAGTTCCTTTGGTAACTGCTGTGGCGGAGTTTTCCAAACCATCAACATATATTTTAGGTACAGAACCGTTCCACACTCCCACAACATAATGCCAGCCTGAGCTAAGTGTTGAAGAATCAATTCCATTATATCTATTACTACTTCGGGATAATAAAAATCTTGCCTTATTAGAAGAACTTATTGCTAGCATATATCCGTAATCACTCCAGGTGTTTCCATAAATTACATCGCTGGTGGAATCCAGTGCCGGATTAACCCACCCGGCAATTGTAAAATTACTAGACAAGGTGAAATTCCCCACATTGCTGCTGAAATTAACGTAGTCGCTGGTGCCGTTGAAAGTCAAAGCCTTGTCTATTTTTCCGGTTGTTGTTTTGGTATTAGTATTAACTTTTGCTGTACCATTATTTGTACTAATTGAATCGACAACTGTTTTAGTATTAGTGTTGTCCTCTAAATGCCAAACTCCTGAAAAATTTGAACCCCAAACCAATTGCGCATTTGTTGGGCTTCCAGTTGCAGTCCAATCTGTATTTGCTGAAGAATTGCCATAATACATGTAAACAGTTGTTGCTAAAGAATGGCTAACTGTAGGAACTTTTACCCAAAAACTTGCTGTGACCGCGCTTCCACCTCCGCCAGACCAGCTTTCCCGTTCATATGGCAAAGTTGTATTTCCAGTTGAATCGGCAAACCTTATATCAAATCCAGAAGCTAAAGCCGAAGACATATTTGAATCTGCTGAAATTTTTACCAAAACTGGAAAATTAGAAAGGTCAGAACTAACATTTGCATTTGAAATTGTAATTTTTTTTCTGTACTGCCACCCGGAAAGCCAAGTATTATTTGGAGTAAAGCTGGCATATATGGCATGATCCTGAACGACATTTGTAAAAGTATAAGTTAAAACTGCTCCTACAGAAGCTCCATCAACTGAAACATCTTTTACAACATACCCAGAATTTGCCGTAATTGTAAAAGTTTTATTTGATCCACTATTAACTAAATTAGATCCAGAAGGAGAAATAATTCCATTTGACCCGGCCAAGGCAGTTATTGAATAACTTGAAGGAGCAACTGAAGTTTGCAAGTCAACTTGTGCGCCCTGAATTGGATTTCCAGTTGAAGCATCTTTTACAATTGTCAGCAAGCTGTTGTCTGTTTTTGGTCCAAGTATTAAATTAAAGCTTTGATTTGTCCCAGGTAATATACTGGCTTGTTGAATTGGCGACGACCCATAAACCATGTATGGCCCAATTAAGCCAGGAGTATAACTATCCCATTCAATATCTCTCAAAGCAATGTTTCCAATTGAATCAGAACTATATGTATGATCAAACTTCAAAACACTGGGCGTGCCAATTATTTTAGACCCTCTTATTTCCATGCCTATTCCAAAAAGAGGCGCACAAGTCTGATTTAAGGTATTAAAAAACAAAGAACTTAATTTATCAATAGAAAAACTAATGCGTGTTACCTGGCCGTTTAAAATTGTTGCGCTTGGCTTGGTTGGATTTGGATTTTCCAATGAAGTTGGAAAAGTTTGGTCTGTAGAATATCCTGATTTGGTTGCAACAACGCTGTAGCTGTTGGCGCTGTTTGGCAAGCCAACTTCAATCCAATTTCCACTGGCGTCTGCAGTCCTGTACAAGTTTATAGTAGGAGTGACGATGTTGTTTACAATATGTATTGATGCGCCTGGCACTGGCTGGCCTACTGCGTCAAAAACCTGCAAATAAAGCGCTCCCCCATTTACCATACCTTCCAAACCTTTTGGTGAAGCTGATGTCAAAAAACTGCTTGTCAACCCAGTTTTGCTGTTTTTAATATAAAGTTTTATTTGCTTATAATCGTTTGGTGCAGGATCTGTCCCAGCTAAAATTGTTCCGTCAGCTGGATCGTCCACATAACTGATTGCATAATAAACATTGTAAACAATTCCATTTACAATCACATTGGTAGCATTAGGTAAATCGGGCAAGGAACCATTTGGATTTCCCTGTATTGTTCCAACTTTGGAATAAGGCAAATTTCTCACCACTTCCAAATACTGGTCAGCAATGGAAGAAATTGTAGTTTTTTCCCTGTAAAAAACAATTCCATTAATAACCGCCAAAAAAAGTCCATATATACTCACACTGATAACGGCAAAAATTGCAACACAAACTATCACTTCAATAAGCGTCATTCCTTTTTGAGAACTGTTCAAATTATTTTTTCCCTTGTGCTTTTGTGCCATTAAATATTTCCTAAAACCGAATATAACGGTCCTATTATGGAAACTGCAAAAACTCCAACAGCCGCGCCGATAATAACAATCATTGCAGGCTCAATAATTGCAGACAAATTTTCAGCTACGTTGGTAACTTCCTCCTCATAAAATTCTGCTAATTTTTTTAAAATTAAGGAAGTTTTTCCAGTTTCTTCTCCAATTTCCACCATTTCAATGGCTCCATAAGGAAAAATATCTTGATAAGGTTGCAAGCTGACAAACAACTTCTTACCTTTTTCTACATCTTTAGCAGCTCCAGAAAGAGCTTTTTTAAAATAAAAATTACTCACAATGCCAGAAGTTATTTGCAAAGACCTTATTAAGGGCACTCCTGAGGACAAAAGAGAACTCAAAGATCTTATCAACGCAGCTGAATTACTTTTTTTTACCAAGGAAGAAACAAGAGGTATTTTTAAGGTGGCAGTATCTATTATAAACTTTCCCGTTTTTGTCTTTATTAAAAATAAAAATAAAATGCACAAAACAATAAAAATTAAAATAAAAAAATACCAATACTGCATAACAAAATCTCCCGACCCAAGTATTATGCGGGTTGTAATTGGTAAATTGGCATGCAAACTTGTAAAGAAAGTATTTATTTTTGGCAAAACAAATACTATAAGGAAAATACCCACAAATAACATTACAGTTATCAAAATAATTGGGTAAATAAGTGCTTTTTGTATTTTGGAATTCATTTCCTTTTCCTTCTCCAATTGTGAAGACAATACTTTAAGCACGTCTTCCAAAGTTCCAGATTCTTCTCCTGCTTGTATCATACTTTGAAATAAATCTGAAAAAATATCCGGATATTTTTTAAAAGAATCAGATAAATTTTTACCCTTACTTACATCTTGGCCGATACTAAGCAAGGCTGACTTCATTTTTTTGCTTTTTGCCTGGGCAGACAAAATTGAAAACCCTTTTACCAAAGACAAACCTGTAGAGACCATTATCCACAAGTTTCTTGTCATTAACATTTTTTCTGTTATGGAAACTTTTCCAGACAAAAAAGGTATATTAAATTTACCCTTTGTTTTGTTAACTTCAGAATCTGCTTTAACCAAAATCAAGCCCTCGCCTTTCAAGCTTTGAGCTAATTCCCTTATATCTTTTGCGTCTGCGTTTCCCATCTTTACCTGACCATCAAGAGACTTGGCAGTATATATGAAATTTGGCATTATTTTATAAGTTTAAAATTTTCTGCTAATCCATTATCACGCGCAAAACTTCTTCTATTGAAGTTAATCCCCTTGCTGCCTTAACAAAACCGTCCTCAGCCATTGTCCGCATGCCATCTTGCACGGCCTGCTTTGTAATTTCAGCTGTTGAGGCTTTTTTATTTATCAAATCCTTTATTGCATTATTAATTGACAAAACTTCAAAAATTCCTATTCTGCCTTTGTATCCTGAAACAGAATCTTTTGAAGGTTTAGGTCTGTAAAGCTCCAAATCTTTTATAGTGTCTTTTTCCTTTAATATTTTTTCCTTCTTTAAAATACCAATCATTCTTTCCATGTCACAATATTTTTCCAAATTCTCAATGTCTGCAGGCTTTAATTTGTACTTTTCCTTTTCTCCGTAAAATTTTCTGACCAGCCTTTGCCCAATAATTATATTTATAGTTGAAGACAACAAAAATGGCTCTGTCCCCATGTCTATTAACCTTGGAATTGCTCCTCCAGCTTCTGTTGTGTGCAAAGTAGACAAAACCAAGTGTCCTGTCAAAGCTGCGTTAACAGCCAAGTCAGCAGTTTCCTTATCCCTGATTTCTCCAACCATAATGACATTTGGGTCTTGCCTAACTAAAGACCGCAGTCCAGCAGCAAAAGTTAGCCCAATTTTTTCATTTACCTGAGTTTGGTTTATTCTTGGCATTCTGTACTCAACAGGATCTTCAATAGTGGAAATATTAACATTGGTTGTGTTTACAATTTCCATCATGGCGTAAAGCGTAGTTGTTTTTCCCGAACCAGTAGGCCCCGTAATAAGCACCATGCCTGTTGTTTTTAACAAACTCTTTTTTACCTTTTCCAAAGCTTCTCCAGAAAATCCTGAAGCTTCTAAAGAATAAGTTCCTGTGTCTTCAGCCAAAAGCCTCATAACAATTTTTTCTCCGTTTAAAACTGGTAAAACCGAAACTCTAATAGAATATTTGAAATCTTCAGTTTCAATTTTAAACCTTCCGTCTTGAGGAAGTCTGTGTTCGTCAAGCTTTAAATTGGACAAAACTTTTATTCTAGCAACAATTCCAGAAGCAGTGCTTGCTGGCAAAGACATAACATCGTGCAATATGCCGTCTATTCTGTACCTTACAATAACTTCTTTTTCCAAAGGTTCAATATGCACATCTGAAGTTCTCTGCAAAATAGCGTGTTTTAACAAGGAATCTACAACCCTGATAATGGAAACTTCCTCGGCTGCTTTTTGCATTTCTTCCTTTCCCCCATGAGATTCTTCCTCTTTTATGTGCTTTATTGCCCCGGTTCCACCTTTCATGATGTCTCCAAATTCAGTTTCCAATGTTTCCTGATATTGTGACAAGGCATTTTTAATGCTTTCAGGAGTGGTCAGCCGGGCTAAAATTTTAAAAGATGGCGCAATTTTTTTTATGAACTCAATAGTTCTTAAATCTTCTGGGTCTAACATAGCCACTTCAAGATTATTGTCTTTCTTATTGAAAGAAACAATATTATGAGCCCTGGCAATTGATTCTGGAATAATCTTCAAAACATCTGAGGGAATTGTTTCCTCTTCTAGATTTATAAATGGTATGCCTAAAATGTAAGCTTCAATTTTTATAAGTTCTTTCTCAGAAATCAATTCCTCAGAAACCAAAACCTCTCCAATCCATTTCTTGGATTTTTCGCTTTTTGCCTTGGCCTCTTCAAGTTTCTTAGCATCTATAAGCCCGGCATCCAAAATAAATTGTTCAAGTTTTTTTGGTTCAACCTTCATAAAATTTTGAAAATTACTTCAAACCAAGCTTTTCCTTAACTTTATCTACAATTTCACTTATTCTCAAATCAGCCTTAACCAAATAGTGAAACCCCATTTCTTCAATACTCCGGGTATAAGCTACATCCTTCATATTAGTTAAAAAAATAATTGGCACATTCTTGTCAGACAATCTTATTTTCTTTGCCATTTCCAAACCATCTACTTTGGGCATTAAAATGTCCGACAAAATTAAATCGGGCTTTTCCTTTTCTGCAATTACAACGCCCTCTTCACCATCACCGGCTTTTACAACAGAAAAGCCCTCACTTTTAAACTTTAGTTCCAAAATTGAACTAAAGTCCTCATCATCCTCTACAATTAATATTTTTTTACCTATATTATCTATTTTCTCTGCCATTTTTTTATCTTTATTTTCTTAATTATATAATTTAAAAAGGCTAAGCGCCAGGCTTGTTTTCAACTGGTTTCTCCACAGCTGCTTTCACTTCCTGTTTTACCGGCAACTCAATATTAAATGTAGAACCTTTGCCCTCGCCTTCGGACTCTGCCCAAATTTTGCCATTGTGAGCCTTGATAATTTGATTGGACAAATATAAGCCAATTCCCCTGCCAGAAACAAAGGTTTTCTTGGCCTCATCGGTTCTCTCAAAAGTGCTGTCAAACAATTTTGCCAATCTTTCCTTGGCAATTCCCATGCCAGTATCCTGAATTTCAATTTTTACTTTTTCACCAATAACTTTCATTCTCATTGTGACTCCGCCTTCCTTTGTATATTTTACCGAGTTGTCAAAAATATTAACCAAAGCTGCCTTAAGTTTTGATTCGTCAGCTGTAATTAAGAAATCTCCAGCTGGCTTTTCCAAAGCAAGCTTAATTCCCTTCTTTTCTGCTTCAAGCTTTATGTCGCTCACAATTTCTTCCAATATTGGAGGCAAATTTATTCCATCTTTAAGCGAAATAACCTGTTTGCCCAATTGAAACTGAGTAATATCCAAAAAGTCGTTTACCATTTTTATCAAGCTGGTCGTGGAAACCTCAAACCTTTTTATAACTTCCTCAATTTTCTTTGGCACTTTGCCAAATGTCCCGCTGAGCAACAAATCTGCATAACCTCTCATAGATGTGAGAGGTGTTCGCAAGTGATGCTGAATTGTCATTAAAAACTGATTCTTAACCTCAGCCAACTGCTTTAATTCATAATTTGCCTGCCTTTCAATCACATAAGCTTTTTCCAATTCTTTCTCAATCTTCTCAATCTTCTCCCTTTGCTTAACTTCTTTTATTACGCTTCTAATAAGCAAAATACCAACGACTACTGCAGCTATTAGAATACAAATGTTCAATGCTAAATCGCGCGGATTTTCCGAAACAAATATTTTTATAAACAAAGTTATCCAAAGAGCAAAATTAAATAATTCAGTTGCGATAACTTTGATATTAAATAAGTGATGCTTAAAAACAGCGTAACTTATAAAAACTATGTAAAAAATTACAAAACAATTACCTATTGCATAAGTATTAATATCAAAATCCAGAAGAAAATTTGTCGAACCTCCTGCAAAACCAATCAATGCTGCATAATATACAAACTGTATTTGCTTTTGCATAGCGCCTTCATATTTTTTTGAATCGGCCTTAAGTAAAATAACAGAATAAACAGCATAAAATGCAAAATAAAGTAAAAATAAAAAATACAAAGAGCCAGTTTGAACCGGCCAATAACCAAAATCTGCTCTGTTTTTAACTCCTAATATGAAAAGATTACTAAAAGAAAGAAGTAAAAATAAAAAAGCTAAAATAAAACCCGCTACTAACGATTTTTTGTTTTTTCTCTCAAGTAAATTAACACAAAAATAAAAGAAAAATATAGGAATTAATATAGTCCCAATATATAATATTCTCTGCCAAAAAAGAGCACTTTCTTTATCACCAACAATAATTGTCCCATATAAACCTATTTGCCATATAAGAATAGACAAACAAGTAAAGAACCAAGCAATATTACTTTTACCTTTAATATTATTTAGAAGAATAACACAACACATTATTGCTGTAAAAAGTGCTGTTATAATACATGAAATAGCAAAAAGGTTCATTTCTATTTTGCAATTAATGTTAATAATTTCTCCGTAAGACTGTTCTTAGTATCTACTTTTTCAACTTTCTCTTTGCTTATTATAAAAGCTATATGCGTATCTTTTTTCATTTCCAAAAGATCATTTGCAACAATTAGGTCAGCATTTGAATTTGTCATACTTTTTTTTGCAATTTTTATAAGCTCTTTTTCTTTAACACCTACCTGCAATTTAAACTTTACCAAAAATACAGAAGGATCCCATTTTTTAATGTAATCAACAATTTTAACTGTTGGCTTTAATTTTATAGTCAAATCTTTTTTCCCAGACTTTATTTTCCCTTTAAAAACCTTCTCTGGAACATAGTCTGGCACTGCTGCTGAATGTATCACAACGTCGTATTTTTTTGAAGATATTTCTTTTTTCATCAAGGAAAACAATTCATCAAAATATTTAAATTTAACAACCTTTAAATTTTCACTTTCCTCAATTTTTACACGCCCAGGACCCATCAAAAATAAAACATCAGCTCCCATGTCTTTAGCTTTTTCTGCTATAACTGTTCCCAAAGTGCCTCCAAAAACACTGGTAATAATTCTAACTCTGTCTATTGGCACCCAGACTGGTCCTGACGTAATTAATATTTTTTTCCCTTTTAAAATTTCTTCCATTTAATTTGATTTTATATTTCTAAAAGCTGAGGTTAATTTGAACAAATAAAAATAAATTGGATATTTTTCTCTTAAATACTTTTTAAATAAAATCTCAACCTCATTAGCTCCAGAAACTCTTATATTATTATTCCTAACAAAATTAACATAAATATTTGCTACCTTTAACAATAACCCCCTGGCATTTTTTGGTTTTTTTTCTATTAATACATCTATGTCAGCTTCGGGAAATTTATTGCTTATTATGTCATTCTCACTCAAATTAATAACTGAATCTACATATCCATCCCATTCAATAAGCTTGCTGGTCGGATTAAAATATGATGTATTATATGCAAGATTCTTATCAACATCTGGATCAACTTTTATCCATTTGTTTTCCAGATAAACTAATGGATATATGTGAGTTGAAATCTCACCAATAAATTTTCTCAGCATTTCCAAAGCTATTGGACCAAAATAAGTTTGGCCGTAAACTTTCATAACTCCATAACCAGCTGGTATTTTTTTATATCTTAATAAAGAAACTAATAAATTTGCTTTGTTTGTACATGTGCCCTTTCTTTCAGTTAGAGTTTCTGAAGCTTTCTTTTGCCAATTCCCAACCGAATATAAAATATTATCCCTTACCCAATAAAAAGCAGAAACTGCAAATTCCCTATCGCCTTTACAGTTTTTCCCTATTTGTTCAGCTAATTCTGTAATATTATTATTTGAAAAATCACAGAATTTTGTTTCTTTTAAAAAACTCTCAACATTATCCATTTATTTTTTTGCCAAAATTTTTCTGGCCTCCTCCAAAATGTCGTCATTGTCTGCTATTTTTCCTGCTCCCTCATCTCTACATGCCAAAATTCCCTTTCTGGTTTCTACAAACTTATATTTTTTATATCCTACCAATGTTTCTATATTCCTTTGAGTAATGGGATTTTCCCACATATTTGTATTCATGGCTGGAACTATCAAAACATCTGTTTCTTTTGGAAGAGCCATTATTACTGTTGTTAAAAGATTGTCTGCTATTCCACAGGCAACTTTACCAATTACGCTGGCAGTAGCAGGAGAAATAATCATAATATCTGCCCATTTTGCCAAAGAAATATGTTCAACTTCTTCCTTATTATAAGTTTGCCACATATCAATATACACAGGGTGATTTGTTAAAGCTTGAAAAGTCAAAGGAGTTACAAATTTTGTTGCCCCCTCCGTCATAATTACTTTGACATCTGCTCCCTCTTTTAAAAACATATTCACCAAAGAACATGTCTTATAAGCTGCTATTCCACCTGTAACTCCAATTAATATTTTTCGATTTTTCATGTTATTTACTTAATTAATTTTATAATGTAATTATCGCTTATTTTTGGGCATTTTTCAATTTAATTATCCACACCCATTTTTGAGCTTGTTGTCATACATGCAATCAATAGTTTTCTGGTAATGCTTCTCTATAATATGCCTTCTTAATTTGAGTGTTGCAGTAAGTTCTTCTTTTTCCTGAGAAAATTCCTGAGGCAAAATTGCAAATTTCCTAATTTGCTCAAACTCGTGTAAATTGGGATTTATTTTATCATTAATTCTATCTTGAATAATTTTCAGAAGAACAGGATTTTTTATCATCTTTTCATGCTCTTCCAATTTAATGTTGTTTTGTTTGAAGTAAATTTCCACTTCCTGCCAATCTGGAACTATTAAGGCAGAAATAAACTTGCGTTTGTTTCCTATAGCCATGGCCTGGGAAATAAAACGATCGTTATTTAAAAAGTTTTCAACTTTTTCTGGAGAAACATTCTTGCCACCAGAAGTTATAATCATTTCCTTTGACCTGCCAGTAACAGTCAAAAAGCCGTCCTTATCAATAAAACCAAGGTCACCAGTGTAAAACCAGCCTTCTTTGTCAAAGCATTTTGCAGTTTCGTCTTTATTATTATAATATTCGCAAAAAACATTTGGACCTTTAACTAAAATCTGCTTTTCCCTGGTAATTTTCAATTCAACATCGGGAAGCACTTTTCCAACAGTTCCAAAACGAAAATTTTCAACTAAATTCAAAGCTATGACAGGAGAGGTTTCTGTCAATCCATAACCTTCTATAATTAAAATTCCAATTTTAGAAAAAAACTTGGCAATATTGTCGCTCAGGGAAGCTCCGCCAGAAACAATAAAACGAAAATTACCCCCCATTTGATTTCTTATTTTTTTAAATACAAGAATATTAGCCAGCTTATATGATAGTGTGTCTTTCTTTTGTTTTAGAGCCCATTTAAAAATAACTTTCTTAAATTTTGATGAGCTGTTAATTTTGTCCCAAACTGCGTCGTAAAATTTTTCAAAAACCCGTGGGACCGAAACCATTATGGTTGGCTTGATTTCCTTTAAATTAACCGGCAATTGTTTTATACCTTCGGCATAAGCAATGGTAGACCCGCAATAAATAGGAGTGTAATATCCTGCCAGCCTTTCCAAAACATGAGACAATGGCAAAAAAGACAAAAAAACATCGCTTTCCCTTATTGGTACAGCTTTATTTATTGATTCTATATTGCTTATAAAATTACTATGCGATAAAACAACTCCTTTTGGATCTCCAGTAGTTCCCGACGTATATATTATAGAACAACAGGCATTGGCATCTAAAAATATTTTTTCATTTTTTGTTTTGTAATTTTTAGAAAAAATATCGCTCCAGCCAATTATTTTGCTGCCAAGTTTTTCCTTTTGAGAATTTGCAAGGTTATCAATAAAAATTATTTTCTCAACTTTTTTAAGGTCATTTTCCTCAAGCAAAATTTTATTCAGAAGGTCTCCACTAGAAACAACAACAACTTTTGCTTCGCAATGGTTTAAAACCGCACAGACAGCCCTAGGATTAAATGTTGTATGTAAAGGCACTGTAACGGCCCCAATAGACATTACTGCCAGGTCAGAAATTGCCCATTCAGGCCTGTTTTCAGACAAAATTGCCACCTTGTCTCCCTTGCCCAGCCCCAAAGTCAAAAGATAAGAGCTAAAAACTTCAACTTTTTGAGCAAATTCCGCATAGCTTATAGGAAAATAAACACCCTCTTTCTTATACAAGAGAGCGGGCTTATTTGGATATTTCCTTGCGTTTTCAAAAAATATTTCCGGGATTGTCTTGTTCATTTTATCCCCTTTATAAATTCGTAAATTTTAGAAAACAAATCTTCATTTCCTCCACCAACAATATCGTGTTTTTTATAATTAAACCAAAAAATTTCTCTAATAGACGAACCAACATTATTAAAAATATACTCAACGCTTTTTGGGTGAACTAATGGGTCAAAACTTGCAGACGCAATTAAAATAGGAACTTTAATTTTCTGCAGATTTGGTTTTGTCTCTTTCTCAACAAATGAAATAAATTCAACAACATTTTTTATAGGTAAAAATGGATAAGCAATATTATCAACAACACTTTTTGGCTTACGCTTGAAAAACCTGAATGGTTTTTTATAATATTTCATAAATCTGCCATAAGTAAAAAGACGAAGCTTTATCAAATTATGGAATCTAAGATATATTGGGGCGCCAAGCACAACTATTCCTGCAGGCTCATTATTTAACTCCTTCAAAAGCCACATACCCAAATTGGCCCCAAATGAATTGCCAACAATAAATATTTTGTCAGATATTTTTTTCAATTCTGCATACGCGTCCATCACAGACTTTGTCCAATCTTTTGGCGAGGTGTTGATAAAATCCTCTGGAGAAGTTCCATGTCCAGCAATTACTGGGGCTGATATGTTATATCCCTTTTCAGACAAATAAACTGCCAATTTTTCAAACTGCCTTGGAGCACTAGAAAAACCATGAAGCATTAAAATGCCCACTTTTGAATTATTATTTATGAAAATAGGCTTCTCTGTTTTCATTGTTCTATTATAGCACAAAACCCAAGCTAAAAGCCTGGGTTTTTAATATGCACAAAATCATACTATACCTAGCTTCTTTTTTACCTGTACAATTATCTGGTCAACCGGCACATCGGACTTGATTATATAATCAGACTGAATGGTTTCTATGGCCTTGCTCATATGTTCGACATCTCCCATATTTGTTAAAAATATTATTGGCGTGGTTACTCCTTTCAACTTCATTTGCTGAGCCATTTCAATGCCATTCATTTTTGGCATCATAATATCCAACAAAATCAAATCTGGTTTTTCCTCCTCAATCATTTTTAGGCCCTCTTCCCCGTCTCCAGCGCTGACAACCGGAAACCCAACTGCAGAAAAGCTCTGGCGTATAATCCAAAGAAATTGTTCATCGTCCTCTACTATTAATATTTTTTTACCTGTACCCCGAGGGGTATTTATTTGATTCATATATTTCAAGCATTTTACATTATTGCCTGTACTCTAATAATAGCGCTAAACCAAACCAAGAGCAAGAAAGATATCAACATATCAGCATTAAAAAGCTAGGCAAGACTTTACTTATGATCTAAGCTTTTTAATCCAATCTTCTGCAACCTCAAGCGCTTTATTTTTATTTAAAACTTCATTGTGCCCAGGAAAGATAAGATCAAAATTTAGATTAGATATGTTTTTAAGTGACTTTACAAATTTATTTTTATTATAATTTGGAAAATCAAAATATATTTTACCATTATATAAGGCGTCTCCAGTTACTAAAATCTCTTTTTCCTTTTCATAATATGCCACACAATCATCTGTATGGCCTGGCACGTTAATTAAGTCAAAATAAAAAGACCCTATATCTAATTTATTAACAACCATGGCTCCATTTTTCCAATAACCTCTTTGCAATCTTCAAATATATCCATATTACTTAAATTTGGTAAAACCTCTTTATCAAAATCCTTAAATTTTAAATATTCAAATCCCCACATTTTTTTGTCTTTTAAATTCTTATATATTTTCTGCGTAACTATGATATCTTGTGGCAAAAAATGCTTAATCCCACCAATATGATCAAAATGTGAGTGGGTCAGAACAACCTTGATATTTTTAAAACCTTTCTTGTTTAGAAACTCCTTAAGATTAAATAGTCCCAATCCGCAGTCAAACAAAATATTTATTTTTTTATCATGGAATAAATACAAATTAGCGTGCTCTTTAAACCACGGCTCTTCTATTTTATATATATTTCTGTTATTTTTTTTAATATTAAATTTTTTCATAAATTAGATAGAAAAAATATTTTTAATAGAATAATCAACCGCTGATTGGACTATTATCTCTATCGTATTAAAAAGTTTAATATCTGTGTGTGTTTGATTTATTGCCAATGGAATTTCCGTGCAACCCATAACAATGGCTTCTACTCCCTTCTTGATATAATCTCGTGCCACATCCTTCAACAAAATAATATCATCATCCTTTTGATTACCTCCCATAACGTGTTCTATTACTAAATTTAATATTTTTTGCTGGCTAAGATTTGGAGAAATAACTTCAATATTGCTTTTGCCAAATTTATTCTGATATAAACCAGATTTAACTGTGCTTTCCGAGGCAAATAGTCCAACTTTTTTATAACCAAATTCAATTACTTTATTTTTTGTTTCCTCAACAATATTCAAAATTGGTATTTTTACAGCTGCCTGCATTTTTTCATAAAGTATATGAACTGTATTACATCCAATAATTATCAGATCACATCCTGCCGCTTCTAATTTCTTGACTCCAACCACAAGCTGATCTTCAACCAACTTTATATTTGTAATTCCAGTTTCATCAAAACCATCTAGAGGCAAACTGTAGATTATTATAGGCGGATAATCAGTGTCTTGAATTGCATTGTATTTATGCTGTGAATATTTAATAATTTCCATGTATAGGTTGGCAGAAGCACCCGGACCCATACCGCCCAATACTCCAATTGTTTTATTTTTGCTTTTCATAATTCTATGCTTTTATAAATTGAATATTTTTTATTTAAGACCGCCGCCCAATATCTATCGCCAAACGACCAATGCCACCATTCAGTCGGATAATTTACAAACCCTGCCTTCTCCATGACTTTTATCAATATCTTTCTGTTCATTTTGACTATATTTGATACACTATTCGAATTGGTCATGGTTTTTTCCAAATGCATATCTGCTCCAATTTTTGTTCCCATATCCAATTGTTTGCCATTATTCCCAATTATAGAAATATCCACTGCACCTCCAGTTGAATGTGGAGGGACAATATCCAATGGGGCAACAAATTTACTTGTTTCTTCTCGCAATTTGTCCAAACTCCAATCTGGATGGCCACACTTAATTTTATTGTATGTTTTCTGATAAATTTCTTTTTGAATTTTTATAGACCGATAACCGCAACGCAAAAGAATTTTATAACCTTGAGGTAATAATTTTTGTGCTATTTTTAATCTCTTTGCTACTCCAATTCTTACCATTAAGGTTTGCTTAACAAATTTATTTCCTTCACATTCAATATATTTTGGTACTTTGATTATTATTTCGGGAATTAAATCTTTAATAAAAACAATTTTTTCCCCATTGTCTTTTATAGGTATTTTTATAAGTTTCTTATCTGAAATTAATTTTATATTTTTAGTCATGATTTTTAATTTATATAATAAAACAGACGGCTTATTTAAGACCGTCTGGTAATGTTCAAATAAATTGTAATTAGAAACTCCTAAAAATTTAAACGCTAACAAACAGTCTCAAATTGTTTGAGTTCCTTCTCCTGATTAAGGTTTTGACTGTTTGATTAATATTCATGTTTTTTACTTATAATTAACACTACACCTATAAGATAACTCTGTCAATATTTTACCTGAAACAAAAAGCCCGAGCTTTTGGCTCAGACTTTTCCGTCGCACAATAGATAAATTTATCTCTTGCTCTCTTTATGCTTTGTGTGCTTTCTGCAAGTAGAACAAAACTTGCTCAACTCGAGTTTTTTTTCGGCTGTTGCTTTTGATTTTTTTGTAAAATAGTTTGTATTTTTACAAGTTGCACACTGAATTTTTATATACGGTTTTTTTACTGCCATAATGATTTTTACTGTTAATTATTAAATTATCTGAGCCGATGGCCAGAATTGGACTGGCGACCTTTTTCTTACCAAGAAAATGCTCTACCACTGAGCTACATCGGCAAATCGCTCGACGTAGCCTGCACTTCTTGTGCGGAGCGAGTCGAAGTGTGGGCGCGGTAGGACTTGCACCTACGAAGGGGAAACCCCGTTAGATTTACAGTCTAATGCCTTTGCTGCTCAGCCACACGCCCAATACTAATACTTTTACCACGAAATTTAATCTTTTTCAATAACCTTGCCGTGACTTCGCTTCCATTCGTCTATTTTCTTATGGTCGCCAGACAAAAGCACAGCTGGAACCTTCCATTTCTTGCCCTTTTGCGGCTCATAAATTTCTGGCCGGGTATACTGCGCATATTCTAAAAATCCACCCGACTTAGAAATTCTTTCTTCCAATAATTGCTTTTTTCCAATAACTCCCGGAACAAGCCTTGAAATTGTTTCAATTACCACCATGGCTGGCAATTCCCCACCCATTAAGTCATAGTCGCCAATAGAGACTTCCATGTCGGCAATTTTTTCTGCAACTCTTTCGTCTACTCCCTCGTATCTTCCGCAAATAAAAATTATTTGATTTTCTTTAGCTAATTTATATGCCATAGTTTGATCAAACTTTTGTCCGCGTGGAGTAAAAAGTATAATTTTTGCCTTCTTGTCCTTATTTACCTGTTTTACAGCCTTGTATATAGGATCCACTTTTAAAACCATTCCTAATCCCCCGCCAAATGGCCTGTCGTCTACAGTCTGATGATTGTCTGTTGTCCACTTTCTTAAATTGTGCAAATTTATTTTTATAAACTTTTTTTCTATGGCTCGTGCAATCAAACTTTCGCCCATATAGGACTTAAACATTTCCGGAAAAATTGTAATTACATCAAACTTAATCATGTAAAACTAAAGCGAGGTAATAAACTTTTTGAAGTCCCTGGTCCACTTGTCCCGCAGGACAAAGGGGGTTACCAGCAGACGGAAAAAAGTTTATTGCCGAGCGAAAATGAAAACCGCGCCTTTCGGCGCGATGTTCACTCTTTAAATTATAAAGAAATATTGTCGATGTCGTCTGCTGGGGAAACTTCTTTCCTCTCAGCTCTTGGAGCACGTCCGCCCTCTGGTTCCTCAATCTTGAGGTTTACCCTGGCGTGGTTCTTTAATCCGACTATTCGGACCAAGTTCCTGATTGCCTTAGCAGTTGATCCTTCTCTTCCTATGATTTGACCCATATCTTCTGGGTTTACTTTCAATGAAAGCAATACTCCCATTTCGTCAACCTTTCTCTCGCATTTGACGTCCTTAGGATTATCAACTAATGCTTTGACAATGTACTCAAGAAATTCTAAATCCAATTCTTTTGCCATATTTTCTTGAATCTTTTATCAATTAATCATTATATCGTAGCTCTCGACCTGTATTAGAACTACATTTATTATTTTACTAAATTATATCCATATGTCAATATCATATCCAAAAAATTGGGTTCAAATATATTACCCAGGCAGCGGCAGATGGCACAAAAACTAATAAATAAAAAATCAATCCAGCTAATAGACTAAGTGCCAAAATCCATATATTAACAGCAATGTTTCCCTGCTTCTTCGCTAATACAATAATTGTTTTAATAATAATCCCAATTAAAATTACCGAAATTACAAAAAAACCCATCATCATAAAGCTATCCAAATTACTTTGGTCAATTTGAGTGGGAGCTTGGTCTCTAAAACCCCAAAGAATCATATAAATAGGCATTATTATTATACCCGGAATTGCAAAATAAAGGCCAATGATAGTTCTAATAATTGCGCTTTTACCATATATAAAAATAATTATCAAAGAAAGTAAAACATTAGCAATCAAAAAAATATCTCCACTGATAAGGTTATAATAAAACCAAGCCCATAAAAAAACATACATAAAAAACCATGTTAAAACTTTAGACTTTGAAATCATCTTTATTTTATTTAATGTTAATTACCTTATTTTATCACAACTACAAAAAATTACACACTAAAAAAGGCGCTGAGGGTCTGAAACAGAATTAGAATCATTTTAGCTAAACAAAAAAGGCGCTTGGGTGATTTCTTCTATTTTTTGATAGCCTAGTCGCTCGTGTCCCGCAGCCGGAACCGCAGGATCGGTTGATAAAGCCCGATGTGTCGAAGAAATCGCCTAAACGCCTTTGTTTCTCAATCTACTCTATATAATTACTCATTCCGTTCAAAATGAAAATAAATTTTCATTCCTCACTTCATATCCTAATTATAGCATATACAAGAAGTCTTGTCAATAGATGCTATATGTTTGTACTACCAACTAAAAAACCTGCTTTCCAGCAGGCTTTCAGATTTAAAATCTTATGCTGCTGCCTCGCCCGTAGGCGTAGCCTCAGGGCTACGGCCGAGGGGTTTTTCCTCTGCAGGTGCTGCTGGAGCTGGGGCTGGTGCTGCGGCCGGTGCAGCTGCTGGTGTAGCCTCGGCTGCATGTTTTGCCTCGCCCGTAGGCGTGGCCTCTGGGCTACGGCCGAGGGGCTTTTTGGAAACGTTGATTTTCTTTGCGTCTATAATCTTTTCAGAAACCAAGAGGTTGTGTATTGAGGCCGAAGGCTGTGCGCCTTTGGATATCCAGTACAATATTCTTTCTTTGTTAAAGCTTTTCTTTTTTGTGAGCGGGTCTACATATCCCAAATCTTCAACAGCTCTTCCGCCTGTTGACGACCTTCTCTTATCTATTACAACCACTCTGAAAAATGGCTGATTCTTTTTACCTTTTCTTGTTAATCTTATTGTAAGCATGTTTTTATTATTTTTATTATTTAATTAAGCGAGGTAATAAGCTTTTTGCAGGCCTCTGAGACACGAAGTGCCAGATAGCCGGAAAAAAGATTGTTGCCGAGCGATTATTCCCATTTCTTCACACCAAGAGCTAATTCTGCTGCTGCTTCCTCGGCTTCCCTCTTAGATGTTCCATGGCCTTCGGCAACCAATTCTGAACCAAGATATACTCCCACCACAAACTGCTTTTCGTGGTCTGGCCCTGACTCTTTCATTACTTTATAATTTGGCGTGATTGAAACTCTTTCTTGTGCCTCTTCCTGAAATTTTGACTTAGCATCTTTATAAGAACCGTCTTGTATAATGTCTGCTAATTTCACCAACAAATATTTTTCAATAAATTCATCACATGGTTTGAAACCAGAATCCAAGTAAAGCGCTCCAAGCAATGCTTCAAATGCGTTTGCTAAAATATATGCTCTGGCTTTTCCTAATTCTTTTGACTCCCCTTTTGAAAGCAATAAGAATTCGTTAAACCCCAATTCTTCGGCAACGCTGGTTAACATTTTAGCATTTACCAGGGCAGCTCTCCAATTAGTCAGGTCGCCCTCTGCTTTTTCTGGAAAATCCTTATAAAGATGTGAAGTAACAATAAGTTCCATTACTGCGTCGCCCAAAAACTCCAACCTCTCATTGTGATCTAGTTTGAAATCCGGGTTTTCATTAAGGTAAGACCTGTGCGTAAAAGCTTGTTCCAGTAAGTCCTTGTTTTTAAATTTTAATCCCAGCTTTTTTTCTAGGATTGAAAAGTCTTTCATTTATTTTTTTTCTTTTTCTAATTTTTCCTCTTTATCTTTTTTTTCCTGTTCGTCGGCTTGTTCCTTATCTCCTCCCAATTCCTTGTAAACTGTTCCTAAAACTCCGTTTACAAATTTCCCCGATGTCTGCCCTGAAAATGTTTTTGCTAATTCAATTGATTCGTTTATGGCAACTTTTGGCGGAACTTCTTTCTTATCTGCGTATAACAATTCAAACAATCCTATTCTTAGAACATTCCTATCTATTACTGCTATTTGAGCCAAAGGCCATTCTGGTGCTGCAGTTTCAATAATCTTGTTAAGCTCGGCTAAATGCTTTTCAATGCCCTCTATCAACTGCCAGATAAATCCCAATTCTTCCAAGCCAGGCCCAAAATCCTTGATATTTCTTTCGACAATACTTTTTAATGCGGGTTTACAATTATAGAAATCCCACTCGTACAGCGATTGCAATACTATTGAACGTGATAAGTGCCTTGAAGCCATGTATTAAATTACTTCTTTTGAGACATTTCTTCCATTGTTAGTGGATTGTCTTTTTTCTGCTCTTTTTCTACTTGCTGAATTTCTTTTTCTCTAGCTTTCTTGTCTTTCTTGGTAAGCTTTGCCATTACATTTAAAACCTCATTTCCCTTGTAAAATCCGCAATTTAAACAAACTGTATGGGACAAAATTGGTTTTTTGCATTTTGGACAAACGCTCAAGTACACCTTTTTGATGTATTTGTGCATTCGGCTCTTGCCGACTTTCGCACGTGTATGACCTTGTTTTGGTACTGCCATGTCTATGTATATTTAAGCTAATTTTTAATATTTATATTGTATAACAAATATTGGAAAGTTGCAATAGTCGCAAACAAAAAGCCCTTAGCATGGGGCTTTTTGATAGATTTTACTGGAATGGAGATATTTCCTTCCACTCTGGCACCGCAGTATTATGGATTGAAATAGATAAATTAGTTGTTTTACTACAATTTCCAAAATTACCAAATACATCTGGAAGGGTTTTGTCAGTAATTGTTAACGTAATAACATGTACTCCTGCAGTATCAAAAGTAATAGGACCAGGGTCAAAAGAAAGAACATTTTGGGAAATAATTTTTTCAATTTTATTATGTCCATTAGCATCTATTCCTCCACCAAAATCCCAATCATATACAAAGTTTTTCTCTGCTTCTAGATGATTTGCTACCAAATCTTTACACAAAGGAGATTCAATACCATGAGTATCATTGTAATAACAAATAGAATTATCAACAATTGTTATTGGTTCTTTAATCAAGAAATTCTGTTTGTTATTCTCAATGCTTATAGATGGAGCAGGCCATGGATGTGGGCCTTTATTAATAAGAGCACTTGCCCCAGCTGCAGCCAATGAACCTTTGCTATAGCTTACTGTTACGTTTTGTCCTTCGAATATAGTGCTAGAACTATCCAATGCCAAATTCACAATATTTGGGTGAACAAGGTCTAATGAAGCACTAGCAATATTGTATTCAACTCCGCCAACTTTTACTGTAAACTGAGATTTTACCAAAGTTTGAGGATCGATAACTTTATCAAAAGATACTGCAACAATTGTACCTTGCTCATTTACTACAATGTTAGTAATTTTAGGAGCTGCAACTGTTGTGGTAAAGGTTAAATAAGCAGACGCCCAAGTTGTACCAATACTATTAGATGCTTTAGCTGAAAAATAATATAATTTTTCAGAAGTCAAACCTGTAATATCTTTGGAAAAATCTGCTGCTCCCTGAGCCTGAGAATATGTATAACTATGATCCCATACTCCAGGAGTTTGTCCGCCGTCGTTGTCCCCCCAGTAAACTGTGACAGTTGGATTTTCTCCTCCTGTATCTGAAATACTTCCATTTATAGTAGCAGTATCTGATGCTACGTTTGTCGCAGGACTTAATGAAATATCAGGAGCTGTTTTCACATTTTCCGCAGATTGAGGATAACTTATAAGTACAACTCCAGAACCTCCGCCTGCACAAGCGCCTCCTCCACCTCCTGTATTTGCCATTCCACCAACACTCATATTTCCTCCTCCACCATATCCACCAACGCCATTATGCCCACTTCCATAGCCGCCTCCGCCTCCTGCAAAATATCCACTTTGACCAAAGTCAATAAATTGAGGAAAATATAATCCAACACCTCCATTGCCTCCATACTCTCCATAGCCTGCATTTTCTCCAACCCCTCCAGCGCCTCCTCCACCACTAGCACCAACATCTTCTCCGCAAGTTCCATGTCCACCATCATTACCTTGGCCAGGAGTCCCAACAGCAGTTCCACAATTCCAATCTTTACCTCCTCCTCCGCCAGAACCACCAGAACCACCATCACTATAAGTTGCTCCACCCAAACCTCCACCTATTGCAACAATTCCATCAAAAACTGAATTTTGTCCTTTGCTTTGCCCACCTCCGCCAGCTCCGATTGTTACGTTATATGTATTAAAAATTCCTGATGAAAGAACATGAGCATCATAATGTAACAAACCACCAGCTCCTCCTCCGCCACCAATCCAATAACCAGAACAACCACCACCTCCACCTCCTGCTACAACAAGAGTTTCAACTTTTTTCAAAATAGCACTGGTGTTGGTAAATACTCCATTAGAATTAAATGCATGGACACATCTCATATTAGGAGTTGAGGTTCTACTAATATTCACAAGTTTTACATCTCCTCCAGAAGCAGAACAACTTGCCACAAAATCTAAAGAAGCAGTTGGCCAGCTTGTGCCAATACTGTTGGTTGCAGAAGCAGAAAAATAATACTTTGTACCAGGAATTAATCCGGAAATATTTTTACTGAAGTTGCCCAATCCTTGAGGTTGTGAATAAGTATATTTATGATCCCAATTGCCTACTATTTTCTTTCCATCATTATCACCCCAGTAAACTGTAACTATTGGATTTTCTCCACCAGTAGAACCAATGTTTCCATTTAAAGTAGCAGCATTTAATCCCATATTTGTCGGTACATTTAAATTGACAGACGGAGTTGAAGCACCATAACTTACAATAACAATACCCGAACCTCCATTTCCACCTTTATTATTTGCGTTATAATGAGATCCTCCGCCTCCCCCTCCGCCAGTATTTGCCCCAGCATCTCCTCCAGGCATATTAGTCTGGCTGTTTGGTGAACCACCTCCACCCCCATTTCCATTATTATATCCTGCACCTCCATAAGTTGTACCAACAGCTCCTCCTCCGCCACCTCCTATTCCGCCATTTCCTCCAGTTGACAAAGTATATGAAGCTCCCCCGCCTCCACCGCCCCAATAATAATCAGTTCCTAAAATATTATTTAAAATTCCAGGCCCCCCATTTGGTTGATTTGGACCATCTGCACCAGCTCCGCCAGCTCCTCCTCCACCGCCAGAATAATAATTGCTATTATTACTATTTCCTCCTCTATAACCTTGTCCAGAAACCCCAACTCCACCAGCTACAGATCTGCTTGGCGTGTATCCTGAAGCTCCTCCGCCTGAACCACCAGCTGCGCCTGCTGCACCTGGAGCGTAGTCTTGATATGAACTGCCACCATGTCCTCCACCTATTGCGGTTAAATTTCCAAAACTAGAATTACCGCCATTTGTCGCTGGAATAGAATATTGATGGCTTCCTGGTTGTCCTTCAGTCCCTGCAGCTGGCGCTCCTTTTCCACCGGCACCAACTACAACAGGCACTGCTGTTCCTGGGGTTAATCCAATTGATTGCCTATAAACTACTCCTCCGCCTCCGCCTCCACCACCCATATCCATTCCTCCACCTCCACCGCCAGCAACAACAAAAACCTCTGCATAAGATACTCCACTAGCAGGGACAAATGTCCCGCTTGATGTAAAAGTGTTTATGCATCTCCCATTATGAGACGTAATAGTTCCTCCCGTACTTGGACATCCTTCCACATGAGTGTAATCGGGGGTAGTAAAACTTGCTGAATATGGAGCCCACGTAGTACCTGCGGTATTTTTACCTCTTGCAGAAAAATAATATTTAGTTTTAGGATTTAAACTACCTATGTCTATACTGAATTTTCCTATTCCTTGAGGTTGAATTGGAGTATCTGGAATAAAACTATGTTGCCATTTCCCTGCTGCTTTCAAACCATCCTCTGTGCCCCAAAATACTGTAATAGTTGCATCCAAACCTGTGCTACCCAATGTTCCATTTAATGTGGCAGTTGATGGAGCTATGTTAGTAGCATCATCCATCAATAAATTAGGCTTTGCTTGTAAATCTATAAAGAAATCATCCTTCAAATTAAAATAACTATTGTAATCTGGATGGGAAACACATGGTATTGTATGCACGCCTCCGCATCCGCTGTACCCCCAATATGACCACCAATAACATCCCGATATCGTAGAACAACTCGTTGGGTCTCCATAATAATCCCCACAATTTATATTCCAATCAGGTTCCCAGCAAGTGCAATCGCTTGTAGTCACACTTCTTCCTAATCTTTTAGCTGAAGGACAATACAATTGCTGGCTGAAATAAGAATCCCAATAATTTGCCACGCAGTTTCCGTCAGAAGTTCCTTTTACTCCTACACTATCACAATTTCCATCAGCCAAAACATAATTAGACATATAATCTGAACATTGTCCACCCCAATAAGACCAATCACTCCCAGGATTATTAGTAAACAAATTTTTGCAGGCTGAAGAGCAGGCGCCATTTGCAGGGTCGCAGGTGCTAGCAGGAGGAATATCTTCACCTGGCAAAGCATCTCCTAAGACAAATCTCTGATATTGAAATCCTGTAAAATCTCCAGAAGAGATAGTATCTGCTTCACCATATCCATCAAAAAGAAAATCTTTGATTATACTCCCACTAGAAGTATTAATTTTTACAAAGTACGGGATATAATATCCATAAGTTGCACCTTCATATTGGTAAGAAGCACCATACAAACTAACAACCCAGAGATTTTCACTATCATCAATGCTTATTGCGCTTGGGTTATATGAATAATAATGACCCATATAACTGCCAGTAGAGCCATTTATTTTTACTATTCCACTTTGATTAGTAATATAAACATTATCAGAGCCGTCTATTGCTATTTTACCAAAAACGCCACTAGTGTCACGATCACCGGCCCCGAATGTCCCAATTAAATTTCCCGTATAACCATCCAATTTTGTAACTGTTCCATCGTAATTATTTACAACCCAAACATTGTTTAAACTATCAACTGCAACTGCTCCAGGCCAAGCTCCAACAGTATATGTTCCTAATATAGTTCCAGACTGGTTAACTTTCATAACAACTCCGCCACTTGGATGTGCACCAGCGCCAGTACCATCTGGTTGGTTGGTAATCCAGACATTTCCATTGGCATCAGCGGCAATTCCACTGCCAGTGATAGGATAACTTCCTATTAACATCCCTGCTGCACTATATTTTGCGATACCAGAAGTCAACCTGTAATTAACGTAATTACTATAACTACTCCAGATATTTCCATAAATATCAATTGCTATACCTATATTAGATTCATCTGATAAATAACGAAAATCATTATTTCCAGTAGTTGAAGCGCATGTATCTGCGATATGAACATTTCCTAATTCATCTAAGGCTATACCTCCTCCACCTGCATGTCCTTTATTATTGCCTATGCCGTCACGATTTCCAGTTTCATAATGATCAACCAAATTCCCAGTTGAGTTGTCAAATTTGGCAACTAAACCATTAGCGTTTGTACACCACCAATCTGGTGGCACGTATCCCCCCGGGTTATTCATTTGTGCTTCATCATAAGATGTTGGCCCTACTTGAGCACTGTTTAAATAAATATAAGGGGTAGAAACATATGTTGTTTTGGCAACAAAACTTTTTGATGCTCCTCCTGCCCAAACATCTCCACCTGCATTAGTAACTTTGGCAAAATAATAATATGTTTCTCCTGTCTCCAACTCAGTAATATTTTGATAAAAATCTCCAGATGTACTAATTTGAGAAACTACAGCACTGTAATCCCAAGAATTGGAATTTGTCCACATATTAGTTGTACCCCAATATACAGTGACAATTAAATTGGTTAAGTCAGATGCAGCAATATTTCCTTTTATAACTGCTGAAGAAGACCTTATCTTTGTTGCAGGAAAAAGAGTAATATTGCTAGGCAAAGTAGTAAAGTTAGCTGAAGTTAAAGACCAGGCAGTTCCAATACTGTTTGTAGCAGAAACTGTGTAATAATATCTAGTATCAGTATTTAGTCCTGGAATAAACTTATTAAAATTTCCCATTCTTTGAGGCTGAACTGGGCTTGTGGGTACAGAACTGTGTTGCCAATTGCCTGGCACTTTCCCGCCATCGCTTGTGCCCCAATATACAGTGACAGTTGGCTTGTCTTTTCCAGTAGATGTAACTTTTCCATTAATAATTGCTGAATTAGGCGCTATATCGGAAGTAGTATTTAAACTGACAGCAGGAGGAGCATCTTCTCCAACAAAAAATTTATTTTCCAAATTGAAATATTCCTCGTAATTAGGCAAAACAACACAAGGCAAATTTGTAGTAAGATCTTTGCATGAGCAATCATCAATATCTATTGTTCTAGCTACTCTTTCACTTGAAGGACATCCAAATCTAGAATTGGTTGTATAATCAAAAATCCATGCGCAGTCTCCATCTGTGCCAGATATTCCTAATCTGTCGCATAATGGATCTCCACTTATATTGGTATCTAAAGACCAATCATATATGTCGTTACACGAATTGTCATAGCTATAAGAAAAATCATCACTCCATAAATCACCCAAGTAGAAAATATCTTTACATGTATTAGAACAGCTATTTATAGAAGGATCACATCCAAAAGTGCCAGGCAATGTTGTAAAATTCAATGAAGATGCCGGCCAGCTATCTCCAAATTTATTGTGCGCCTTTACAGTAAAATAATATTTGGTTGCATGATTTAAACCCATTATATTTTTTAAAAAAGCTCCAACGCCTTGTGGCTGGTCTGGACTTGAAACAACTGAACTGTGTTGCCAGCCAGAAGAATTTTTTTGCCCATCTATTGTGCCCCAGTATGCAGTGACTGTTGGATTCTCTCCGCCAGTATTGGAAATATTTCCATTAATAGTTGCTACCATTTTTCCTACTTTAGTTGCAGCACTAATAACAACAGTTGGAACACTAAAAGTAGTAAAACTAAAAAAGGAAGCTGTTGGCCAAGAAATCCCAGCACTATTTGTTGCTCGGGCAGTAAAATAATACTTAGTTCCTGGATTTAAACCATTAATAGTTTTACTGAAAACACCAACTCCTTGGGGCTGGTATGGATCAGATACAACAGAACTACTATCCCAACCTACCGAAGTATTTCCCTTATTAGTGGTACCCCAAAAAATCATTACAGTTGAATTATCTACTCCAGTATTAGTAATACTTCCGTTTATTGTAGCACTATTTGAGGTAATATTAGTTACATATGTAGTATAAACAATAGGAAAAGGAGTGGCAGCTAAAGTAGTGAAATTTAAGGAAGATGTAGCCCATATAACCCCAGTGTCATTAATTGCTCTTGCAGTAACATAATATTTAGTTCCTGGAGTTAATCCAGAAAAATTTTTATAAAAACTTACTACTTCCTGGGGCTGAATTGATGGACTGGTTGGATATGAACTATGATCCCAATTTATTGGATTTTTCCCTCCATCTGTAGAACCCCAAAATACTGTTACAGTATTACTGCTACCAAAATAATCTGAAAAACCTCCACTGACAGTAGCTGTTGTTTGTGTTATAGCCGAGGTACTCAAACTTATTGGTATTACTCCAGCAACAAAACTTAAAGACTGATTAGCCCAACTGGTTCCTATATCATTGCTTGCCTTGGCAGTAAAATGATATCTAGTCCCAGCAGTTAATCCGCTGATATTTTTTTCAAATAATCCTGTTTGATTCCCCAAAACAAAATTATTTTCCCATTTTGATGCATCATTTCCAAAATCATTTTTTCCCCAATATATAGTAACAGACGTGCTACTTCCTCCATCACTAACTACGTTTCCATTAAGGGTAGCTGTTGTTCCTACTGTATTTGTGGCATCACTCACAGTTACTGTTGGTGGACCATTAGTTTTAAAACCAAGTGAAACAGATGGCCAAACAGTTTCAGCAACATTTGTCGCTTTTGCCGTAAAATAATAATTTCTTCCAGGAATCAACCCACTGACATTTAATGAAAAATTTCCAATACCCTGCGGTTGAGAAGGACTGCTGACAACAGAACTATGTTCCCAGTTTTCTGAAATTTGCCCACCATCGGTTGTGCCCCAATACATGGTAACAGTAGGATTGACTCCTCCTGTTGATATCACACGACCATTCAAAGTGGCAGTTGTAGACCCAACGGCAGCAGAATTAGTCAAAGCTATATTAAGTCCTCCATTATATGCGACAAGTGTAGGCGCAGGGGCATTACCACGAAAAATTATCCATCCAGTCAATGGCGGAGTAGAGCTGGTAATACAATTAGTATGGTTCTGTATATCACACAAATAATAAGGAGTGAATGTTGTATCTGTTGTAGGCATCAATTGCCATCCAGAATCAAATAATATTATATGAGTATCATCTTTGGTATACATTACATGACCATCAGGAGCTATGTTATTCCAATAAAAACCATTCCAATCAGAAGATCCGGCGTCTTTAACAATATATCCTAAGTTTGATTTTTCAAGTTGAGTATAAAAACTTAAAGAAGCGGTTGGCCAAATAATATCTTCTGATAAAATGTTTATTGTATTGCTACGTGTTAGATCACTATCTATCCTATCTGACGCAGAAAAATAATATTTAGTGCCAGGAATCAAATCCGAAACATCCAATAAAAAACTATTACTAGGGCCAGATGTAAGTTGAGTAGAACTGTGTTGCCAATTCTCAGGTACTTTTCCTCCGTCGGTTGTGCCCCAATACATAGTTATATTATGACCTACTGAATCATCGGTAAAAGCACACTTTAAGGTAGAAGTCGACGACGTTATGCTGACAGCATTATTTGGTGCGATATCAGTATAATAATCGGTAAAAGTTAAAGGGGCCGAAGGCCATGATATACCTGCACTATTCTCAGCAGAAGCTGAAAAATAATATTTGACCCCAGAAGTTAAACCATAAAAATCATTAATAAAATTACTTATAGGCTGAGGCTGAGGAGGATTAGTTGGTGCAGAACTGTGTTGCCAATTTCCAGGTACCCTTCCTCCATCGGTTGTCCCCCAATATATAGTAACACGAGGATTACCTCCAACACTACCAGTTATGTTTCCATTTACACGTATTCGGGAATAATCTGTAAAGCCAGATGAAATACTAAGAGTAACTGTTAGAGGATCAGACGTAGCAAAAACAGTGTTGCAAATAAAAAAAGCAAAAAACAAGGAAGCTAAAACTACTAGAAATAGCTGAACTTTTATTTTTGCTTTTTTAAGTGACATTATTTATTTTTATTTCTGTTAATATTTGCTTATTATAACTTATTTTTTTAGTTGTTAACACTGTATATTCCGGTTGTTCCAAGCACGCCAGTATCAGCTGAGGTGACTGTGCCCTTTATGTATATGAATGTCACATCTTGCCCTTTTATTATATATCCCATAAGTTTTAAATCTATAATTTTAGAATTTCCAGATCTTAAAGAGACAGAAGATATCAAATCTCTTTGCCCATCAACAGTCACCACAAATTGATCTTGCTTGCCAACTGGATTTGCCATTGCCTTATCAAATGTCAAAGACATAATTGTCCCAGAATTGTTTACAGTAATATTTTCTATTTGTGGGGGTACATTTATTTTACTATTATTTGAAGCAGGACTATTGGCGAAAGGATCAATAAACAAGGAGGCATTTTTTCCAGCGTCATAATTTGTCCAACTAGAACATTTATTATCAACATCGCAAACCTGTATTCTGACATAATAATTAGTGCCATAAGCAATACAATATTCACTATTAAGCAAATTACAATCAAAATCAGGATTCATTTTTACATACAACGTTTGTTGGTTTGTAGAACCATTCCTAGTTATATCAAGATCCCAGTTAGAAAAATCCGGTTTACTATTTGCATCTAAATTTTTAGTTACCTGTATTTCAGATTTTAATTCAGCATTTTTACCATTATAATTCCATTGAATTGTAAAATTATCTTCACCAGCAACTTCACAAGTATTACTTGGATTTACTAAAATATTACTAACAGTTGGCCTATTATTGCAATCAGTTTCATCAACACCTGGCGTTGTAACACAAACCTGGTTGCCATCTTGGCACTCTAAATGATGTGAACCATCATTACAACAAGCAGGATCATTAACATTATTAGCATCACATTTTGGATCAGGTGTACCATGTTCCTCATAGCATTGTCGTGCATTATTACATTTTCCAAAAGTAAAATTGCACTCTTCTGGAAAACCAACATTACTACACAAAACCTCACCTGGAGTTCCAGAGCCCTGAATTGTTGTACAAGTTCCATTTACACATGCATTATGCGTTACAGTTTCATTACAACTATTTGGATTGTTAATATCGCAATCTATTCTTGCTGGAGAATCAGTTCTTATACATGTATCACCAGAGCATGTTGTATATGGCAAATTATTACAGTTGTCGCCAGTACAACACTGTTGGCCTTGGTCTGGCAAAACTCCGGTACCACAATCTTTTTGCTGAGTTGAATCATTTGTTGTCACACATTGGTTGCTACTGTTACAAGTAGTAAATGTACTTCTACAAGTTTCACCAACACATGTACAAGCAGACCCAGTTTCAACACCATCACCGCAGTAATAATTATCATACACATTAGTAGTTGTAGTACATATATTATTAACGCAAGTAGGATATTCAATTTTCCAACCACAAGAACCATTGTCTCCGCATATTGGGTCTAAGTTGTTGGTGTAGACACCCATACTGCAACCACATCCGTCGAAAGCTCCATAAACACATTTCTTGGCTGATAAATCGCATTGAGTACATTTTGGATTGTTAACTCCATTAGAATTATTGGCAGCAGGATCACAATCAGAACCATCATCACTTAGAGAATCAGTTGCTTCACAACCTCCTTGAGAGTTACATTTGTAATGTGCGCCTCCACAAGAACCATTGTCTCCGCATATTGGGTCTAAGTTGTTGGTGTAGACACCCATACTGCAACCACATCCGTCGAAAGCTCCATAAACACATTTCTTGGCTGATAAATCGCATTGAGTACATTTTGGATTGTGTCCATTGGCGTTAGAAGAAGGAGAACAATCAGAACCATCATCACTTTGAGCATTTGTATATATACACTTTCCCGAAGAGTCACAGCGAGAATATGGGGAGTTACCACAGGCAATATTTCCAGTTAAAAGATTAGCACTTAACAAACAATCTGTGCTGTCATAAAATCCTTGAACACATCTTGGATATTGTGTGCTGTAATCACAGTGAGTACACTTTGAATCGTCTCCAATTGTACATCCAGATGCATCAGCTTTTCCTGGATCAGCTGTGGCTATACAATGTCCACTATTATCACAATAAGTAAATGGATTAGGACATCTTTCGTTTCCAGTTGGAATATTAGCATTTATTAAACAATCTGTACTATCATAAATTCCTTTAACACATTTTGGATATTCTGTGCTGTAATCGCAGTGAGTACATTTGGAGTCATCACCTATGGTACAACCAGATGCATCTGCTAAACTAACATCTGTAGTTTCCTTACATGTTCCACTGTCATCACAATAAGTATATGTTAAAGGAGGACATGAATCCTCTCCAATTGTATTATTGTCACCAATAACACAATTGAAACCATCATAAGGTCCTTGCATACATTTTGGAAAAATGGGATTAGTATAATCGCAAAATGTGCATTTAGAATTATCACCAATTGTACACCCAGACTGGTCAGCCAAGGTTTGATCATTTGTGCCCTGACAAGTTCCAGCGCTGTCACAATATGTATAAGCAAATAGGCAATCGTTATCAGTCTTACACTCGTCTGTTCCAGCGCCATCAACTACTTTACACTGTTTGGAATCATTACAAATGGTGTGACCATTGATTTTACAACTTGTAACATCTGATTCGACACACGAGTCATCACCAGCTGTTGCCAAACAAGCGCAATCTTTTTCCCCCTTGTCATTGGCCGTGCATTCTGAGTGGCTGGCACATGTTGACCACTTGCAACCAGAATCACAAGTCTTTTTTCCGCCACAAGCGCAATCTTTTGTTTCTCCAGGCTTGCAAGCTCCCGCGGTAGAGCATAAATTAGCGCATGTGCCTCCAGACTGCAAACAGGCACCTCCAGAACACCCGCATTTACAAATAGTTACTGACAATACTTGGTCAACAGGATGAACATCACAATAAGGAAAAGATCTAGACATAGGAGCCACTAAAAAAGAACCGGGAGACCAAGCATCATCTCCACACGATTTAGTACCTCCATTGTGAGTATTAGGATCTCCCCCGGTAACTGAAATATTACCACCGCCACAATCTATTTCGCACGATTGTGTCATACCTACTTTTTTTACAATTAGGGCGCCTCCCTGACAAGTCATAACTGTATGGTCACCTCCGCTAGGACAGGTGTAGAGATATTCCCAACCCTCACTAGATGGCCGTACACAAACACCATCATCGCATTTTACAGCTGTCCATTTTTGCATAATGTCATTTCCTTTACACTCTTGTTCTCCAGTGTAATATTTACCTCCGCCAAAAAGTGGATGGTATATCCAACCCCCTTTCATAGTAATATCATTAAACAAATTTCCATTACACTCGAAATCTTTATATAAATAGTTTTCTTGAAAAAACGAATTCTCCGCACAACAATCTGTCACTTCCCATTTGGTTGCGCCAGGGACACAACTCATTGTAGTACCAGATATCTGACATTGCTCATATTGCTTTTGGGTCTGCACTGCGCCAAATGTGCTACATTGTGTTTTTCCCGTACTTTTGGCGTTTTCAGAACAAGTAAGAGTTTTCTTCCAATATTTATTGTGATCGCATTGCAAAGTCGAAGTATTGCAAGAATTCTTTGTATATAATTGATACCCCAAAGCTGGAATCATGGGATTTAGAGTATCTGGATCTTTATTTGTACAACTAAAGCTATCTTTAGTCACGGGGGTCACAGGAGCATCACTCACCCCGCAATCCTCAACTTGTGCATCCTGGCAAGTTGCATTTACGCATTTAGATTTCTTGGCCATTAATTTCTGTCCTTCACAATATTTTTCAGCGCTTTCAGGATGGCAATCAGCGTCACTAGAACATCTTTTTGTACATTTAGGATCATTAAAGCAAACTGGATCTTCACAATCAGTCAAACAATTACAATCATTATCAATTCCATCTGTGCATGAAAATTCAGTTGTACCGAGATTGCTGCATAACCCCATAGATCTAAGCGTTCCTGATACAACATTAAACAATCCTCCCTCATGGCTGGTAAATCCAATATGAAAATTCATACTTTTACCACTGCCATTAGTTATTATAATATCCTCTAAAGTTGCTTCTCCTCCACAACACTCCCAATAATCAACGCTTATATTACTATCACATTTTACAGCAAAAGGACCATATGTTACGTCATGAGGACCACTCGGACTTTCACCAGGATAAACAACGGCACCATCAATTGATATTCTAATATCGTCATCCAAATGAGTTGCAGTTACTGTTATAGAATCTGTACAACCTGCAGCTTCAATTTTTTGATTGTTATAACAAAAAAACAGTACAAAAAATAGACATAAGACAATAATTTTAAAAACCTTTATTCTCCCAGAAAAATTAAACATGTAATAATAACAAATCTGTAAATTACTTATTATAACTTAATATTTTCAAAAAATAAAATAACACTACGGACATACGCTTACAGGCATGCATTGCGTTTGCTCTTTAGGCGTTGTAGTATGCGAACATTTGCTTTGCGCGGTACCAGGATTGGTGCATGTGTAAACAAAATAGTTTCTCCACGGCACCTTATTACTATCACAAAACACTGCACCATTATAACCGTCCGTTCCGCATTGAAGGTTAGTAGTGCATTCAATTGTCTGACAAGTTCCACCAACACAATGCGCGCCAACCAAACAGGAGGTTTGCATTTTTTCCTCTTCTGTCTTAGTACAAACGCTTGCTGTGGTTCCAGGATTGTTGCAAGTCCATGTTCTGTATGTTTTATATGTATGACCAGGATCATTTGCCAAGCAATGTACGTCTCCAATATAACCGCTTGCGCCACAGTCAGTAGCAACCGTGTTTGTATTGCATTTTACTTCCTTGCACGCACCATTTTCACATACTTCCCAACTTGTACATGGATCTTCTACAACCACTGTATTTTTCAATTCACAATTGTTTAGAAACGGCTGGTCATCATTTTTATTGCAAACCCATGTATGATTGTCATATACAACATCTCTTTTATTATCACTACATTTAAGTAAACTTGTATAATTAGAACCGCAGTCAGTATTAGCAAGACAATCTACGCAATAAAAATGTACGCTCTCACAAGCTATGGGGCATGACCTTATTACTTCATTTTCTTTTATATAGGACGAACATTTATTATCAGTGCAGGAATATGCCAATTTGTTTGCAGTAACTACACCATCATTGCAAGCTTCTGTCCCATCTATAACACTTTCTGTTCCACAATCTTCAGGTTTACCGCATTCAACATCTGAACATACTCCACTTACGCAAGCAGTTCCTGATGGACAAGAAGGTTCTTTTTTGAGAGTTATATAAGAGCTTGCGCAGTAACTTTTGGTTTCTCCAGGATACATGCAAGCATAATAATGAGTATAATTTTGATATACGTCTGCTAAACCGTTCACGCAAAATGGAGAGCCAATAGGCACGTCAGCTGGACAATCAGAAATACCAAAACATTTAATATTCGGCGGATTTTCGCAAGTATGTGTAGTTTCATTGCAAACTTTTCCACCAGTACAAGCTTGTGACAAAGAAGGAGTGTCTGGCCACGAACAAGTTCCTATACTGCAAGTGCTGTTATAATGATGGCTCCAAATATTTCCATTCTGGCAATACAGAGAATCGACCTTATTTAAAGGTCTCAAAGCATTACAATCAGACGGAGTATCATCACAACACTGGGCGCTTGAAACAGCTGTACAATGAGGTTCATTATGCAATTGATCATAAGTGCAAGTTTCGCATCCTTGTCTGCAAGGAGTTGTCTTTAAATAAGAGGCAACTTGATATGAACATTCATTAACAAGACAAATGCCTTTATATGTAGTTGTATAAATACCAGCTATTCCACAGCTATAAGTTGGATCTGGCACATTTGTACATTTACTATTGTCACCTGCACAACTTCCAGGGATAGGCTGGCATGTCCAAGTTTTAGGGTCACATGCCTTACCTGCAGCGCATGTTTCATTTACAACATCATTTACAGGATATGAACATATTTTAAGAATTGGGTCGCAATTTTCATCATACATAACACTATGCACCGACCCTCCTCCAGAACTGCAATAGAAATAGCTAAGTGGCTTTTTCGGTAAACAATCAACTGGCTGATCACAATCAGGCGCACCTATGCACATTGGGACATTACCAGTTAAATCTGAATTATCGCACATTTCATATGTTTCACATTTCTTAGTTTGTTTTGGCGTATCAGACCATGTACAAGTTCCAGTAGGACCACAATTTCCATTATAACTATGCTGCCAAATACTGCTTACTCCACAATATAAATAATTAACTGGTTTATTTGTTCGACTATCGCAATCAGTATTATTACAACAAGCTCCAGCTATATCTTCGCATGTAGAACCATCTAAAGAGCACCTATGGCAAGAGTCATTGCAATCTGTTATAGGATCATTTCTATCTGTATAAGCGCAACTTCCATTAGTAGTACAATAGCCATCATAATAATGATGCCAAATTTTTCCTAAAGCACAATAATAAGTGTCACTATGTCCATTGTCTTGTTTAGTTTTTGTATCATTACACATTGCAGAAGTGCAACACGTTTTTCCCTCTATAGGTTTGCAAGTTGCAGTGCCACTGCTGTCGTCGCAGGTTTGACAAGACATATCACAATTTCCAAGTATTTTTCTGGTGTCAGAATTAATACCATCTGTTTTACAAGAACCGTTTGCATTATTACAAGTAGCCTTATAAGTAATAATATGAATTCCGTCGCTTTCACATTTTTCAACAGAAGAATCTGCAGTACAATCAGCATCTACACAGCATTTACTATTATCTCTTTTACAATAAGGACCGTCTGAAGGGTCATATGCACAAGATTCACAGCCAATTTTGCAAGGCGTCACAGTAGGCGTATCTGGCCAATCACAATTTCCCGAAGGTAAACAGACATTTCCATATACGTGTCTTATTATGGAATCATTTCCAACGGTTCCAGTTGAACATTCTGAAGTATTATAAATATTATTAACTTCTCTTAATGGGTTTTCACAAATAGCATTGCTTCCTGCGCAGCCACCTGCTGGCTGGCAGTAATAACTACCTGTTGGACATGTTGTGCCAGTAGGACAATCAGCTCCGGTGTCTGTTACTGGATAATTACACTTTCCAAGGCTACAGGTTTCATCATAAACAACATTATGCACTCTACCAGCACTGCAGTAGGAATAATTACTTGGCTTGAATGGGATACAATCTACATATGAACCGCAACCTACTACTTGACAAGAAGGAGGTGTCCCCTTCACACATGTTTTACCTTGCGTAATACAATCGCTATTTAATATAGGTGCATCTGTCCAACTGCAAAACCCAACATCGCAATGGCTTGTCCATTTATGCTGATAAACTTTTCCATAGGCACAATATAAAGTATCTGTTTTACCGTTGGCTATTTTTAAATCGTCACATTGCCCAACATCAAGACATGCATTTGCCGTAAACGGAAAAAACACAACTGCAAAAAAGAAAATTAAAATTGTGAGTTTGAGCTTATTCATTAAGAAGGGCTGAATATTTTTTCTTAAATTTCTTATTTAACAATAGTAACTGAAGAACCTTCAACTTGTCCATCTGCAGATAATTTTATAGTAACGTTTACACTATCACCAATTTTAATATCATTAAACGTTGCTGCAGTTTGGCTTGGAACTCCAACTGTTGCACCTGATCCAGAAGCAGAAGTTCCGTATAAATAAATTATCGCATCACTTTTAATTGTAACATCAAATGTTTCTCCATTGTATTCCAATGTTATAGTTCGCCCTGAGATTTTAGAAACCTTGCCAAAAGATCCAACCATGGTTATTGATTTGGAATTCAATATCTTTTCCATATTCGCTGTCTTTTGAAGTTCGGGTTTGCTAACTGAAATTCCCATTGAATAACCAATTATAAAAAGTCCCAATCCAACTAAAACCAATACAGTAACAATTATTATTTTTTTGTTGATCATATAAATTAAATAAATTACTAATTATTTATTAATTTTACCTGTTATTGTTTTTCAAAACAAGTGGCAAACAGTGGATAACTTTTTTCATTTTTTTTTCCCAATTGAAGGACTCACGATGAATTGGGCAATTACCGATTTTTCTTAGGACTTTCATATGCGCTTCTGTTCCATAGCCCTTATGTTTATCAAAACCGTAATGTGGATATTTTTTGTGCATTTCTTCCATAATTCTGTCTCGTGTAACTTTAGCAATTATCGAAGCGGCGGCAATGGACATTACTTTTTGATCCCCTTTTACTATTGCTTTTTGCAAAATATATTGCTCGCCCTGAGCTTGCCGAAGGGTAAAATTTCCGTCAATTAATAAATAATCAACTTTATTATTTATTTTTTTCTCGATTTGGGCAACAGCCTCACACATAGCTAACTTTGTTGCCTCTAAAATATTAATTTTGTCTATTACTTTTTCAGAAACTATGCCAATACCCCATTCTATATCTTTATTATTTGTAATTAATTCGTATAATTTATTTCTATTTTTTTCTGAAACTTTTTTTGAGTCATTTATTCCATCTATTAAAATTTCCACATTTGCCTTAATTAAAACTGCGCCAGCTACAACAGGACCGGCCAATGGCCCCCTGCCAACTTCATCTAAACCCACAACATATTCAAAACCCTGTTGCCATAATATTTTTTCCTCGTCAAAATTTGGTTTACTCATATAATATATTCTACCACGAATAAACACTTGTAAAAATTATGCCAAAAGGTAAAATGGTATATTAAGCTAATATGTCAAAGTTTACTCATTTACACGTTCACACACATTATTCGCTATTAGACGGTTTGCCAAAAATCGACGAGCTTTTAGACCATGCAAAAGAATTGGGCATGGATTCAGTTGCCATAACGGACCACGGCGTAATGTATGGCGCAATTGAGTTTTACAAAAAAGCCAAAGCCAAAGGAATAAAGCCAATAATTGGATGCGAAGTTTATACTGCTTTTGAAAAGCTTACAGACAAGCGTCCAAATGTAGACGCCAAAAGAAACCACTTAATTTTGCTTGCAAAAAATGAACAAGGATACAAAAACCTTACAAAGCTGGTAACAATTGCCCATTTAGAAGGATTTTATTACAAGCCAAGAATTGATGAAGAAATTTTAGAAAAATATGCTGAAGGCTTAATTGGATTATCTGCCTGCGTACAGGGAAAGATACCACGTCTTTTAATATCAAATCAATTAGAGGAAGCAGAAAAAACTGCCTTAAAATATGAAAAGTTTTTCGGTAAAGGAAATTTTTATTTAGAACTCCAACACCACCCAAATATTCCAGACCAAATAACTGCCAATAAAAAACTCATTGAACTTTCCAAAAAAACCGGCATTCCTTTGGTTGCTACAAATGACATTCACTATTTGAGAAAAGAAGATTCTGAAGCCCAGGATGTTTTGACTTTAATTAATACCGGAGCTGATGCAGACGACCCAGAAAGACTAAACATGACTCATGAAAACTTTGCCATGTTGACTCAGGAAGAAATGATTGAACATTTCAAGGATGTTCCCGAGGCAATTGAAAACACCCAGAAAATTGCCGACATGTGCAATATAAAAATTGAGCTTGGCAAAACAAAGCTCCCAAAATTTCCTTTGCCAGAAGGAAAAACTGCAGAAGAATATTTGGAGGAAATCTGCTGGGATGGAATAGAAAAAAGATATACCAAAAATGATCCTAAGGTTGTAGAGAGATTAAAATACGAGCTTTCTGTTGTTGAAAAAACCGGATTTGCAGGATACTTTTTAATTGTTTGGGAATTTGTGAAATGGGCCAAAGACAACAGAATAATTGTGGGCCCTGGCAGAGGATCTGTTGGAGGATCCATTATCGCCTACTTGTCTGGAATTACCAACGTTGACCCTTTAAAGCACAATTTGCTTTTTGAGAGATTTTTAAACCCTGAAAGAATTTCCATGCCCGATATTGATATGGACTTTGCCGATAGAAGGCGCGACGAAGTTATTAAACACGTAGCTGAAAAATACGGAGCTGACCATGTAGCTCAAATTATTACTTTTGGAACAATGGCAGCTAGGGCTGTTGTAAGAGATGTGGGCAGAGCCTTGAAATACACTTATTCTTATTGCGACGCTTTAGCAAAAATGATTCCAATGGGAATGGATTTGGCTGAAACTTTGGAAAAAGTAGACGAATTCAAAAACTTGTATGATGCTGACCCAATGGCCAAACGCCTAATAGACTTAGGTAAAAAATTAGAAGGAGTTGCCAGACATGCTTCAACACATGCTTGTGGTGTTGTGATTTCAGCTGACCCTCTTACAGACTCTGTGCCTTTACAAATGCCAACCAAATCTGAGGAAGGGGTAATAACTCAATATGAAGGCCACAGTATTGAAGACCTGGGGCTTTTAAAAATGGATTTCTTGGGCCTAAAAAACCTCACTATAATAGAAGACACTTTAGCTAGAATTTATGTTTTGCACGACAATTTGAAAATTGACTTAAACAAAATCCCATATGACGACGAAATAACATTTGAACTTTTGCAACAAGCTTTAACAACTTCCGTATTTCAGCTTGAATCTGATGGAATGAAAAGATATTTGAAAGAATTGGTGCCTTCGCAATTTGAAGACATTACAGCTATGGTGGCTTTATACCGCCCAGGTCCTATGCAGTTTATCCCAGATTATATTGAAAGAAAGCACGGCAACCAGACAATTGAATATATTCACCCGAAGCTTGAGCCAATTTTAAAAGACACATACGGAATTTGTATTTACCAGGAACAATTAATGAAAATTGCCCAGGAAGTTTGCGGGTTTACTTTGGGAGAGGCCGATGTATTGAGAAAAGCTGTTGGAAAAAAAATAAAAGAGCTTTTGGATGCTCAGGAAACAAAATTTATTAATGGAGCAATTGAAAACGGAGCTTCAAAAAAAGTGGCCAAGGAATTATGGCAGTGGATTTTGCCTTTTGCAGCTTACGGTTTTAACAAGTCACACTCTGCAGCTTATGCCACAATTGCCTACCAAACTGCATATTTAAAGGCTCACTACCCAGTTGAATTTATGGCTTCGGTTTTAACTTCAGAAAGAGCTGACGTTGAAAGAATTTCCTTTTTAATAGACGAATGTAAAAAAATGGATGTGAAAGTTTTAGCTCCAAATATAAATGAATCTTTAAAAAACTTTACAGTTGTTGTGGGAAAAAATGAAATTAGATTTGGATTGCTGGCAATTAAAAATGTTGGAATAAATATAATTGATGCAGTTGTAGAAGAAAGAAAAACAAATGGTCCGTTTAAATCAATTGGCGATTTCATACATCGAGTAAAATCAAAAGATTTGAATAAAAAATCAATGGATGCCTTAATCAAGGCCGGAGCTTTTGATCAATTTGCCGAACGAAACCAGCTTTTGCATAATTTGGAAAAAATGCTTGAAATTGCCAGAGAAAACAATAAAAATGCCAACACAAACCAAATGGGGCTTTTTGCCAGTACAAAAGCAATTAACAACGACATAAAGCTAGAACCCGCAACTCCTGCAACAGACTTTATAAAACTTGGCTGGGAAAAAGAACTTTTGGGCCTTTATGTAAGTTCTCACCCTCTAAAAGGTTTTAAAAAGCTTTTTGAATCTAGAACAACTCCAATTGCAAAAATTGATGTAACATATGTCGACCAAAAAGTGATTATTGGAGGATTAATTGCCAACGTTAAAAAAATTATTACTAAAAAAGGCCAGCCAATGCTTTTTATAAAAGTTGAAGATTTGTCAGGAAAAGCCGAGGTTGTTATATTCCCAAACCTTTTGGAAAGAAATCCCTCAGCTTTGCAGGAAAACAAAATTGTCTTTATAGCTGGCCGAGTAGACGACCGCAATGGAGAAATTAAAATTGTAGCTGACGACGTCCAGGAAATCCTTGTCCCAAAGGAAGCCTAAAAACACTACCAAACTACCTCTAAAAGTGCTAATATTATCAAATATATAAAATTTAACTCAAATTATGGAAACTAACATCGAAAAAATACGACATTCACTATCGCATATTATGGCTTCGGCTGTTTTGGAACTTTTTCCAAAAACAAAACTTGGAATTGGGCCTGCAATTGAAAATGGATTTTACTATGACCTTCAAATTCAGAAACCCCTTGAAGAAAAAGATTTGGCAGAAATTGAGAAAAAAATGAAGGAATTGATTGGGCAAAATCTTAAGTTTGAGAAAAAGAACATAAACAAAAGACAAGCTAAAAAACTTTTTGCCATACAACCTTATAAATTAGAACTTATTAAAGAATTACCAGGAGACACTGTTTCCATATATACTACTGGAGAGTTTGTTGATTTGTGTAAAGGGCCTCATATAAAATCTACAAAAGATATTACTCCAAATACTTTTAAACTTACAAAACTTGCCGGAGCATATTGGAAAGGAGACGAAAAAAATAAAATGCTAACACGTATTTACGGGTTAGCTTTTGAAAGCGAAAAACAACTTCTAGACCATTTAGCAATGTTAGTTGAGGCTGAGAAAAGAGACCACCGAAAACTGGGAAAAGAATTAAAGCTGTTTACCTTGTCTGAACTTATTGGCGCTGGACTTCCTATGCTGCAACCGAAAGGAATGGTTATAAGAAAAGAAATTGAAGACTATTTGTGGAGTTTGCATAAAAATAAAGGATATGACAGAGTTTGGACTCCCCACATTACCAAAAAGGCGCTATATGAAACTTCCGGACATGCTGCAAAATTTGGCGAAGAACTCTTTAGAGTAAAGGGCGGAAATGAAGAGTTTTTTATGAAACCAATGAATTGCCCCCATCACATGCAGATATTCTGTGACAACCAATTCTCATACAGAGATATGCCTGTTAGATATTTTGAACCAGCAACCGTTTACAGATATGAAAAAGCAGGACAATTATCCGGCTTAACAAGAGTGAGGGCAATAACTCAAGACGATGGACACTTATTTTGCAGGGTAGACCAAATATCCCAAGAAGTCAGCACCATAGTTGAAATTATCAAATCCTTCTACACAACTATGAACATGATGAATGGGTATTGGGTTAGATTATCTGTGCGTGGAAAAGATAAGAGTCTATACTTAGGCAAAGATGACGTTTGGAAAAAAGCAGAAGCCGCTCTAGAAAAAGCAGCTAAAGAAAACAACTTAAATTATAAAAGAATAGAAGGAGAGGCCGCATTCTATGGGCCAAAACTAGACTTTATGTTTAAGGACGCAATAGGAAGAGAATGGCAGTTAGCCACAATACAATGTGACTTTAATTTACCGGAAAGATTTGATCTTTCTTTTGTAAACGAAGCTGGCGAAAAAGAAAGGCCAGTTGTTATACATCGCGCTATTTCAGGGTCGCTTGAAAGGTTCATGGCTGTTATGATTGAGCACTATGCAGGAGCTTTTCCAGTGTGGCTATCACCTATTCAGGTTTCCATAATCCCTATTTCAGAAAAACATTTAGACTACGCCAAAAAAGTTGCTGATAACCTAAAAAATAACGACGTGCGTGTTGAAATTAGAAGTGAAAATGAAACTTTGGGCAAGAAAATCAGAACAGCTGAAATACAGAAAATCCCATATCTACTTATAATTGGCGACCGAGAAATTGAAGCCAAAGCAGTAGGAGTAAGACAAAGAGGCAAGGGAGACCTTGGACAGATGCAATCTGACGCATTTACTGCTAAAATAAAGGAAGAGATTATTAATAAGAAATAAATCATATGCAAGAACTTTCTGAATCAACAAAAAAATTAATAATGCAGTACAAGCTGGCTCAGCAACAAAATCTCCCAAAGTCTGGGGCTGTTACCATTCACGTTGATGAAGTGGCCAAAAAAGTTGCAGCTTTTTACGAGCAAATAAGGACAATAGTTGACTGGAAAGAAGAGCACTTAATGCGCAGAGCGGCAATTATCAGAAAACTTAAAAGAAAGTTTTTTGACTTGGGGTTAAGTAATTATTCTGAAACTGGAAACGCAGCTGAATCTTTAGTTTTAGAGTTGATAAGAGGAGGACATTTTCCAAATGACAAAATTGAGGAAACAAAAATTGGAGAAGTGCAAAGAATTATAAACAAATACGTTTATATACTCAAAAATAATCCTGAAAACAAAGCCGGAAAAGCTGGAATGAATTTCTCCGCTTGGTTATTGGACGTTGCAGCCTGTGAAGTGGAAGAAACCTTGTCACCTGCAATAAAAGAAATGGCTTTAATTGACTACATGTTTGGGTCAATGAAGGAAAAAATAAAAGTTTCAGACAAAATTTTTGAATCTGGACTTTTAAAGCGCGAAGACAAAGATATACAAATTTACATTGCAATATGTTTGGCGCTTTTTAAACTGGATAAACCAATAATCAGCTACAACTTAATCAAATACAAATACCCAGGATGGAAAAATGGCGACGAAAGACTGATATCTGTCATATCAGACAACGCCTATAAAATATGGCACGAAATTGAAACAGACTTAAATAGCCCACTGGCAAATAAATTCTATTATCTTTGCGAAAAATACGATACTCCATATTTGATTATAGGAGATATTTTGTCTACTGAAGATGAAGGCCAAGTCGCCAAAGAAATTGCAGAACCATCTGCCTTGGAAACCCTTATAAAAAATGTTTATACAAAAAGATCAGCGACACTAAAAACAAGAATTCATCGAGCTGCAATTTATTCCACTGTTTCCATATTCGTCACAAAAGTTTTATCCTTACTTCTTCTTGAGGTTTTAATAGAAAGAGCAATGGGTTCGGAAATAAACACCGGAATACTTATTGCTGACATATTAATCCCAACTTTCTTAATGTTTATGATAGTAATAAGTATAAGGCGTCCTTCAAAGAAAAATTTGAATTTAGTGACAATGGAAACAATGAAAATAGCCTACAAAAAAGATTCAGCAGATACTTATGAAATAAAAATGAGCAAGAAAAAAGGAGCTTCTGTTAAAATATTCCTTTCCCTTATTTATACAATATCAGCTTTTATAACTTTTGGAGCCATATATTACGTATTAAATTACTTCAAATTTCCTATTACCTCAATTTTTATAGACGTCATATTTATTGCTGTAATCCTTTTTGCTGGAACAGCTGTTTCAAAGCGCGCTCAAGAACTTACCATGGAAGACGAGAAAGAAGGATTTTTAAGCTTCTTAGCTGACATATTCTTCTTACCAGTCCAAGGACTTGGAAGATGGATTTCCAACAAATGGAAAAGATACAATGCCCTTGCTGCCTTGTTTAATGCCTTAATAGATATGCCATTTTCAGTATTTGTGGAATTCCTAGAAAAATGGAGATATTTCATCAAAGATAAAAAAGAAGAGATAAGATAAATAAAAAAACCGCCTTTGGGCGGTTTTTAATTACAATTGTTATTCTACGGTGACGGACTTGGCAAGATTTTTTGGTTTATCTACATCTATGCCTTTTAAATTAGCAATGTGATACGCCAAAAGTTGCAAAGGAACAGTATTTATTATTGGCATTAATTCCTCTCGGCATTTTGGAACCATTATTATGTTTTCAGTTAAATTGGAAACACTGTTGTCAGTTTCACTTAGTAGAGCAATAACCTGCCCACCTCTGGCATGCACTTCCTCCATATTGCTTAAAATTTTACTATACGTGCTGTCTTTTGTGGCAATAAACACCACAGGCATCTCACTGTCTACCAAGGCAATCGGACCGTGTTTCATTTCAGCTGCCGGATATCCCTCGGCATGTATGTATGAAATTTCCTTCAATTTTAAAGCTCCTTCCAAAGCAACTGGGAAATTTAATCCTCGGCCAAGATAAATAAAATTTTTACTATCTTCAAATTTTTCTGCAAGTAAAAGTATCTTATCTGATTGTTTTAATGTTTCTTCAACTTTTTGTGGTAAATCTCTTATATCGTCAAAGAATTCTTTTGAAATAACTTTTCCTTTTTGCTGAGCCAAATACAAAGCCAATAGTAATAGAGCTGTAACCTGGCATGAAAAAGCTTTTGTTGAAGCAACTCCAATTTCAGGACCCGCATGCAAATATATTCCAGAATCAACTTCCCTGGAAATGGTCGAACCAACTACGTTTATTATACCCAAAGTCTTAGCTCCCTTGGCCTTAGCTTCGCGCAAAGCAGCCAAAGCGTCAGCTGTTTCTCCAGACTGGGAAATCACCAAAAGTAAGTCGCCTGTTCCTATAATTGGATTTCTGTATCTGAATTCAGAAGCATAATCAACATCAACTGAAAATCCAGCCAGCTTTTCTATGAGATATTTCCCAATCAAAGCTGAATGCCAACTTGTACCACAAGCAACAATGACTATTCTTTTTATAAGGTTAAAATCAATGTCTATGCTCAACTTAATTTTATTCTCAGAGTCTATTCTTCCGCGTAAAGTGTTTTCGATAGCATTTGGCTGTTCAAAAATTTCCTTGAGCATGAAATGTTTAAATCCTTTTTTCTCAATTTCTGTTGCAGTCCATTTTATTTCGTCTATGACCTTTTCCACTGCCTGCCCTTCGAAATTTTTTATAGAATAATTACCCTCAGTCAGCACAATCATTTCGTTATCATTGATATAAACAACTTTTTTGGTAAATGGCAAAACTGCTACGGCGTCGGAAGCAACAATATTTTCCTCTTCGCCAACGCCCAAAACAATTGGCGAGCCTTTTCTGGCAACTACAATCTTGTTTTCTTTGCTACACAACACAGCTATGCCAAATGTTCCTTCAACCAATTTCAAAGCTTTAACAACTGCATTTTCCAGATTGCCATCGTAAAATTTTTCTATTAAATGGCTCAATACTTCTGAATCTGTTTTAGAAACAAATATATGGCCTTCACGCTCTAAAATTTCTTTCAAAGCACTATAATTTTCAATAATTCCATTATGCACCACTGCTATTTCTGGTTTATCCCGCGTAGCGGGATCCCGCCCTGCGGGACACCCAAAATGCGGATGAGCATTAACCTCATTCGGCTCTCCGTGAGTTGCCCATCTGGTATGAGCTATCCCGATATTGGCCGGATTCAAACCTAGAGCAAGCTTTTCCAGCTCAGAAACGCGCCCCTTAACCTTTGCCGACTGTAATTTCCCATTGTTAAGTAAACAAACTCCAGCAGAGTCGTATCCTCTGTATTCGAGCTTTTTTAAGCCATCTATAAGTATTGGCGCTACATTTTTCTTACCAAAATAAGCAATTATTCCACACATAATAATATAAGTTTAAACCTATATAAGCAAAAGTACAACTCCTTTCCAAAACATGAAAATTGTTGTATTATTATCTCCATGCAATACCACATTATAGTGTACGGTTGCCAAATGAACATAAGCGATGCGGAACGTGTTTCTGCTGTTTTAGAATGTATAAAATACAAAAAAACCTCAAATATGTCTGAAGCTGATTTAATTGTTGTAGTAATGTGCTCTGTGCGCCAATCAGCTGTTGACCGAGTTCACAGCTTGGCAGAAAAATTCCAAGAAATTAAGAAAAAAAATCCAAAACTTAAAACTATTTTAACTGGATGCATTTTAAAAAAAGACAAGAGAATTTTTGTTAACAACTTTGATTATATTTTAAACATAAAAGACTTAAAGCGAGGCAATAAACTTTTTGCAGTCCCTGGTCCACTTGTCCCTCAGGACAAAGGGGGTTACCAGCAGACGGAAAAAAGCTTTTTGCCGAGCGATTATTTAAACATAACGCCAAAATATTCCTCCAAGTTTTCTGCTTGTGTGCCAATTATGACAGGATGCAATAATTTTTGTGCTTATTGCGTTGTACCTTATGCCAGGGAAAGAGAAGTTTCCAGATCTGCAAAAGAAATAATTTCAGAGATAAAAAATTTAATTAAAAAAGGATACAAAGAAATTTGGCTTTTGGGGCAAAATGTAAATAGTTATAAGGACCCTTCGACGAGCTCAGGGCAAGCCATAAATTTTCCAAAGCTTTTAAATATGGTAAACAACATTCCCGGAGAATTTTGGATAAGATTTACATCCTCTCACCCAAAGGATTTCACAGAAGAAGTTATAAATGCGATGTCTGCCTGCAAAAAAATTACCCCCTATTTGAATTTGCCAATTCAAGCTGGTGACGACCAAGTTTTAAAATCAATGAACCGACATTATACAGTTAAAGAGTACAAAGCAAAAATAAAAAAATTAAGAGAAAAAATTCCTGATATTAGCCTTTCTACAGATATTATTGTAGGATTCCCCGGCGAAACAAGAAAACAATTTAACAATACTGCCAAGCTTTTTTATGAAGTAAAATATGATTTTGCCTACATTAATAAATACTCTAAAAGAGCTGGAACTGCGGCCTTCAAGCTTAAAGACGACGTTTCTACAGACGAAAAGAAAAGACGAGAAAAAGTTTTGACTAACATACTTAAAAAAACAGCCTTAGAAAAAAATAAAAAACTTATTGGAAAAGAAACTACAGTTTTAATAAATGAAAATCGTGACGAAGAATATTTCGGCAAAAATGAACAATATAAAACTATCAAAGTAAAATCAAAGAAAAATATTATAGGACAACTTGTTAAAGTAAAAATTAATCAAGTTTCACCATTCACCTTGACCGGAAAATTATATGAATAAATTAATTGTCATTTTAGGACCAACTTCATCTGGAAAAACAGACCTTTCTGTTAAGCTAGCCAAAAAATTCAAAGGCGAGGTGGTTTCAGCTGATTCAAGGCAAGTTTATAAAGGAATGGACGTGGGATCTGGCAAAGTTACAAAAAAGGAAATGGCAGGAATTCCGCATTATTTACTTGATGTTGCCAGCACGCGCCAAAGGTTTTCAGTTGCCCAATACCAAAAACTAGCCATGAAAGCCATAAAAAAAATACAGACAAATAATAAAATTCCATTTGTAGTTGGAGGCACAGGTTTTTATATACAATCAATAACCGATGGAGTTGTAGTACCTGAAGTTAAGCCAGACTGGAGACTTAGAGAAAAGCTAGAAAAAATGACAGTTGTAGAAATGTTTGAAAAATTAAAAAAACTCGACCCAAAAAGAGCTGAATCAATCGACCAAAAAAATCCAAGAAGGCTTGTCAGAGCCTTGGAAATTGTTCTAAAAACCGGAAAAGCCGTGCCTTCCCTGGGAAAAAATCAAAACAAAAAATTTGAAATTTTAGAAATTGGAATTATAAAATCAAGAACAGAATTAAAGAATAGAATACACTTGAGACTGGTAAAAAGATTGAAGAATAATTTGATGGTTAAAGAGATAGAAAAATTGCATAAAATTTTGTCATGGAAAAGACTTGAAGAATTTGGCCTAGAATACAGATTTGTCGCACAATACTTGCAAGGTAAAATTACCTACCAAGAAATGATGGACAAAATAGAAATAGAATCTATACAATATGTAAAAAGGCAGGAAACCTGGTTTAAAAGAGATAATCGCATTAAGTGGGTAAAGAATTATATAGAAGCTGAAAAATTAATCAAAAAATTTATTTAACAAAAAACCGCCTAATAGCGGTTTTTTAATTTTACAATAATTTCTTAAGCAACTCCTGCACTTTGTCAGGTTTTGCAGTACCTCTTGTAACTGCCATAACTTGTCCGGCTAAAAATTGCAATGAATTCTGTTTGCCGGCTTTATAATCCTCAATTGCCTTTGGATTTTTTGCCATAACTTCCTTAATAATTTTTTCAAGCTCAGAATCGTCTGACATCTGTCTCCAATTGTTGTTGTCCACAACTTCAGAAGGGTCAGACCCAGTGTTAAACATATCAACAACAACCATTTTAGCTACTTTACTGGAAATTTCCCCTTTATAAATCATCTTCACAAACTCGGCAAAATTTTCCGGAGTAATTTTAAACTCAGCCTCAACAAATTCTTTTCCACCTAAAAGTCCTTGTACATCAGAAATTAAGTAATTAGCAACCAGCTTTGAAACTTTTTTATGAGCTTCACCTTTTTCCTCTTCTGTTGTCCATTCTTCAAATTCAGAAACAACCTTCTCAAAATATTCGCTCAAATCTTTGTTGACAACAAAAAACTCAACAGACTTCTCGTCCAAACCAAATTCTTTTTTAAACCTTTCTCTTTTTTCTTCTGGTAATTCAGGCATACCTAATTCTACCTCTTTTATATAATTTTTGTCAAAATGCATTAAAGGCAAATCAGGTTCTGGAAAATATCTGTAGTCATGTGCCTCCTCTTTTTCTCTTTGGGAAAATGTAATTTCCTTCTTGTCATGCCAACCTCTGGTTTCTTGTACAATTTTTTCTCCAGCTTCCAAAATTTCTTCCTGACGCTTTATTTCAAAATCAACTGCCTTTTCAACAACCTTAAAAGAATTTAGATTTTTAATTTCAACTTTAGTGCCCAATTTATCATTTTTACTTATACTTATATTTACTTCAACCCTCATTTGCCCTTTTTCCATATTGGCATCGGAAACTCCCAAATATTTCAAAATCATCTGAAGCTCCTGTGCGAATTCTCTAGCTTCTTTCCCAGATGTAATATCTGGTTCTGTTACTAATTCCATTAATGGTACTCCTGCTCTATTTAAGTTGACCAAAGAATAATCTGCGCCTTCGGGATGCATTAAGCTTCCAGTATCTTCTTCCAAGTGTATCCTAGTTATTCTTATCTTATGCCCCTCAACTTCCAAATATCCACCCTCACACAAAGGCTGGTCGTACTGGGAAATCTGGTATCCTTTCGGCAAATCTGGATAAAAATAATTTTTTCTATCAAACTTGGAATTTTCTGCAATTTTACAGTGCAAAGCCAACCCTGTTTTAATAACCTTTTTAATTGCCTCTTCGTTGGCAACAGGTAAGGTTCCAGGCTGAGCCGAACAAACTGGGCAAATATTGAAATTTGGCCTTTTTTCATCGGGATCATTTTTGCATGAGCAAAACATCTTGGTATTTGTTTTTAACTCTGCGTGTATTTCCAATCCTATTGTTACTTTATATGCCATGTTATTATTTTACTATTTTTTATCTTTATAAAACCAATTATAAATTCCTAAAGCCCAACTAAAAAGATATATTATACTTAGAAAAAATACTCCCCACTGTTTGTTTAAATAAGAAGTGATAAGCCAAAATGGTTGTGAAGCCAAGCCAAGTACAAATCCCCACTTGTTCTTTTTTGCAACCAATATAACAGCGGCTACTCCAAATATTGCAATTCCTATTTGAGCGATTGTATCTAGCGAAATCATTTATAAGTAATTAAATTATTTTAACTGAGCCTTTACCAACGTGGCGCTCTGGCCATCTTCTGCTATTTGAAAATCGTCAAAAAGCACTGGCACACGCTGTTTTACTTCTTTTAACAACTTTACCATAACTTGTCTTATTTCCCAATGAGCATCCATTGCGCACCTCATTTTGAATATGTGCCTCCATTCCCTTAAATTGGCAGTAACCACTATTTGTGCCTCTATTCCATTTGGAAGTATTTGCCTGGCGTCTTGAGGCAACCAGCCTTGCTGGCGCAAACCCTTGTACATTTGTTCATTTAATTCTACAAAATCTTTAAAGGAAACTTTAACTGGAGCGTCTGACCCAGGTATTTTCAACTCAACTGCTTTAGTTTCCAAATCTCTATTTGGCGGAGCAATTACTGTAAAATCTTTTTCGTCTACATATCTTGTAGACTCCTGTGTAAAGGAAGCTATTCTATGCCTTACCAATTCATGAGTCAATCCGCGTGAGACACCATTTAACTCAACAATCATACAAGAATGTTCAAATACAGATTCGTGGCCCCTTTTCCTAAGAAATTCTATGAATTTCAAGGATGACTCATCTGTAATTTTTTCTCTGCTTTGATAAGCTGTTCTTCCAGCTGTTTCCATTAACTGTAAGGGATTTTCACCACTGACCCCAGTCATTAAAGCTAAAATTTTAAAACTTCCCTCATTTTGTAAAATTTTCATAATTTTTGTTTTACTACTTCTATTATTTTTTGACTTATTATTTCTGGTGATAATAAATTACCTTTTTCTAGACATTCAATAACTTTAAAATCTTTAGGAAATTCCTTTGAGGCCAACAAATAAGAATTTAAGGCATTAGCTAAATGATTCTCGCTTTTTTCGTGTATATCCTGCTTTCCTGAATTTCCAAGATAACTTTTTCTTCTTGCCTGCTTTTTTTTGTCAGTTATTTTGTGAGACATTTTCAAGGAAAATTCCGGAGATGTTTTCAATATAAAAGTGTAATCTGGTTTGGGAATTCCAAAAATGCCATATTCCAAATCATAAAGCCAACTGACATATTTTTTCCAATCTTTTTTATTTTTTAGTTTTCCTCCTTGGTGACCTATGTTTGAAACTAAATACCTATCGGCAACAACTATTTTTCCTTCGCTTAACCATTTTTTAATTTTAAAACTTGCGTCATATCTATCAATTGCATAAAAAATAGAAGCCACATAAGGACCAACTTCTTCTGCATTTCCATATTTTCCAGTCAAATAGTCGTCAACCATAGCAGAAGATCTCTCTCCATGCTGAGGAAAATCTATTTTTTCTACCTTATATCTGTTTTTCATACAATAATCAGCCAACAGTTTTGTCTGAGTAGCCTTACCACATCCGTCGATACCTTCAAAAACAAAAAATTTTCCCTTTTTCATAATAAAATTTCTTCTAATTCTTTAATATTGTGTACTAAATAGTCTGGATTCTTCGATTTTAAATATTCCTCAGTGTTAAAGCCCCAAGTTACTGCAATTGTTTTTATGCCATTTTCTCTACCAGCAATAATTTCATGATTGCTATCACCAATAAAACAAGTATCCTCTGGATTTAAATTAAATTTTAAAGCCATTTCTTTCAACGATACACCTTTAATTAGAGACCGCGCTACTACATTATCAAAAACATCTTCCAATCCGTATTCTTTTAATTCAGGAAAAATAGTTTCTGATAAATCAGTACTTATCACGCCCAAAAAATAACCTTTTCCCTTTAACCTTTTTATTAACTCACACATTCCGGGAATAGATTTTGATTTCGGACAATCTCTTCCTAAAATTATTTTTTTATATACTGGTAATTGTTCTTCTTCAGTTAAATTGGGTAAATATTTATTATAGAAAAGCATGTGAGGCTGTTCCCAATTTTCCTGCAATTCTTTCTCCGAAATTTCTTTGATTCCAAATTCTTTAAAAATATTGTTAACAACCCATAAATGGCACTCTAGTGCGTCTTTTATTACGCCAGACCAGTCAAAAATAACATTCTTAAACATTAAATTGAACCAATTATTGTTTTAATTTGCTCTTGTAGTTGTTCCTTTGAGCCATTATTATCTATCCTAAAATCTGCTTCTGCCCCAATAGTTGTTATTAAAGATTCAGCTTCAGCTTTTCCCATTTCAATAAATTGTTCGAATGTAACGTCGTCGTCGGCCTTCTCACCCCTTATCTTCATTCTTTCCCATCTTATTTTTGGATCTGCAGTTATATAAATAAGTTTTCCCCCAATTGATTTTAATGCCTTAAAGTCGTCTGGCCTTCTGACGCCATTCAAAATAACAATTCCATCGCTGATTTTTTCAATTTTCTTTACCAAGGCTTTCACCAAAATGTCTCCGCCAAACCTTTCACGCAAGGCCGAACTTATCCATTGTTGGTCTTCCCTTTTAACGTCATCAAAAAATATTTTCAAAATATCTGTGAGAGCGTCTGAAAACCTAAGAAAATACACATCCTTATAGTTTGCCTTTAAATATTCACAGACTGTGTCTTTACCTGAAGCCATTTCTCCAACAATGCCAATTATTTTTTTTGCCATATTATTTTTAGTAATTAATTTGTTTTTTCATTCCAATCTATTCTATCGCGTTTACCAGCGTCTTTTTCCGTAAAAACTCCGCTTGAATATCTCTTCTTTAGTTTATCTACATTTTCATTAAATAAGTCCTGCATATCCCAGCCATAGAAATTGCATATTGCAGCTATGTACCATAATGTATCTCCCAAGTTTTCCCTTATGCCCGGCTTTTGGTCGTTATTGTGCGAATACGTCTTTTTAATGCACCCAGCTACGTCACCAGCTTCTCCGCTTATTCCCAGGCCCCATGTCATTATCTCCTTCTCCGGGTCTTCATATTTTTTAGTAACTGATTTGCAAAACTCTTGATAATTTTTGAAAAAATCTTTTTCCATTTTTATAATTTAGATAAATAATCCCTATATACTATTTGGACCCAGACTCCCGGGTTTCCCTTTATATGCTCGCCTATGTCTTTTATATCCATAAGTTGGCCTACAATGTTTTCTGTTTCCTTAACTGAAATTTCTGGGCTGTCTCCAACAAAAAGATAAACCAATCCTATATGTACGCTCTCAACTGGGCGGGAATTGTCGCTTATTATGCCAATGAATTTCTTTTCTGTTATGTTTCCCTTAAAACTAACTTCTTCGTTCCACTCACGCATTGTACCTGCTTCTATAATATCCTGGCCTTCTGTAACATCTTCCTTATTTATATGCCCGCCCAAACCAATCTGATAATTGTCTATTAGCCTTTTTTCTGTGATATTTTTTAAATAATTAAAGACAAAATATTTGTCCTGATACTTGAAAATTATGTGCGGTATTATCTGCTGAAAAGAAGTGTCATTCTCCATGTCTCCCCTTCTTTTAAATTCACAATTATTTTTAATCAAATCAATATAATAATCCAAGTTGTCAGTTTTCAATCCCTGCCATTTTCCTTTTTTAAAAAGAATATCTGACTTTATTACTAAAACTTGTTCGTCGTCTTTATTGGGCATACTATTGATTTTTATACTCTACTACAGTGTTTTCTAAAGCAACAAATTGTATTCCTGTTTTTGCAAACAATTCAACGGATTTTGCGTCTGAATGGTACCGCTTTATAGCCACTAGTTTTTTAATACCAACACGCAATATTCTCATAGCACAATTGTAACAAGGAGCCATTTTGCAATACATAGTAGCCCCTTCAAGCCTTATTCCATCTTTAGCACATTGCAATATAGCATTTTCCTCAGCATGTAAAGTTCTAACGCAATGTTGAGATTGTGTGCCATCTTCATGGATAACTGTATTCATCATATGGCCAACTTCATCGCAATGAGGCATTCCTGGAGGAGCTCCAGCATATCCAGTTGCTAAAATAGTATTATGCGGGCTGACAATAACAGAAGCTGCACGGCCTCTGTCGCAAGTGCCTCTTCTACCTAGTGGCTCTAGTAAGGCCAAAAAATATTTATCCCATGATGGACGAACATATTTTTCTTTTATTTCCTGGGGAGTTTGTTTTACTTCTTCCATGTTTTATTTTTTTATTTAATAGTTAGATTATTTTAACACTTATGCAAAACAAAAAGCAAGAGTTTTTTCCCCTTGCTTTTTTGTATATTTATTGTGTTTATCCAATAACTTCTACTCCCATGTTTTTTGCTGTCCCAGCAATTATTTTAATTGCCTGTTCTATGTCTGTTGTATTCAAGTCTGGCATTTTCTTTATTGCAATTTCCTTTAGCTGAGCCTTGGTAATTTTTCCAACTTTTGTCTTATTAGGTGTCCCTGATCCTGTTTCAATTCCAATTGCCTTCTTTATCAATTCTGATGCCAAAGGTGTTTTCAATATGAAAGTGAAAGACCTGTCCTTATAAATTGTAACTTCTGCTGGAATTGTATAACCTGCCATTGCCTGAGTTGCTGCGTTGAACTTTTGGCAGAACTCGGAAATGTTCAATCCATGAGGAGCCAATGCTGGTCCAATTGGAGGAGCTGGAGTTGCCTTGCCTGCTGCTATTTGTACTTTTACTTTGGCTTTAATTTCTTTTGCCATATTTTTTACCAAATACTATGTTATAGATTAATGTCTTTCGAAATATATCTATAAGCAATATTCAGCTGTTTATTTATTGAACTTTTTTAATTTGTAATGAATCCAATTCTACTGGCGTGTCTCTTCCAAACATATTTACCAATACTTTTATCTTTCCTCTTTCTTTGTCTATTTCTGAAACCTTTCCTTCAAATCCTTTAAATGGTCCATCATTTACCTTAACTGTAGCACCAATCTCAAAATCAATCGTAAACTCAGGCTCACCCATTTCCATTCTCTTCATTAAGTCAGCCATGTCTGGGGCTGAAACTGGAATTGGAGTTGTTCCTGCTCCCAAAAATCCTGTAACCCTTGGAGTGTTTCTAACAACATACCACGATTCATCAGTAACTACCATTTGAACCAATACGTATCCTGGGTAAATCTTTTCTTCTACTGTTTTTCTCTTTCCATTTTTAATTTTTATCTTTTTTTCCTTTGGCACTATTACGTCAAAAATCTTATCTTCCATGCTCAAACTCTCAATCCTTTGTTTGAGGTTTTTTGCAACTGCGTCTTCATATCCTGAATAAGTGTGAATAACGTACCAATTTTTTTCCTGTTCTATGACTTGTTTTGGCATTTTACTTTATGATTAACTTCTTAATAATCTCAGTGAAAATAAAGTCCAATCCGCCTAAAAATGCGGACACTGCAATGGTAATTCCCAAGACTATAAGAGTGTATCTTATAACATCTTTTTGGGAAAGCCAGCTGACTCTTTTCATTTCTACCCAAACTTCCTTAAAAAATACATTTACTTTTTGTGTTATTGTCATGGTTTTTAAAACCCCGCTTGGCGGGGCTATTTATACATATATAATAGCCGAATATATCTAATAAGTCAATATATTTAACAATTATAGCACAATTTACCATAAATCCAACAATTTACAATAAAAAAGCGCTCCTTTCGAACGCCTATGTATTTTTGTAAATCTGATGTTTCTCCCTGGCCTTTATTATTAAATCATAAATAGCCTGAGTATCCTGATTTAATTCTTCATTTAAAATGCGTTTTGTGATGTCGTTATCCGGAATATAGTTCCAGTTGCCGTATGCAAGCCAGTCACCTTTTTTCGGGATTAGCAACACATCCCATGTGATAACTCCAATAGGACAAGGGTCTATAATTGCTCCGTCGGGAGTCTCCAGCCACGAATGATCGCAGAAAGTATGGCCTATCTTTACTTGATCCCCTGATTCCTCTCTACTTATTCCCATATAATGACCGTCAATTACTTTAAGTTCAGGCATAATTTTAGAAAAAGCCCGACATGTAGAATGACAGCAATATCTTATATGCTCATATTGGGGATTATTTTTAATATATCTCCCCATATATTTTCGAATATTAATCATTCTTACCCTCAACCTTTGATCAAGATCAGTTGTATTTTCCAACAAATTATCTCTTTCAAATGTAAAAAACGTAGCATACATTCTATCCTCCAAATTATTTTAGGTTTTCAAATATCAGCGTCCTTAGATAATATCACAATATATATTTAATGTCAATCACATGACGTAACAAAAAACCAGGCTTCCACCTAGTTTTTTAAATTATTTATTAGAAGCCGATTCCGGAGGCCATCATCATTTTGGCCAGCTTTTTCTGAATGCTTTCTCTGGCTTCATTGAGACATCTCTTTAAAACTTCCTGTTGCTGTTCTGTACTAAGCTGCGGATTCAATTTTATATTCTCAACTTCAAAATTTCCATTTATTTCAACAGAAACCCCATCTCTCTCAACTATTTCCTTTTCTTTTTTGAAGCTATCTTGAAGTTTTTTCAACTCCGCCATCTTTTTTAAATTATCGAATATCATATATAAATTATTTAATTAAATATCAATGTTTTTAGCGGCTTTGGCGTGGGTCTGGATGAATTTCTTTCTTGGTTCAACTTCGTCACCCATAAGAATTTCCAAAGTTTTGTCAGCTAAATGCGCATCTTCAGCTGAAACCTGTAGCAAAGTCCTATTTTGTGGATTCATAGTTGTTTCCCAAAGCTGTTCTGGATTCATTTCTCCCAAACCTTTATACCTTTGAATTATTGGATTGGTTTTTCCAATTTCCTTTAAAATTTTATCTCTTTGATCATCAGAATATGCATACTGATTATTTTTCCCATAAGAAATTTTATACAAAGGTGGTTGTGCAATATAAATATGACCTGCTTCTACAATTGGCTTAAAATGCCTATAGAAAAATGTTAAAAGCAAAGTCCTAATATGAGCTCCATCAACGTCAGCATCGGTCATAATTACAATTCTGTGATATCTCAATTTCTCAATGTCAAAATCTTCTCCTATGCCAGTACCCATGGCAATAATAAGAGCCTTAATTTCTTTTGAGGCCAACATTTTATCTAACCTGGCTCTTTCAACATTTAAAATCTTCCCGCGCAAAGGCAAAATTGCCTGAAATCTTCTATCTCGCGCCATTTTAGAAGAACCTCCAGCAGAATCTCCCTCAACAATATAAATTTCAGATTCTTCCGGCTTTCTGGAAAGACAATCTGCAAGTTTTCCTGGCAAAGCTAATCCCTCCAAAGCTCCTTTTCTTAAAACTGTTTGTCTTGCAGCTTTTGCAGCAAGTCTGGCTTTGGTTGCCAACAAACAACTCTCTACAATGGATTTAGCATCTGAAGGATTTCTTTCTAAATAATCTGACAAGCCTTCTGCTGTAGCAGCTTCAACTGCATTTTTAGCTTCTGGGTTTCCAAGTTTTGCTTTTGTCTGGCCTTCAAACTGCGGAGTGCGTATTTTTACAGAAACAACAGCAGTTAAACCTTCTCTTACGTCGTCTCCTGAAAAATTTTCATCCTTTTCTTTTAAAAATCCTTCACGCCTTGCATAATCGTTTAAAGATCTGGTCAAAGCTGTTCTAAAACCGGAAATATGAGTTCCACCTTCAACTGTATAAATATTGTTAGCAAAAGATTCCTCGGTACATTCCATTTCCTGAGTATATTGGAAAGCTGCCTCAACCCAAATTCCATCTTTTTCAGCTGCAACAGAAAAAACATTAAAATGTCTTGGTGTATAACCTTGAACCAAATATTTTACATATGAGGCAACTCCTCCTTCAAAATAAAAAGTATAACTTGTTTCCTGTCCTTTTATTCTTTCATCTTTAAAAGATATTTTTACACCCTTGGTCAAATAAGACTGCTGGCGTAAGTGGCTCAAAATTCTTTTTGGATCATATTTTAAGTCCCCAGTAAAAATTGTCGGGTCATATTCAAAGGTTTGTGTTGTACCCGTTTTTTTAGAGTCTCCAACTTTTTTTACAGCTCCTTTTGGAACTCCCCTAAAATATTCCTGTTCGTAAGCTCCGCCGTCTCTTTCTACGTGAGACAACATATATGTAGATAAAGCACACACAACAGAAATACCAACTCCGTGTAAACCTCCGGAAACCTTATAAGCTTCTCCGCCAAATTTTCCTCCAGCGTGTAAAGTTGTCAAAACTGTTTCCAAAGTGGATTTTCCTGTATCTGGATGTTTTTCAACTGGAATTCCCCTGCCGTCGTCAGAAACTTTAACTCTGTTGTTTGGTAATAAAGTAACTTCTATGGTTTTAGCATAACCTGCCATTGCTTCGTCTAAGCAGTTATCTACAACCTCCCAAATTAAGTGATGAAGTCCATCTACTCCAGTAGAACCAATATACATTCCAGGGCGCAGCCTGACGGGCTCTAAACCCTTTAAAACATAAATATCTTTGGCAGTATATTCCCCTTCTTTCCTTGTTTTTTTAGCTTCCATTGTTGCTTTTCCAATTTCTTCCATTTTTGATACTTCTTTTGCTTCTGTTTTCTTTTCAGCCTTCTCTTTAACAATTTCAGTCTTTCTTTCTTCCTTTACCTCTATTGGCTTTTCTTTCTTTTCTGGTTTTGGTTCGGCCTTAACAGGAGCAGGTTTTTCTGCTTTCTTTTCCTCTTTAGGCTTAGCAATTATCTTTTTCTCTTCTTTTTTTGGCTCTTCCGCGTCTTTTATGTTTAACTTCATTGTTTTTTATTTTTATATTTAAGCGTCAAAATTATTATTGTCGAATTTGCGATACAAAATAAAATGTAATCAATTATATATGGCACATTATTTATAGAAATAGCATATGCCAATAAAAGCAAATTCCCTAAAAGCCAACTAAACCACGCCACCAAACTTATCCCTTCAGAATTTTTAACTTTAATTAAATGCCAAACTTGTGGAATATATGCAGCAATCCCAATGATCCCAGCTACTACTGCTCCAAATGCTAAAATATTAAACATATTTATTTAACGAATAGTTGCATCCAATTCTTTTTTGGTTTCTTCGCGAATTTCTTCTTGAATTTTATTTACTTCTTCACTGGTCAAAGTTCTTTCTGGGCTTCGGTAAACAATTCTAAATGTATAGCTTTTCTTTCCTGCACCAAATTTTTCGTCGTTTTCAAATTCGTCAACCAATTTTACTTCTTCAATCAAGTTCTCGGCAAAGTCGCGTACAATTTCATAATAATTATTCAAGTTTACACTTTTATCTATAATAAAGGAAATGTCGCGAGAAGTTTCCGGATATTTACTAACCTCTTTATATTTACTATTTATATCTTTAAACTGGCTAGTAATTCTTTCGTCTTCAGACCACAAAACCCTAATATCTCCAATTCCCATTTTAATCATGGCCAATCTTTCAATTCCAAAACCAAATGCCCAGCCATTGTACTTTTCTGGGTCAATTCCAAAATTTTTCAAAACCTGTGTATGAACCAATCCCGAACCTACAACTTCCATCCAATCTCCATTAAACATAATCTCAATTTGAACAGAAGGATCTGTAAAAGGAAAAGAATCAACTAAAAACCTGTATTCAACATCCTCTCCAAAGATGCTTTTTGTCATTTCTATCTCAACCTGTTTTAAATCATCCAAAGTTATTATCTTTTTGTCTTTTTTGCAAATTAACAAACCATCTATTTGGTGAAATGCTGGAAAATGTTTCCTGTCAATTTCATCTTTTCTAAAAACTATTCCTGGAGCCAAAGCTTTTATTTCTCCTTCTTCTTCCAATTTCTTCAATATTTCCGGATTTCTTAAGTAGTAAGGCCACATTGATGTAGTTTGGGTCCTTAAAATATCTGAATCATTCAAATAATAAGTATCAGACTCTCTTCTGCTTGGATGATCTTTAGGCGCGTTTAAAACATCAAAATTTTGTTCTACGGTTACTATTTTAGGAAAATCAATTACATCAAAATCTTCAAATATGGGTAACTTGATTATTTGATCAACTACAATTTTAACCGGAGAGTTTTCCTTTTTAGTAAGGTCAGGTAAGTTTAACAGCCTCTTTATCCTTTCTGCTTTTATATCTGTCCTTTTTCCTAATTCCTCAATTAATTCCTTCTCCTTTTTATCTTCAATAACTATGTTCTTTCGCATAAATACTATAGACTTAACTAGTTTATATTAATATATTATACCTTTTTGCAATGGCAGAATCAATAGTCCAAATGTGAATGAAAGCCCATTATTATGTTGACTTTTTTCACAAAAAGTATAGTATAATCTATACAAAAGTAACTGAACATTTAAAAAATACAAAGGAGGCTTAAAATGACACAATTTACATGGTACTTAGAGCCAGCTGACCACGTGACAAATTCCGCGATTGACCAAAAATGCCAAGGAATTGGCTTTGCCTTTGACAGGCCAACAGAAAATGGCGAACTTCCTCTCTGGCAATGTGAGTTTGAAGTTTGCAAGTACATGCTTCTGCACAAGAAAGAAAAAGGCTTTGACTTCAATGTTTTTGTTCAGGAAAACAAAGAAGTAATAAGAAGTATGGAATCGATTTTTGCCGAGCAAAGAAAAAGAAAACCAAGAAAAATAGCAAAAATAAAAGCACCTGCCCAACCTACTATTTTTCGTACTGAAAGAATATTTCCTGAAAGAAAGAAAAGTATAAACTTTATTGGATCGGGGCTAGACTGCCATATGTACCCATAAAATAATAATGGATTTCGGAAAACCAACGAAATCCTCTTTTTTTACAAAAAATGAGTGAAAAAGGCTTGACACGGTTGCGCTCTAAGGGAATATGTGCCATCATTATAGAATAAGTACATTATTATTAAGGTAATTAATAACAATTAGTCGATAAGCAAGATTTTCGTACAGAAAATATGCTAACCGGTTAATTAAAAATAATGCCAGCAAAAAAAGCAAATTCGGCTTTCATGAAGCCGTTGAAGTTAACTGCTGATTTAGAAGCAGTTGTAGGAAAAGGCCCTATGCCAAGAAGCGAAGTTGTAAAAAAACTTTGGGCTTATATCAAAAAAAATAACCTACAGAATCCAAAGAACAAGAGAAACATTATCTCTGACGCCAAACTAAAACCAGTTTTTGGTGGAAAAGCAGAAGTCAACATGTTCGAAATGACAAAATTAGTTTCAAAACATTTGTCTTAATAAGATCTACACAAAAAAAACACGGCGCAAGCCGTGTTTTTGTTTTGAATTTTAATATTTCACCAATATATACAAGCCTATAGCAATAAATACAATGGAAATTGCCTTCTGAATAACTATTTTCTTTGAAATTTCCTCTTTCAAAAGTTTTGGATAAAGAAATGATACAAATATTGTTATGGCAAAAAGAAAAGCATACTGTACTCCCTTTAAGGAATTAATAATAGCTAAAACTCCTGCTGGAGCTAAAAATATAGCTCGGCCCTGAAGAAAATTAGCCACTCCTCCGGATAACTGAGCTAGTAAAAAAGCTGACTGTGTTTTTTTATTGGTAACCATCTTCCTGGCAAAAATTTCATGTCTCGATTTTTTACTTATTAAAAATACAGTGGAAAACAAGAAAATAAATATTCCTACCCAAATAATACCCAATAAAAATGACTGGTGTAAGAACACAAACTTAAGAAAAACATAGTCCAAAGAAAACATCAATGAGGAAAAAATAGTTATTTTCAAATAGTCTTCGGTTAGCTCAATATTCTTTTCAATGGAAATTATAACACTTCCAATAAATAATAAAACAAAAGCAACAATATCAGCTATGGTCATGGACTGAGGCCCAAAAAAGATCCAAGTCAAAGCAAAAATAAAAATAGGCTGGGTAGCGCCAATTGTGGCTATAACTCTGGAAACATCAAACTTCTCCAAAGCTACATACATAGTGTATATGCCCAAAATATGGACAAAAGCGTCTAACATCACCCAAAACAGTCCTATACCCGTAGGAAGGCCAAATTTTGTGAATGGGAGCAGTAATAACACCGACAAGCCAAACATACCCATATAAAAGGTATATGACTTTGGCTTGGGTTTACCAGCCAAAACCAGCTTGTCTCCAAAAGAGCCAATTGCAAAAAATAAATAAGCTATGATAATAAATAATAACCAAATTTCCATAATGTTTATTTAATATTACTAGAAATTAAGAAATAAAAGAAGAGTGGTTTTCCACTCTTTATAATATTGCATCAAACGGGCACGTGCCCGAAAGTTATCTCGGTTCTTGGTTGGCATATAACCACATAGTCTCTAGACGATTGAATACCTCCAGGATTTATTATCCTTACTTCTTTACCCTCTTCGTAGAAGGCTTCACTCGTAAACCCACCGGCGACAAAATCTACTTCCGGGAATTTTCTTCTTACGTCGAAGCAAAAATCTTCCATTTCTATTTCAGATTGCTTCATCAGATCAACCCCTAAATCGTGCTTAACATACACCTCAGTCCCATCAATATTCACAACGGGCTTTTCGGGATTAATTTGTTCCCAATTTTTATGGGAGTGCTCATACGGTATTTGATCAGCACGAAGATTATAGTAAACATGGAAATCTTTCAGTTCTGGTCTACCTATGTCTCGCACATTAATGTCGCCAACATGAATTATGCGTTTTGCATCCCTTTCTCTCAGTTCAACAGCCAGCTTGTGCCAAAAATGAGGATCTGCTTCACTAATTTTGAAACTTTCCCCGATAATAGCAAAAGAATATGAATCTCTTACAGACTTTGTAGGTGGAATACGGCCGAAGACAATTTCCCCAGTGCCGGTGTTGATTACAGCAAATTCATGACTACCATCAAAGGAGTATATACCCCCTGCAGCCGCGCCAGGATTTATAAAACTAATCAAATTCCCTTGTTTGTAAATCTGGTGATGGGTGTGCCCAGAAAGAAGCAGTTTTACATTGTCGTAGTTGTTTCTAATTTCTTGAATTTTTTGGACCAGTTTCCGCTCAGAGCCCTTCAAAAATTCAAAAGACATATTATGACCCACATATATATCTTCATATTCAGTAAGTTGACAAACCCTATTCGCAGATGTTGTTTCCCCATCAGGTAATACAAGATCTGGCGTTGTGAATGTCCATCCCGGCGGAGTAATCCGAAACTTTTCTTTTAAAGTTCCTTGTTTGTCAAAGTGATACTTTGTATGCGCACAAATAACTGGAAGCCCAAGAAATAGTTCCGCATTAATGTGTTCCGGAGCAATATCTCCGCAATGACAGATAATGTCCGCCTTGCGTTTTTTGGCCTCTGCCATCAAGCGATGCAAATCTCCATCACTCATATCATGAGTGTCTGAAATAACAAATATAATCCTAGATATCTTCATTTTCGTCCCTCCTTTTTTAAAAGAACATTATTTAAAAACCTTATCCTCATACTAATACTAACAAAAATTTTGTCAAATAAAAAACCCAAGAAATTAATCTCGGGCGAACCCTACATATTTGTTTATAATGCCAAAAATATTTTTACTATTTAAGCTTCCTTATCCTTCCCTTTATATTCATTAATCTTTTCCTTCAACTTTTCTATTTGTTCTGGATCTGTCAACCTTTTTGGATTATTTTCATCAAGCAGTTTTTTGGCTTCTCTAATATAAAATTCCTTTATATTAAATTCTTTACCATCAACTTCAGTTCCGCAAGGATTATCAATATGTTTTATAAAAAAATCAACATCTTTTTTGTCATCACCAACTGAATATTCTTTATTTATTTCTTCCTTTTGTGGTTCTTTTTCCGACATAAATTTAATTATTAATAACTTATTTTACTATACCAAAAAATAGCCTATTTGGAAATATTTTTATCAGCTGAGCTTTTGCCAGCAACATATCCGGTACTCCAGCACATTTGAAGATTGAATCCCCCGCTTTTACCGTCTACATCAATAATTTCTCCAGCAAAAAATAAATTGTCGATTATTTTAGACTTCATTGTCTTGTGATCTATTTCTTTCAAAGATATTCCACCTCTAGTAACTAAAGCTTGGTCAAAACTATAAACACCTTTGGCAGTAACTTCAAAATTTTTAAAGACTTTAACAATTTTTTCCCTGTCTATTTTAGATATACTATTACCTATTTTCTCTTTTTCTATTCCTACAATTTTAAGCAAAATTTCCGATAACCTTTCAGGAACAAAATTGGTTAATATATTTTTGATAATTTGTTGAGAAGATTTATTCAAAACATCATCTATTTTTTTTACAAGCTTTTCATGATTCAATAAAGGGAAAAAATCAAAGCAAATTTTTACTTCTCCGTTTTTCAACAAATTTGCCACCTTTCCACTAATATTTAAAACAGCCGGTCCGCTTATGCCAAAATGTGTAAAAATAAATTCGCCTTCTTCACTAAATTGTTTCTTGCCATTTTGTCCCGCATGGCGGGATCCCGCTTCGCGGGAAAAAACGCTTATTCTGACATTTTCCATGCTAATACCCTGTATATTTTTTATCCAATCTTCCTTAAGCTCTATTGGAGACAAAGCTGGCATTGGATTTACAATTGTGTGCCCCAATTTTTCAGCAAGAACATAGCCCGCACCATTTGATCCTGTTATTGAATAAGATTTTCCACCAGTACATAAAATATATTTTTTTGCTATTATTTCCTTGTCTGTCAAAACAATTTTAGTAATTTTTTTGCCTTTTTTTACAACGTCAACAATCTCAGAATTTAAAAATACTTTAACTTTGTTTTCTTCCAAATATTTTTCCAAAACCTCTAAAATTTCTTCGGCGTCATTACTTATTGGAAAAACTCTTTTATTTTTTTCAATTTTTATTTTCACTCCCAATTTTTCAAAGAATTTAATTGTTCTTTCCGGCCCAAAAACAGAAAAAACGTGGAATAAAAATTCCCCGTTGTTATAATTACTGGCTAGTTCTCTTAAATTAAATTCAGCGTTGGTTAAGTTACACCTTCCGTTGCCTGTCAAAAGCAATTTTTTAGCAAGTGTAGAATTTTTTTCTATTAAAGCAACCCTCGGGCGTAGCCCTACGGGCGAGCCTTTCAAGCCAAAACTGGCTGAGGTTCCCGCAGCCATAAGGCCAGCAGGACCGGCTCCTATAACAGCAACATCAAATTCGCTTTCTTTTTTAGTATCTTCTTTTGCCATGTGGGTTTCCAAATCTGCGATTTGGCTGATTCCTGCGAGGTGAAAAACTTCTTCTTTCATCCTCATATCTTTCTGCAGGAGCTGATTGTTTTAAGTGCGCTGAAATATCTGGCAAATTTGAAATAGGCAAGAAAATCCTAGTTAATTTCTCAATTTCCCTAACTTTCCCTCCCTGATCTGGCATGGCAAAAGAAATAGCTTTTCCGCTCATTCCAGCCCTGCCTGTTCTTCCAATTCTGTGCACATAATCTTCAGCATTTTCTGGCAAGTCAAAATTTACAACCAGTTCAATACCCTTTACATCTATTCCGCGCGAAGCAATATCAGTTGCCACAAGAACTCTGTATCTGCCAGTTTTAAAACCTTCTAAAGCTTCTCTTCTTTGATTTAAAGACCTGTTGGAATGTATTTCAGCTGAGGAAACACCAATACTTTGCAATTCTCTGCAAATTTTTCTAGCAGAATGTTTTACTCTCAAAAATACTAAAACGCTTCCTTTATAATCTCCAAGCAATTTTTTAAGCAATGGAAGCTTCTGATCTTTTTTAACAACAAATAATTCATGTTCTACATTTTCAGCTGTAGTTCCTTGCTTTGCAATTTCCACCCTGACTGGAAGCTTCATATGAGTGCTAGCAATTTTTACAATTCCATCTGGCATTGTTGCTGAAAAAAGCATTGTCTGCCTTTCACGCGGAACTACCTGCAATATTGTCTTTATTTGCGGAGCAAAACCCATGTCAAACATTCTGTCTGCTTCGTCCAAAACCAAAATAGTAACGTCATTAAGATTCAAAACCCTTTGCTGAATGTGGTCTATAATTCTTCCCGGTGTTCCAATAATTACGTGTGGATTTCTTTGAACATCTCTAACTTGGTGGTACATTGAAGCGCCACCAATTAAAACTGCTGTTTTAATTCCAAACTGCCTGCCAACTTTTTGTATTGTTTCGTCAACCTGCAAAGCCAATTCCCTTGTTGGCAAAATTATCAATCCCTTACCTTTTCCAGCTTTTAAAATTTGCTGAATCAAAGGTATTCCAAAAGCCAAGGTTTTTCCTGTGCCTGTTTGAGCAATACCAATAACATCTTTTCCTTCGGTGGCAATTGGTATTGCCTTGTGCTGAATGGAAGTTGGTACTTTAAAACCCAACTTTGAAATTGCATCTAAAATTTGCGGAGCTATGCCAAGCCCGCCAAAAGTCATTTCTGGCACACCAGATAATTCTGTATTTATTTGCTTATCCATATATTAATTATATAACAAAAAACCCACAATGTCAAGCAATAAAAATGCCCTGGGTTTTAATCCAGAGCCTGATAAAAAATCTGCTTAAGAATATTAGGCAACTTTGCCGGTTTCTGCTTTTTCAATAATCCATTTGAACTGCTCGGCATCAGTCTCAGAACCAAAAAAACCAGGTGCCCATCTAAATGGTGTTGGATTTTTTTTGAACAGCTCCTCAATCTCGGTTACAGAAAAAAGTTTCTGTGGAAGACTGCTCTTTTTGTCTTCATCGCTTTTAATCCTCATTGCGTAGGCAACTGTGCCCTCATCATTGACTATACATTCACATTCAATGAGTTTTGACCAGCGTGGTTTGAGTGATTTCCAAATACGAAAGATCGATGGCTTGTCAGAAACAAGAACCATGACGTTGGTAGCTTCCACAATTGCCGGGAAGAAACCCATAAGGCCATGTGAAATCTCTAAAGCCCAGCAAGGCTTGTTTGTCCAGCCTTTTCTGTCTCCATCCAAAATCTCTTTCAGATTGCGAGGCAGGCCGATTGGAAGACCGCGTTTTGCAAGCATTTGAGGACTTTCTTCACCTGTGTCCTCGAATTTTTCACGTTCATTTATTTGCTTGGCATAAACCGCTGCAGTCACATGAATTCCATCTTCGCCATGCTGGCAATTTGGACAAAGTGGCGATCCACAGCAAAGTCCGCCCATTCCAGTTTCACAGCTTCGTAAAGCTTTTTTCCCACAGCAACAACATTTCAGATTTTCGTGCTCACTGCACAATCCATTGTCACTTGGTTTTTCACATGGAGCCATGCCTCCTGCATTAAACTGACACGGCACACTTTTCGGCATTTCTACAGTAGCCATTTCCTCCTCCTTCTTTTCAAGTTACAAATTTAAAACTTTATAATGTTTAGATACTACAATATATAACATCTTCTGTCAATAAAATGCACGAGATGACCACATAGGTAACACTTTTAATGTTTTCTCGGTAAATTGTATCGGGGTTGAATATCCGAGCGCTTGGTGCGGCCTGACAAAGTTGTATTCCACCAGCCACTCCGTTAGCAGGCGGTTAAACTCAGCGC
>CAIKWD010000012.1 GCA_903831095.1 Candidatus Staskawiczbacteria bacterium
GTACTTTACACTACAACAATTTATAATTACTTGTCAAGTACTTTGCGCTTTTTCGCTTTTATATTTTTATATTACACTACTATTATTTTATTGCAAATTTGGTCAGGGTTATTTATTCACTCTTTATCCACTCCAAATAAAAATCCACTTTTAGGAAGTGGATTTTTAATTGCTCAGGCAATGTCCTATCTGCCCGGATTGCCATGACCGTTGTGGTCATAGTCATGATCCTTGTCCGGTTTGTGAATTGTTTTTTGGGTGTTCCCAAAATTATTCTTTGCAGATACGGTGCCAGACTGAATTCTAACCGAGCCAGGATGAGCAGTTTGCGTCCATCCTGTTTGCATAACCTCAGACAAAGTATAAACGCCAGCTCCCAAGTTGGCAAATGAATAACTGCCATCTGCGCCGGTAACTGTTGACGCTGTAAAGCCATGAGGCCCTTTCAAGTTGATAGTCCATCCTGCAAGGCCTGTTTCATTATTGTCTTTGCGCCCATTGGCGTTTTCGTCGTTAAACTTCATGCCTGAAATAGTGCCTGGTTTGAAGTTGCCAAAATTATTTTTCTTGGAAACTTTTCCAGCAGTCAAAGTAATTTTATATACTCCGCTGACAGGAGCAGTCTGAACCCATCCTGTCTGCACAACTTCACGAACATAGTATGTGCCTGCAACCAATCCGTTGAATCGATAATTTCCATGGCTGTCGGTTACAGTTGAAGGCTCGCCAGCATCTAACGCACTATTATTATTTGTATCCAAATAAATAGTTACGCCGGCAAGTCTGTGATGGTCGCCATCTTTCAATGTGCCGTCGCCATCACGGTCTATATACTTAGTGCCTCGAATTAAACCAAGCAGTTTGTTGCTTGTATTGGTAACTGCACAAATTGCAGATTGTCCAGCAGTTACAGTTATTGCAGAACATTCATTATCTGTTTGTGTCCAACCTTTTGGCATATTAACTTCCGTTACATGATAGGTGCCAGGAGTCAAGTTTGCAAAAGTCTGGCTGTACCCAACTCCGGCTACAGTTGTTATGACAAAACTTGCGCCTCCAGGAATATCACTCGTAAAGTTAAAAGTTGAATTCCCGCCAATTGCATATTTTTCTATAGTTAGGCTTCCAGTAGTAGGACAATTAGAGTTGTCTACAATTACATATTGGTCGACTACAAGTCCAGCAAATGAAGCTGTGCCTGACAATGGCTTGTTTGCTGCATCGACAAAACTCAGCGCGCTTGTTCTATATCCGTTTAGCAGATATTTGCCTGGCACGCACAATTCAGGCGAGTCAACCACTTGACTGTCATTGGTAATTTCCGAGGTGGCATAATCTGCCGGAGCATTCATGACAGCTGTGTCTGCGCCATATTGGTCTGGCGCTCCGCCATGATTATTTCCAAGCACGTATGTGCCAGTTGTTTGAACTCCTCCATTAAGGTTTGCTGTCTTCCAGGTTGCCGTCATTGGAAACTGATAATTGTTTGCAGTTGCCGACGTTGCCAGTTGTCCGTCCAAATATTTCAAGACATGAACTTTCAACGTTGGAATTGGTGGACATGTTTTGTTCCACACAATGACATATTCATTGCTGGTCAAATTTGGAAAACTTGGTACAGTCAGGATTGGAGTTGCCTTGGTAGATTCCTCCAATGTGACGCCAGTAGTATACCCAACCAAGGCATATGGCTGTCCGCTTTCACACGAATCGCCAACTACATTACCCCCTGTCACTTCCCAGTCAGAATAACTTGAGCCTGCAACTGCGTTGGAAAATGAAGCTTCATATGCAGGATCACCATACCATCCATTGGAATCAAGGGTAAATGGCACATTCTCGTATGAGCCAATATTGGAAGCGTTGAATGTGGTTTCCATTGGAAACACAGCGCTATTGGCGTTTTCCGCGGTCGCGTGTACTCCATCCAAATATTTAATGGTATGCACGCTGACATTCGCAGGATTACAGGAATAAATGTCTACTGACAATGTTCCCAAGTTATCACCATACCATCCAGGTTCCACCACTGGAGTTGGATTAGAATTACCGTCAAATACCATCAAATTGACTGGGTTGCCAGTTCCTGTGTATAAGCTGGAATACACATGGTTTGGATTATAGCTTCCCCAATTTACGAAAGCTCCATCTACCTGCAGATCAAATTCTCCCTCACCTAGGAAATATGGATCTATATTATAGCCATCCATATATGTTGACCAACTATCAGTGCTTGCATATTCTGAGTCAGCAGAATTTTTGCCTGTGTTTTCCCAAGTCCCCGAAGAAACAAGCAGATATGTGCCCCCACTCAGCAAATTGTTACTGCTTGCAACAGCTGTCGAAGAAGCAGAATCAACTGTTACAGTTCCTATTGGCGAAGGCGACTGATTTGTTCCTTGAGGACAGGTTGCTGTAATCACCGGCAATGTTTCAGCTATCAAAACATTGTCTAATGCAGGCCCAAAAGCGCCAGGAATAGTGCTCGCAAATGTTAAAGTGGTGCTTGTTGCTGTTGCAACAAAAGAATACTTATGGTTTTCCCACAACATATTAGAGAGACTGTTTCCCATTACAGAAGTATCAAAAGTAAAATCTTGAGAAGATGCTCCTGTAGCGCTAACGGACATATCTTTCAAAGGCGGACTATATAGAAGATCGTACACATCTGATCGGCTGTCTGGGTTTCCAGACAAATCAAAAGTTACGTCATAAGTAGCGCCAATAACAGTTGGAAAAGTCTGACTAATTGACCCTTCAGCAAGACCGTTTAAATCAATGCTCCGCTCCCCATTTAATGCTTGCCAATAAGTTCCAATGTAATCTACGCTTCCCGAATTAATCGTCCAATCGGTAATATTGGTATCAACAGGGTTTAACGTGGCATATGCACCAGGATCAGTGCCAATTTCAAAGCTTCCGTTGGTACCAACTGCAAATACGGGCGAGGCAATAAAAAAACCGCTGAATACTAAAATAGCGGTGGCAGTTAATAACACAGAACTACGAATTAATATTTTGCTCATATTATTTTATTTTTTGCCCAATTGAATAATTTTTATTTTTTAAAATTATCATTTAACCGGGCAAAATAATATATTAATGTTAATAAGTTTTAATAATAGTTGCGCGACGCTTTTTCAAAATATCAGGACACAAATATTATTATCTCCACTTTTAATGCTACACCCGCATAAAATACTGTCAATACTTTTTATGGTCAAAGTGTCGCACAACAAAAAACCCCGTTCTGCGGGGCTTTTTTAATTTCTATTTAATACTTGTGATTTCTATTTCCGTATAAGGTTGTCTGTGTCCTACTTTCCTGGCTTCTCTTTTCTTTGGCTTGTATTTGAAAATGATAACCTTGTCTTCTTTTCCTTGGCTTATTACTTTTGCCATAACTTCTGCTTTTACTAAAGGTGTTCCAATTTCCACTTTGTTGTCCTTTTCAGACAATAAAACATCGGAAAAAGAAAATTCTTCTCCAATTGGCTTTTCTAACTTCTCAATTTTTAATTTGTCTCCCGGCTTAACAATGTATTGTTTTCCGCCAGTTCTTATAATTGCGATCATAGTATTTTAGTAGCGAGGTAATAAACTTTTTGTAGGCCTCGGAGACACGAAGTGCCCGATAGCCGGAAAAAAGTTTGTTGCCGAGCGATATAATAGATATAGTTTAGCAAAAAGTATGTTATTCGTCAATGGTTGGACGATTAACCTCATCTAATTTAAGCTTAGATTCCCCTCCAGCTAGTTTTATTACATCTTTATCAACCTTAGCAAATTCTATTTTTGCCTTGTTAAAACTGCCAACAGTAGAATCTAAATGCTGTCCCAAGCGATTGAAATGCTCTGAATAGGTAAAAAGGTGCTTTCCAAGGCGTTCTACCTCTTTAATTATGGTTTGTGCCTGCTCGGAAATTTTCTGGTTTCTAAGGCCCTGCAAAACAGTCTGTAAATAAGCTAAAAATGAAGTCGGCGAAACAACAATGACTTTTTTCTTACCGGCATAATAAATAAGATTATTAGTGTCTTCGGCAATTACTCCAACTTTGTTTATAAGCAAGTCATAATAAACTGCTTCAGACGGAATAAACATAAAGGCAAAATCCATTGTCTTTTCCTCGGGCCTGACATATTTTGAAGTCTCGTCAATTCTTAATTTCAAATCATTTACAAATGCAGTTTCCAATCTTTTCTTTTCCAACGGGTCATTTGTCTGAAGCATCCTGTTGTAATTTTCCAAGGAAAATTTTGAGTCAATTGGAATTATGCGCTTATCTACAAAAACAACTGCGTCTACAATTTCTCCATTTGTAAAACTGTATTGCATTTGAAATGAAGATGGTGGTAAAACATTTTTCAATACTGTTTCCAAATAATATTCTCCTAAAATTCCTCTTTGCTTTGGATTCTTTAAAATATCCTGTAGACTTTTTAACTGGTCAGCAAATCCAACCACTTGCCTATTTGTTTCGTCTAACTTGGTAAGTTTTTCAGTCACATTTCTAATTATATCTGCTGAATGCTTAAATTGTTCTTGTACATTTTTATTTGACTCTGAAAGTTTACTATCTACAGCCTGCGCAACTTGATTTAATTGCTGCTGAAGCATAAGCAGTGACCCTTCTTCTTTCTTCTCCACGTCGGGCTTTTTCTTTAGTAATAAAAAAACAGAAATCACCACCCCAACTGCAATTATTATTAAAAGTATTGTTGTAATATCCATATATTTTAATTTAGCTTAACATATTCGCTTTAGGCTTCCAATAATGGTAATAAATAAGCTTAACTAATTCACTTGTTACAAAATAACAGCCTACTAGGAAAAATACAATTAATAAAGGCACAATAGGCGGGACTGCGAAGTGAAACCAGCTTTGTCCAATTTTAAGAAACGGCAAAGAAACAATAAATATTCCATCCAGCGCTGTCAGAAGCACTAACCAAAAACCAGGTTTTTTTGCCTTGTAAAAAACTCCTCGCGTTCTAATTATATATATCAAAACAATTTCCGTTAGAATGCTTTCTATAAACCACAAAGTCTGTATATTTGCCGGCGACTGTTTATGGAAAATTGTAAAAAATATAAAGTCAAAAACAGTGCTTACCAAAGCCAATGAAATAATCAACGGTAAAACCAAGTGTAGTTGATAAAGTTTTGGCCTTCTCAATTCATCAACATCAACGGAATCTGTGGCAATGGAAATTAAAGGAAAATCAGACAGAATATTTCCAAGTAGAATTTGCACTGGAAGCATTGGCAAAAAATTAACAAACAAAGAAATCACAGCAATGGAATAAAAATTACCAAAATTACTGGCTAAAGCACACTTTATATATTTGTTTATATTAGAAAAAATCATTCTGCCGTCTTTTATACCATTAACTATAACTCTCAAATCTTTCTGCAAAAGTACAACATCTGCAGCGTCCCTAGCAATATCTGAAGCTTCAAGAACAGCTATACCAACATCTGCTGTTTTCAAAGCTGGGGCATCGTTTACTCCCTCACCCATAAATCCAACTTCGTATTTCTTCTGCAAAGACTTTATTATATTGTACTTTACATCTGGAGAAATTCTGGCAAAAATTGATTTACTTTCACAGGCATCTTCAAACTCCTCTTTTGTAAGCAACTCAAGTTCTTCACCAGAAATTACATCTTCCAAACCTGAAGCCAACCCGGTGCGCCTGGCAACATATTCTGCAACTTCCTTGGAATCTCCGGTAATAATTTTAATCTTAACGCCCAACTTTTTTGAAAGCTCAATTGCCTCTTTGGCTGTGCTTTTTAACGGATCCTCAAAAACAAAATATCCAAGAAAAGTCAGCCCTTTTTCATCGCTAACTTTCAAATCATTTTTTTCCCGATTAACTTTTTTATAAGCTAAAGCCAAAACTCTCTTGCCGTCTTTACCATTTTTTTCCACATCTTCGGCAATCTCTTTTTTGTTGAAGCTTCCGCCCAGCCTTGAACAATTTTTTAAAATTGATTCTGATGCTCCCTTAACAATGATTATTTTTTCTCCGCGAAAAGACTGGACTAAAAATGCCGACCGCATTCTATATGAATCAAACGGCAATTCGGAAACTATTTTAAATTTTTTTGATTCTTTTAAAACGTCTTCAGAGGCCCTTTGGTATAAAGCCAAATCAAAGGGATTTAACAGTTTGTTATTTACTCTGTCTGCACCTGAACTTAAAATTCCATACAAAAAACACTTTTTCTTATCTGAAGAAACAATAGTTTCCAGCGACAGCTTGTTCTGGGTTAAGGTTCCGGTTTTGTCTGTGCACAAAATTTCAATATTTCCCAAGTCTTCAATAGCTGACAGTCTCTTTACAACAACCTTCTGTTTTGCAAGTTTCAAGCTTCCCTCGGAAAGCGCAAAAGTAACAACTACAGGCAAAGCTTCTGGCAAAATGCTCACTATTAGAGCCACAGAAAACAAAAGAAGCTCTAAAATATCACTGACACCTTTTAGCAAAATATTGGCTATAAAAATCAAAGCAATGGTCGTAGCTACAATTCTTAAAATGAGCTTGCAGAAATACAAAATGCTTTTTTCGTAAGTGCTTTCCCTTCTTATTCCAGATACGATTTTTATAACTCCGCCAAAAACAGTATCTTTGCCAGTTGCAATTACAATTCCCTGCCCTTTGCCAGACACAACAGACGACCCAGAAAATATAATATTTTTTGCCTTAAATATTTCAACTTCAGAAACAGTCAGCGCATCTGTAATTTTTGAAACTGGAACCGCTTCTCCTGTAAGTACAGATTCGTTGACCAGAAAATTCTGCAAGTTTATTGCCCGTAAATCTGCACAAACCATGTCACCAGCTTCCAATAAAACAACATCTCCGGGCACTAAAAATATTTTGTCTATAATTTCTTCTTTAAAATCGCGAAGCACTTTCACTTTTTGCGGAATGAATTTTTGCAAAAGAGAAACTGCTTTTTCTGCTCTGTATTCTTGAAAAAATCCAATAACAACATTAATTACAATAAAAGCCAAAACTGCAATACTATCTACCAACTGCCCTATTGCAATTGAAATTACAGCTGCAACTAAAAGTAAATAAGTAAACGGAGACTTAAACTGCCTAAACAACACGGCAAAAGCATTAACATTTTTCAATTTAATTTCATTTGGTCCGTATTTTTTCTGCGCCAAACTCGCCTCTTTTTTAGAAAAACCGAAAACCGAAGTTTCAAATATATTTGCAACCTCTTCTATATTTTTATTTGTATATTCTGAAAAAGCCATTAAAATTTATTTATTTTGGTAGAAAAATTTCCGTCATTAAAAATGCAATATATACTAAAAGTAAAAGCAAAGCTTCCTTCTTTGTTATTTTTTTACCGGAAATCATAAAGAATAAATAAAACACGCAGGAAATTACCATAAAAATTCTAGCTACTAAAAATGGGGAAAAATCATAAATTTTAAATGGTGCTACAACTGCCACAATTCCCAAAACAAGAGTTGCGCAAACTATTACCGAAGCCATCATGTCTCCCAAAACCATCCAATTTTCCTCTTTCCTTGCAGAAATAATTCCAAAATAAATTTCAGGAAAACAATTTCCCAAAGCTACAATCAAAACTCCAACCAAAGACAAGGAAATTTTAAGAGAGCTGGCAAAATACTGAGCCGAGTAAACAACTGCATATGAAGCTGCAAGAAGAGTGGCCAATATAACTGCAATTTTTATCAAATCAAATATAAAAGTAGATTTTTTCGCAATTTTTTTTAATTTCTTGTCCTCGTAAACCTTCGTAAATCTGCTGTCTTTTGAAAAGAGCCACCATGCATAAACAAAAAATGCCACAATTAAAATTATTCCGTCCAATCTGTCCAAGCCTCCAGTCCTCAACACTAAAATCCATGGCAAGACTGCAACAATTGCTGTAAAGATAGCACTTCCCTGAACCATTTTGCTCTCAGTGGAAATATATTTTTTAGACATAAATACAACTATTGCCATTGCTAAAGACAAATCAACCAGGTTCCCACCCATAATATCTCCAAAAGAAATAGCTTGTAACCCATGAAGAGCTGCATTTAAATCAACAAACAAGTTTGGCAGAGAAGCAGCAAAACCCATCACAAAGAAGGCAACTATGAATTCCCGCCATTTTAAATACTTGGCCACCTCAGTGAGAGTTTTTATAAACTTGGAGCTAAGCCAAGATAAAACAAAACATGAAGCTAAAAAAATTAAAATTTCTATAATCATAAAAAATAATTATAATTTAATAAAATATATTATTTCGTAAATTACTCCAAACAAGAAAACCAAAGACAAAGGATAAATTATTATATTTTTGCCCCCGATTTTTTTGTACATTAGTAAAATAAAAATTCCAGTAAATCCCAGCAAAATTCCTCCAATAAAGGAAAGCAAATCTTTAAAAGACTTTACTCCAATTAAATAAAGTATCAAAGGTGGACAGCAAGTTATGACAAATGCCTGCCAGTGTTTTATTTTCAAATCAAATATTAATGTTTTTTTAAAAATAATACCCTGAGCAATAAAAGCAGTGAATGACGCCAAAGCTCCTATTAAAATTGAAATTGTAACTAAAATACTTGGTAGAAAATTTTTAAGCCCTACTAAAGCATTTTGACTGGTTTGACTTCCAGAAATTCCTAAAATCAAAAGTGTGAACAAAAAATAAAAAACTGAAACTATTATTGTTGAAGCTGTAATGATTGTTTTCAGCTTTTTTTTGTTTCCTATAAGCATTTCCTCGGCCTCGGGAATTAAACCAATTCCCCAAAGCGCAAACAATAAAGGCCCATATGGCAAGAAAAATTTTGTAAACCCAGAATTTAGTGCAGTATTTTGCGCGCTCAAAAATATATTACTAATCTTAATTTGTGAAAAACCTTCAACAAAGATTAGCAATAAAGATAAAAATAATAAAATTATTACCCAAAACTCAATCTTTGCTATCACTTTTATGTCAAAATATATGATGATACTCACTATTAAAAAATATACCAATACATAAGCTAAAATATTTCCCGAAAATACCGGCTGAAAAACATCTGCCAAAAATTGTCCTCCTATTAGCGAATAAACCAAGAGAACTCCAATAGTTCCGACAATTGTAGAAACCATCTGAAAAAGTTTTGCCCATTTCCCCAAATAAAATCCTACAAACCCGGGAAATCTCTTATAATCTGGAGTTTTCAGGCATATTTGACAAAATATCCTGTTTATTACAACTACTAAGGCAGTCAAAACCAAAAAATATAAAACCATTGGCCAAATTCCAACTTGGAACGCAATATATGGCAAAATTAAAAAGCCAACTCCGATCATACCGCCAGAAAAAACTGCAATAGGATAAATATAGTTTTTCAGTAAATCTTTAAACATTATTCTATTTTACTATAAAAATGCAACACCAGTATGGGGATAACTCCCGCACCAGGTTAATAGACAAAAACCAGAATTTATGATAAAAATAAATAACTTTGGCCCCATCGTCTAGCCTGGTCTAGGACGCGTGCTTCTCAAGCATAAAACTCGGGTTCGAATCCCGATGGGGCCACACTTAAAAAAACCGCTTAATAGCGGTTTTTTTAAAACTATTTTGGTGAAGTATTTTTTACACTAGCGTCATAATCTGGAGGAATCTGCCAATAGTTTATTATATATTGAGCCAATTGCTTAAACACTGGAACAGCTGAAATTGCTGACTTTGCTGCCTTTGGATTGTCCAATTTTATCATTATTACAAACTGCGGATTAAAAGCCGGGCCATACCCAACAAAGCTTTGAATGGTTTTATTTGTCTCATATCCCTTTCCATTTTTTAACGGCACTTGTGCTGTTCCAGTTTTGCCAGCCAAATAATATCCTGGAATTTTTCCAATGCGCCTTAAGCCGTCATCAACAACATTTATTAGCATGGGATTCAATTGTGAAATAGTTTGCTGAGATATTATAGAATCGGAAATTTCCGGCCTTGTATATGTTATATCTTTTCCGTTTACAATTTTTTCTACTATGTACGGTTTTACCAATTTTCCTCCATTGGAAAGGGCACAAAATCCTCTAATTATTTGCATTGGTGTAAGCTCAATTCCCTGTCCAAAAGAAGCTGTTGCAAAAGTAATATCCGAACCGTTTTTTAGGCTGTCATTATGCGAATAAACCTCTCCCTGTAAATCAACTCCAGTTTTTGATGTAAAGCCAAATTTGTCTACATAACTAAAGAATTTTTTATTTCCAATTTTCTGTTCGGCAAAAACTGCTCCAGTATTTATGGAATCATTTAAAACCTTTGTCATTGTAGCCTCGCCCCAAATTTCATTTTCAAAATTGTGTATTGATTTGTTATTTAAAGTTACAACACCAGTATCTATATAGGTTGTATTGGGAGTTATTTTTCCTTCATTGAGAGCTGCAGCCATTGTAAAAGGTTTCATTATTGAACCAGGTTCAAAAAGTTTTTGCATTGCAGAATTTTGAAAAATGCTCAAATCACTTTCTTTTCCATATTGGTTTGGATTAAAATTGGGAAAATTTGCCAATGCCAAAATTTTGCCAGTGTCTGGCTTTATAACAATTATCTGGCCTGAATCTATGTCATCTTTTATTTTTTCCTTTTTTAACAAAGTTTCAGCTTCGAATTGTATGTTATAATCTATTGTCAGATAAATATCCGAGCCATCAAGAGACACTTGGTTATTATCGGAGAAAATTGAATCCAAACCAGATTTTTCCTCTTGGATTCCAGATTTCCCGCTTAAAACATTGTCATAATAACCTTCAACACCGTACTGCCCCAAACCACTTCCGCCCAAAAAACCAAGCATTTGGGACGCCATTTGCCCTTGAGGATAATATCTTTCAGGCGTATTTTGCCAAGACAATCCTTTTAAATTCAAGGCTTTAATTTTGCCAAGTTCATTTGAAGATAGATCTTTCTGTAATATAACATATTGACTATTGCCACTAATTTCTGAAAGTATTTGGTCTTTAGTCTGGCTAATATATTTACTCAAGACTTCTGCAAAAGCAATTTTGTCTGGAATATTTTTTGTGCTTGCCGATATTATCCAACTGTCTTTGTTTATTGCCAGACTTTTCACATCTCCAGAGCTTTTGCCGCCCTTTGTTTCCTGTGACGAAGTGCAAAAAATTTGTCCTCTAGAGCCTGTAATAGTATTAAAATCAGTCTGCTGGCCAAGAGCCTGAGCCTCGAAAAGCTTTCTTTCCAAAATTTGCAGAAAAAACAAGCGGCTTATAATAGCTGCCCCAATTGCTATAACAATAAACAGGATAAACCCTATTCTCCAATTGTTATTTTTTTTCATTTAATATTTGCTTTTGCCACCCCCGCTGAAATATCTGGAATTTGTATATATTTTACCGAGGTGGTTCTTTGAAAATTTAATGCCTGAATTTTAACAAGAGCTTGCTCTAAAAAGCTGCTTTCAGCAAATGAAACTTGGAGATTTTTGTTTTCATCTGAAAGTTTTGTTATCTGTTTTTCGTAGCTATTGGATAAATAAGAACCTCTGGTCAAATCATTTATTTGCCAAACATAGAAAACCAACAACGCCAAGCTAATAAAAAATCCAATAAAGCAGACTTTTTTCCAATTAACAATTGGCAAATCAATGGAATTAACTTTAGATTGCAAGCTTTTTTGAACTTTAGCAAAACTTAATACAGCTGTTGTCATATTTTAAATTTTAATTGCGACTCTCAGTTTTGCAGATCGTGCTCTTGGATTCTTTCCAAGCTCTTCCCTGCTTGCTGTTATCGGCTTTTTAGTTATTATTTTTATTGTTCCTTTTTTTGATTCACTTGCAAAAAAATTCTTGATTATTCGGTCCTCCAATGAATGAAAAGAAATTACTGCCAATCTTCCTTCTGGTGCCAATATTGAAATTGCCTGTGGCAAAACCCTGTTTATATTTTCCAATTCGTCGTTAACTGCAATTCTTAAAGCTTGAAATGTCCTTGTCGCATAATGAATTTTACCACGCCAATATGCCCCAGGAGTAGCGTCTTTTATTATTTCAATCAATTGAAAAGTTGTTCTAATTCTTCCTTGTTTTCTATGTTCAACAATATTTTCGGCAATTTTCCTGGCAAATTTTTCTTCGCCATAATTTTCCAAAATTTCCTCAATTTTTTCCTTTGGCCATTCGTTAACAATCTTCTCAGCTGTCATATAATTCATTTCGTCGTTGTATCTCATGTCCAAGCCCTGGTCTACCTGAAAAGAAAATCCTTTATGTGCCCTGGCAAGTTGCGCCGAAGACATTCCTAAGTCCAATAAAATTCCGTTAATCGGAGTAATATTTTTCCGATTTAAAATTTCTATTATATGCGTGTATGAATCAGTAGCCAAGACTATTCTGTCTTTAAATTGAACATGAAGCCATTGAGCAGCTGAAATTTGTTGTGGGTCTAAATCAATTCCCAATAATTTTCCTTCTGGGCCATTTTTCTTTAAAATATCTTCGGCATGTCCGCCCTCGCCTACTGTGCAATCGACAAAATTTTCATTTTGCTTTGGGTCAAGATATTCCAATACTTCTTTTTTAAGAACTGCCGTATGTATCATAATTATTATTAAATTCCCAATCCTCCTAATTTAGAAACAATTTCGTCAACTCCTTTTTCTGCAGCTATTTTATATGTTTCCCACTTCTCTGCATCCCAAATTTCCAATCTATTAGACAAACCACATATTACAACATTCTTTTTCAAGCCTGCGTACTCCTTCAAATAATCTGGAACAAGTATTCTACCAAGCTTATCAAGTGAAACTTCCATAGCTCCAGCTAAAATCATCCTGGTAAAAGATCTGGCCTCTGCTTGGCTTATAGTCAAAGCTCCCAGCTTGTCTGACATAATCTTCCACTCTGCTTCTGTATATACTGCAAGACAGCCCTCAATACCCCTTGTGATGATTATTTTGTCGCCAAGCTCTCCCCTAAACTTTGCTGGCAGGGCCAAGCGCTTCTTTATATCTATTGTGTGTTCGTATTGTCCTATTAACATAAATTTTCCACATTTATCCACATTTATCCACTACATGTTATTTATATCCCATTTCATGATACCAAGTCAACACCCTGCCCCAAACCCCAATTATAGTCGTAAAATCGCCTATTTTGGCAAAGTTATCCACACCCCCCTGCCCATTTTTGCTTAAAATATGACTTATCCACTATGTGCTCTTTAAGTAATAAAAAAGCCTTAATCCGAAGATTAAGGCATGAGTAACAAAATAATAACTATTTCCTATTCATGGCACTAATTATGGCCTTTATGGATGCTCGCGTCGAGTTTTTGTCTATTCCTACTCCCCAACAGATTTCTCCATCAGACCACGCAGTTTTGACATAACTAATGGCTTCGGCGTTTGAACCCTCTCTGAGAGAATGTTCTGCTTGGTCAACAATGTCAACCAAATCAGAACGAAATTTTTTCAATGCGTTAACTGCAGCATTTATTGGCCCGTTTCCAGTTCCTGTTAAGAAACGTTCTATTCCGCCAACTGTGACAACTAAATTGCAATCACATGTTACGTCGTCAATTTCAATGTCATTATATCTGACAAACTGCATGTAACTATTACGCTCTACATATTCCTTCCAAAACATGCCTTTTAGATCCTCGCTAGAAACTTCCCGACAAAGTGCGTCAATCTGCTTACCTGCTATTTTCCCAAAATCTATTTCCAAATCTTTTGGCAAATGAATTGCACATTCACTTTCTAGAAGATAAGCTATACCGCCTTTTCCAGATTGTCCATTCACCCTTATGACCTTCTCGTATGTCCTTCCAATATCTTTTGGATCTATTGGAAGATACGGAACATCCCAAGGCTCATTTGTTTTTTCTATCCTTTCATTCAAACCTTTGCGAATGGCATCTTGGTGCGTTCCCGAAAAAGCAGTAAATACCAGGTCTCCACTGTATGGATGCCGAGGTGGCACTTTCATACCTGTGCACAATTCATATGTTTTACGTATTGCCATTATGTTGGAAAAATCCAATTTTGGATTAATACCTTGTGAAAACAAGTTGAGCGCAACAGTTGCAAGATCAGTGTTTCCAGTTCTTTCTCCGTTTCCGAATAAAGTTCCTTCAACTCTGTCAGCTCCAGCAAGAAGCGCAAGCTCAGTTGCAGCAACCCCAGTACCTTGATCATTGTGAGTATGCACGCTTATTATCAACTTGTCGCGACTAGGTATTTCCTTGCAAAACCACTCAATCTGATCAGCATACACATTTGGAGTAGAAACCTCCATTGTTGCCGGCAAATTAAGTATGATTTTATGCTCGACAGTTGGTTTTACGACTTCCATTACCGCCCAACAAATGTTAACTGCAAATCCCCATTCCGTGCACGAAAAACTTTCCGGGGAAAATTGATATGTAATATCTGTCCCGACAAGTTTTTTGGAATATTCCATTATCCACTTCATACCGCGCACTGCTGATTCAATCGCTTGCTCCTTGGTCACTTTCAGCACAACCCTGCGCTGAGCTGGAGAAGTTGGATAATACAAATGTATGATCACTTTCTTAGCTCCAACAAGAGATTCAATTGTCTTTTTAATTAAATCCTCGCGCGCTGGGACCAGAACCTGTATTGCTACATCTTCTGGAATGAAATTATTCTCAATTATGCGACGAACAAACTCATAATCAGTAACAGATGCTGAAGGAAAACCAACCTCGATTTCCTTAAAACCAATATCACATAAAAGCCTAAAATATTTTTCCTTCTCCTCTTCGGTCATAGGTTTGTACAGAGATTGATTTCCATCACGAAGACAAACTCCGCACCATATTGGAGCTTTTGTTATGACATTATCTGGCCATTGGCGATTTTCCAGCTTGACTGTTGGAAACGGACGATACTTACTCACATTCATTGTCGATTTCATTTTTCCCTTCCTTTCTTTTCTTTCTATTATTTTGTTACTAAGGTTGTAAAAGAACTATCCCTTTACCCCCACACTGAAATTGTCTAAAACTTCAGTGTGAGGATAAACTATATAAAACTAAAAATCCTCTTTTGGAGGATTTTGATATTTTTCTAATTAATGTCTATATGTTTATCAAAAATCTCCTGGATGGTAATCCAATAAAAGCAAGCTTAACAACAAGTTTGCCAAAAGGTTCTTATTTATATTTTTCTGAACTGTATTTATCATATATTTAGCCTATATTGCATTATTGCAAAACCATACTACTTTGTCAATATCATTTGTCGGGCAATAAAAAACCCTTGTAAAGTACAAGGGGGTGCTATTCTAATTCTTCATCAATATCAAATAGCTTGTAAAATGCACCTTTTAAAGGGACACATTCTACTGAAAAGGCGTACGGTTTTATACCTTTTTCCTTAAAAAAGGATATATATTCGTTTTGGATCAACTCTACAAGTTGTTCAATGTTCCGTTCAATGGGATTAAAATATTCATAACCGTACTCATGAGAACCGATGTGAAAATTAATAAAAATTTGGATATCGGCCTCGCCATAAACCGATGTAGCCCTTATTACTGTTGCAGAAGTGTTATTATCCCTTTTAATATCAAAGGATTTTTCTACCACAGGAACCAGTTTTTCGGATAACTCCTCGGCTTTTTGGTCTGTAAGAAGACCTAAAGTCGCCGGTGACAAAATTAAAATAATCTTGATCATTTTATATACTCCTTTCTTAGTCCATTTTACAAAGTTCGTAGCTGCTGCCAGGACATGGCCGACACTGTATAGAAACTCGGTAATCATCCAATTTTGAAAAATGCCTAAAACTGTTGAATTCTTCCCTTATTTTATCAGTCATTTCTTTTCTTTTTTTGCGAAGTTTAGACGAAGGATCCCACCACGTCTCATTGTCATCAACTGTGTAGCGGATCTCAACTTGAACTTCAGCCTCACCATATGTCTCAATACCATATATGGCCGTAAAAGTTGGTTTTTTCCCAAAGGTTTCTTTCACTATAGGAATAACCCTCTTTCTAAGATCTACAATATTATTTTTTTTGAATTTTTTCCTAGTTTCTGGCGACAAAATAACAAAAATTTTTAACATTTTGCACACTCCTTTCCATATTTGAATTTAAATGTTCATTTACTTGTATGATAATGTAATTTACCATTTTAGCAAATATTGTCAAGAAAATAAAAAACCCTAGCTATTAAAGCCAGGATTTTATGAAACAATTAATTTTTTACTGGATTTATTATAATTTCAAAATTATCGGAATTAATTTCAAATCTGTCGCCTTTCTTTATCTTGTCTGACAGCAAAGCCGAAGCAACAGCATTTTCAACATTGTCTTGTATAACTCTTCGCATTTCCCTAGCGCCAAATTCTGGCTTATAAGAAAGCTCAACTATTTTAGCTTTCAAAGGTTCTGTAATATCAAATATAATATCTTTTTCCTTTAAATTTTTCTGCAATCCCTGAAGCGACAACTGGGCAATCTTTAACAAATTGTCTTTTGTAAGAGGATGAAAAAGTATTGTCGCGTCAAAGCGGTTTACAAACTCAGGTCTAAAGGTGTTCTTTGCAAAAAGTTCCTTGAACAATTTATCTTTTTCTACTAGCTGATTAGATTCAATTTGCTGAAAAATCATATCTGCCCCAGCGTTTGAAGTACAAATAATAATTGTATTTGTAAAAACAACTTTTCTGCCCTGGCCATCGGTAATATGCCCTTCGTCTAAAACCTGCAAAAACAAGTTTAAAATATTTGGGTGGGCTTTTTCAACTTCATCAAGCAAAACCAAGGAAAAAGGCGTTTCCCTCACAGGTGTAGTCAAAAGTCCCTGCATTTCAACTGGTGAAGTAGCTCCAATCAGCCTTGGGATGTCTGCAATTGCTTGAAATTCCGACATATCCAGCCTTATCATTTTCTGCTCAGAACCAAAATAAATTTGGGCCAAAGCTTTGGCAGTTTCTGTTTTTCCAACTCCTGTTGGACCTAAAAACAAAAATGTTCCCATTGGCCTTGTTTTGGAAGCAATTCCCATTCTTGCCCTTCTCATAGCAATAGCAATTTCACTTACAGCTTCCTCTTGATTCACAAGCCTGTCATGAATCAAATTTTCCAAATTAAGCAAAACCTCTTTTTCCTTTGTCTCCATCTTTCCTATGGGTATTTCAGTTTTCTTTGATATTATTTCTGCTATATGGTGAGGCAAAACAACTCGCTCCTTCATTTTTTGAACATAAACAGCTGATTCATTTAAAACATCCAATGCTTTTTTGGGAAACGGCAAGCTAGGCATATATCTTGCAGTCAAATTAACTATTTCTCGAATACTTGGGTATAATATTAAAATTTTATGCTGATATTCCAAATCCAGCGCGACAGACTGCAGAATATTTATTGTCTCTTTTTCTGTAATTTCTAAAACCTCAACTTTTTCTAACAAACCAGAAAAAGATGAATTTTCTTCAATGTTTTTGTGAAGCCCTTCATAAGATGTCAGCCCAATAAATTGAAAACTGGGCATAATCAAATATTTTGCCAGTATTCCCGAAATATCAAAAGCCCCAGCTTTCTGAGTTTTTTGGCCTACAAAATTTTCAAGATTATCAACAACTAAAATTACATTGTCAGAAGCAAGTACCTCTGAAAATATTTGCTCTAAAACAATTTCCATTTTTTCAAAATCAGAAATTTGGGCAGCTAAAGATACAACATCTAATTCTACTACTCTTCTATTATTTAATTCCGGCATAGAGCTGGCTAAATAGCACTTTTGCGCTATGGCCTTAACTATAGCCTTTCTATCGGCGTTAGGATCTCCGACTATCAAAACATTTGCCATACTGGACTTAGCCAAAATAACTTCTGTCTGATCTATTTCCTTTTTATGTCCAATAATTTCTGTAAATCTCCAGCCAGAAACAACTTTTTTCCAATCAATTGAAAATCTATCCAAAGTTACAGTATATCCGGAAGAAAAATTCTTTCCAAAAGATCCTTTTCTAATTAAATTTTCATACGTCCAAAACTTTCTAGTTTTTTCAGCCAAATCTTCCGCAGAATCAAGCCACAAAGTCAGATTTTCTACATCTTCTGGCTTTAAGTCAAAATCCACCAAAAGTTTTTTGAAAAATTCGTCCTGCTTAGCCAAAGCAACTAAAATTTCTGCCTGGCCTATAAATGCATGACCTCTATCAATTGAAACTTTTAAGGCATATTCAATGGATTTTTGAAAATCATTAGAAAACAAATTTTCTGTAATTTCTGTTTTTTGTGTTTTTTCTAAATAATTTTTCAAATCTAGTCGAAGCTTTTTTGGATCAAGTCCAAGCCGAAAACATATTAAGTTAACGTTTTTTCCAAGCTTTAAAGAAGACAATAAAAGCGATGTTGAGTTTATGGGAATTTTCTTTTTTTTGCAAAAGTCCATTGCATCTAAAATAATTTTTGCAGCGTTGAAAGTCAGCAATTCCGCTAAATTATATTCTTCTATATTTACAGCAACCTCTGTGATATTCAACGACGCACCGGGCTTTTTAATTTTAAGTCGGACAAACAAATCCACATTCCAAAAAACAAGGTATAGCGACAAAAATAAAAAAACCATTCTAAATGATGAATGCCCGGAAACAAAATCAAAAAAAGAAAAACCTAAAAACAATACAGATATTATAAACAAAAGCAGAAACACATTTTTAATTGCTCCGGCAAACCTAAAAAGTGGAAATTTTTCCCTTTTTACTGCTAAAAAAACCTCTGTATTTTCCAATTCAAAATTAAACATTTTAATATCCTAAAAATAATATTAATCCCGATGCTATAATCACAGGAAGCAAAACCCAAAATAAAATAACCACAAGCCCTGCAATCAAAACAAAAATTTGAAATAAAATTCCAACTACAATCAAAGCAATTCTCATTACAGCTCCAATAATTCTTGAAAAAATATTTGATATAAGAGTACTGAAAAAATTTCCTAAGTCAAAACCTTTGGTATAATTCCACCTGTATTTTCTCCAAGGCGAAAAAAGGGACCGCAATAAAAGAGGTAAAGAAAAATAATTCGAAGCAAATAAAATATAGTTTTTCCAAACCCCAAACAAAAACTTAGGCATTTCAACAAAATACCACGAAAACCACAAACTAATTATATTTTTTTGATTAACTATTTCCATTATTCTATTATACCATTAATTATGTCATTTTTAATATCCTCGGGTATAGGAATGGCTTCTCCAGGTTTAGAAATTCCCGGATATCTCCAAGCACTAATTATTTTTCTTATTGGAACCATAGCAGCCTTAACATCCTTATACATAAGCCATATTTCCCCTGGAGCTTTCTTAGGTTTTTGCCAAGCTCCTGCTACGGTTATTTGCTTTGTTTTAAAAAATACTTTGTTAGTCTTCATCACAGCCATTGTTCCGGGCACAATCCCCTTTTCCTTACGTTCTGGCTTATACAGTATTCCCAACAGCTTTTGCTTTGAAAGCCCATACTGACGCATTTTGATCTTTGAATGCTCAGTCCAATTCAATTGTCTATAACTTGTTGCCATAAATTATTACCGAACAACTTTGTAATGCAATTGAATTTCGTTATCTGCTATTTTCTTTTGTCCAAGAAATTCCAGTTTAAGTTCAAAATCTTTTCCCTTAAAAACAGGGATACCTTTACCAAAAATTATTGGTTCGACATCTAAATAAATTTCATCAATTAAATTCTCAGCTAAAAAAGAGGCATTTAGTGTACCACCACCAGCCACAATAACTTCTTTATACCCCTCAAAAAATTCTAAAGCTTTTTTGGGCGAAGAAGCAACAAATTGATTAGGACTTAATGTTTTAAATTTCTTTTCAGATACTACTGCCAACTTCACATCTTTTAATTCTGAAAATTCAGGTTGTTTAGTGAGTATATCGTATGTACGATGCCCAATTATAAGCCCACCAGCAGTTTGAGTTGCCAAGCTATAACTATTCCACTCTTCCTTTGAAATCCAACTTGTGTCATCGTCATTTTTGGCAATAAACCCATTTGCTGTAATTGCCATATATAAAATAACTTTCATATTTTTTATTCTTAATAGTAATGTGGGCGGTGCAGGATTCGAACCTACGACCCCTGCAATGTGAATGCAATGCTCTACCGCTGAGCTAACCGCCCATTAGGAAATATTATCACTTTTTTGAAGCAAAAAAAAGAGCGAGATTAGTTTCTTCTCGCTCGTCGTTGTTGCCAACAACATTAATATTCTAACTCAGGCGTTTCAGACCAATTTTGGACCAAGGCTCTGACCCTGAGCCAGGACATATGGAATCAAAAGATTTATGTTCTGACACCACAAATGCCGGTTGACCTCTATAGTGAAATGGCGACATTTCCAATAAGACAAGTTCGCCACAATGCCTGCATCCGCCACCCATTTCCTGCGCCGGTGGGCAGATCATATCGACAGGTGTAAATCCACACAATGATGCATGATTTCCTTCAAGATGATTTTCTACAAAAAGAACTGGATTAGAAACTTTCTCTTGAGGCACTACGAATACAATCTGTATTCTTTTGAATGGTTCATCCTCAAGCCCTGAGATTTTTTTCTCCCATCCGCAGGGTTTTGGGTTTAGATTGAGTTTCACCAAAATGTCGACGATCTTCATCAACAATTCAGGTTCCACTTCCAGTGTTATCCTCCACGCTTTGAACGTACTAGCCAACTTTTTTGTTGTGTTAGGCATTGCACATCCCTCCTTATTTTTTTTCAAGGTGCACCATGCACTTTGATGTTCTATTATTAGCATTAATACTAAATAATGTAAAGAAAATTATACAACAAAAAACACCCTTTTTACAGGGTGTTTTTCTAAAAAATCTTATTTGATTTCTACTTTGGCTCCGGCTGCTGCAAATTTCTTTGCAATTTCATCAGCTTCCTCTTTCTTTACGCCCTCTTTTACCATTTGGGCTGTTCCTGCTGCTGCGGCGTCAACCAAGTCTTTTGATTCCTTCAATCCTTTGGCTGTTACGTCTCTGACAACCTTAATAACCTCAATTTTCTGAGCTCCAACCTCCTTCAATTCTACATTGAAAGATGTCTTTTCCTCAACTGGTCCGGCTGCGGCTGCTGCAACTGCTACTGGAGCTGCGGCTGAAACGCCAAACTTAGCTTCCAATACTTTTACCAATTCTGCCAATTCTACAACTGGCATTTTTTCTATTTCAGCTACCATTTTTTCAAACTTAGCTGGAATTTCTACTTTTGTTTCGTCTGTCATAATATTTTTTTAATGCGAGGCAATGAACTTTTTGCAGGCCTCTGAGACACAAAGTGCCAGATAGCCGGAAAAAAGATTGTTGCCGAGCGATAATTTTTATTATTTTTCTGCTATTTTATTTAATACTCGTACAAAACTTGAAACTGGGCTGTATATAGAGCCGACCAACCTGCCCAAAAGCTCGTTTCTTGAAGGTATGTTTGCCAATTCCAAAACTTTTGTCCTGTCGATAAATCTCTTTTCAAAAATTCCTCCCAAAATTTTGAAATTCTCGTTTGTCTTTCCAAACTGGTTAGCAATTCTGGCTGGAGCTATTTCATCTTCTATTCCAAAGACCAATGCCAATTGTCCAGGTATAACTGCTTTCATTTTATTCCAAAAAGAAATACCTGACTGACCAAATGCTACCCTAACCAATGTTTTCTTTGCAATTTTCAAATTGCAACCTGCTTCCTTCAAAGATTTTCTCAAGCTGAACATTTCCTTGGAAGGTACCTTTGCAAAGTCGACAAATATCACGGATTTCTGTTTTGCAACATTTCCCTTGATACTTTCTATTTGCTTTGTTTTCTGTGCTTTAGTAAGTGCCACGGTCGTATGAGCGAGGCGAATACGATTGCTTCGGAAATTGGGCTAATTATAATCCTATACATCTAGGCCCAATTTACGCGGAAATACATTTTCGTCGCGTTGTTTAATAATATTTTTTTTTAAAATAAAAAGCCTGTTTTCACAGACGGCAATAGCTAACTTAAAGTTAGTAGTTTTGCCTCGATAGGACTTACCCTTGCGGTACCTATTGTCTGTGGCTTTTTGATTGTATGTTTATATTAATCTAAATTATCCCCAATGTCAAGGTTTTAAGTACTTAGCACTGGCTGCATTTTGCTGTTCCAAAGTTTCACTGAAAATTGTTTTTCCGCTTAAGCTGGACAAATAATACCAATAATTGCTTTTTTTAGGATAAATTGAGGCTAAAATTGAATTCATGCCAGGATTTGAAATTGAACCCTTTGGCAAGCCACAATATTTATACGTATTATAAGGCGAATCAATTTCTAAATCCTTTAATAAGGCTCCAGGATTATTTTTGCCAGTGACATAATTAACAGTAGCACATGACTGAAGGGGCATATCAATTTTAAGGCGTTTCCAAAAAATCCCAGAAACAATTTTTTTGTCATCCAAAGTCCTGACCTCTTTTTCAATTATTGAAGCCATTGTAATTATGTCGAATATTGATTTTTTCTGACTTTTAATTTCAGCTCGCAAAGCCGGGGTCAATTTTTTATCAAAATTTGCCAGCATATTGCTTAAAATATCTTCGCAAGTTGCGCCCTTGGAAATCTCATAAGTGTCAGGAAAAAGATATCCTTCCAACCCTACATTATTGGGCTTATCTGCTAAAAAATTAAAATCTTCCGAATAGTCTTTCTTTGTCAAAGATAAAAAATAATCCTGTTTACAAATGCCTTTTGCCTCCAAATATTTTCCAATATCCTTTATATTCCATCCCTCTAAAATCTTAACTTTATCCCTTATCACGTCTCCTTGCGCCATTTTATTGGCAATTTCATGAGCAGACATTTTTGGCGACAAACTGTATCCCCCAGCCTGTAATACTGAATGTTTTAAAGACAAAACAGAATAAAACTTAAAAAAATAACTACTTCTGATAATTCCGAGCTTTTTCAAATTGACTGCAATTTCATTGTCTCCCCAGCCCTTTTGAACCGTAAACACAACTACTTCATGTGACCCTGGATTTACCGGAACATAAACCTCAAAACAAACAAAAAATAAAATGAATAAAAAAACTGTCCCAATTATTGAGGTAATTTTTTTTAAAAATTTTACAGACACTTTGGAAAAATCCTTGTTTTGCAAATAAGCGTTCATATTATAAAAGTTTTCCCTGCCTTAATGATTTGGCAACAACCGCTGCTTTTTCTTCTCCTGTTTCAGTTAAAATAAAATAAGTTTTTGGGTCTCCAATTATTAATTTTTCATTTCTCAGTGCTCTCAACGGCCTGTCCAATTTTCTAGAGTCTGGCCAAATTGGATATCTGGTAAACTTAAGCGTGTCTGGAAACAAGGTAAAACATTCTTTTACCAATCTTTCAAAACTGCACTGTTCAGAATTTGCAATTACAGAATGTATGCAAAACAAGATCAGGTCATTGACTGAAACCTTAGAAAAATTCAAATTTTTATCTTTCTTATTTTGCATATTTTATTGCAGGTGGCTTTGGCTAATATTAAATCGCTATTATGCTATCTTTAAGCCCTATTTGATTATTTTAGTATACTTAAAAATATATAAAAATACAATTTTTTGTAAACAAAAACCACCTCTTTTAGCGGTGGTATTGTTTTTTACTTTTCCATTTTTTCAAAACGTCTTCCACCCTATCTAACACCTCGCTTATTGATAAATCAGCTTTAACATAAAAGTCTAATACTCCTAGGCTTAATGCCTTCCTAGCGATTAAAATAGTTATTTTTTTATTGTCTACCAAATTTTTAAACTTTTTCTTTATTGTTCAAACGATGTATTATTTTTTCCACCAATTCATGTATTGAATAGTTTGATTTAACCAAATACTCAACCGCTCCAAGTTCAACTGCATCTGCAATTTTATCATGACCGGACATATTAGTTAAAAACAAAATCTGCGCATTTTTGTCAAAAGCCATTAGTTGTTTTGACATCTCCAAACCATCCATCTCTGGCATTATAATATCTAATAAAACCAACGCTGGCTTTTCCTTTTTATAAGCCGCTAAACCTTCTACTCCATTAGCCGCTTCGGTAACGACAAAACCCATGCGCCTCAATTTATTTACTATTGGCTTACGAATATCAACCTCATCTTCAACTATTAAAATTTTTTTATCCATGTTTTTTTATTTTGCCTAATTATACTAAATTTTACTTAGATAGACAATGTTGTTTCACCTTTATTAGCCTTACTACCAGACAACGGTATTAAAAACCCGAAAATTGTGCCCTTGCCTTCTCTGGATTCAAAAATTACTTCTCCGCCAAAATTTTCTATAATTAATTTAGTTATGTAGAGCCCTAAGCCAGTTCCAGATGTATCTAGTTTTGCAGCAGTAGGAGCCCTATAAAATTTGCTGAATAAATGCACCTGATATTCTTCTGGGATTTGCTCTCCATTGTCACAAACTAACACCTTAACATTATCACCTTCCTTCTCAATTTTTACATTTATTTTTGATTTACCTGTTTTTGGCCTAGCGTATTTTATAGCGTTGGAAATAAAGTTGGCCACTACTTGCCTTACTAACATTGTGTCTATACTAATATTTGGTATTGAAGTAGGAGCTTTATCTAATTTTAACTCAACTTTCTTTTTTTCAGCCAGTTTTTTATACTCTCCTATTGTATCTCTAACCAACTTTACTAAATCAGTTGGTTTTGGATCAATTGTTAATCTTCCCATTTCCAAGCGGGAAACATCCAATAATCCGTTAACAATAGCAATAAGTCTTTTTGTGGAAGCAAGTCCAGATTCAATATAATCTTTTTGTTGCTTGTTCAACTTACCAATTTCTTGCGAGTCTAAATCCTCTAAACACCACCTTATTGCAGAAAGCGGAGTGCGTAGCTGGTGCGATGCCAAGGAAACGAATTCAGTTTTTGCCTTGTCTATTTCTTTTTCTTTTGTAATATCTCTAAAAATTTCGACGGCGCCGATAATTTTTCCATTAAGAACAACCGAGGATGCTGTGACAACAACTGGAAACATTACCCTATTTCTTTTAACATAAAAACAAGAAAAACCCATCACATTGGCTTTGTTTTTAAGAACAAGAAACATTGGATGTTTTTCTATAGGCACCGAGTTTCCATCTTTATCCAGCACTGCTCTGACTTCAGTAATCAGCTTGCCGACACTTTGGTCAGCGGTTAATCCAAGCATGTCCTCGGCCGCGTTATTAATAAGAACAACTTTGCCGTTTTGGTCTATTGCTACCACGCCTTCTCCAAGGCCTTGTAGCAAAGCTCCTTCTTTGGCTTTAGACTCTTCGGCTTTTTGTCTTTCTTCTTCGGCATCCTCTGCAACGTTTAATATTGCTTCGCGGGCTGTAGCCAACTCATTAATTTTATCTTCCAATTCTTTGTTTTTTACTTCCACATTTTTCTTACTCTCGTCCAACACCTTTAATTCGTTTTCCAAATTTAAATAAGACACTTTTAATTTCGTAACCATTGTATCAAAAGAGCGCGATAGCTGTCCAATTTCATCCTTAACCGGAGTACCAACTTTAAAATCCAAATTTCCTTCTTCGATGACTTCAGTCCCATGATGAAGCTTTACAATTGACATGGCAATCCTCCTCCAAATAATCAGCCCAATAAGCATAACCAACAATATAATTGAAATATAACCAATCCAAAGATATAATATTGTCGTTTGAGTATCAACTGCCTCTGCTGAGCTTGCTACTGCCAACCGATTAGCTGCGTCATTGGCTTCCTGAGATTGATTTATAAGCTGGGCTAAAATTCTTATTTCTTTTTGTTCTTTGATTGTTTTGATATCAGAGCTGTTTATGTTATTTTGCCCTCTCAATGTCAATAAATCACTGAACTCTTTTTTAGTCAAACTAATTGTTTCCAATATCGAATTAATATCTTTTTTTTCAAAATCTTTCAAAAACAACCCTAAATTAGACTTTATAGTAGCGGTTATATTATTAGTTTCAACAAACCACTGTTTTTGAGGCCGATCTTCGCCAAAAAGCGAATACTCATCCAAAAGTAATCTCCTTTCAAACAAACTGGTGCTGATTTGATTGGCTATTCTATTTTTTTCAATTGCCTGGTTAAAAAATTGAAATGAAAAATACAAAAAAACAGTGAGAACAATTATTGCAAAGCTTGAAAAGCAGGCAAGCAATAAAATTTTAGTAAAAATTTTCATTTTCTAGTGTACAATTGTCATCGCCCCAGGTTTTACTTCCTCTAAGGCATTAATATATATGTAATCAAGATAATTGGGCACAGTAGTTTTATCGGTCAGCTTGTTTTGAATTGCCCAACGGGCTTGATTTTCAATTGTTTGAATAGTTGCCTGGTCTAAAAATAGCCCAAATTGATAGTTGCCGAATATAGAAAAAACAAAATCTTTATCCATATTTAATTCATTTGCCATAATAGCAGCCGCTTGATCTTTGTTTTGTAAGATAAAATTTTCCGTTTGTTGGATTGCTTTTAAAAATCTGACTATTGCTTCGGGATGATTTTTAATAAATTCCTTATTTGATACAGAATAGATATCTTCCCGATAAATATTATTATTAGGAAAAATAATACTGTTGTTTCCTAAGGCCTTTTGAGCATTACTAATATATGGTTGCCAAGTAGAAATTGCATCCACAGTTCCGGCAGTCATACTTTGAGTCAATTGGTCGGCCGGCAAATTTATTACCTTCACATCGGACAACAGGAGATTGTTATTATTTAAAAATATATTAAGAAAATAATGGCCAATAGTACCTTCAGTTACGCCAATATTTCTGCCGCGCAAATCTGCCGGGCTGGTTATGCCCCGATCGCGCCTAGCAAGCACAAAAACATCGTTATAGGAATAAGACGTGCCCGCAATAATTGAAAAATTGCTATTAATAAAACTGCTAAATACAACTGGTGTTTGAGCCACAGTTACTATGTCTAAGCTAGCGTCTTTTAACATAGTATCAAGAGCAACTTTGCCAGAGCTAATTTTTTTTATGTTAACCTCTAAGCCATTTTCCTTAAAATAACCTTTATTCTCAGCAACAAACATTAATGAACACATAAAATTATTTGCCACACCTAAATTTATCTTTTCAACCGGGCCAGTGTATTTTTTTGGGAAGTTTTGCCAAAATATAAAAGCGCCAATAATAATGACAATAATTACAACAATGGCAATTAAAATTAAAATAATATATTTTTTCATATTAAATAATTAATTTATTTTTGTACTTTATTTTTAAGTTCTTTAATCTCCTTTTTTAATTCTACCATTTTTAATTCCCGTCCGGCCATTAATTTGTTTGACCTTTCCAAAGTATCTTGCGCTTTTTTTTGTTCGGTAATATCTAAAGAAAAACCAATAACGCCAATTATATTGTTTTGCTTGTCATAGTATGGAATTTTATCAGTTTGAAGCCACAAATCTCCTTCGGGTGTTTTTATGGGCTCAATAATATTCCTCTTTGGCTTTCCAAATTTTATAACCTCCAAGTCATCCTTGAAAAAAGCATCAGCTTGTTCCTTGGGGTATAAATCTGACAAAGATTTTCCTTCAAGCTCTTCCTTGTTTTTTTCCATTCTCGCGCAGTAAGATTCATTGACTTTAACAAGCCTATTTTCTTTGTCTTTATAAAAAACCCAGGCCGGAATGGCATCAAAAATAGTTTGCAATTCCTGAGTTTTTTCTTCAAGTTTATTTTCTATATTTTTGCGCTCAGTAATATCACGAAAAATACCTAACTGAATTTTTTTTCCTTTAAAATCAAACAGCGAACTATTAACATCAACATAATAAACACTGCCGTCTTTTGCTTTTACGGGGATATCTTTAGCCAAAGAAAATTCCCCTTTTGCCTGCCTTTCAAACTGATCTAAAACATAAGAAAGATCTTTTTCTGGGTGAATGTCTACTACTCCCAATTTAGTTATCTCTTCTGGGCTATATTTAAGCTTTGTACACAAGGCCTTATTTGCCATAACAAACTTCTTTGTTTCTATGTCAGCCAATATCATTCCATCCACTGCCGAATCAAATAAAACTCTAAAAACTTTCTCAGATTCCTGCATAAGCAATTGTTTCTCAAAATTCTTTCTCTCAGTAATATCGTCTGAAATCCCCAATAAATATACAGGTTTTCCCTTTTCGTCAAGAATTGGAATTTTTTTTGTATGCAAAATTCTAGCACCCTTATAGCGAGTTTGAATTGGTTCTTCCGGAATATCCAAAACTATTTCACCGTTTAACGTTGCACGGTCTTTAGCAATGAAAAAATCTGCTTGGTCTTTAGGAAAAAAATCATAGTCATTTTTTCCTATCATATCTTTTCTGGGATAACCTAATAATTCTTCGCCCGCTTTATTAAATAATACAAAGCGTAACTCTTTAGCCTCCTTCACAAAAATCATATCCGGAACATTATCCACGATCGATTTAAAAAAAGCTAGCTGCTCATGATTAAAATTATAATTATTATCTTTATTATTTTCCATTAAAGTTTATTATTTTATTAAGTATAACCCTTTCCTTAAAAAATAAACAACAAGTTATCAACACCATACAAAAAACCGCCTAAATTGAAAGGAGGATTTATTATCTGTATATCATAATAATCTGACGGATAATAAGTTCATTTGGTTTTAGATATTTACCTTTAAAGTCAAACCAAACTTTCATAAAATCATTATTTTTAATCTTTCTAATTTTACCTATCTCGGGATCCTGAAGGTAAATAAATTTATCATCTAGGCCACAAACAACCGAATAATGTCCATCTGCAACCTTGTCATCACTATAATCTTTTCTTCCGCGCGTAAACCAATCAACAATCACTGGAACCTCCCTATCCAACCATTTTTTAATATCTTTAAAACTGCTGTTATTTTTGACAATAACCTTAAAGCCCAATTTTTGGGCTGTTTTTGTTATTCCTTTGTCATCTACGCCCAAACCCTTTTTCCACCCAGCCATCCTGGCCAATTCTTTTTCTGTCTTTTCGACGCCATAATAGCCCAAAACTATTTTAAGTGAAGCCGGCCCGCACATATCTTGATGCAAAGTTTCCTGAAAAGGTTTTATTTTCAACATAATTTTACTCATATTTTTAGTTAAACTTATATTAATCTACCTCTCCATAAAAAGTTTTACTTTGTCTTTATTTATTCTCTGTTGCCATGATTTAACATTTGTTTCATTTTTTTTGACGTTGCCCTCTTTCAAGGAAGTACTTACTATGGTTCCGTTCGCATATTGCAATAACTTCTTGACATTTGATGAATCTGCACCGCTACCAACCAAAATTGGAAAACCTTCGATGGTATTCCTAACAGCTTCTAGATCTTTTAGATCAGGGGCGTCGCCCGTCCATTTTCCGGTAACGATTAATGCATCCGAACCAAATTTCATGGCTTTTTGTGCTGATTCTTCTATAGATTTACTTTCTAACATTTCTGCATGCTTTACATGTATGTCTGTAAATACCGCAACGTTTTCTGCTCCTATCTTTTTACGATATTTTAAAACAGATTTTGGGTCTGCAAAAATATCACCATAGCTTGTTCGCACGCTATCGACAAAAACCGGCACTCGGATGAATTCAGCGCCAATACTTTTTGCTATTAATAAAGCTGATTTATAATCATTCCATAAAACGCTAACACCCACAGGAACTTTTGCTTTCTTTTTTATTTCTTTTCCCAGACGAGTCATCATATTGACTATTTCCTTCTCAACAAATATCTTATGTGGAATATCATAATTATTCTCAATTATCACACCATCAACTCCGCCCCCTTGGAAGGCCGTTAAATCTTCTAAGGAGTTTTTAAGAATAACCTCGTATCCGGGAAAATCTTTATAACCGAAAAGCGGTGCAAAATGTATTGCTCCTATTGTAATATTTCTATCCTTATTAAAAATCTCACTTAGGCTGTTTTTCATGTCTAATTATTTGGCGTACTTTTTCTTTAATTTCATCTCTAACTCTTCTATGATTCTCTATACTTGTGTCATAAGGGTCATCAATATTCCAAAAAGTTATTTTATTGGAATCTAATAAAAACTTGTGCCATCTCTCTTTTGGACACATTACAAAAATTCTATCAGCGTTGTTTGTCATTTCCACTGTTACAGATTTAACAATCTTTTCTAACATATCAATTTTCTCCTCCTCCATTATCTGAATAACCTCTTTTGTCGGATGAGAGTACTTCAAGGAAGTAGAATCTGAAATGCCAGCACTGGATGCGTCTCCGGATTTAGTAAAATAATTATAATACCCTTCTGCTATTTGACTTCTACAAATATTTCCACAACAAATAAATAATATTTTCATGTTTTAATCCTAACAAAAAACCACCTTAATTAAAAGGTGGATTTAGTTTACACTGAACCTGTGAAGCGTCGCACAATGGAGTTGCAGTGGGCTTTGGACAATATTAGAACCGCTATTCAGCAGAATTTATGCCCCGTTTAGCCCACTTAATTACTTCTTTATATCGCAAATTTAACTAAAATGTCAGTATTTACTGGCATGACTTAATCTATATTTACTCCCAAAAAACTCAAACAGTTTTACGATTATTTCTCAAAAGTATTAATACTAAATTTTTTGAGTTCTATGGTTATGGGTAATATGGGAAGACCAAGAATATTAAAATAATCACCTTCAATTTTTTCTACAAATAATCCACCTAGATGTTGTATGGCATAAGCTCCGGCAAACTCTAGTGGTTCTCCTGTGGCAATATAGGCATCTATTTCTTCGTCGGAAATATCTCTAAAATATACTTTCGTTTCAATTGATTTTGAAATCTGTTTATTTGTTTTTGTATCAATTATTGTAAATCCGGTTATAACAGAATGATCCCTGCTACTGAGTTTTTGCAACATATATTTAGCTCTTTCGGGCGTTTTCGGTTTTCCAAAAACTTCTCCGTCCACTGCAACAATTGTATCTGCTGAAATAATAATTGAATCTTTGTACCTTTGTGCCACATCTTTAGCTTTACCCAAAGACAAAAATTCCGCCAATTTTTTTGGTTCCATTTTTAAAGTCATATCCTCCTCATAACTACTTGGATCTATTTCAAACTCCAATCCGATTTGTTTCAGTAAATCTTTTCTTCTAGGCGACTGCGATGCTAAAATTATCTTTTTCATATTTACTTATCCTATCAAAAAACCACCTTAATTAAAAGGTGGCTTTCTGATATTTATCTTACAAAATATTCCTTCAACATTGTCATTAATGTCGTCCTCCCTTTGTTAGTTTTCAAATATTCTTCCCTCCTTTTTGCATCCTTCATATTCGCATATGCTTCATAGTGAATGAGCTCTAATGGTTTATAAAACTTTGTCGATTTTACAAAACCACCATTATGATATTTGACTCTTTCTTTTAAATCCTCCGAATAACCAACATATATAAAATCTTTATCTTTATTATATAAAATATAAACGTAAAAAAATTTCATAGTTCTTTGACGGGTACAATTCTATACCAGTCTTTGGACAGGTACCATACGGTACCTGCCTGCGTCCCCATCGGCGTCTCTGACTTCGCTTCGACAGATGCAAGACTGCATCTGTCTTCTGGCGAAGCCAGGCGCCGTATGGTGCCTGGCAGTGGGCTTTGGACAATGTTAGAACCGCTATTCAAGCGAGTTTATATACCGTTTAGCCTACTTAATTACTTATTTATATCTCAAATTTAACCAAAATGCCAATGTTTACTGGCATAGATTAGTTTAGGTTTGTCTAAACACACGATGGCAGGTTTTGTTTATTAAAGCAAAATCACCGCTGTGTGTTTTATTAACTCCCGACAAATATTTATGCTACTTCTGCCTTATAGCAATCTTCACAGTAAACTATTTCTTTTCGGTCAGATGCATAAGACGTTTCAAATTCGTTTGAGCATTTTCCGGTGTGTTGTGGATGCTGTTTATCGCACATACATTGCCTGTGCCAAAGATTAATAGGATTTCTCAATTGAAAATTATCAAAATTTCTTGTGTTCGGACACTTCCTGGGCAAGGGGATGCCAAATTTTCTATAAACCCCTAGTTCATCTTTGGTTATTTTAAAAGCCATGGAACAATTATGTTCTTTGGCTTTTTCTTTGTCTTTATCCCAGGCCTCGCAAAGTATTATTTCCTTTAATATTGAATCATCTACCTCCATAATCGTATCTGGTAATTCATCCCATTTTTTTGTAGGCTTGTATTCTTTATCTCCCGTTTCTTGCCAAGGATATTTAAGTTCTTCAGCTTGCTTTTTAGTTATAGGAGAATACTCTTGCGCTATTGTTTCGTTGTAAGCAAACGGTGAAAGTTCTAATGGAAAAAATTCACCATACCCATACTTCCTTCCGGCTTTATCTATGTAAGGCTTCTCTTGCATTTGGGCAATAATTTTATCCTTCATTTCTTGGTATGTGTTCTCGTCGTACTGCTTATTTAAAATACAGTATTTTTTGTGGTTTAAGGATATAGAGCCAAAACAATTTTCAACGCTAAAGCAATCAACAAGATAGTTAGTATCGGAATGGTTTTCCCCGTTTAATGAAAATCGACACATTGAAGAAAAATCAATATTAACCGATTCATAACCTAACTCCCCGGCGTTTACCCCATAGGTATCCATGGTGTCCTTTTGCCCCTTAAAGGCAACTGTGACATACTTAGCATTTTCTGCGCCCTGAACCATGAAGCCATAATGAACGTTTTTTGCCTCTAAAATAAAATTCCCGGAGACATTTACATTATGCTCACCGATTAAACTCCTGTGAACGGCCTTATCTCGAATTGTTTTCCTAAATTCCAAAAATCTTTTTTCTAGCAATGTGTAAGAGCTTAAGGTGGCGTCTTTCATACGCATAAATTCCTCTTTCGAAACTGGCTGGTTAAAAATGTGGTAGCTTTTATTCCTAAGGTTGTAACAAAATAGACAATTTTGACAATTTCGGCAGTCATATAGAAATGCCGAATCAGCGCATCCTGTGCAGTTTTGAGAATAATGCGTTTTATAGCATTTGTTACTATCTATAAGATGCAAACAACCTTCGCTATTGTCGACAGACCAACAATCCCAACAATCTTTACATTCAGACAAAACTTTACTGTAACCGCAATTTTCCGAAAACCAGCTTCCAAACATCAAATAACAATCTTTAAGGCGGGCCGTATGATTACAATAATCGCTGTTTACGTTCTGAGATGCGTAGAGCGCTGGCCTTGGAACTTCGCGTTGCAACAAAGCAAACTGTTCAAAAAAGTTTTTTGAAAAATCATATTCTCTGCCATATTTTAGCTGGTCCCAATTATCTGACCACCAACATTCGTGGCAATAAACTGGAAAAGGAGCTTCTGCCTTGAACATAGAAATTATTGATTTGTTGCACAAACTACACGTTCGCTTGTATAACGACCTCTCATTTCGCCAGACTAATCTTCTAGGAAAACGGCACTTCCAACACCAAGTTGGCGCCGGAACTTTCATTTTTTCGTAAAAATCAAAATCTTCCGGTTCAATAATGAACTCATTTTTACAATTTTGGCAATTACAAGTTTCTGAATTCATATTATCTTATCCTGCCATAAATAATATTTATTGGGTTAATTTTATTCATCCACTGTTTTATCCTTCCACTCTCTTCCCGTCAATTTTTTATAAGCTTCGATGTAGACGCGTATTCTTTCCTCTAAATATTGGTTCCGTGTTTTGTCGAGTTTAAACGATTTTAACTCTTTTTCAAGAGTTGTAATTTGATTTCCTAGCTCTTCAACGTTCATAGCTTCCAAGGAATTTCCGCCAACATTGCTATATTCATTTAGCGTCCTACCAGTCAATTTTGTAAATGCATCAGAGTATTTTTCTGTCTCAGCGTCTATTCTTTCTACTTCAGCCTCGTTCCTTCCGTGTCGAAAAGCATCCGATGCCCGCTCCATTAAATCATATATTTTACCTATAAGTTCTTCTGCGGTCATATCTTCTGGACCTTTTTCATTTTTTGAATCTTTTTCTTCTGGATTTGTTGCCATAAATTTTTAAACTAATTATTTTTTATTACCTTTCTTTTTATTCTATATTTATCTTCCTCCGAAGTAAATATTTTTTATTTTTTCGTTGCTCAATATTTCTTTTCCTCCGTGCAATGCGACTTCTCCATCTTCCAGAATATACGTTCTATGAGCAATGCCTACCGCTTGCTTGGCATTTTGTTCAACAATAATTATAGAAATCCCCTCTTTATTTATCTCAACAATTTTTTCAAATACTTCTTTCATGACCTTCGGAGCTAACCCCAAAGAAGGCTCGTCTAAAAGTAAAATCTCAGGATCTTGTATCAATGCCCGGCCAATAGCCAGCATCTGCTGTTGTCCGCCGGAGAGATTACCAGCCAATTCTTTACTTTTCTCCTGTAATTCTGGAAATTTAGCATAAACATCTTTTAAATTCCTTTTGATTACTTCTCTATCTCCCATTACATAAGCCCCCATCTCCAAATTTTCTTCCACAGTTAAATTCGGGAAAACCTGTCTACCTTGTGGCACATAAGAAACTCCTTCTTGTATTAACTGGTAAGTTGGCAACTTGGTAATATCTTTATCTTTAAAAATAATCTTGCCGGAATAAATATCGCACAAATTAAAAATACTTTTAACTAGGGTTGACTTGCCTGCTCCATTTGGTCCGATAATCGCCACAATCTCTGCTGCTCCCAACTCAAAATCAATTCCTTTTAGGATTTCTGTCCCCGCATACCCAGCTTTTAAATTATTTATTTTCAGCATACTCATTTTTATAATTTTATCACAAATTAATTAAAAAGTAGAGGTTTGGCCCCCTACTTTTTATGTGATATCTGAAAATTAATAATTCTACTTTACCACGGAGGCTACACCGTTGTGGACAATATAAACACTATAGTTTGCGCCGACTAAATCTCCATTACTATCAAAGGATATCTTATCTGCTGAAACCCCACCGTTATAAACCGTCTTATACAACTCATTCTTAATCTTTGTAGGATCAACTCCAACTTTACTTATCACTTGAGCAAGAATTTTTATAGAATCATATGCTTCAGGTGAGCAGATTGTAGTTTCACCGCCAGTTTTGGCTTTCATATCAGCAATAAATGTAGCTGTAAGCGGAGTTGCAACAGTTGTATACATGTCCCCCTCTCCGGCAGATCCTAATCCAGACCAAAGCTTAGCATCTCCCCAGGCATCAGCACCAAAAAATGGAACAGTAATTCCAACTTCTTTGGCTTGTTTTATTATTACCGATGTTTCACCTTGCATTGCCAAAGAGTAAATTAATTCTGGGTTTGCATTTTTAACTTTTGTAAGTTGCGTCCTAAAATCTGTACTGCCCTGCGCACCCGACTCATCAGCAACAATGGTGCCACCCAACTTCTTAAATGCATCTATAAAAACACTTCTGATTCCCATAGCATAATCTATTTGAGTATATAACAGAGCTACTTTCTTTTTTCCTAGGGTGTTGTAGATGTAATTTGCAGCAAAAGTTCCCTGATAGTTATCAGACGGATAATTGCGGAAAATGTAATCTCCGGCGTTAGTTATAGCAGGATTCGAGGAGCATGGAGAAAGAACAACTGTTTTTGCCTTCTCGGCCGTTGCCATAAAGGCCATTGTTTCTCCAGAACATACTCCGCCCAAGATCACCGGAACATTATCAACGTTTATTAATTTGTTTGCGGCGGTGCTGGCAGCAGTACCCGTACATTGACCATCTTCATAAATTACTTGCATTGGTTGACCATTAATTCCACCGGCTTTATTTACTTCATCAACTGCAAGTTGAACTGCAGCTTGTTCATTTTGACCGATGCTAGCGGCATCACCTGTTAAAGGCCCGATAAATCCAATTTTAACTGGACCGTTTAATTTCGCACCTTGGTTATTCGTTAATAAATAACCTCCAACTAAAACTACGACGATAACGACTACCCACAAAACTATTTTCGCTGTTTTGCTCATATTTTTTATTTTAATTATATTTAATAATA
>CAIKWD010000013.1 GCA_903831095.1 Candidatus Staskawiczbacteria bacterium
GTATTTTATAAACAATGAAAGTCAGACCATCAATTAGAAAAATTTGTAATGACTGTAAAATCGTCAGAAGAGAGGGGAAAATTTACGTTATTTGCAAAAAGAATCCTAAGCACAAACAAAGACAAGGATAATTATTTTTTATACAAAATTATAAAACTATGCCAAGAATTGCTGGGGTAAACATCCCCGAAAACAAAAGAATCGTAATTGCATTGACCTATATCTACGGAATAGGCAACGCTTTGAGTGAAAGAATTTTGGAGGAAATGAAAATGGATCCAAACAAGAAAGCTTCTGAATTATCTGCAAAAGAAGTTAATGATTTGAAGTCTTACATAGAAAAGACATACAAGATTGAAGGAGATTTGAGAAGGCAGATCATGATAAACGTAAAGAGATTGAAAGATGTTGGAGCATGGAGAGGATTGAGGCACATGAAAGGTTTGCCAGTAAGAGGACAAAGAACAAAAACAAATAATAGAACAGTAAGGGGTAACGTCAGAAAGACAATGGGTTCTGGCAGAAAACCACCTGCAATGGCAACATAATAATAATTTCAATATAAAATGGGAAAAAAGCATATAATCGAAACAAATCAAGAAGAATTAATTAAAGAACAGGAAAAAATTGACAAGACTGTCAATAAAGAATCAACTGCAAAGCCAGTTGTTGCCGGAGTTCAAGGTGGAAAGATTTATATTTCTTCTTCATACAACAATACAATTTTGACTCTTACAAATACCAAGGGGCAAGTTTTGGCTTGGAAATCAGCAGGATCTGTTGGATTTAAAGGTACAAAGAAGTCTACTTCATTTGCCGCTTCAAGAGTTGCTGAAACAATTGCCAATGTCTGCAAGAAAATGGGAGTGGTAGACAAGATAGAAGTTTTGGTAAAAGGAATTGGAGCTGGCAGGGAATCTGCAGTAAGAACTCTTATTACACAGGGACTTAACGTAATTTCAATAAAAGATATAACACCTATGCCACATAACGGATGTAGGCCTAAAAAAGTTAGAAGAGTTTAATTTATAACACCATGCAATACGATCAATGCAAAACTTGTAGAAGATTAGGACAGAAGCTCTTTTTAAAGGGAGATCGCTGTTTTTCAGCAAAATGTGCAGTAACTAAAAGGCCATTTGCTCCAGGACCTCAGAAAAAGAGAAAAGGAGGAAATGCTTCAGAATACAAGAAATCCTTAACTGAAAAGCAGACTTTGAAGAAATGGTATGGACTTTCAGAAAGACAATTTAAAAGATATGTTAAAGAAACTTTGGCAAAAATGGGAAAAGTTGACGACGTTGCCAATGAACTTATCAGGAAATTGGAAAAAAGATTGGACAATACAATATTTAGATTGGGTTTTGCCAAGTCCAGAGTTATGGCAAGACAAATGGTTTCACACAGCTATTTTACTATCAACGGCAAGCCAGTTAACATTGCTTCTTATCAAGTACAGAAAGACGACATAATTGCAGTAAAAGAACACAAGAAAACAAAGGGAGTTATAAAGCAAATGACAGAAGAATTAAAGAGAAAGGAAATTCCAGCATGGTTGTCTCTTAATAAAGAGAAATTAGAAGCAAAGACAGTTGGCGAGCCAAACATTGAAGAAGTCAAACCGCCAGCAGAAATTTCATCAATATTCGAGTTTTATTCAAGATAAAAATAAGCATATTAAGTTAACTTTAGGTTTTAGTCTGCAGGGTGATAGCCATTAAGGCTGATATCTGTCGGGCTAAGAGCTAACAAAAAATGATTCCTCTTCCATTACCTCCAAAAGTAATTCAAAAGAAGAAAAACCAAGCAGTTTTTGAAGTAGAGGCACTTTATCCTGGATATGGTGTTACTATTGGAAACGCTTTAAGGAGAGTTTTGATGTCTTCATTGCAGGGAGCTGCAGTCACAGAAGTGAAAATAAAGGGAGTTCCTCATGAATTTTCAACAATGTCAGGAGTATTGGAAGACACAATCATGATTCTTTTAAATATAAAGAACCTCAGGTTTAAAATGTTTGAGGGAGAAGCACAAAAAGTTACTTTAAATGTTAAGGGCGACGGGGAAGTCACAGGAAAGGATTTTAAATGCCCATCACAAATTAAATTGGTAAATCCAGAATTGCACATTGCCACAATTACAGACAAGAAAACAGAATTGGAAATTGAAATTACAGTTGAAAGAGGAATTGGATATGTGCCAAAAGATCAGGTTAAAACAAAAAAAGCAGAAATTGGAGCAATTGCCATAGACGCAATTTACACTCCAATTAGAAATGTAAATTTTCAGGTTGAAAACATGCGCGTAGGAGATAGAACAGATTTTGACAAATTGAGCTTGGAAATAGAAACCGACGGAACAATTACTCCAGAAGAGTCATTCTTTGAAGCTTGCTCAATATTGATCAAGCACTTCAATATTATATTTGAAGGAAAAGCCGGAGATGAAAAGGAAGAAGAAGTAGAGGCTGAAGAGGCTGACGCTAAAGAAGAAATAACCGATGTTACAAAAATTGCAGTTGAGGACTTAAAATTGACTGGCAGAACACTCAACGCCTTGGTAAACAACAGCATTAAGAATGTTGGCGGAATTATTAAGAAATCTGAAAAAGGATTGTCTGAATTGGAAGGAATGGGTGACAAAGCTATGTCTGAAATAAAAAGAAAAATCAAAAAATTAGGTTTGGAATTTAAAGACCATGAATAAGAAAAATAAAGGAAGAAAATTATCGTTAAAGAAAGGGCCAAGAATGTTATTGCTAAGAGTTTTAGTAAACAATTTTTTCTTGCATGAAAAAATTAAGACAACTGAAGCCAAAGCAAAAGAATTAAGATCTATTGCCGAGAAAATGATTACCAAGGCAAAAGATGCTAATTTGGCAAACAGGAGATTGTTGGCTAAAGAGCTTACCCCTGAAAACACAAAGAAAATAATAGACAAAATTGCTCCTTCATTCGCATCTAGACAGGGCGGATACACCAGAATAATGAAATTGGGGCCAAGAAATTCCGACAGCGCTAAAATGGTAATAATTGAGCTTGTTAAGTAAAAAATATCATGAATTCTAAAAAACAAGAAAATATAGTAAGAAAAGTAATATCTGTAGATGCAGATAACAAATCCTTGGGCAGATTGGCTGTTGAGGTAGCTGTTTTGCTTCGCGGAAAGAACAAGGCAACCTACGTTCCTTATAAGGATGTTGGCGACGCAGTTTTGGTAAAGAATATTACCAAGATGAAATTTACCGGAAACAAGCTTGAAAACAAGAAATATTTTCATTTCACAGGATATCTTGGAAACTTAAAGACAGCAACACTTAAGGAATACTTGAACAAGTCAGGACCAAAGGAAGTTTTAAGAACTGCAGTAATGGGAATGCTTCAAAAAAATAAATTAAGAGCAAAGCAAATCAAAAGATTAAGATTTGAAAAGTAGAAATATGGCAACAAAAACTATAACAAAAAAACCAACTAAGAAGCCAGAGGAAAAAGAGGTAGAAAAGACACTTGTTGAACAGACAGTGGCTAAGAACCCTATTTTCAGCACTGAGCAGACAATTATCGACGACATTGCTGAGTCTGATATAAATGCTGAAATTGCTAAGACCTTACAGGAAACCGCTGGAAAACCAGACAGGTATTTTGAAGCAATTGGAAGAAGAAAAACTGCTGTTGCCAGAATAAGGCTTTACACAAAAGGAGACAAGGAATTTGTTGTCAACGACATGCCTTATACAGAATATTTTCAAACTATAGACGACCAGGAATCAGCAGTTTCTTCAATGAAGAAAATGAAGTGCTTGGACAAGTTTAGAATTACAGTAATGGTAAAGGGTGGGGGACACAGAGCTCAGGCAGAAGCTATAAGACATGGAACAGCCAGAGTATTGGTTGACTTCAACGCAAACTTCAGAAAGAGATTGAGAAAAGCTGGATTCTTAACAAGAGATCCAAGAATGAGAGAGAGAAAGAAATTCGGTCTTAAGAGAGCTAGAAAATCCCCACAATGGGCAAAGAGGTAATAACAACATTAAACTTAAAAAACCACTCCACCTCGGAGTGGTTTTTCGTTGTTTTGGCAAAGTCTCTCTACCTATTGACAACTACCTTTGATATGTGGTATAATAAAATTAGGATAAAGTTGATCGCAATTTGAAAACAAAACGGGCAAAATAGCCCAAAAAAAAGAAGGAGAAGAGAAAATGGAAGTAAATTATCGTTCTAAGAATGAGAAAATTGCAGGTGGCATAATAAACCTGGCAATAGGTCTAACTATCATTGTGTGGATTGGTGCCATTGCGATTATCTCTGGCCTCGGGATTCTGGTATACTACCTTTTCCTGAGGTGAACTCATAGGCTCTCATGTGTGGGCCTCATATGGGATTTAACCCTAAACACATGGAGGAGAGAATTCAAATCTCCTCCCAATCTCTTAGTTCTGAAAATGGTTTCAGACCTGAGAGAATGGAATAAAAAGACTGCTTAAAGGCAGTTTTTTAGTTGTTGATTTGGTTGTACTTTAATTGACAAAAGTGTAATATTTGTGTTATAATATTATCAGAACAAATATACTAAAAACATAGGAGGTTAAAATGGAAAAATATTTAATACACCCACAATGGGTGGTTGAATATGAGAGAGTCCTGGGTCTGCACTGGCCGGTTGTTTACTGGCTGGTCCCAGATGAAATGACTTGTCGGGTCCTTTGCGACGGCAAGGCCAAATTGCATGAGATCTGGATTAATGGAACTACATATGACAACCTAGACAATGGGTTGCCGGATATTGTCCACGAACTCTGCCATTGCGCTTTGGCAGAGCGGATTGATTCGGCTTTTTCTACCGTTCTTTTTACCGAGGAATGGAACAAGAATGCCGACAGGGATTCGGCCAAGTTCAATCAACTGGCTCGCATGCTGTATTTTGCTTGGAGCCACGTGGACATTTGGGTAAACGATTTACGTTTTGCCCACTGGCCGAATCTGGCGCTTCAAGATCAAACAACCTTTGCCAATATTATTATTGGTTTTGTTAAAAGACAAAGGTTCGAGATTTTTGAAAAACCAGAGATTCTTTTGGGCTTGGCTCAATACCAGGCCGAAAGAAGCCGATGCCGTAGCAATTCACCCGATTTATTCTCATTTTTGAGAGTCAAAAAAATCGCGGTGGATAAACAAATTCTTGAGTTGGCAAAGCACTTTGAACTTTTACCGCGCTTGGAATTTAACGCGGAAAAAGACCTTAAAGTGCTTGAACAGTCGGTTCAAGAAACTGCCAAACTTCTTAATCTTTCAATCAAGCCTCGGCTTGTTTGGGAAAACAAATGGGTTTGGAGCCTCGATTAACAAGGGCTATCCCTGAACAGCCTTAAACAGGAAAGGGGACATCATCGCATGTCCTCTTTTTACTTGCTCTAAAATTTATATTAGTAATTAAGTAAATTTTTATTTTATGGCTTGCTATTTATGATTAAATAAAATAAAATTATAACATGCTTAAGGAATTAATTGATCAGTTTTATTTGGATAATCAGAAAAATAAGGAGCAGACAAGGTTTTATATAACAGATGCAGGCAAATGTCCGCGCGCTGTTTTTTTTAAGTTTAAAAATGCTGAGCGCGAGCCAATAGACGCCAGGATAATGCGCATATTTGAGCATGGGGAAAATATTCACCGGTCTATTTTTAATATATTGTACAGGTTAAGAATGGGAGTTGTGACTGAGGTTTCAATTCCTTCGCAGGAAATAATTTCTGGCAGGGCAGACGCCATACTTTGCATGGGCAACGAGAATTATGTGTTAGACATTAAAAGTATGAACAGTATGATTTTCAGGAAGCTTTTGGCTCCTAAGGAAGACAATATTTACCAGATACAGCTTTACATGCATTTTTTCAATATTAAGAAGGGAATTTTGCTTTATATAGACAAAGATCAGCAGGAAATGAAAGAGTTTTTTGTGGACTATGACGAGGCGCTTTGTAAAGATCTTTTAGACAAGTTTTACGCTTTAAAAGAAAAGGTAGAAGCCAATATTGTGCCCGAAAGGCTTGAAGGTTATCCTAAAAATTGGCAGTGCAATTATTGCGCTTTTAAAAGCACCTGCAAAGCAACAAAAGAAGGTAAATATAAGCCGGCTAAGAAATAATTTTTTAAATAAAAAACCGCCCAATAAAGGCGGTTTTATGTTGGCATATTATGGAACAAGTTTTTCGGAAACCAGCAAAGTTTTGTCGGTGAGAATGTGAAGCTTGCCAGATTGCTGGTCAAAATATATTTCTGGATTTTTTATATTTATTATTGAGGTTGGTAAGGTTATTGTTGAAGGTAAAGTCACTGTGTTAACATTCCCGCGGTAGTCTATTTCAGAAATTAAAACTTTGTCGCCGGCAGTGAAAATAATGTTGTCATTATTAAGCCATAAACAGTTTGTAATTTTGTCCTGAGACTTGTAAAGAGTACCTTTTAACGCTGGTACAACTGTAAGAGTAGAAATATAAATATTTTGGTCGTTATAATAGATTATATTTTCTCCATCTCCGGCAATCTTGGCATCTTTTACCAAATCAGTTGAAAATACTTCAAAGTCGTTAATTTTGGAATTCAAAAACAGTAGAGTTCCGTTATTGTTCACAAAAATATTTTTGCTGTCCAATATTATTTTATAAGTGCCAGTTTTTATAATTTTTATTGGAGTTATAGAGAGTTTAATAGGCTCAACAGTCAAATTGTTTAAGTCAGACTTGTATACAAGCCCATCGGTTTTAAGCCAAATAATATTGTTTCCCTGGACTGCAAATGCAGTTATTTTTTTTATAATTGGCGTTGATTTTTGCAGAGCTGTGAGCCCTGAATTTTCCTTGGATAAGGAATAGTATAAATTGCCGGTTTTTATTATATATTTATCAAGCTTAGTAAAAGGGGATTGGGCTGTTGCTTCTGCCAGCTGAAACTGGATTTTTTTCTTTATGAGTAATATGTTTTCTAATTTTGTGACTTGGTTTTCAATAACTGGCAAAGTTTTAAAGTAATCAACATGGTCTTTTTTAGTTACTAAAACTGTATGGTTGTTTGGCATCAAACTCTGCACAAAGAAATCGTTTGAAAACAGTTTTGGCTTTTGAGCAATTTTGGAATCAACTATAACTTGGTCTGCAGTAGGATAAGCCTTTATATAAATTCCGCCAGTAGCTGTAATTTTCATTTTTTCAAAGTCAAAACGGTAGCCCATTGAATAAGCTACTAAAATTGGAGCTACAATTAAAAAACAAACTATGCAAACAAACAGTATTGTTAGGCGAGTTTTCTTTGTCATATTTAAATTATATTAGCACAAACCATTTTATATTTCACTGTTGACACTAGTGTTTCATTATGGTAAAAATAGATAAAGTTTTTTAGAGCTTTGATGCTCTTTGATAAATAATAAACAACAAAAAGGGGTGTTACTATGAATGGCTTGATTATCGAAAATGAAGAAAGTGTTCACACGTTTCTTGCTAGGGAAATCGCTGAAGTAGAATTTACTCATGCGTATTCCATAGAGGAAGGCGTGAAGAAGGTGAATTACGGCTTTTACTTCATCATTGTTGGTCCATGCACGTCAGGTAGTCAACCAACTACCCTTGATTTGATCAAGGAGCTGGAAAACACCTATGCTGTACCCTCAATAATTGTGGGAGTATCGGGCGTTCCCGACTTTTGCGAGAAAATGAAGAAGGCCGGATGTCATTTTGTGGGCGACCGCATTTTGATGGCCGAGAAGATCAAAGAAATCATTAAAAAAAATAGAAAGGGGTAAAACAATGAAAGAGAAAAGGGCGTTTGTTTTAGAAGATCAAAAAGCAATATCCGGGGCTTATAAGGAGACTTTGTCTTATTATGACCTTGTGGTAAAGACTTCTATCATTGAGGCTTTTCAGCAAATTGAAAGCGATTGCAAATTCGATTTATTTGTAATTGCTGCTTATGTTGCTACTCGTGCTTCAGAAGAAAGGGCTGGAGGAGAATTGCAGAGCACTGAAAAGCTGGTAAAAAGAATAAGCTTTTTTACAGAAGGCAAAGTGCCAATAATTGTCACCTCTGACTCTAAAACGTTTCGCGATGAAGTTGAGACAGCAAGCTATATCAAAGTTTGTGGAAAACTTGAAATAGCAGAAGTGCTGAAGGAAATCTCCGGCGAAAAAACGGCAAATATGCCAAAACAATAAGGAGACTAAGTGATCAAGAATATTTTATTGATTGAGAGTGCCAAAAATCTGATTGAGGATTATGTCAAAAGGCTTGCTGGTAGATATGAACTCGTGATAGTTCAACGTTTCGAAGATTTCGAGGAAAAATTTTCAAGCAATACCTTTGCTGCGATAGCTATTTCGCCGTGTCTTAATAATTTTCGGCCGAATACTCACGATCTGGCTAAAAAAATCAGATATGAAATTGAATTTCGTGGGCCAATAATTGCAAATACAGGTTTGCCAGAATATTGTGACGAGATGATCGATGCGGGTTGCACTCATTGGTGCGACACGTTTTCTTTGCCAGACAAGCTCCATGAGTTGCTTGGCTCATAATTTATAAATATAATTTTATAATGCCCTGATTAGGATATCGGGGTTTTTTTATTGCCAAGATTTCACACTTGCAAAGATTATATTTTTAGATTAGGATAAAGAATAAATTACATTATAATATGGCAGACAAATTTGTCATTAATGGAGGTAAAACCTTGAGCGGAGAAGTTGAGATTCAAGGTTCAAAAAACGCAGCTGGCCCAGCCCTTGCGGCGGTTTTGCTTACAAAAGAAGAGTGTATTTTAGAGAATGTGCCTTTTATCGACGACATTTCCAATATTTTAAAAACTTTTGAAAGTATGGGAGTTGAGGTTGAAAAAATTGGTCCAAAAACTGTCAGGCTAAAAGCTGAAAATTTAGATGTATCTAAAATGGATTTTGAGAGAGTTTCCAAAACTAGGATTTCAGTTTTGCTTTTTGGTTCATTGCTTGGGCGTGTAAAGAATTTCAAAATGCCACCTCCAGGAGGAGATAGAATTGGTTTACGCCCAATTTCAGTTCAGCTAAATGCCTTGGAAAAACTGGGAGCTAAAATTGAAAGGAAAGATAATTTGTATGAAGTAAATTGTAAAAAGCTTGAAGGAAAAGAAATCATACTTGAAGAATTTTCCGTAACTGCCACAGAGGCTGTAATGCTGGCTGCTGTTTTAGCAGAAGGAAAAACTGTTATTAAAATTGCCGCAGCTGAGCCTCATGTCCAGGATTTGGGGAAAATGCTTATAAAAATGGGAGCTAAAATAGAGGGACTTGGAACTCACACAATTAAAATTGAGGGAGTAAAAGAATTACATGGATGCACTCATAAAATTGTTTCAGATTATATAGAGGCAGGAACTTATATTATTGCCGGAGCTTTGACTCCTGGGAAAATAAAAGTTACCAATGTAAATTTAGAAGACCTAGATTTATTTTTGACAAAGCTTGAAGAAATGGGAGTAAAAATGGAAAAGGGCGAAGATTACGTAGAGGTTTTTCATTCTCCAAAGTTAAAAGCAATAAAAATACAGGCGCTTCCTTATCCTGGGTTTCCAACAGACTTGTTGCCAATTGTAATACCTCTTTTGCTTGCAGCAGAAGGCAAAAGCTTGGTGCATGACCCATTGTATGAAAACAGGTTTAACTATGTTCAGGAATTGAGAAAAATGGGAGGCGACATAGAAATGGTAGATCCGCACAGAACTTTTGTTTTTGGCCCGTGTAAACTAACAGGGTCTAAAATTGATTCGTGGGATATTAGGGCTGGAGCTTGTTTGGTCGTTTCCGCTTTGTCAGCAGAAGGGCAGACAATTGTGGAAAACGTTCACCAGATAGATCGGGGATATGAGAAGATAGAAGAAAGACTTCAAAAATTGGGAGCAGATATCAAAAGAGTAATTTAAAATATTATGTTTAATAATAAAATCGCAATTGATTTAGGCACATGCAATTCTCTGGTTTATGTTCAGGGTAAAGGAGTTGTTTTATATGAACCTTCTGTTGTTGCAATATCTTTGATAGACAACAAAATTTTGGCAGTGGGCGAAGGCGCCAAAGAAATGATAGGCCGAACTCCTGCAGACATTAAAGTTTACAGGCCGTTGAAAGACGGAGTTATTGCTGACTACAAAGTTACTCAGGCAATGATGCGTTATTTTATAGCCAAAACCAGCACAAGGCTGAAATTTTTCAAGCCAGAATTGGTAATTTCCGTGCCAGCTGGAATTACAAGCACAGAAAGAAGAGCTGTTATAGAAGCTGCGCTTTCAGCTGGAGCAAAGTCAGCCTATGTTGCCAAAGAACCAATCTTGGCTGCAATTGGAGCTGGGATTCCAATTAACTCAAGCTCGGGACACATGATTATAGACATTGGGGGTGGAACTTCTGAAGTTGCTGTAATTTCGCTTGGCGGAATTGTAACTTGGCACTCAATAAGAATTGCCGGAGACAAAATAGATGCTGCAATTGGAGAGTACATAAAGAAAAAATACAACTTGGCAATTGGAAGCCAGTCAGCTGAGGAAATTAAAATAAAAATTGGAACTGCTATGCCTCAGAAAGAATTGAAGTTTTTGGAAGTTAAGGGAAGAGATTTGATTTTGGGCTTGCCAAGAAATATTAAAATTTCAAACAATGAAGTTTGTGAAGCAATTTCAGACGTGTTGGCCGAAATTATTCAGGCTGTAAAACATGTTTTAGCTGAAACTCCACCGGAACTTTCAGCAGACATTATGAACAAGGGAATTATTATGGCCGGAGGTGGAGCCTTGTTGCCAAAAATAAATGAGTTGGTTGCTCAGGCAACAGGAGTGCCTTGTTTTATAGCCGAAGAACCGCTTTTCTGCGTAGTAAAGGGAACAGGAACAGTTTTGGAAAATTTGGAAGAATATAAAAAAGTCGTAATGTCCAAAAAATAATGACATCTGGTCATAAAAAACAGTGGGAATTTTTGGAAAAAAAGCTCAAGGCCGGACAACTTTCACATTCATATTTATTTGCAGGAGCGAAAAACATTGGGAAAAAGGACTTTGCCAAGGAATTTTCAGAATTTATTGATTGCAAGTTTCCTGACTTGCTGATAGTAGAATCAAAAAATAGTGAGTCATCTTTGGAAGATAAAAAAGATAATTTAGAAATTGATGTTAGCCAAGTAAGAGATGCACTAAAATTTTTAAGCTATAAATCATACAATGGTGGCTATAAAATTGTGATTATTGATAACGCCGACAGAATGAATGTAGAAGCACAGAGTTGTTTTTTAAAAACATTGGAAGAGCCAAAAGGACAAACGCTTTTATTGCTAGTTTCCTCAAAGCCAGATATGCTTTTAGAAACAATTGCTTCAAGGTGCCAGACTTTGAAATTTTTTAAGGGAAAAAATTCTGCAGTAAATACCGAGAAATTAGAAGAAGAGAAAGAGATTTTAAAAGAATTACTACTGGTGTTAAATGCTGACTTGGCTGAGAAATTCAAATTTGCCAAAAACTTTGATTTTGAAAAAAGGGAATTGAGCGATGTTTTGGAAGTAATGCAGAAATACTTTCGGAGCCAGCTGTTAAATGACTTTTCCGACAAGAAAGCAAAGAAATTTTTGGAGGTAGCAGAAGATATAAATAAAAAATTGCTTTTTACAAATATAAATCAAAAATTAGCCTTGGAAATAATATTAATGGAAATATAAAATATGACGTATAAAGAATTTATAGACAAAGTAAAACCGGAGTTTGAAAAGTCTTTCAAATTTTTAGAAGGGGAATTGGCAAAAATTAGGACTTCACGAGCCAGCCCGTCTTTGGTTGAAGATATAGAAGTTACAGCTTTTGGACAAAAGTTTTCCTTAAAACAGTTAGGCGCAATTTCTACACCCTCAACAAATCAAATTGTAATTCAGCCATGGGATGCTTCTTATATGGAGCCAATTGAAAAGGCAATTTCACAGTCAGGGTTGGGAATGTCATGCGCAGTTGATAAAGATGTTATTAGACTTAATTTGCCAATGCTGACAGAGGAATACCGTCTTTCACTTGGAAAAGTTTTGAATGAAAAAGCCGAAACAGCAAAGCAAGTTATGCGAAGGCAAAGGGAAGACACTTGGAATAAAATTCAAGCAGCTCAGAAAGACAAATTAATTTCAGAAGATGACAAATTTAGAGGAAAAGACGAATTACAGAAAGTTGTAGATGACTATCAGGAAAAAATAAAAAGTTTAGTTGAAAAGAAAAAGAACGAACTTATATGATATCTTCAATTTTGGTTTTAGTTATAGCATTTCTGAGCTTGATAATATTGATGATCATACATGAGTTTGGTCATTTTATTATTGCCAAAAAATTTGGAGTCAAGGTTGAAGAATTTGGAATTGGTTATCCGCCAAGAATGTTTGGCAAGAAAATTGGAGAAACAATCTATTCTGTAAATTGGATTCCTTTGGGAGCTTTTGTAAGAATTTATGGGGAAGAAGGTGGAGTTGAGGAATCTAGAAGCTTTACCAATCTTAAAATTTGGAAGAGAGTTTTAATAATTATTGGCGGAGTGGCTGCTTTTTGGATTGCAGCTATAATTATTTTTTCCATTGTGTTTGCCATGGGAACAAATTTGCCAGTTAGCGACAACGATGTCAGCGGGCTAACAAATCCTCAAGTAAAAGTGATTTCAGTTTCACAAAATTCTCCAGCCAGCCAAGCCGGAATAAAAGTGGGTGATACTATAACAGATATTAAGGTTCAGAGTTCTGATTTTAAAATTGGCAAGGTTTCAGAATTTCAGAAAATTACCGGAGAAAACAAGGGAAACCAAATAATTGTCACATTAAAACGCGGGGACAAAACTTTGGACGTTAATTTGACGCCAAGGGTAAACCCGCCCTCTGGTCAAGGAGCAGTTGGAGTTGGTTTGGAGAGAATGGCAACTTTGATAAGTAAGACAACTTGGTATATGGCTCCAATTAAAGGAATTACATATACCTGGCAGACTACGGTAAATTCTTTAAAGGGCTTGTATGATACGTTTTCAGGGCTTCTTGCCAAAAAAGGCTTGCCTCAGGGCGCTTCTTTTGCCGGGCCTTTGGGAATTACAATATTTTTAGCAAACGCTGCAAGTTATGGCCCTGGATTTTTCTTGTATTTTATTGGAATTATTGCTGTCTTGGTTGCCATATTCAACTTGTTTCCAATTCCAGCTTTAGATGGAGGAAAACTAATATTTTTGGCAATTGAAAAAATAAAGGGCAAGCCTGTTTCGCCAAAAGTTGAGCAGGCAATAACAGTGGCATTTTTTTTCATACTTATTGCCTTGTCGCTTTTTATAACAATAAAAAATGACATTCCAAATTTTATAAATTATATAAAAGCTGCATTTTAGAACAATAAAAGTATGAAAAAATATTTTAAATATTTATTCGTCATATTATTCGTTTGTTTTATTGTCCCGCAAATAGCTTTTGCTTCGTGGTGGAATCCTTTTAGTTGGAATATTTGGAGTAATGTTTTTAGCGTATTTAATAAACCAAAAGATACATCTGTTGTCTCGCAGGTAGTTTCCAAAACTGACCCCACTATTACAGAGGTTGTTTTTAAAAAAACAGAAACGGAGCAAAAAAAGACTGAAGATAACACTAAGCCAATAAATCAAACTCCGTCACAAACTTTAGCTCCCATAAATCCAGTTTCTAAAATAAAATGTAATCCTAATTGGCAGTGTGGTAATTGGAGTAATTGTTTAAACTCTCAACAAACACGAGTTTGTGTGGATTCGAGTAGTTGTGGTGATACAAATAAAAAACCAGCGACCACTCAATCGTGTGTAGTTGTTTGTACTCCAAATTGGCAGTGTACGGATTGGAGCGTCTGTTCAAATTCGCAGCAATTAAGGGTATGTACTGATTCAAATAATTGTGGAATTACAACTGGAATACCAAGCCAAACTCAGTCTTGCATATCAGCTTGTACCTCCAACTGGCAGTGTAGTGGTTTTGGAACTTGCACAAATAATCAACAGACTCAAACTTGCACTGACTTAAACAATTGTGGTGTAACAACCAATAAACCAGCTATTACTCAGGCGTGTGTTTGTACTCCAAATTGGCAGTGTACTGCGTGGAGTAATTGTACGAGTTCGCCTCAAACACGAACTTGCTCTGATATAAATAATTGTAATACTTATACTGGAGAACCTGCGTTAACACAATCTTGTGTAGTCTACACAGGAGGATTAGTAGTATCAAAATTTACAGGTTATCCAGATCAAACAAATTATACAAGTGGCCCGATAGGTAAATTTGTTGTATCAAATCAATCGACTTCTGAATCAATTAAAATAACGGCAATAACAGTTACGGTTAATTTAAATACATATTCTAATAATGTTTTAGGATTATCAATGAATGAGATAATTCTGCCAGGGGTATCTAAGGTGGTGAATATATCACTGGGTAATAATGACATAGGAAAAGTCTTGCAATCAACATTAACTGTAACTGCGTTTGGGCTTATTAGTAACATTTCTAATACGTCAACAGCAACTGGCCAAACGATTACTTTCAATTAAGGAAATGATTAATATTATAGATGAAATTTTGAGGAAATAAAATAAATGAAAATAAGTAAAAAAGGTTAAAATATATTCATGTTAGCTATAGTAAATTCTACCATTAGCAAAACACCAGATTTGCAAAAAGCTACTGATAATTTTCAGATAGCGCAGAGCTATTTTTCTGATATATTAAATTCTCAGCTTATAATTTTTTCTCTTATTGTTACTGTGGTTGTTGCTATTATTGTTGGTTTATATTTCTTTTTTAATAAGCAAGTTTCAAAAGAGCAGATTAAAAAGGAAGTAAAAGATGGAGTTAAAGAAATTAGAGAGGAAATAAGAAAAGAGTTTGAAGAAAAGAATGAGCAAATAAAAAATAAGTTTGTGACAGAAATTTCAAGGCATGATTATGATATAATGATCTTAAGGGGGGAAATATCTCGACAAATGGGACAATTTTGGGATAGTCAAAAAACTTACAGCACAGCATTTATATGGTGGATCAGAGCGGCTGATAATTTTGCTCGTACCAAGGACGAGAAGATGACTCGTATAGCTCTAAATTCTGCTAAAGATGCAATTGAAAAGATTCAATATGCTTCTGAAATAAATTATGATATTTTAGGAGAATATCAGCGCCTTTTTTCTGAGATAGATGATGGAATTTATAAAATTGAGAAAGATTCATTAGATAAAGCCATTAAAAACGCATTAAATAAATAAATATAATTATGCCAACAATAGCTACAAATTATTTCGATAAATTAACAGAACTAGAAAAGGAAGAAATAAAAGAAGCCGGAAAAGTGTTTGGTGATGTCAAACTTTATGAGTATATTCAAAAAGGTGCAGGTTTGGAAGAGTTTATTAAATTTATTCTTAGTGACTTTAATTTAAAAAATTTAATAAGAGATGCGATAATTTGGGATGGTTTTAAATTATTACTACAAAAAATATTTAGTGTAATTACAAAAAAGACAAATAAACCAACTGAAATTCAGGTTTGGATTGAAGACAAAAATAATCCGGCATCAGTAAATATTGCCCTCTCTATTAAAAAAATAGAGGATATCCAAGAATTAATGGTTTCCTTAAAGGCTAAATTAGAAGTTGAGATATTTTCTGTCTCAAAAGAACAGCAAAAAGGAAAAATATTTTGGATCACACTCGATAAAGATAGTCAAAATTGGCTTGTTAAAATATTGTAATTAAAATATAAATTTATGCTTCAATCAAAATTGTTTTATAAAACTGTAAAAGAAAAATCAGCTGATGTGGAATCTATTTCCAGTGATTTGCTTGCCAGGGCCGGGTTCATTGACCAATTAATGGCCGGAGTTTATACATTTTTGCCGCTTGGACACAGGGTTTTAAAAAACATAGAAAATATTATTAGGAGAAATATGATTGAGGCAGACGGCCAAGAAATTTTAATGCCGGTTTTGCAGCCAAAAGAAAATTGGTTAAAAACCGGAAGATGGAATAATTTCGACGTACTTTTTAGGATAAAAGGATCAGGAGACAAAGAATACGCCATGGGGCCAACGCATGAGGAAGTAGTGTCTCCCTTGGCCAAAAAAAATGTCATGTCTTATAGAGATTTGCCTTTTGCAATTTTTCAAATTCAGACCAAATTCAGGGACGAACTTAGAGCCAAGGGAATTTTGCGAACCAGGGAATTTTTAATGAAGGACTTGTATTCCTTTCACACTTCCCAGGAAGATTTAGACAAATATTATGACAAAATGACGAAAGTGTATTTTAATGTTTTCAAGGAATTGGGCATTGGCAAGGAAACTTATTTAACTCTTGCTTCCGGCGGAACTTTTTCCAAATATTCGCACGAATTTCAAATGGTTACTGAAGCCGGAGAAGACTTGATTTATATTTGCAACAAATGCAAGACAGCAATTAACAAGGAAATAAAAGTAGAAACTCCAGTTTGCCCAAGTTGTAGTTCGGACAGTTTTGAGGAAAAGAAAGCTGTGGAAGTTGGAAACATATTCAAGCTTGGAACAAAATATTCATTGCCTTTTGACTTGAAATTTAAGGACAAAGACGGCACAGAAAAGCCTGTAATTATGGGTTGCTATGGCATAGGGCTCTCACGCGCAATGGGAGCTGTTGTGGAGGCTCATAATGACGAAAGGGGTATTATATGGCCTAAGAGTGTTGCGCCTTTCTTAGCTCATATTATTGAGTTAAAATCTGAAAAGAAAGCAGTTAAAACCACATCTGGAAAAATTTATCAAGACTTGAATAAAATTGGTATTCAAGTATTATATGATGATAGGGATGACAAGTCAGCCGGAGAAAAATTTGCCGAAGCTGACATGATGGGAACTCCGTACAGGATTGTGGTTTCAGAAAAAACTTTGGCAAAGAATTCAGTTGAATTGAAAGAAAGAAGCAAAAAAGAATTTAAATTAGTTAAAATAAAACAGCTAGCAAAATTACTGAAATAAAAAATAAATGTTTAAGAAATTAAAATCATTATTGTCTATTGATATGGCAATTGACCTTGGAACAGCCAATTCTTTGGTTTATGTGAAAGACAGGGGAATAATTATCAACGAGCCATCAGTGGTGGCGGTCAATAATAAAACCGGACAAATTTTGGCAATTGGAGAAGAGGCCAGAAAAATGGTTGGCCGAACTCCTGCGTACATTTCAGCTACCAGGCCCTTGGTAAACGGAGTTATTTCAGATTTTGAAGTTACAGAGCAAATGCTAAAATATTTTATTGAAAAAGCTGCAACTTCTGGGAAAAAATTATTTGGAATGGGCTTTATGCCAAGAGTTATTATTGGAATTCCTTGCGGAGTTACAGAAGTTGAAAGGAAAGCAGTCCGCGACGCGGCAAAAAATGCTGGAGCTAGAACTGTATTTTTAATTGAAGAACCTTTGGCTTCTGCAATCGGCGCAAAATTGCCAATTCAAGATGCCGGAGGAAATTTTATTGTAGACATTGGAGGAGGAACTACGGAAGTGGCAGTAATATCCTTGGGAGGAATTGTAGCTTCGCGAAGCCTTAGAATTGCCGGAGACAAATTGAATGACGACATTGTTCAGTTTGTACAGAAAGAATACAAGCTTTTGATTGGGGAAAGAACTGCAGAATTGATTAAAATAAATATTGGCTCTGCCATGCCAATGAAAGAAAAGAAGGAAATGCCAATGAGAGGCAGAAATTTGGTCACAGGTTTACCGGAAGAAGTTGTTATTTTCAACGACGACGTTCAAAGAGCTTTAGACAGGTCTGTAAAACAAATTGTGGCAGCAATCAAAACAACTATTGAAGAAACTCCTCCGGAATTGCTGTCCGACGTAATGACAAACGGAATTCATTTGGCTGGCGGAGGATCACTTTTGCGAGGGCTTGATGTGTTGATTGCCAGGGAAACAAAAATTCCATGCAAAATAATTGACGACCCTTTAACAGCAGTTGTGCGTGGAGCTGGAATTGCTTTGGAAAATATAGAAACCTTGGCCGAAGTAATGTCTAAAGACGAAGAAGGTGACGTCCCATATTAAATTTAAAATGATATCTAAAGAAGAAGTAGAAAAAATTGCCAGTCTGACAAGATTGGAATTGTCTGAAAAGGAAATAGAAAAAATGCAGAAAGATCTGACATCGATTTTGGATTATTTTAATTTGTTAAAGAAAGCGCCCTTGCCTCGCCAAAGCTTTGCCGCACAAAGCGACGGCGGGAAAAGCTTAGGTCTTAGGTCAGATGAATTAATGCAAAAAGACAACAGTGTAGCTGAAAAAATTATTTCTGCAGCTCCAGATAAAAAAGACGATTATATCAAAGTTAAAACTATTCTCTAATGGAATTAACCAAACTTACAATTAGGCAGGCTCATGAAGGATTGAAAAACAAGGAATTTACCTCAGTTGATTTAACTAAGGCTTATTTGGAAAATATAAAAAAACTTAATGCTGAGCTGAATGTATATTTGTCAGTTGACGAAGAAGGAGTATCGGTGCAGGCAGAAGCGGCGGACAAAACAATTGCTACAGGAAAATTTGGATTGCTTTGTGGAATTCCATGCGCAATAAAAGATGCAATAATGGTTGAAGGACAGAAATGTACATCAGCTTCCAAAATATTGGAAAATTATGTAGCTCCATATGACGCAACTGTAATAAAAAAACTTAAAGAGCAAGGAGTTGTTATTTTAGGTAAAGCAAATTTAGATGAGTTTGCCATGGGAGGTTCTGGAGAAAATTCAGCTTATGGAGTTACAAAAAATCCTTGCGATAAAACCAGAGTTGCTGGAGGAAGCTCTTCGGGCTCGGCAGCTTCTGTTGCAGCTGAAATGGCATGTTTTTCCTTGGGTTCTGATACCGGAGGGTCAATTAGACTGCCTTCGTCTTTTTGCGGAGTAACAGGATTAAAACCTACTTATGGATCTGTTTCCAGATATGGCTTAATTGCCTTTGGATCTTCTTTAGACCAGATTGGGCCTATTGCCAAAACAGTTGAAGACGCAAAAATAGTTTTTGAAGCAATTTGTGGAAAAGATAAAATGGATGCAACTTCAACCGATTATGAGTTTGAAAATTCAGTTACAAATTTAAAAGGATTAAGAATTGGAGTACCAAAGGAATATTTTGTTGAAGGAATAGACAAAGATGTTGAGAAAATTATTAGAGCTTCAATTAAGAAAGCAGAAGATGCAGGGGCTGAAATTATAGAAATAAGTTTGCCAAGTGTTGAGTTTGCTTTGGCCTGTTATTATATTATTGCTCCTTGCGAAGCTTCGGCTAACTTAGCTAGATTTGACGGCATAAAATATGGTTTGTCTGCAGAAGGAAAAGATTTGCTTGATGTTTATTTAAAGAGCAAAGGCCACGGTTTTGGTGCTGAAGTAAAGCGCAGAATTATGATTGGAACTTATGCTTTGTCATCTGGGTATTACGATGCTTACTATAAAAAAGCTCAGGAAGTTAGGCAGTTTATAAAACAGGACTTTGCCAAAGCTTTTGAAAAAGTAGACTTGATATTCTGCCCAGTTTCACCAGTGCCCGCAATTAAAATAGGGGAGAAGACCGATGATCCGCTTTCTATGTATTTAATGGATATTTATACAGTTTCTGTAAACTTAGCCGGATTGCCGGGGTTGTCTTTGCCAGTTGGAAAAGTGGGAAATTTGCCAGTTGGATTACAGATTATTGGAAATCATTTTCAAGAAAACAAAATTTTATCTGTTGCTGCCCAGCTTGAAGAAAAATTCTAACGGACTTGACAGCTATTTTAGTATTTTGATATCATTAAGTTGAAGATAGTACATTGAGTATTTATTAACCGCCCACAAAATTGTCTATTTGTAAAAACAGATAATTTCGTGGGCAGTTGCAAGATTTGTTTTTAGAGATTGAAGAAGTTGATATTTCGTTGAAGTATTTGTCGGGCGCACATGTATTGTGCAAAGGAATAAAACTACGAGCTTAGAGTTGCTCCTTTTTACCCGACCCGCTTGAAAAAGTAGCCTCAATAATATTAATAGCAATAACCCTTGCCACTGCCTACGTCTTTCGTACATTAAAAATTAAATCCACCTCATATACCATCCTCTACCACACTTCTCAAATCTTTTCATTAGTCATGGCTACTCTCTTGTAGCCTTTTCTTTTACGTTAAATGCTTGTTAAGATGCATGGCGATTGACATGGAATATATATTATGCTATCATCAAACAGGATTAGTTCATTAAATAATTTGTATTGCGTCTGCGAAATTGCCCATTTTAAAACAGTGAGTAATTTCGCGGACACACAGTTGGTAGGATCAGTCTTATGACCTCCCTTCAATAGGGAATATCGGGGCTATATCGCCCCTGGAAATATGGTCATTTTGACAGCTGGTTGTTGCTTCACAGCGATAAAAAATCAGCCTTTGATTTTGGGGGTTCTCGTTGAGGTTTGCACAATAAATTGGCTAGTTATTATGCCTCGTTGAGAGTCATTTTGATTCAGACCCATTTAGTGTTGCACTATACCCTCCCTACCAACTGCCGCCTTCTCGCTTCTTTAACAATTTAATCTCCCATATATATCACACTCCACCTCACATCCTAAAACATTCATACGCATGGCCACATTTTTTGTGGCTTTTTTTTGCATAAAATATTGACATACTTTTTATTCCTGGTAGTATTAAATCTATATTTAACTCTTAACCGCCTACTAAATTGCCCGTTTGTGAAATTGGCAGCTTAGTGGGCAGTTACAGGTTTCAGTGTCCTTCTGGATTTTATCCGATAACTGGGAAAGTCCCGCACAGATTTCCCGTTGTAGCGGATATTGAAGGAGGGAATGCTCATTGCACTGATTTGAGGAATAACAACCCTCAAGAATATTGGTTAGTTGTACCGGGGCGCTGATATGCATAGTTTTGACGGACTATTGCAAAAGTCTAAGGTGATTGGTTCCTTGCCAATAACATCATTAAAGCGATATAACGTCGGTTTTAACCCAATAATTCTCCTGTACTGCTCCCCTAATTTTGTTCTTTTATTTTTTTTATTTTTATGGCTGTACTTCGGTACAGCTTATTTTTTTACATAAATATTTGCAATAAATCATTTTTTTTGCTAAAATCTTAAGTATTGTAAAGTAAATGGGCGCGTAGTTCAGTGGTAGAACGCTATCCTGATAAGATAGAGGTCGAAGGTCCGATTCCTTCCGCGCCCACCAATAAAATTCGTCTAAAAGGCGAATTTTTGTTTACACTGAGTATAAAGAAGTGTTAGAATATAAATATTAATATTTAATAAATATACATGTTCATACCAAAAACATACACAGTAGAAAGCGTTACGTCTGGGCATCCAGATAAAGTTTGTGATCAAATTTCAGATGCAGTTTTAGATGCTTGTTTAGCGCAAGATCCAATGTCGCGCGTAGCAGTTGAATCTTTTGGGGGGCACGGTTTGGTGGTTGTTGGAGGAGAGGTTACTTCAAACGCAAAAGTAGATTATGAGGCAATTGCTAAAAAGGTTTACAATGATATTGGATATGATCAAGAATTGAAATTTATTATAAATGTTGTTCAACAATCTCCAGATATTGCTCAAGGAGTAGATACAGGAGGAGCAGGCGACCAGGGAATAATGTATGGATATGCCACAGATGAAACTCCGGAATTCTTACCAACTGCAATTGTAAAAGTGCATGCTTTGGCAAAAGGACTTGAAGATTTGCGAAAAAGTGGAGAAATTAAATGGCTAAAGCCAGACGGCAAAACACAAATTACTGTTATAGACGGAGTTGTAAAAACAGTTTTGGTAAGTACTCAGCATGACGCAGATGTTTCTATTGAAGAAATAAAAGCAATATTAATAGAAAAGTTAATAAGGCCGATAATTGGAGATACTTCCGGAATTGAAATATTGGTAAATCCTACTGGCAGATTTGTACAAGGAGGATTTGAAGCAGATACTGGGCTTACTGGTAGAAAAATAATGGTTGATACTTATTGTGGACTTATTTCTCATGGTGGTGGATGTTTTTCTGGGAAAGACCCAACGAAAGTAGACAGATCTGGCGCATATATGGCAAGGTTTGTAGCAAAAAATTTAGTTGCCAATGGATATGCAAAACAATGTTTGGTTTCTGTTGCATACGCAATTGGCAGGGCAGAGCCATTAATGGTGGAAGCTGTAAATGAAAAGGGAGAAAATTTGTCGGAAATTGCCAAAACTAAATTTGATTTCAAACCAAAATCCATAATGGAAGAATTGGATCTTAGAAAGCCAATTTACTTGCAAACTGCAGCTTATGGACACTTTGGCAAAGTAAATTTGCCTTGGGAAAAGATAATAAAGATTGATTAAATTTTGTAGTAAAGTTAAAATAGATATATATTATGAAATATGTCAATTTATTAAAACTTTTCGGTAGTATAATAATTTGCGAAATGGCTGGAATTGTTGGGTCTGTTTTTACAATTCCACAAATTAATTCTTGGTATGCAAATCTTAACAAGCCGTCGTTTAATCCGCCAAGCTGGATTTTTGGTCCCGTTTGGACAACTTTGTTTGTGTTGATGGGAATTTCTTTATATTTGGTTTGGTTTAAAAAATGGCATGTAAAAAACGAATTAAATATTAAAAGGAAAAAGCCATGGAATACGCTATCGCAAAAGTTTTTTTCAGGTTCATGGCAGAAGGCAAACATAATTTCCATTTTTGCAGTTCAGCTAGTTCTCAATGTTTTGTGGTCTTTTATATTTTTTGGATCTCACTTGCCAGGTTTGGCTTTTTTTGAACTCATAATGCTTTGGTTTGCGATATTATTTGCAATAATAAATTTTCACCGGGTTTCTAAAGCTGCAGCAATGCTTTTAATTCCGTATATTTTGTGGGTTTCGTTTGCTGGTATTCTTAATTATTATATTTGGATTTTAAATTAGAATAATAAATATTATGCCTGCTGAAGTTAAAATATTGTTAGAGGGTTATACAAATGCTGATTATTTTGCTGAAAATGGCGAAGAAAGAAATCAGCCGACTATTTCCTTAGTAAGGGATGGGGATTTTGTAATTGTAGTAGACCCAGGAGTTTTGGAAAGCCAACAGCTTTTAATTGAGGCATTGGAAAAGGAAAATTTAACGGTTTCAGACGTAAACGTAGTTTTTATTACACATTCACATATTGACCATTATAGGAACATTGGGATGTTTCCCAAAGCAAAAACTTTGGAATTTTTTGGGCTGTGGGACAAGAATTCAGTTGAAAAATGGACAGAGAATTTTACTTCCAATATAAAAGTTATATTTACTCCTGGTCACGACTACACAGGAATTACTCTTTTAGCAACAACAGCAGACGGAGTGGTTGCAATATGCGGGGATGTTTTTTGGAAGGAAAATTTTCCCGTAGAACCCAAAGATGATGCATATGCCTCGGATATTGATAAATTAAAGCAAAGCAGAGAAATGATTTTGGGTGTGGCAGATTGGGTAATTCCAGGTCATGGTAAAATGTATAAGAATTATAAGGGAATGGTTCCAGTTAAAAATATAGAGGAAGATGAAAAGCAAAAAAACTTTGGAATTTGTAGAAAATGTCACAAAATTATGAAAACCAAGCGCGACAGCTGTAAATGCAGGCAATATTTATGCCACCATTGTTGCGAATGCGGTTTGGATTGTAATAATTGCAGTTGCAGCCATAAAAAAGACGCTTAAAATATGAAAAAGATTTTTTTACTAGTCTTAATATTTTTGTTTTTTTCTTTGGCGTTTGGCGTCTCTGCCAGCCAGACAAATATTACTTATTTTCAAAAGGGGAATATAAACATATCAAATCCTGAAATATCTCAGGCTTTTTATGACGAACTTAAGGGAAGCGCCAGGGATTATTTTATTGATTCTAAAAAAGATTTTCAGTTGAATATTAATGTTGTTGTGCCTAATCCTGAAAATAGGGATGGAAAATATTCAATAAAAGTTTTTTCAATAAATGGAGATAAGGAAAATCAGGTGGCATTGGTTGATGGAACTTTGATTGAATGGGAGCCATATTATGAAAAAGTTGATAGGGATTATTTTTTAAAAGGTCCGGAGCTTATTCAGCAGTTTCCTGCGGGAAAATATAAAATTGAAATTTATTCCAATGACAATTTAGGCAAGTATATTTTATTTGTTGAGGGAAAAGAATTAATTACTTTTTTGTCAGTATTGAATAATTATTGGCAATTGCCGTTTTTAAAGGCAACTTTTTTTAAGACTTCTGTTTTGGAATTTTTCTTTACTCCTTTTGGTATAGCGGGAATAGTTTTATTTGGAGGGTTGCTTATTTTTCTTGCTTTGATTTATTATTTGATTGGAGTTGCAAAAAAAATCATAAAGCACAATCAAGCAAAAACTTTGCTTTTAACTTCTTCTTTTCCAGAAATGCAGGACGAAATAATAAAACTTCTTCAAAAACCAGCTTATGATGTTACGGTTGCATTTATAATGACAGCCCACAAGTATAAATTGGAAGATGACCCATCCTACAGAGATGAAGATTTACAACTTATGAGAAATACTGGGTTTAATGTGGAAGAGGTTGACATAGATGGCAAAACAGAGGTTCAAGTAATGAAATTGTTGGAATTTAAAGACATAATTTTTGTAGCTGGAGGAAACACTTTTTACTTGTTAAAGTCAATGAGAAAGTGTAATTTTGAAACGGTAATTAGAAAACTTTTAAAGTGGGGTAAAGTTTATATTGGAGTTTCTGCAGGAAGTATTGTTGCTGGTAAAACAATTCAAACAGCCAATTGGAAAAATATTGACAAAAATGCAGTTGGTTTGAAAGATTTAAAAGGATTAGGTTTGGTTCCGTTTGATTTGTTTGTTCATTATGAGCCAGAGTGGGCTGAAATAATAAAACAGAAAATTCCAAAGGCGAAGAAAAGATTAAAAAATTTGAGAATTTTGGAAGATGGTCAGGCAATTTTAGTCCAAGGTAAAGAAGTTGATTTAATTGGCGACGGCGAAGCAATAGTTATATGAAGATAAACGTAAAAGCAAAACCGGGGGCGAGGGAAGAAAAAGTTGAGAAAATAGACGACTCAAATTACATTGTTTCTGTAAAAGAGCCACCCATAAAAGGTAAGGCAAACGAGGCAATTAGAAATGCTTTGGCAGTATATTTTAAAACCGGTTCGTCACGTGTTAAAATAGTGTCGGGATACACATCGAGAAATAAAGTAATAGAAATTATTTAGAAAATAATATTAATAATAAAAAATATGGCAGAACACAAAGTTACAATTTTAGGACATACTATTTCTTACGATGAAACCGCAAGCCATGGAATATATTATTTGACCTATCAAATTGATATGCAGGAGAAAAAAGTATTTTTTGACCAGGCATTCAGTCATGGTTTTGCCAATTTTGAAGATCAGATGGGCAGTAATTACAAATTAATTCATCATGGCTCGGAATATCAGTTAGTAAAGATATAATTTAATATTAAAAAGCTTGCCTAGTGCAGGCTTTTTTGTTAGATTAAATGTGCACTTTAATTGCAACTGAACCTTGAAATATTAAATGTAAAATAAGGAGATGAAAGATGAAAAGTACAATGTTGGCTGGAATGATGATCAGGAATAATCTTGGGTTGCCGTCTGGAATTGTTGGAACAAAGGTTTCAATAATTGAAAGGCTTGCAAACGAAATTCCTCAGCTTGGGTTTGTGGTTACAAAAAGCACAAATTTTGGCGGAAAAGATGGGCACAAGGCTCCAATTATTGCTAGTGTGTCTAACGGATCCTTGATAAATGCGGTTGGTCTTGCAAATGATGGGGCCGAAGCATTAGCCCGCGAACTTTCAACAGCAAAATTTCCGAAAGGATTTTTGGTAATCGGTTCTGTTTTTGGAGCCACAGTAAAAGACTGTGTCAATGCAGCAAGGCAGATTGTGCCTTATGTTGGCGCCATTGAGATGAATTTTTCTTGTCCGCACGACGAAAAACAAGGTCTTCAGGTCGGGCAGGATATCAATCTTGTTGTTGAAATCACAAAAGAAGTGGTTAAATTGGGAAAACCTGTTTTTGAAAAGGTTTCCCCCAAAATGGACCTCGAGGTATTTGTGAAGGCAACGCGCGATCTTGGAATTGCCGGTTACAGTGTTATCAACACCTATGGTCCGGAAAATTTTGAGGTTGACAAATGGCCTGTATTGACCAACAAGGTTGGCGGGATTTCTGGCCGAAAATTGACTGAGATGATGCTTGAATGCACTGCTGTAGTACGGCAACATACTTTACTGGACATTATTACCAGTGGAGGAATTTCAAGACGTCATGATGTTGAGAATGCGCTAAATGCTGGCGGAACCGTTTGTGCTATTGGAACTGCAACAATGGGGTTGAATACTCCCGAGTTGGCAGACTACTTTGGCATACTAGATTCCGATCTTACTACTAATAGCCATAATGCTGAAATTTGGCTGAATATGAAACATTATCCTGTTGAAAATGCGATGAAATACGGCCAATATTTCGTAGAAGAAAATGAAAAGTTGGCATCGGGTCTGCACAAAATCACTTTTGATAAAGTGTTGATCAGCCGTCCTGGGCAATTTATCTTTGTTTGGATACCCGGACTAGGAGAAAGGCCGTTTTCAATTCTGGATAATCAGCCATTGAAAATTCTTGTGGCAGTTCGTGGAAAGTGCACAGAATTCCTGAGCAAGCTGGAACCTGGCAAATCAGTAATGGTTCGCGGTCCTCATGGGAGTGAACCAAAACTGTTGGGCGAAAAAATTCTGCTTGTTGCAGGTGGCACAGGTGCTGCCGCGCTTAGGCAGTTTGCCGAAGACTACTGCAACAAAATAAATTTTACCGCAGTACTTGGAGCCAAGGATGAAAAGCATTTGTACATTGAAGGTTTTGTGCCTTTTTGTAACGGAGTTTATCTGTTTACAGAAAATGGCGATCCAAAAACTACACGTGGGCTTGTTACTGACAAGCTCGACAAAATCATGGAAAAAGACGACTTTGATTTTTGCCTAACTTGTGGGCCAAAACCAATGGTTAAAAAAGTCTTTGAGATTGCAGAGAAATTTCTTCCAAGCAAAAGAATTCTCGGATCTGTGGAATTTCACACAGACTGCGGAATTGGACTTTGCGGAAAAGATGCAACTCCAACAGGCTTGAGGCCATGCGTAGACGGTACTTTTATGACTAAGGAACAATTAGGTTTATAACCTTACTGTTCGCCCAGCTAACCCTGGGCTTTTTTATTGAATAAAGTAATTGACATTGAGAAATTTTATGTTAATCTAATAGTGGAACTTTGAAAAATTTAACAATTGGCTTAAATGCCAGAAAGGAAGTCGCTATGAGACCGAAAAACATTGAACCGAAAGACAGAATCATTCTGCCGTTGGATATGTCCAACGTTAGATCTGCATTCATTTTGGCGGAGAAACTCAAAAATCATGTCGGGATTTTCAAAATCGGTTTGGAATTCATTTATTCCACAATCGGGTTTATGATGACAAATCCCACCGGAGCCGCAGCATACTTCAGCGAGGTTAGCCGCCTTATTGAAATAGTTGGCCCTAGAAGAATTTTTCTTGACGGGAAATTCGACGACATACCAAATACTATTGCTGAAGCGTCGCGGGCTGTGGCTACAATGAAGCCGATGTTTTTCAATGTGCATGCATCAGCAGGCATTGAATCAATAAGGGCCGCAGTGAAAAACCGCGGAGAATCCATGGTTCTTGGAGTTACAGTACTCACTTCAATTGAGCCCGATGAATGCATTTCTATTTTTGGTTCATATCCAGGATCAAAAGTTTTGGACTTTGTAGGAATGCTGGAAAAGGCGCAAGCACACGGAGTTATTTGTTCACCAAAAGAAGTGGCGCTTATTCGAGAGAACAGTTGTTATGATCAAATGACACTCGTAACTCCCGGCACTCGTCCTACGTGGGCATCAACTAACGACCAGAAGCGCGTTATGACGCCCCGTGAAGCAATAAAGGCTGGCGCTGACTACATAGTCTGTGGTAGACCTATCACAAATTATGCAGATCCTGTCGAGGGCGCGAAACTTGTGGCAGGTGAAATGGAAGAAGCATCGTAAAAGAATCAGATTGAAAAAAGAAAAACACAAAAAGAAGGAGGATTTATGCAAAGACCGATCAGAATTGAAGGCGATTGTCACATGCAAACTTTGAAAAATTGCGGTGGGTATTATGCCTGCCCCAAAGATCCAGATGGAAAACGGCTTGGCCCACTTGTTGGTTACGCTGGCAGTTATAAGGCGCCCAATGGAAGCCAAAAAAAGTACGTCGGAGATGTATATGCAAATTTTGCAAAAGCTGAGATACATCCCAATGTTCTCAAATTTTTTGCAGAAAAACTTACTGTGGAAGTTTACCACAGAATGGATATCGATGATATAGATGTCCTTTGTGGTGCTCCAATTGGCGGTTATAGCCTTGCTGATGCACTTAGCTTGGCTAATGGCATTGACGTGATAAAGGCTGAAAAGAAAGTCACTGTTGCAGCTACCGATGACGGAAAGCGCGAAGAATCTGAGCTGGTTTTTGGCCGGCACGAAATTGAAGAAGGTATGAAATACGCCATAGTCGAAGATGTTTGCAATAATTTTTCCACTACGGAAAAATTAATCAAGCAAATTTTTTCCAATGGCGGATATATATCTGCAATTATTTGTTTTCTAAATCGCTCACTTGCGGTTGATACGCACTATGACTCGGTTACAATTTCGGATCAAATTCCGGTAATCAGCTTGGTGCGTCTTCCAATCAAGGAATATGAACAAGAAAATGTATCGGTTTACGAAGACATTACCAGTGGCAATGTTGTTTGGAAACCGAAAGACAAAGATACATGGAATAAATTAATGAAGGCGATGGACAAATATCCTCGCTAATAAACCAAATTGGTTTAAATTTATATAGAGGTTGGCTTTAAAAGCAGCCTCTTTTTTATTGCAATTTTTTGTATGGGACTTGATTTAATTTTGTAAGCGATTAATATAAAGGATAATAATCTTATGGCTAAAAAGGTAAAGAAAAAGACAAGCGTGAAAAAACCTGTCAAAACCAGGAAGTTTTTGGTTAAGAAAAAAATTACAGTAAAACCAAAGCAAAAGAAGATTGTTAAAAAAAAAGTTAAGATTAAAAGAATAATAAAAGCAAAGAAACCAGTTAAGAAAATTATAAAGAAGCCAGCAGCTAAAAAAGTTGTTGTTAAAAAAATAGTAAAGCATGTTGCAAAGAAACATGTTGTTAGTAAGCCAAAAGCGCAGAAAGCTTTTGAAGCTGAAGCTTTGTTTAAGGCAAAAATAAAAGTCATTGGTATTGGAGGTGGGGGAGGATCTATTGTTTCTGAAATTGGCAGATCGCTTGAGAAGGCAACATTTGTAATTGCAGATACAGATATAAGGGCCTTAAAGAAAAAATCTGGCATAAAATACATGTGGTTTGGCGAGGAGTTGACTCATGGTTTGGGCACCGGAGTAAATGTAGAATTGGCAAAGCAGGCTGCAGAATCCGCTCGCGACAAAATGGGCACAATTTTCAAAGACCAGGATATTATAATTTTTGTAGCTTCTTTGGGAGGCGGTTTGGGCTCTGGAGCAACTCAGGTTTTTGCCGAAGTTGCCAAGCAGTTTGGCGGAATTACTTTGGGCATATTTACAATGCCATTTAAGTTTGAAGGGAAAAATAAATACAGAATTGCGCAAAACGCCTTGAAAATTTTGAGAGAGTCTTTAAATGTTTCGTTGGTAATTCCAAATGAGAGGATTTTCAAAATAATAGACAGCACAACCCCAATAACAAACGCTTTTTCAACTGTAAATAAAAGCCTTATAGAATCCTTGGAAAGCTTGATAGACTTAATTTACAACCCAGGAGTCATAAACATAGACTTTGCCGACTTAAGGACAATTTTGCGAGGCAGGGGAAATACAGCATTTTTAAATACTGTAGAAGAATCTGGCAAAGACAGAGTAGAAAAAATCTGTGAAAGTATTTTTAAAAATCCGTTGTTGCAAAGCACTGCTTTGAATGCAGAAAAGGTTTTGTTTAATATTGCCGGTTCTGATAGTCTTTCAATGTTTGAAGTGGAAAAAATTAGCAGTCATATTGCCGCGGCAAATCCAAAGGCAAAAATAATATTTGGCATATCAAAGAATTCTAAGCTCAACAACAAAATAAAAACAACTATTTTGATGACTGGAGGCCAAATGAAGGAAGAATCTGCTAAAGAAGTTGTTATTAAAAAACCAGAAGCAGTCAAAGCAGTTGTACCAGAGCCAATAAAAGAACCTGTTAAAAAGGAAATTATTGCTGTTAAAACAGAAATAAAACCAGTTAAAAAAGTAAAAAAATCTAAGCCTACAGTTAAAAAAGAGCCAGTTAATTTAAATGGAAGAGTTCCAGTTTTTGTCTTGCCAACTGTAGAGGAAGAAACTGAAAAAGTAAGGCTTATGAGTCAGCCAGAAAGCGCCAAGAAAACCATAAGAAGAAGCGGGCTGGAAATTCAAAAAGCCGAAGAACTTCAGGAAAAAAAGAAAATAGCCCAGGAAAAAGAATGGGAAATCCCAGCTTTTCTCCGCAAAGTTAAATTCAAAAGTTAAAATATATGGATAATCAAATAGATATTAAAAAAATAATTATTCCAGTAGCGGGTCTAGGAACTCGCTTTTTACCGTTGTCTAGAGTTGTACCGAAAGATTTTTTTCCTTTGGTGGACAAGCCAGTCATTCAATACATAATCGAGGAAGTTAAGAAATCTGGCATAAAGGAAGTTGTTTTTGTAATTAGTCCTGGCAAGAAACATATTTTAAATTATTTTCAAAAGTCTCCAGAGCTTGAAAAGACTCTAATTAAAAGAAAAAAAGATCAATTGTTAAAAGAGTTGAAGGAATTTGAGGAAATATTTGAGGGAATTACTTTTTCATATGTAACTCAGAAAAAACCTCTTGGAGATGGTCATGCAATTTTACAAGCTGCAAAACATGTAAATGGAGAGGCTATTGGAGTTTCCTTTGGTGACGACGTTGTAGATTCAGACGAGCCAGCTATGTTGCAATTGATAAATATATTTAAAACTTGTAACGCGCCGGTAATTGCTTTAAAACAATTGCCAATGGATAAAGTTCCAGCTTATGGAGTTGTGGCTGTTGAAAAAATTGCTCATGGTTTGTATAAAATAAAAAAAATAGTTGAAAAGCCAGCTCCTACGGAAATTCCTTCAAACTTGGTTATTGTTGGAAAATACATTTTGACCCCTGAAGTTTTCCAATATCTTAAAAAAGCTGAGCCTTCCAAAAAAGGGGAAATAATTTTAGCCGAGGTTTTTGAAAAAATGCTGGACGACGGAAAAGTAATTTATGGATGCGAACTTAAAGGCGAATGGCTTGAGTGTGGAGACAAGATGAAATGGATAAAGTCTTTTTTCTATTTAGCCTTAAAAGATCCGCGATTCAAGGATGAATTGAAACAGTATTTGAAAAACATAAAATAATAAAAAAGAAAGCAACCAAAAATAGGTTGTTTTCTTTTGTTAATAATTGTTGTAAAATAGCGTAATAACAAAATATATATGACATACGATTTAATTATTATTGGAGCCGGCCCTGCCGGTGTTTCTGCTGCAGTTTATGCAGCTAGGCAAAAAATGAAGCTTTTGGTTATTTCCCGAGAAATGGGTGGACAAATTGGTAAAAAAACAGTGGATATAGAAAATTATCCAGGTTTTGACAAGATTTCAGGACCGGATCTTATAAAAACCTTTGAAAAACAGTTGGAAACTAATGGCGTAGAGATTGTTTATGACGAAGTAATTAAAATTGAGAAAATTGATAATAATTTTATTATTGGAACTGAGTTGGGAGAAAAATACGAATCTTTGGCAGTTATTGTTGCCACAGGGGCAGATCCAAGGCCATTGGAAGCACAAGGAGAAAAGGAATTTATTGGCAAAGGAGTAAGCTATTGTTCACTTTGTGATGGTCCAATATTTCGCAATAAAACAGTTGTGGTTGTTGGCGGTGGAAACTCGGGGATTGAAACCGCATTATTTTTATCTAATTATGTAAGTAAAATTTATGTTTTGGAATTTGGAAAAGTTTTAAAGGCAGACCAAGAAAATCAGGAATTATTGGCAAAAACAGGTAAGGCAGAAATTATAACCAATGCCAAGGTTTTAAAAATAGAAGGCGACACATTTGTAAAATCGTTAACTTATCAGGATTTGGTTGCAAATAAAGAGGTAAAACTAGATGTTGATGGAGTTTTTATTGAAATTGGCAACTTGCCAGCCACAGCATTTGTAAAAGACTTGGTTGATTTTTCAGAGAGAGATGAAATTGTCACAGATTTGGAAACTTATGCAACCCGCACTCCTGGTTTGTTTGCCGCCGGAGACTGCAACAAAGGCAAATACAAACAAATTGTGGCCGCCGCCGGAGAAGGAGCCAAAGCAATGTTGGCCTCATACGAATATTTATTAAAAATAAAAAAATAAATGAGCAAAATAAAAGGTATAATAGCAAGAGAAATCAAGGATTCAAGGGGGAAACCCACAGTTGAGGTTGAGTTGGAAACTGACAAAGGTGTTTATGTAGCCTCGGTGGCTTCTGGCGCTTCTACGGGCGAAAACGAGGCTCTAGAGCTGCGTGACGCAGATGGTAAGGGAGTTAATACTGCAATTAAAAACGTCAACGAAATAATCGCACCAAAATTGAAAGGTAAAGACGTATTAAATCAACAAGAGATTGATGATTTAATGATTAGTTTGGATGGAACTGCCAACAAGTCAAAGCTGGGAGCAAATGCAATTTTGGCTGTTTCTGTAGCAGTTTGCAAAGCTGGAGCTGGAGCCAAAAAAGTTTCGCTATACAAGCATATTTCAGATTTAGCAGAAATAAAAGCAGAGCCAAAAATTCCATTTGCAATGTTTAATATTTTAAATGGGGGACGGCATGTCCCGACCGCTTTGCGGTCGAGGATCCTCGGTGGCGATGCCACCGGGACAAAAAATGGGCTTGATGTGCAGGAATTTATGATAATTCCGCGGAAAGAAACTTTTGCTGAGAATTTGGTGGCTTGCAATAATGTATTTAATAGCTTAAAAGAACACATTTCCAAGAATTTTGGTACAGAACATTTGGAATTGGGCGACGAAGGGGGATTTGCTCCGCCAGTTGCTACAACTGAACAGGCTTTGTATTTGTTAAAAAGCGCAACAGAAAGCGAACCTGAAGTCAAATTTGCGTTGGATTGCGCAGCTTCGGAATTTTTTGAAAATGGCAAATACAATATAGATGGCAGAGAAATGACAAAGTCAGAACTTTTAGAATTTTATGAAGGGTTGGTAAAAACTTTTCCTATAATATCTATTGAAGACGGGTTTGCAGAAAGCGATTGGCAAGGTTTTGAATCCATTGTGCGACAAATGGGAAAGAATATAATTGTTGTTGGAGATGACCTGACAACTACCAATATAAATAAAATAAAAGAAGCACATAGCAAACTGGCTTGCAATGGAGTTATTTTGAAATTAAATCAAATTGGATCGGTTTCTGAAACAATTCAAGCTTCAAACATGGCAAAATCATTTGGCTGGAAAACAATAGTTAGTCACAGAAGTGGGGAAACAATGGACAATTTTATTGCAGACTTGGCAGTTGGGCTTGGAGCTGACTTTTTGAAGGCCGGTTCTCCTGCAAAGCCAGAGAGAATGGTCAAATATCAAAGATTATTAGAAATAGAGCAAGAATTAAATAATAAATAATCGCTCGGAAATAAATTTTCGCTTGGCAATAAACTTTTTTCCGTCTGCTGGTAACCCCCTTTGTCCTTCGACTACGCTCAGGACAAGTGGATCAGGGGACTGCAAAAAGTTCATTGCCTCGCTACAACAAATGGCAAAATTATTTTTATTGAGGCATTTAAAATCACAGTGGAATTTGGAAAATCGATTTTCGGGTTGGGTAGACATGCCTTTGTCAAAAGAAGGCGCAGACTATGCAAAGGAGGTGGCTGCATTATTGAAGGATGAAAAATTCGACATTATATATTCTTCGCCGCTAATTAGGGCTATACAAACTGTAATCAAAGTTTTAAGACATCTGGGTGAAAAATATCCTATTCTTTTGCATATAGATGGCGGGAAAATGCAAAAATGGGGCCAATTTAAAATTCCCGATGGTGCCAACGATTATTATCCGGTTTATGTTTCTGAAAAATTAAATGAAAGGTCATATGGAGATCTCCAAGGATTAGATAAGCAGGCCACAATTGATAAATATGGGGCAGAAAAAGTTCATTTATGGAGAAGAAGCTATAATGAGGCTCCTCCTGGTGGTGAAAGCTTAAAAGATGTTTGTAAAAGAGTAACTCCATTTTATAAGAAATGCATTGAGAAGGATTTAAAAGCAGGTAAAAATGTTTTAGTTGTTGCGAGTCATAATAGTTTAAGAGCGATTGTAAAATATATAGAAAATATTTCAGAAGATAAAATCATAGAATTGGAATTGCCTTTTGGAGCCTTTGTAAAGTATGATTTTGGGGGTGTGGATTATAAAAAGTTGCAATAAAATTTA
>CAIKWD010000014.1 GCA_903831095.1 Candidatus Staskawiczbacteria bacterium
AATATCTTGACCAGCCCTTCCAAGTTGTTGCCAAAATTCTTGCCATTTTCTACTTACTTTGTCATCAATTTCAAACCTTTTAAGGTCTTGCGACATTTTTTTAAATGTACCCGCAAGTTCTTCTGCGCTTAATTTAGCAAGTCTAATTAAATCTTCTGGAGAAAAAATATCTGTTAAACCTACTGCTCTTGCGTAATTTAAATCTTGACCATGAGCTTTAAAATCTTGAACGGCTTTTGTCATTACAGTTTGCAACTGTGCTGCCGAATCGCCTTTTCCACCGCCTAAACGAGTTAATTTGTATTGTTGAGTAATATCGTGCTGAAGATTAGTAATGTTTCCTAAAACAGAATTTACATCAACATATTGACTAAGATTAGTTTCAGCAGCCCTTAATCCAGCAGTAGTAGTTCCTAGTCCTTGTGATCTTTTTCTATAATCACTGGCTGATGCAGCAAGACCACCTAGTCCAAAACCGCCGCCAATGGCTGCAAAAGCAGTCCATTTAGCAATTGATAACGCACCAGAAGCAAGGTTTTTAGCGATGTTGCTTGTAAAATAAGCAGCATCCATAAAAGCCTTCTTACGATCTTCTATGATCTTGTTAAAGTCTTTTTCTTCTTGAAGTCTTTTTTTGCGAGCTTTTTCAGCTTCATTAGCAGCTTTAGATTCTGCTTTTTGTTCTTCATTAACTTCTTTAGTAATGGCTTTCCATTGCTCTGGCATCCCGGCAACAATAGATTGCATTGCTTTTAATTGAGCAGAAAAAGCCTTAAATTGCTCATCAATAAGTTCAATTTCTATAACCGATTTTGTTGCCATATTTTTTTTTCTCAGTTAAAAAAACGACCTATTCTTAATTGCTTTAATTAAATGGCGATTCCTATATTCTTGGGCATCTTCCCATTTAGCTCCAGCTTCTCGCAAAAACTCACTAAATCCTTCATTGCTTAAAAAATCTAAGATATAAGCGATGATTCCTTCACTTTCTTTCCAGTATTGCCTTTTTTGGTCAATGTCGGCAAACCAGTTTGATACTCCATAGCATCCAATGACATAAGTTCCCAATTCCTTAGTGACCCAGCCATCTCCAAGAAAGAATTTTTCAGATCCTTGGGTGCGACCTTGGAGATCGCTGTAAAAAAAACTAAAGAACTAAGCGATTCCGCTTCCTCATCTTCATCCAAAATTTCTCGTTTTACAGCGGTGTCAAATGGAACAGTTTCCCAACCATTTTCACCAGCAAAAATAACATTGGTCAATCTAATAATTTCATTTACAAGCCCAAATTTAACCCCATCTGCTCCATCCCAGTTGCCAGCCTTCTGCGCTATTGACTTCAAAGCAGGGTAGGCTAACTGGGGTGCAGATAAAGCTAAATGCGCTTGATTCACACTATCAAAACATTGGCTAAACACTTTGCCTAATTCTAAGTAAAACTGTTCAAAAACAGACCTGCCAATTGATGCTGAATGGATATAAACTAAGCCATTTTTGGCGGTCTGAACTTGCATCACTAAATTCAGATTACGATCTATTTTCACTTTTTTCCTTTTACATTAAGCTGCTGCGAATAGTGCTGAGTTGACAGAATATACACCACGCAAGCGAACAATTAAGCCAGCTTGTGTACCA
>CAIKWD010000015.1 GCA_903831095.1 Candidatus Staskawiczbacteria bacterium
CACAGCTATAGCCATTGCTAAATTTTTCCCTTTTTTCTTTGTTCGCAAAAAAATTAATCCGGCAACAAACAAAAACAATGGGACCAAATAGAAAGCCTTGCCTATTAGAAAATTACAAACCTTATAAAAAATTTCTCCAGCGTACCCTGCTTTGTCAAAATATGGAAAAGACAAGACAACAATTATTGCAACCAAAAACAGTAAAATAGCCTTTATCCACCTTTTGGTCCATGAACTCAAAATAGAGTCTTTTGGCTTTTCATCTTTTACTTCCCTGATATTTTTTTTATTTTTCTTTTCCTCGGGGTACCCTTTGAGTCGTTTTTTTGCCATTATTTTTTTACTGGTTGATTTAATTTTAATCTTGAAATCATAGCACCTGCATAAGCGGTGCAATCTTCATGCTGAATAATATTATCAATATTTTTCATTGCAATATCGCTGAAAAACAATCCATTTTGCCAAGTTGCAGTAGTTTGCTTGTTACCCATATTTACCTTAATATCTAAAAGATCAGTCAAAGCCCCTGCATTTGGACATCCAGCTGGCATCATTTTATTGTATTTTACCAAATATACATTGAGCCCAGTTTTTGAAACATTTTTTATAACAACGCTCGAGCATTTTCTCATTCTGGCAACGATTTCAGGTGTATATATATTTATTCCCGCCTGCTGATACGCTTTATAAACTTCATCAATACAAGTAATTTGTTTATTTGAGTTTTGTATATATTTTCCAAGAAATACAGCTTCTTTAGAAGCGTCAGATATGGCTAAAACTTTTTTATCACTTGTTTTAATATTATTTACCAAAAAAACTACTCCTGCAACAATGACAATTATAACCACCGGTAAAACTATTAAAACCAAATAAATTTTCTTCATGTTTTTAGATAATATTTTAAATATATTATATCATTATATCACTTCAGTATATTGGTTCAAGCTACTTATTCACCTTATCACCAACTAGTAAGCAACAAAAAACTGGGCTTTCGCCCAGTTTTTTTAAATTACTCCTTAACTTTTGGTATAAAACCTGTTCCAACTGGAATAAGTTTACCAATAATAACGTTTTCCTTTAATCCTCTGAGTTTATCTTCCTTGCTTTCAAGACATGCTTTAATTAACACTCTTGAGGTTTGTTGGAAAGAAGCTGCAGATAACCATGATTCTGAGTTTAAAGAAACCTCTGAAATACCAAGCAATATCTGAACTCCAACTGGTACGGTTTTCTTGTCTGCCTTCAATCTTTCTGATTCCTCGTCAAAGACAACATCTTCAACAACTTCACCTTTTATCCATTCTGAATCTCCTTCATCTTTAATTCTAATTCTAGAGAACATTTTCTGAATAATTGTTTCTATGTGCTTGTCGTTAATATCAACTCCCTGTGAAGAATAAATTCTCTGGACTTCCTGCAAAATATATCTCTGTGTTGCTTCAACGCCTGATGTTTTGTAAAGCTTTTTAAGATCCAAGCTTCCATCACATAAAGGTTGATTTTCCTTGACCTCTTGGCCTTTCTCAACAATTATAGCAATTCTTCCTGGAATTTTGTATTCCATAAATTCTTTTTTAGAACCGGAAGCTTTTGAAGGCTGAATTTTTACAATTCTCTGCTCTTCGTCAATGCTTACAACTTTTCCTTCGGTCAAAGACATAATTGCCTCTCCCTTTGGAGACCTGCATTCAAATATTTCTTCAATTCTAGGCAAACCTTGTGTAATATCACCTGCTCCAACAATTCCTCCCAAGTGGTGAGTTCTAAGTGTGAGCTGAGTTCCAGGCTCTCCAATTGCCTGAGCAGCTACAATACCAACTGCTTCTCCCATCTTA
>CAIKWD010000016.1 GCA_903831095.1 Candidatus Staskawiczbacteria bacterium
AAATTACACAGTATGTGGACAAGCCCTAAGTCAGCCATTTATAACGCAACCAGAGCTTCTATTAGAGCCTGAATGGGCTTGTATGTCTGCTGGATGGTTCTGGAACAAAAGAAACTTAAACGACCTTGCCGATAATGAATCGTGGGAATTGATTACAAAACGCATTAATGGTGGTGTCTTAGGTCTGCAAGACAGAATAGACAAAACTCATAAAGCAATGGATATTCTAGCGATGTAGTCGCTTTTTATGTTTTAAATTAAGGGCAAGTTCTATTGTGTATTTAAGAGCTTCCCATTCACCTCTTTGCATCACTACTGGAATTAACTCTTGTTGAGCATCAATCTCAGCAAATTTTTTAGTTAAATATTCAGCCATTGCTTCTTGCTCATGCTTACTTCTTTTGGGCTTTTTTGTCATATAAGCTGAATTAAAGGCTTTTTGTTCTCAACATGGTCTAAAGATGCTTGCCAGGCTTGAGTCCACAGATTAAGAGCTGTAGATCCTTCATAAAAGAAATCAGGATAAACAGCAAAAAATGCTTCTTCACAATCATCTGATGGAACTTTCACGTTTCCAGCAAAAGGTATATCTTCACTTGTCATTATCTTTTCCGATTAAGTACCAAATAATAAAGGCGAAGCCAATCATTACGATTGCATTGAAAATCATGGCCTCGTCATTACTCACGATTTTGAAAACTCTTTATGGTATTTATAGCGCATTGCATCTGCTACAAATTTTGCATATTCAATATCATTGTAATGGCCAAAACTTTTTCTTTTGCCATTAACTTGTAATTGAACAACCCATTTTTTATGAGATTTTTTCCAACAAACCCCTTTTACCCCTGAAGAACAATCTTTTCTTTTAATTGCATTTTGAGTATTTTGAAAGCGATTTGCTTCTCTTAAATTTTCAATGCAATTATTTGATGGATTGTTATCAATATGGTCAATTTCTGTTGGCATATAACCATGATGCATCATAAAAATTAATCTATGTATTGCATAAGATTTATGACCTATTCCAACTCTAAAATATCCATTAGGTTTTAAATTTCCTGCTTTAGAACCAATTTTTATTTGTTTTGCTGGAGAAATTTTCCAAAATAATTCGCCATTTTCATAGCAAAATATTTGATTAAGAAGGGTTTGCGTAATCATTACATTTTTTTCTTTTTAATACCTTCAGCTCTACGAAGATCATGAGAATGTAGTTTTTTTCCTACAGACTTAGGAACTTCTCCAGCTTTTTCAGCTACTTTTGCTGCTACTTTACGAGTAACAATCCTGCCATTAGAAAGCTCAAATTCATGTTTTGCGCCTTTGGCAGCTTTACCAGCCATCTTTTTAAGCTCATCATGGCTGTAAGCTTTTGACTTAGCCACAATAACTTTTCCAGACTTTTCTTTAATGGCTGGTTCTTTTACTGTTAGTTTTTTAGTTGCCATTATTTGATCCTAAAGATTTTATTGAGTTTAAGAGTACCTTCATACTCAATTTTGCCTTGCTCATC
>CAIKWD010000017.1 GCA_903831095.1 Candidatus Staskawiczbacteria bacterium
ATCAATATTAAATTTTTCAGTCATAAATCCTCTAAGCTTGAACTCGAAGACGAGAGAGGATTTAACTATGCTCGTCTCCGAATTCAAACTCAATAGTTTGTTAATTAATATTATTTACATTATTATTTTTATTGTTTGCGAGCCGTTCAGAATTATCGCCATAAACAGCAGCATAAAGATCCACAAGGTTATTCGCCCTACGCGTGGCCTCTTCATCTGAAAGTCGTATCTTGAAATTTCTAAAATACAACTCTTTATATTCTTCTACGGCGCATTTTGGGAGCATAAAAAAATCTCAGTTTCTTATTCTGAGATTAGTATAGCAAACCCAAGTTTTACGCTGTTATAAGATTCGTGCTCAAATCAGGATTTCAGTTTTTTCTTATATTGGTGCCTCATTTGTTTTAGCTTATTTTCTATTTTTGTTTTATTTCGGAGAACTCCTTCGCCGTAAACTTCTTCAGCTTTTTCTATGTCGGTTAATTTGTATGCTTTTTCAGACGTCATATCGTTATCATTTTCTTCTTCGCGAGAAACTCTCGTATCATCTTTATCCAATTCTTCTAATTTTTTATAATTTTCTAAATTTTTTAAAGGGTAATATCTTTTATTAAAAATTCCCTTATCCTTTTTGAGTTTTTCTTTGTATTCATTTATCAAATTCCAATGCTTCTTAATGTCTCCGATACTAGTATCATTAAAGATTTGAACCAACAATTCATTTTCTTCCGTGTCGGGGTTTCTCCTTATTTCTATAGAAAAATTCAAGTCTTTAATATTTATTCTCGTTGGTTCTCCTTCGTCTGGATATGGCATGAGCAAATTGCTTCCAAAAAGAAATTCTTTCGTTATTACAAAAAATATTAAAGGGATTGACCAAATAGAGACAGGGAATAGTTTAAACTTACTTGCTAATTCTTTTATATCTTTATCAATCTCTTTATTAAGCAGAATGTCTCTTTGTTCTTTTTTAAAATATAATAAGTGATGTTCCTCTTTCTCAGTACTAATTTCTGAAAGTTTCATCATTTCTGATATGTCTTTCCGCACAGGAATATGATACTTTTTTCCTAACCTATCTACTTCATTTATCCATTTCTTTTCTAATAAATTATATTCGGCAATCAAATTTTTCCACTTTTTTCTTAGAAAGTTAACATCCTTTATAAAATCACTGTTTATTTCTAAAAGTTTTACTTTTTGTCTTATTTTCGGACTAAGTGTTCCAAGTAAAAAATCCTCTGCTTTTGTCATCCTCTTTTATTAAATTTCGCCTTAATCATGTCATATTTCTGATATTTTTTCCAGTCCGGGTGTGGCTGCCTTATTTTCCTTGATTTTGAACCTCAATAGAGTTAAGGTTAAATAATCATTAACTATATAAATAATATGAAAAGAATACTATCAATAATTTTAATATCATTAATCATGCTTCTGGGAGCCACTGGCTTTGCGGAGGCGAGGATATCCAGCGTGAGGGGATATGTTAAACCAAGCACCGGCAGGTATGTCGCGCCATACTTTAAAACCTCCCCAAATAAAACGAGGTTTGATAACTTCAGCACAAAAGGGAACGTCAATCCTTTTACTGGTAAAAAGGGATATGTGAGCCCCTTTAAGTGGTAATTTGTGAAATACTTACTTTTTTTTATTTTCATAACGATGGTTCTCCTTGCATCAGCTACGGTGGTTCTTGCTTACGGTGAATGTACGAAGTATGGAATGATGGCTTATTATGATATGGGAGTATGCAAGTGTATGTCCGGGTATGTTTTTGGAACAGATTTTATGGGTAATACTAGTTGTGTTTCATGTTTTGAAAAATATGGCATAGGATCTACCACGGATTATATAAACGGTGGATGCATGTGTATGTCTGGATATGTGGTGAAGAACGATTATGCGGGAAAGCCTAAGTGTGTTTCAGCGGATCAAGAATGTAGGAATCAATATGGGGTGATGTCTAGATATAACAGTACATACGAGAAATGCGAATGTTCTTATGGTTATATTTTCGGTATAGACTCAATAGGGAGAACCCAATGTATTTCTGAAGATGAGCAATGTCAAAATAACTATGGCTACAACTCAACTTATAACAGCTTATCAGATAAATGCGAATGTAGTTATGGATATGAATTTACCCTTAAAAATGGTGGCGGGCTGGATTGTGTTCGTTGTTCTACAAAGTATGGCATACATTCGTCTTACAACTCTTTAAGCAAAAAATGTGAATGCGATGACGGTTACACTTTGGATGATAATAATCAATGCGTGGAAAAACAAAATAATGTTTATTTTCTGTTAGAGGTGTTAGATACAGACAACGACAAAGCTATTATAAAGAGTGATTATGATCACAGGGAGTACTTAGTTGAATATGGAGTAGGCTGCCTATCAATAGAAAATTATGTCGATAATAAAATTGTTGTTAATCTGGGGACAGATTTTAGTTTAGATACCTGGGATAAAATTGTTCTTCAGAATAACGATCAAACCTGTAATATTACATATAAAGAATTAGTATTTGGGACTTCTGATATTTGTGACGATGGGTATATTTTAAGTGATAATAAGTGTACAAAAATTACTTGCCCCGATAATTCCACGTTGATTGGCAAGCAGTGTTTCTGTAATAGTGGCTATAGAATGGATTCTACCGGTGCAACATGCGCAAAAATAGAAGCAGTTAAAGTATATGTACCACCAGTAGCTATAAATCAAAATAATACCAGTTTGAACAAAAATACTGTTAATCAAAAGGCGAAATCAATAGAAGATAAAAAAGTCATACAGGGAAAGACTAACGGCGCTAACCCGCCTGCTGCAGCCGTAACTTCAAAACCTAGTATTTGGAATAAAATTTCAAGTTCTGTAAAAGGATTTTTTAGTAAAATATTTAAATAAATTTATGAATACATTTATAAAAGGCAATTGGTTTAAAATAGGGCTAATAGCCGCTATTGTTATTTGTGGTTGGGTTTTTTATCAAAGCCAACTCATGAAACAAGAGTCTATTGAACGGCAACAGGTACTTAAACAAACGCAGGACCAGAAAAATTTGGAATTGGAGAATAAAATGAAAGAATGTGAATCATTGTCGCCAGGAGTAATGAAAAAATGGAATAATGTAATGGGCGTCACCTACGATGACAAACTTTGGGAAGAGTGTGTCGTAACTTATACTGACACGAAGACCGGAGAGATTAGAACATCGCCACTAAGACTTATGCAAGAGAGCAAATAAGATGTAATTTTTAGGCAATGATTTCAAAGGAATATTTAGAAAAATTCAAAGAGATTTATAAAAAAGAATTTGGCAAAGAGATTTCCGATGAAGATGCATTAGAGCAGGGGACTAAACTGTTGCGTATGGTAGAGCTTATCTACAAACCAATGACTGTAAAGGAATACGATGCGTTTCAGAAGCGGGGAGAATAGGCCATAAATATATATCTACTTCAACAATTACAAAAACCCGACCACCTTTTAATTAAGATGGTTTTTTGTTAATATTGATTAAATATGATATTCGCTCAACTGTTTGCTAATGGATTGATTGCTGGGGCAATATATTCTTTGGTTGCTCTTGGTTTTTCGTTGATTTATTCTACTTGTAATTTCATTGATTTCGCTCATGGGGTAACCGTTGCAGTTGGTGCTTATCTTTTATATTTTTTCTTTTCTTTACTCGGTTTAAACTTTTGGCTTTCAGTTATTTTAACTATTATTTTCACCGGGCTATTTGGGTTGTTGCTAAATATTGTAGTTTTTAAAGAGTTGAGAAGAAGAAAAGCAAGCAACCTTATTTTGTTAACGGCGAGTTTTGCTTTGCTTATAATTTTTGAATCGTTGATACTTATTCTCTTCGGAGCAGATGTTAAAACGATTGGATACATACAAGTTAGCAGGGGGCTTGATATTTTAGGGGCGATTATAACACCACTGCAAATAATTATTATTATTGTTTCGTTTTTACTTTTGGTTATTTTTTTCTTCTTTATGAAGAAGTCAAAAATAGGAAAGGCGATGCGTGCGGTGTCAGATAATAAAGATGTAGCAGAAATTGTAGGAATATCCGCAGAAAGAATTTACAATTGGTCATTTTTTATCGGTTCGGCTGTTGCTGGTATAGGTGGCATTCTTGTTGGCTTGGATCAAAATCTAGTGCCAACAATGGGAACAGGTTTAATGATAAAGGGGTTTGCAGCCGCTATTATTGGTGGTATCGGTAGTCCTATCGGTGCAGTATTGGGTTCGTACCTTTTGGGTTTTGGAGAAAACTTCGGGATTTGGTATTTGCCGTCAGGATACAAAGATGCAATTGCATTTGTAATTTTATTTATATTTTTGCTATTAAGGCCCCAAGGAATCTTGGGAAAGAAAAAATAAATGTTTTTAGCCTATTTAATTTCTATTTTAATACTGGCTGCCATCGGCATAATTTTAGCAGTTTCTTTACAGTTAACCGTAGGGTTTACCGGGCTTTTAAATTTAGGACATCTTGCTTTTTATGCGATTGGAGCGTATACATCTGCATTGTTGGCATTAGCTGGATATCCATTTTGGTTTTGTATTTTAACTGCCGGAGTTTTAGCGATGTTTTTTGGCTTCTTGATATCTTTACCGATAAACAAAATAAAAAAAGATTATTTGGCTTTAGCAACAATGGGTTTTTCATTTGTTGTTTATGCTGTTTTATTAAATTGGACAGATTTAACAAATGGCCCCTTGGGATTAGCGGGCATACCAAGGCCGCAACTATTTGGTTTTGATTTCTCCCAAAATTCTAACTTCCTCCTTTTAGTTGCAATTATTGCTCTTGCTTCTTATTTGATAATAAAATTGATAACTATTTCTCCATTTGGTAGGGTGCTTGAGTCCATAAGAGATAATGAGTTGGCGGCCAAAATTTTAGGAAAAAATACTTTTAAAATGAAAATGTGTGCAATGGGTGCATCTGCATTTTTTGCCGGAGTTGCAGGTTCTTTGTATGCATACTATATAACTTACCTGGATCCCTCATCTGCCGACATAATGCAATTAATACCTTTTTTAGCCATAGTGATTATTGGAGGATTGGGTTCGCTTGAGGGAACAGTTGTTGCTGCGATAGTTTTGACCTTCTTGCCAGAACCATTGAGATTTATTGGGTTCCCATCGTCAATTATTGGAGCGGCCCGTCAGGTAATTTATGCATTATTCTTACTTTTGATTTTAATTTTTAAGCCAAAAGGTTTTTACGGCAAGGTAAAATTAGAATGATAAATTTAGAAATCAAAAAACTTAATAAGCACTTCGGGGGAGTGAAAGCAGTTGATGACTGTAGTTTTGAGATTGAGAAGGGGAGTATTACTGCTTTGATTGGTCCAAATGGAGCAGGAAAATCAACTGTATTTAATTTGATCTCTGGCATTATTGAAGCGGATTCTGGCAATATAGTTTTTAGCGATAGGGATATTGTTGGTTTGTCGCCAGATAAAATTTCTAACCTAGGTTTCTCAAGGATTTTCCAAGCATCAAGTTTATTCGATAATTTAACAGTTGAAAATAATTTGTTTTTAGCGTTTGATAATGAAGATACAAAATTTTGGAAAAATTTACTAGGTTTCAACAAGGCAACAAAAATAAAGAAAGAAAAGGTAAAGGAAATGCTGGACTTAGTCGATATGGAGAAGTTTAGGAAAAACCCTGCGGGAGATTTGAGCTTTGGGCAAAAGAGATTGATTGAATTAATAAGAGCGATAATAAACCCTCATTCAATTTTAATGTTAGATGAGCCGGTCGCTGGTGTTAGCCCAAGGTTGCGAGAAAAGATTTCAAAAATACTGCTTAAATTAAAAGAAGAGGGCGAAACAATTCTACTAATTGAACACGATATGGACTTTACCTTGAATATGGCCGATAAAGTAATTGTTATGGAGAAGGGAATAGTGATAGCCGAAGGGAGCCCAGAGCATATAAAAAATAATAGGAAGGTTTTAGAAGCGTATCTGGGAGAATAAAATAATATATCTTAAAAACCGCACACGGTGCGGTCTTTAATTGTAACAATACTCACATGAGTAAACTTACTTTTTTCTTCGGCATATTTTGTCTAGGCGTTTGGCTTCTTGCCATGAAAGCTCAAATATCTTTTTAAAGGCGTCAGCTAATTCTTGGCTTTCAATTATAAGGGAAAATTTTTCTTGCCACGACATAAAAGCAATTTTATTGTCATAAATATTTACTTCCGGCGTGAAGCCATACTTATCTTTTGGCACTAATAATGACTCTCTCTTTTCTGCCTTGTCGTGTTTTGTTCTTTCCTTAGTCTCTGGTGTATCCGGAACTATGCCCCTTATAGATATGTTACGTTTGGCCCTACGATTGTAATAATCAGGGAAATATCCCGGCAGGGCATTATGCATGTTCCCAACTTCTGCAAAGGCTCTTATAGTTTCTTTTGATGTCAGGGTATCCTCATAGGCCATTTTCAATCCTTCAGCTCCCTGAAAGAATTTCACCCTTGATTTTGGTATTGATGATAAGTATAGAGATTTTAAGTCAGGAGCCATATCATTGGCAATTTTTGCCATATTTGTGTATTGGCGTGCCATGCCGTTTAGGTAATGGGATATTGATTCTATGGGGGTAACAGAAAAGTTCTTTATATTATTTTTTTCTGAAACGCTTACGAAACCCTTTTTTGTCAGCGATTCCAGTAAAACATATGCTGTGCTGCGGTTAATCCCTGCCTTTTTTGCGACATCGCTGACTACGGCCGACCCCAGTTCAAGGAGAGCAATATAAACATCTGCTTCTTTTGACGAAAACCCTAATTTCTCTAATTTTTCCTTCATTTTTGTTTTTTAAGAATTGTTAATAAATAATATCAAAAACACTATAAACCTATTATACCCCCTTTATAGATTGTTGTCAATAATTATTAACAGAATGTCAAAAGTGCATAATCCGTAGTAGTTTGTGTTGTTAACTATTGACAACATAGTATATTTTGCTATAATACAATCTAAAGTAAACCATTGACATGGGTTTAAGTAAAATATATTATTATTAAATATAATTAAAATAAAAAATATG
>CAIKWD010000018.1 GCA_903831095.1 Candidatus Staskawiczbacteria bacterium
AGGGAAACAATGTCTATCAAAACTACATTGCATATACCTGTAACAATCCAGGTACAGCAGGTTCTTCATGTTCAAACTCTACAACAGCTCAGCTTCAGACTACATGTACTGGAAGCCAGACATGTAACAATGGAAGCTGTAATAATCAGACAATAATTTGTTCAAACAATACTCAATGTGGAACTAATAATTTTACAGGTTCACCATTCTGCCAAGGAAGCAATGTTTATCAGAACTATATAACATATACTTGTCACAATTCAGGAACAGCCAACTCATATTGTTCTGATTCCACAACTCCGCAACTTCAAACTACATGTACTGGAAACCAGACATGTACAAATGGAAGCTGTACTACACAAATAATAGCTTGTGCTAATAATGCTGCCTGCGGAACTTCTGGTCTAACTGGATCATTATTCTGCCAAGGTAATAGTATATATCAAAACTACATTGCATATACCTGTAACAATCCAGGTACAGCAAGCTCATCTTGCTCAAGCTCTACAACAGCTCAACTTCAAACTACATGTACTGGAAGCCAGATATGCAGTAACGGAAGCTGTAGTACAAATTGCACACAAAACTCCCAACAGAGATGCGTGGGATCAAACTTGTACTGGTATGACTCATGCGGAGTTCAGGGAAACCTTATACAATACTGTGCTAATGGATGCTCTGGAAACGCTTGTATAATCAATAATTGTACACAAAACTCCCAACAGAGATGTGTTGGTTCTAGCTTGTACTGGTACGACTCATGCGGAGTCCAAGGAGGTTTTATACAATACTGCGCAAATGGATGTTTGGGCAACACCTGCAACAATAACTACAATAACTGCACTTACCACTCATCAGAAAGATGTATTGGAAACAGCTTGTACTGGTACGACTCATGCGGAGTTCAGCAAGACTTGGCTCAATACTGCACAAATGGATGCGTTAACAACTACTGCACAAATAACTACAGTTACTATGGAAACTGCACCTATCATGCATACAAACTTTGTACTGGAAACAACATATATTGGTACGACTCATGCGGAACTCAGCAAGATTTATACACAACTTGCGGTGGAGGCCAAACATGCCAATATGGACAATGTACTTATCCACAAACTTATTCCAGTATTCAATATGTACAACCACAAAACACTTACATATCACATTACAGAACAGCCTGCAATGGAGGTTCTTTAAGCTGGTATGATTCACTTGGATCAGTCAGCGGAATATACCAAAATTGCACAGATAATAACAGTTGTACCTTAGATACCTGCGCAGGCGGAAAGTGCTCAAATATTTCAAAATGTGATGGCACAACCTGCACTGTAGGATCTGCCGATTACAATACTTATTGTGCGGCAAATCATTGTGGCAACGGACTTTGCGAATCTACTTTGGGCGAAACAAACGCCAATTGCCCAGCTGACTGTAAAATAGTCATGCCAGTTGCAGGTTTGACAATCACATTTTTAACAAAAAACACCTCAACCTCAAACCAATGGCAAAAACAAACCGAGATTGACCCAAACAGCCAAGCTTACTTTATGATTTCGGTTGTTAATAGTTCTACTTCACAAATTGACAACGTAAGTATTTCAGCAAATATTCCTGTGGAAATTTCTTCAATAGGCAACTTACAGCTTAATGGCGTGCCAGTTTCTGGCGACATAATTTCTGGAATTAATATTGGATCTATTTCTCCAGCGGGAATAAAAACAATAACATTTGAAGGAAAAACCCAAGCAATTTCTGCAACAGCTACAAAGCAAGCAACTGCCACAAGTAATGTTTTAGGAACAATACAGTCTGACTATGTAACAATAAATCTTTCTGCAAGTAAAACTACTGCTGCAGTTTCAGAATCTGTTACTTCAACTGGATTCTGGGGATTCCTGAAAAACTGGTATTTATGGATTTTAGGAGCAATTGTACTAGTATTTCTATTTGTTGTAGTATTCAAAAGATTTTCTTCAGACGTTTAATAAATGACAATAAAAACCACCCCCTCACGGGGTGGTTTTTTTGTACAAATAAAAAATCCCGAACGAAATGTTCAGGACGATTAAATATAAAAAATAAGATTACAAAGTGTCGAAATCATGGCGACTTGTTTTTGATACAACCATAACAGTTTTTCCATCGCCTAAATTCACAAACCTAACTCTTTTAGTAACCATACTAATATTTTTTACCTTGGAAATATCTCCTTTGCTATTTTTACAATTTTTTGCCACACCTTTAGCTTTATTTCCTTTTGTTTTTTGCATTTTCTGCTTTTCCCCCTTTGAGAAACATCTCTTGTCTTTTTACCGTTACAGTCAATGAAATACAGCAAATCACCATCACGAACCAAGGCCTCTTCCTCCAGAAATATACCAGCTTCATCATATTCTTTAGAATATGCCGGACTTAGATCCTCACATACATGTGTACACTTGCCATTTTCACATTGAACTTTAGCAAGCTTTTCGCCTTTTGGGCCAGCTGGCAAAAAAACACCAATTGATATATATTTAGACTTTTTAGTTACTTCTATTTTACCATTCGTTTCCATAAGTTGTCCTCCTATTTATATGCAATTCAATTGTAAATTTGCAAAACTGATTACATAAACTATAGTATACCAGGCCAGCGCTGTCAATATCTTTAAATTATGCAAAAAATTGGTTATTATAAACTATTAAAAAACAATGATTGGAATTTTTGATTCGGGCGTTGGGGGGCTAACAGTTGTAAAAGAAATTTTTAAACAGCTTCCCGGCTACCAGATAACTTATTTTGGAGATACAGCCAGGCTTCCTTATGGCACAAAAGGGGCTGATTTTGTGAAAAAATATTCGTCAAAAATTACCAATTGGCTTCTTAATAAAAATGCAAAAATAATTGTCGTAGCATGTAATACTTCTTCTGCCTGGGCATCAGACTCACTTAGGAAAAAATACAAAAATACTAAGATTTTTGACATGATAAGCTTTGCCGCACAAGATGTTGTGGCAACAACAAAAAATAAAAAAATTGGCATTATTGGAACACCTGGAACCATAAAAAGCAATGCTTGGAGCAAAACATTAAAGAAATTGGATCCATCCTTGAAAATTTTCTCCCAGCCTTGTCCGCTGTTTGTGCCAATGGTGGAAATGGGTTTTACAACTGGGACAGTAACAGAAAAGCTTGTGGACGAGTATTTAAAAAAAATAAGGGCAAGCAAGGCAGATGTATTAGTTCTTGCGTGCACTCATTACCCACTTTTAAAAAAAGTTATACAAAAAACTGTTGGCCCAAAAGTCAAAATAATAAATCCAGCTGAAAGCCTGGCAAGAGAAGTAAAAAAGTATCTGATGGAAAATGAGACCATAAATAGAAAAATGAAAAAGGGAAGTGCTAATAAATTCTTTTTTTCGGATGAACCGTATAACTTGGAGAAAATAAGCCACATGTGCTTTAATAAAAAAATAAAGCCAATAGTAAACGATCCTTTTTAATGAAGAAAAATATTTTCAAAAATAAAAAAGTTTTAGTAATGGGACTTGGATTGAATGGAGGAGGAGTCGGAGTTGCAAAATTTTTCTGCAAACAAGGTGCGGATGTTTTGGTTACTGACTTAAAATCAGAAGAAGTTTTGAAAGATTCAATTTCAAAATTGAGAGGCAAAAAAATAAAATATACCTTGGGTAAGCATAAGGAAAAAGATTTTCTTTGGGCCGACCTAATTATAAAAAATCCAGATGTCCCAAGCTCGTCTCCATATCTTGAAATTGCCAAAAAAAATAATATAGAAGTTGAGACAGATATAAGCTTATTTTTAAAAATGTCCAAGGCTTTTTCAATTGGCATAACTGGAACAAAGGGAAAATCTACAACTTCGTCTTTGATATATCACATTTTAAGGAAAAAATTTAAAAAAACATTTTTAGCTGGAAATATTGGCATTTCACCGCTTGAGCTATTACCAAAAATAAAAAAGGGGGACAAGATTGTGCTTGAACTTTCCAGTTTTGGACTGGAAGATTTAAAACAAAGTCCAAATATATCTGTGATTACAAACATAATGACTGATCACCTTAACCGCTATGGCACAATGGCTGAATATATTGAAACAAAAAAAATAATCTTCAAATACCAAAATAAAAATGACGCGCTTGTTTTAAATGAAGATGACTTTATTGTGCGACAATTCGCCAAGGAGGCAAAATCAAAGGTCTATTTTTATTCGGGTAATAATGTCAAAGCTAATGGTTTTAAATTAATGGGGAAACAAAATTTATCAAATCTTTCTGCTGCTATAACAGTTGCAAAATTATTGAAAGTTCCAGAAAAAAATATACTCTCTGCAATTAAAACATTTAAAGGAGTGCACAGCAGGCAGGAATTTGTAAGGGAAGTATCAGGCGTAAAATATTTTAATGATACAACTGCAACTATTCCCGAAGCCGTGGTTTCAGCAATGGATTCGCTTTCGGAAAAATTTACCAGCGCAAAAATATTGTTAATTTGCGGAGGAGTTTACAAAGGAGTTGATTACAATAAAATGGTTGAAAAAATTATTGAAAAAAATGTTGGAATAATTATGCTCCCTGGAAATGCATCTGATAAAATAATAGAAAAACTTGGCCAATATGCAGAAATTTACAATGTGACATCTATGCAAGAAGCAGTAGAAAAAGCCAGCCATTTGGCAAAAAGAGGAGATGTGGTTATACTTTCACCAGCAGCTTCAAGCTTTAACCTCTTTAAAAATGAATTTGACAGAGGAAATCAATTTGTCCAAGCAGTAAAAAAATTGGGGAAAACAAATGAAAGGACATTTTAATTATTTTTTATTCTTTGTTGTTGTTTTTTTACTAGGCTTTAGCTTCTTGTTTTTTGCTTGTCTTTCAGCTCCTGCTTCTTTACAAAGATTTGGAAACACTAATTATTATTTGTTTCACCAACTTCTTTTAGGTCTTCTGCCAGCTGTTGTTGCAGGTTATTTAGCTTATAAGGTTTCTTTGAACTTACTTAAAAAATGGGCTCCTTTACTAGTTTTACTTAACTTGGCAGCCTTATTTTTTGTTTTTTTGCCAGGAATTGGAAGCAAAGCATGGGGCGCAAGCCGATGGGTAAACTTTGGATTTGCCTCATTCCAACCATCTGAATTTTTGAAAATCACCGCTATATTATATCTTTCAGCTTGGATTGCCTCAAAGCTTTCCGAAAACAGCACTTCAGACTGGAAATCTGCCACAAAAAAAGGTTATCATAATGTAATCTACATATTTATACCGTTTATTGTATTTTTAGGACTTATTGGAACTGCACTTTTTTTACAAAGAGATGCTAGTACTTTAGGAATAATTGCCATAACATTATTAGTTTTATATTTTTCTGCAAAAACTCCAATATGGCACACAATTGTAGTAGTGGCATCTGGGCTTGGCATTTTACTGTTTTTAATTAGGTTTGAACCTTACAGATTGGACCGCTGGCTTGTATTTCTTCATCCAGATTCTGACCCACTTGGAAAAGGATTTCAACTTCGCCAATCATTAATTTCATTGGGCTCTGGAGGAGTTTTTGGCAAGGGCCTGGGAATGTCAACACAGAAATTTGGCTTTTTACCTCAGGCAATGTCTGATTCAATTTTTGCCATAATTGGCGAAGAAATTGGAGCTATAGGTTGCATTGCTTTAATTGGAATTTTTATTTTATTTTTCTGGCTTGGTTTGAAAATTGCCAAAAATTCAAATGACAGGTTTTCAAAAATGACAGCCATTGGAATTGTATTTTGGATAACATTCCAGGCATTTATTAATATTTCATCAGTTGCAGGTATATTTCCATTAGCTGGAATTCCTTTGCCATTTTTTTCCTACGGAGGCTCACACCTGGTAGTTGAATTAATTGGCGTAGGACTTTTATTAAACATTTCAAAAAATACTTAATCAATCAAACATGAAAATATTATTTACAGGAGGTGGAACTGCAGGACATATCTTTCCAATAATTGCTATAACACGAGAAATAAGAAGAATTTATCCAAAAAAAAATCTGGAATTTTGTTATATGGGTCCCAAAGATGAATTTGTTAGAATTTCTCTTGTACAGGAGGAATTTACAATTAAAAATATTGCTTCGGGAAAAGTTAGGAGATATTTTTCTTTTCAAAACATAATTGATATTATTTTCAAGATTCCTTTTGGAACACTACAAAGTTTTATTAATTTGATTTCTATTAAACCAGACCTTGTTTTCAGCAAGGGTGGGTCAGGATCAATTGCAGTAACATATGCAGCCAGGCTTTTGAGAATTCCTGTATTTTTGCACGAATCTGATGTTGTGCCTGGACTTTCAAACCAAGTAGCTTCTAAATGGGCAAAAAAAATATTTATTTCTTTTCCAAAGACAGAATACTTTAACCCCGGAAAAACAATCCTTGTCGGAAACCCAATCCGAAAAGAAATAATGGAAGGAGACAAACAAACAGCTGTTGAAATGTTTAACCTAACTCTTTCAAAACCAATAATATTATTTGCAGGAGGTTCACAGGGTGCTGAAGCTGTAAATGATTTTGTTCTTAGAGTTTTAAATGATATTTTGAAAAATTATGAACTAATTCATATGACTGGGCCTCAAAACATAAAACAGGTTTCAGCGGAAGCTCAAGTTGTAATGGACAAGGATTTAGATGTATACTATCATCCAGTGGGTTTTTTAGATGAAAACAAAATCAAACACGCATATAAAGTAGCTGATTTGATTATTTCCAGGTCGGGAGCTGGTTCAATTTTTGAAATTGCTGCAGTCAACAAACCAAGTATTTTAATCCCGCTTCCATCAGCTGCTGCAAACCACCAGTCAAAAAATGCCTATGCATATTCGGAGACTGGTTCATGTATGGTAATTGAACAGGAAAATCTTACTCCGAATTTCTTTATGGAAAACATCCAGCTTTTATTTCTGCACCCAGAAAAATTAGAGGAAATGAAGCAAGCTGCAGCTGCATTTGCAAAACCAATGGCAGCACGTTCAATTGCCAGAGAAATATTAGAATTTTTAATGTTAGATTAAATTTTATTTATGACTAAAAAAATACAACAAATACAAGTACGAACAAGAATTGCGCCTTCACCAACCGGGCCTGCGCATATTGGAACAGCGAGAACCGCTTTGTTTAATTATTTATTCGCAAAGCAAAACAATGGAAAATTTATTTTGCGTATTGAAGACACCGACAAAGAAAGATCCGAGCAAAAATGGACCGACGAAATTATTGAAGAATTAAAATGGCTAGGAATTTCCTGGGACGAAGGACCAGACATAAGTGGAGAATTTGAACCATACAAACAATCACAGCGATTGGACATATACAAAAAATATTTGGAACAACTTTTAATTGAAGAAAAAGCCTATTATTGTTTTTGCACAGAAGAAGAATTAGAGGCCAAGCGCCAAGAACAGATGGGTAGGGGATTGGCTCCAAAATATGACGGCAAATGCACCCATTTGTCTAAAGAAATTGTAGATAAAAATATTGCTGAAGGAAAATCATCTGTCATAAGATTTAAGGTTCAAAATAAAAAAGTAAAATTTGACGACTTAATTCGCGGACAAGTTGAGTTTGATGCAAGTTTATTGGGGGATGTAGTAATAGCAAAAAATTTAAGTTCGCCTTTATACCACTTTGCTGTTGTAGTGGACGACTTTTTAATGCAAATAAGCCATGTAATCAGAGGCGAAGAGCATTTATCCAATACACCTCGCCAAATACTAATTCAGGAAGCTCTTGGCTTTTATAAGCCAATATATGCGCATTTACCTTTGATGTTGAATCTTGATAAAAGCAAAATGTCCAAGCGACAGGGAGATGTGGCCATATCAGATTATCACAAAAATGGCTATTTACCCGAGGCATTGATCAACTTTATGGTTTTATTGGGCTGGAACCCAGGTACAGACAAGGAAATGTTTACCTTGGCCCACTTAGTAAAAGAATTTTCTATTGAAAAGGTACAAAAAGCCGGAGCTGTATTTAATGTTCAAAGATTGGATTTTTTAAACGGACTGTATATAAGAGAGAAAGCAATAGATAAGCTCACAGAACTTTGCATACCATATTTAAAAGAATCGGGACTTTTAGTTGAGGGACAATTTTCCCAAAACAAGCTTCAGGAAATTGTAGAGGTCTCTAGAACCAGAATGAAAAAACTTTCGGAAATATCTTCTCTTTCAGATTTCTTTTTCTCAAACAAATTAATATACGACAAAGATTTACTGCAGTGGCAAAAAGCAGAGGATGAGGCAATAAAAGAATCATTGATGTTTTCTAGAAACATTTTACTAGAAAATAAAACATGGGAGCTAAAAGATTTGGAAACAGAATTATTTACTGGAGCAGAAAAGTTTAATTTGCAAAAAGGTTATCCAGAGAAAAACAAAGGATATTTACTATGGCCTTTGCGTGTGGCGTTATCGGGAAAGAGTACATCTCCAAGCCCGTTTGAAATAGCTTATATTCTAGGCAAGGAAAAAACTTTGAAACTCGTAGATGAAGCCATCAAAATTATCTCATAATATTGCTTGTTATGGAAATAAAAATCTTCAGCGACAAGAAAATAATAATCAGAAAAATAATAAAATCAGACTTAAAGAATATAAAAAAATTCCAAGTCTTTATCAATTCCTTTCTCATTGAAGATGCAAAGCTTTCAATTAATAAAAAAGTCACTCCAAATGCGCAAAAGGAATTTTTAAAGAAAACATTGGATGGCATGAGAAATAAATCGAAGGTTTATCTTGTAGTAGAATCTGATAATAAAATTATTGGCGCAAGCGATATTGAATTATTAGGACAAAGGAGAAATCACATTGGTTCATTTGGAATTGCCATTAAGGCAGGTTATAGGGGAGTAGGTCTGGGTAAATATTTAATGTCAGAAATTATTAAACTGGCAAAAAAAGAATTAAATCCTACTCCAAAAATTATCCAACTAGAAGTCTACGCTAATAATAAACCAGCTGTAAGTCTTTATAAAAAAATGGGATTTAAAATTTGCGCAAAGCTTCCAAAACAGGTTCAATGGAAGGGGAAGTTAATCCCAATATTTATAATGATGCACGAGATTTAAAAAATATATAATTTATTGTGCGACAAATATAGTAATCCCCAAAAAATATCAATGCAACAAGAAAAAGGTTTCATAAAATATATTATTATAATAGCTGTCATACTGGTTTTCGTTTTTCTGAGCCAACAGGCATATTCACGATTTTTTGGCAAAACCCTCATTTCCGATGCAACTGACCAAATTAAGGCATATGTGGCAAAAGGATCAAATTGGGTGGCCTCAAAAGTATATCCAAAAATAGCCGAGGAAGTTCAGAATAGGGGAGAAGTGATAAAAAATGAAGTTACAAAAGAAAAAGAAAAAGTTTCAGAAAATATTTTAAAAAAAGTTGAAAATTATTTTGCGGGAATTTCAAACAGTATTCTGCATCCCGGTGAAAATAATTGCACAGTTCAGACAACTCAGACACCAATTAAATAAAAAGACGATCTAAACATCGTCTTTTTTTAACCATGTGAATAATTAGGGGTTGACCTGACTCAAGGGGAGCCTTATTATAGATATAGAGGCTATGTCGCAAAATGTAGGTAAAGCGACGTACTATATAAGGGCTTCTTAAGGATAATCAAAAACATGCAAAATTCAAACAAACCAATAAAAGAACATATTCAAGACTTTTTAGATTTCTGTGAAGTTGAAAAAGGTTTAAGAAAAAATACTCAGGAGAATTATAAAAACTATTTGGAGAAATTTTTTCGCTGGCTCGACGAGACTAAAAATAGCTCTTTGCTCCCCCATCAGCTGACCTCTGACCATATTTGGACCTATAGATTATACCTTTCTAGAACTCCTAGCCCAGCTACAGGCAAATTGCTGTCCAAAGGCACCCAGAACTATTATTTAATCGCTTTAAGGGCCTTTTTAGGCTATTTTGTGGCTAAAGACGTGCTTTCATTGCCCCCAGACAAAATATCGCTCTCAAAGCCAGATAGAGGCTCAAAAAGCATCAAATTCCTTACCTTAGATCAAGTCAGCAAGCTTTTAGCTTCCATTGACCCAAAAGATGATGGAAGCATCAGGGATAGGGCCATTTTGGAGGTCTTTTTCTCAACCGGACTTCGTATTGCCGAACTCACTGCCCTAAATCTTGAACAGTTCAATAGCCTTAAAGACAAAAAAGACATGGAACTTGGAGTTATAGGAAAAGGTGGTAAACCACGCGTTGTTTATTTTTCTGAGCGCGCATTAAACTTTGTCCGAACATATCTAGAAATTAGAAACAAGGTTGAACATGCCAATCAAAAAGCCTTGTTTATAAACTTCCGCGATAAGAAAGATGATACAGATGCCAGACTCACGCCAAGATCTATTGAACGCATGGTAAAAAAATACGCCCTACTTTCAGGTGTGCCAATTTTCACCACGCCACATACTCTTCGACACAGTTATGCAACAGATTTATTAAACCAAGGCGTTGACCTGCGAAGCATCCAGGAATTCCTTGGCCATAGCAATATTGCCACTACCCAAATCTACACACACGTCACAAATAAAAGATTACGTGACATCCATCATCAATTCCACAGCGACCCCGACAAAAAATAATTAATATCAACAAAAAAGACGATATAAACATCGTCTTTTTATTTATTCAATCTGTCGCACAATAAAAAAAGATACCAATAAAAAAACGCTCATAGGAGCGTTTGAGTTCTTCAGAGTTGAAGAACTTTTGCAACTGACGAAGCTCGACAGTCATCTAGATTTATAATATTATTTTGCAAATTTCTTGCGGCTGAATCTGTAAATTTGAGGCCTGTGGCTGTAGACACAACCACAATTGTTTCATCTTCAGAAATTGTCTCACACTGTACAGCATTTCTGACTCCAGCTAAAGCAATACCTGTTTGAGGACAAACAAATATTCCATCTTGGCCACATACGGAAACAGCCTGGCGCAAGTCTCTTTCTGCGGCGATTTCCATTAAACCATTAGAAAGGAAAATTTCGCGCATGACTTTTTTTGCAGAAACAGGATCTCCGATTCTTGCAGCAGTGGCATCAGTTTCGCCGACAAGCTTAGGCATATAATATTGTTCCCACTCATATATTCCAGATCTGAAAGATAATGCTAAGGGACACGCAGCCTCTGACTGACAACCTAATATGCGGCAATGACTTGAATGCGGTAGAATACCTGTTTCTTTCATTGTTCTGATTCCCTTCCCAACCGAAGAACAATTGCTTCCATTTCCAACCGGCACTACTATCCAATTGGGCATTTCCCAATTGAAAAAGTGCGCAATTTGAAATGCAGTTGCCTGATGTCCTTCAATTCTTGCAGGATTCAGGCTATTCGCAGGATAAGCACCGTATTTTTCAACCAGCTCCAATACAATTTTCATGCAGTCGTCGAAAGGACCAGGAACTAAAATAACTTTAGCTCCATGAACTAGCGGTTGAGCCAACTGCACTGGCGTTATTTTCCCAGCGGGCAAAATAACAGCACATTTCATTCCAGCTGAGGCAGCATAAGCTGCAGCCATTGCCGAGGTATCACCAGTTGAAGCACAAACAACTGCGTTTATTCCAGCAGCTTTTGCAATTGAAATAAGAACTGTCCCTCCAAAATCTTTGAAAGATCCAGTTGGCGTCATACCTTCAAGTATCAGCCAAAGATTATTTGTGCCAACCCAATGTGAGAGATTACGGCCAGCCTTTACGATTGGAACATTCCCTTCAGCTAAGCTGACAATATCTTGCTCTGGCAGATGTGGCATAATTAACTCTCGGTAACGCCACACACCAGACTGCTGCCAATTTTCGTTATTGCAGCTAAAATCTGACATGCGGTTTGAAAAAGTTTTCTTGAGAAAACTAGAATTTCCAATTCTAGAAAAATCATGACACACATCAAAAAGGTTTCCGCATTTCTGGCAGAAAAAACCCCTTTCCTTAAGTAAATCAGCACGATTATTGCATTTAATGCACTCCAACCAAGTTTGATTCACATTAAATAACGGCGATTTCATAAACCCTCCTTATTTTCTTGTTATTTGTTAAAGGACAATCCTTTACAATTTTGTTTTATATTATCACTTAAGATAGTTCTGTCAATTGTCGCACAATAAAAATTAGCAGAGTTTATTTTATATGTAATAAACAATCGCAGGGTTTTTGTTTGAGAATTATTCTTTGCTCTTTTATTGTGTTAATAAATATTTTCTGACTTCCAGAACCAGTTGCGAGTTTTTTATCCAACGGAGTTTTATGATTGTATCCGCGGCGTTCAAACTCCTTAACCAACTGTTGATGGCGCAAATAAAGCGCTTTTTGTTTACTCACCCATCGCAAAGTTTCAGGGTGTCTGGAATATCCGCCCTTTCCACCATGCTTTGTCAAAATATTCCAAAGCCCGTGAAGTTCACGGTGTTCTGACAGCAAATGTTTTCGGCACAAATGTTTTGGATGTATGTCCCAAACTCTCATATTTTTATATGTTTAATAATAAATTTATTGTATCACAATTTGCCTATTGTCGCACAATTGGATATTTGCTATAATCTATTTATAAATAAAAAAATAATTATATAAAAAGTATGTTGGTAAAAAACGATTTTAATATTGTAACATTAGTAAACAGTGACGGATGCTTTGACCTGCAATTCAGAAAAGACACAAGGCACGAAAGAACCAACTCGCCAACATATTACAGATGGAAAGCCCAGTTTGTAGTCACTGCTCCAAAAAACGATGTTAAAATACTTGAAAAAATAAAAAGCGAAATGCAATGTGGTGAAGTTACAATATCTAAAGACCAAGCAAGATTTTCTGTGCAGAAAATTGGAGATATTGCAGAAATAGTTGTGCCATTTTTCAAAAAAAATACGCTTTCCGGAGAAAAGAAAAAAGACTTTGAGCTTTGGGCAAAAGGAGTTGAGGTCATACAAAGAAACAAGGGGAAATTTTTAGCCACCTGGAAAAAGAATGATATTTGCACTCTTATAGAAATACATAAATCCTCAGCCAAATACAAAACCCGACCACGAGAACCAAAATGGCTTGAAATGGCCCAGACTTTATCAAGAGCTAAATAACTTGTATTACCATCATCACGAAACATCCCGATTACATTGTATTAGCTCGCACCCTTCATATAAAAAAACACAAAAGGCTGCTTAAAACCTTATCTAAAACCAACTAATCAAAAAAGCGAGTAACCCTCGCTTTTTTATTGCAATAAAAAACCTCGTGCAGATGCCGAGGCTATATTAAATTATATTTAACCATTGTGACGCGGTCGACGTATTTTCCGCAGAAATAACGCCAGTTCTTTTTTCTGCCAACAATTTCAAAACCGCATTTTTGATAGAGGCGAATTGCCGGATAATTATCTCCATTGGTTTCAAGATCAATCCTGGTAGTTTGCATATTTTTTACCGCTTCTGAAATTGCACCATTTATTAATCTTTCTCCGACGCCTACCTTGCGATATTTTCTGTCAACTGCGATAATATGCAGATTTGCAGTATGAAAATATGAACTACGACCCTTTTTAATGAAGATATATCCAATGACCTCGCCATCAATTTCTGCGATAAGACCTACTACAAGATTTTTTGTAATGCCCTCAAAATCTTCCAGCAAGCACTTTTTCACGAGCTCATCACTTTCCTGGGGTCGTGTATCACCCTCAAATAGCAGTTCTTCGTGCCAGCCTTTATGAACATATAGTATGCCCTCGATATCCTTTTCCATGGGATATCTAATAATCATTTCTTCATCAAATAATTCCAGCGAATCAACAATCTTACCTAGTTCCATTTTAGTCTCTCCTATTCTGTATTTTGAGTTTTAAAGATTCTGAACTTAATATAGCAGATAAAAAATAATAATCAACTATTTAAGAGGCTGCATGCGGGAGTCAAAGTCTGCCAGGGCTTGGTCCAAATCTTGCTCGGTGAATTCGGGCCAAAGTTTTTTGGTAAAATAAAGCTCTGCGCGGGCCAACTGCCACAATTCAAAATTTGAAAGCCTTTGGTCGCCACCTGTACGAATAATAAAATCTGGGTCTGGCAAGCCAGCTGTAGACAAATAACTGGAAAATAAATCTTCGTTTATTTCTTCGGCTTTAACGCCATCTTTTACAATATTTCTTACAGCGTTTAAAATATCCCATCTTCCACTGTAGCTAATTGCTAAATTTAAAAAAAGTTTATCATTGTCTTTTGTGGCCTCTTCTATTTGAGTTATGAGTTTTTGCAATGACAACGGAAGCATCTGCGTGTTTCCCAAAACCCTAACCTTCACGCCCAAACTCTGCCATTTTTTATCTTTTAAATATTTTTTAATATTATGAGAAAGTAATTTTTCAAAAATCTTTAGAAAAAAACCGACCAGCTTTTTTTCGCGGCTCCAAGTAGACATAGTAAAACCATAAACAGTTAGCGCCTTCACTCCCCTATCTTTACACCAATAACAAAAATCAACCAAGTTTTCATATCCTTTTTTATATGCAAAAATTCGCGGTAAATTATTTTTTTTAGCCCATCTACCATTTCCATCTGGGAATAAAACCAAGTGTTTTGGAATATTCATTGTTATTTGTTTTGATTAATGACTTGTATAGGCTCTTTAGCTTGATACTTTGCAGCTATATATCCCATGGAAAAGGCCAACATAACTAAAAGCGCGACTATCACAAATAGCATAATATCATTAAAATGAGCTTTGACAAAATCCTTTATTTCTGATAACATACTATTATATAGATTTTATAAACACTTAAATATATTAAATTATGTCAACGTCTAAACAAGGAGGTTCGTCCAGATTAGGAAGGGATTCAATGGCTCAAAGGCTTGGAATCAAAATTTCTGCTGGAGAAAAGGTAAAAATTGGTCAGATAATCATAAGACAACGTGGAGCAAAATTTCTTATGGGCAAGAATGTTAAAAAAGGTTCTGATGACACTATTTATGCTATGGCAAACGGAGTAGTAAAATTCCTTTCAAAACCAAGAAAGCACTTCGACGGAACAACCAGAATAGCCAAGGTAGTTTCAGTGGAATTAGTTAAAGAAAAGGCAAAAGCTACAAAATAGACTTTAAACAATTATTTAAAACCGCCCCAAAAGGGCGGTTTTTTGTTATCGGGATATCTTTTGGGTTGTTTTGATAGCCGCCTTAATGAATTCCTTAAATAAAGGATGCGGTTTCAATGGTCTAGATTTGAATTCAGGATGAAACTGTGTGGCAACAAAAAATGGGTGGTTTTTAACTTCTATTATTTCTACCAAATCCTTTTTTGGATTTACTCCAGCAATTACCAATCCATTGTCCTGCAATATTGCCTTATAATCGTTGTTAACCTCGTATCTGTGTCTATGCCTCTCGGAAATCATGTAAGAACCTTTTACCTCTCCTACCCAATCTTTATATGCCTTATGGCTGATTGTGCCGTCCTGGACATGACATTCATAAGCTCCAAGTCTCATTGTTCCACCATAGTGCTTTTGTTTTAACAATTCTTTTTGTTCCTGCATAACATCTATAACTGGATTTTTTGCTTCCCTATCAAATTCTCTAGATGTGGCATCTTTTATACCTACAACATTTCTAGCATATTCAATAACCGAAAGCTGAAGCCCAAGGCACAATCCAAAAAATGGAATCTTATTTTTTCTACAATATTCAATTGCCTTAATTTTGCCTTCCACTCCCCTGTTTCCAAATCCCCCAGGAACAATTATGCCATCATATTGTTTTAATTCCTTTAATGATTCAGGTTTCTTTTCAAATTCTTCAGAAGAAATCCAAGAAATATTTGCTTTTCTATTTTGTGAAAAAGCAGCATGTTTTATGGACTCAATAACAGAAATGTATGAATCCATTAAGGTGAATTTCCCGCTTTCAAAATATTTTCCTACAATTCCAATATTAACTTCTTTAGGATTGTTTCTAATAAGCTTAACTAAATCTGCCCACTCTTTTAAATTACTTGTTCGCGCCTTTAATCCTAATTTTCTTAATATTTTGTTTCCAATATCTTCCTGTTCAAAATTAATAGGAATTTCGTATATTGATTTTGCATCTGGGGCTGAAAAAACATCTTCTGGATGTATATTACAGTAAATAGCCAGTTTCTTTTTTCTTGGCTCGTCCAAGGCCACTTCTGCCCTAGCTAAAATCATGTCTGCCTGAATACCTGCCTCATTGAGATTTTTTACAGCTTGCTGAGTTGGCTTTGTCTTCATTTCTCCAATCATTCCCGGAATTGGCAAATAACTAACCATAATAAAAAGCACGTCTTTAGGGTGCTGAAATTTCATCATTCTTGCGGCCTCTAAAAAAAGCATGTTTTGATATTCTCCAACTGTTCCTCCTATTTCTGTTAAAACAAAATCTGCTTTTGCTTTCTGGCCGGCTCTTTTGATTGTAGAAATAACCTCGTTTGGAATTCCTGGAACTACAGAAACACATTCTCCGCCGTATTCCAAATTTCTTTCTTTATTAATAACGGAAAGATAAACGCTTCCCGTTGTCATGTAATTATCCTTGTAGATATTTTCGTCTAGAAATCTTTCGTAGTTTCCAACATCCTGGTCGCATTCTGTTCCGTCATCGGTCACAAAAACCTCTCCATGTTCAACCGGGTTCATTGTACCTGCATCAACGTTGATATAAGGATCAATTTTTAATGCAGTGACCTTAAAACCTTTACTTTTCAGTATTCTTCCAATAGAAGCTGTGGCTATACCCTTTCCAATGCCCGACATTACTCCGCCTGCGACGAAAATATATTTTGTTGGCATGTTTTACGATAAATTTTTATTCTTCGATTTTTTCTTCTGCTTTTTCCGATGAAACAATAACTTTTATTTCTGCTTCTAAGTTATGGCTTAATGTAATACTAACTGGAAATTCTCCTGTTTCCTTAATAGGATTATCCAATTTAATTTGGGATTTTTTAACTTCAAATTTCATTCCCTTCAAAGCATCAATAATCTTTTGTGCGTTAATAGATTCAAACAATTGACCTTCGTCTCCTACTTTTACTATTATATTTAATTCCAATCCGTCGAGTTCTGAAGCTAATTTCTGCTCTTTCTTCAAATCCTCCTCAATTTCTTTATCGATAACTTCTTTTTGATCTGCAAGCCATTTTAATGCTGGCTTTGTCGCAGCTCTAGCTAATTTTTGTGGAAGTAAAAAGTTTCTGGCATGGCCATTTTTGACTTCCTTTACTTCATACTTTTTGCCTAAACCTTCAACTTCCTGTAAGAGAATAACTTTCATGTGTTTTTATTATGTTTTTATTATAATATTATATTCTATTGCAAAGCCTTAATTAATTCAAGGGCCTTGTCCAATTGTGGATCTTTTTTCTGTTCTATGTCTTGATCAGTTATATCAACTTTTACGTCCGGGGTCAACCCTACATCTGTAATTGAATTTCCCTTAGGAGTCAACCAATTAGCAACTGTGATTTTAAGGAAAGACCCGTCTGGTAAATTAATAACTTCCTGAACGCATCCCTTACCAAATGACTTTGTTCCAACTAATTTTACATTTCTATCATCTCTTAGTGCTCCAGACAAAATTTCCGAGGCTGAAGCTGACCCTTGATTTACTATAACGACAACTGGATAACTTATAAAATCAGAATTCCCTGCTGTCTTATATATCTGTTGAGTCTTTCCTTTGCCAAAATCCTCTATTGTCACAGTTTGGCCTTGTGCCAAAAACCATCCTGCAATTTCTTGAGCAACTTCCAAATATCCACCTGGATTATCTCTTAAATCTAAAATTATTTTTTTCGCGGGGCTTTTTAATATTTGCAAAGCAATATCTTTAAAATCAGAAGAAAGTGTTTCATCAAACTGATAAATTTGTATATATGCAACATCACCGTCTTTAATTGACCATTCAATTGAAGGAACTTTTATTGTATCCCTGATAATCTTTATATCTTTTGTCGCTTTCCAGCTATCCCTTAAAATTGTTAGAGTAACAGATGTTCCCTTTGGTCCGCGTATTAAACTTACAGCCTCATCAGTAGTCATATTTGTGGCATCCTGGTTGTTAATCTTTACAATTGTATCTCCAGACTGCAACCCTGCTCTCTGTCCAGGCGTACCCTTTAATGGAGCAATAACAGTAAGCAAATCTTTTTTCATTCCAACTTCGACGCCTATGCCATTAAATGATCCCGCCAAATCCTGCTGAAATCTCTGGGCATGAGTGGGATCAAAAAAACTTGTATATGGATCTTTCAATGAATTAGTCATTCCCTCAATTGCCCCATAAACTACTTTTTGATTGGTAATTTTTAAAGGATCAATAAAGTTATTTTGAAGCTTACTATATGCATCCCAAAAAAGTGAAAAATCAATATTGCCTGGCTGTGGAATATGATATGGCGCTTTTGATGCACCAATCCAAATTCCCAAAACAAAAACTGCAATCAAACAGACAGATAATATAACAGGATAAATTGCTTTTTTAATATTCATAAGCAAATAATAACAAAATTTTAATTGCAAATCAATGACTAGAACAAATTAAAAAAGTCTCAGCATATGCCAAGACTTTTTTATTTAAAATTTAAATTACTTCCCTGAAAAAAACTTAAACAATCCTGAAAGAGAATTTGAAATACTAGCACTTAAATTCCTTAAAATTCCACCAAATCCAATTGTCCCATTTATACATGTCTTTTGCTCTGCTTGAAATGTGTCATTAGCTGATTTCATTGCGGCGTTATATGCTGGTTTTGCCTTTGCAACATCTGCATTGCTATTGTATGCATCGCTAGCTGCTTTCATTGCTGCCATGTATGCTGGTTTGGCTTTTTTAACTGCGGAGTTATTATTATATGCATCACTTGCCGCTTTTATTGCAGCAGCTTTAGCTGCAGGGTCTTGAATTTTCTGAGCTTCGGCAATTGAATATGTTCTTGTTTCGAGCGCATCTTTGGCAGCAGAATTTAATATATCTGTAGCAGCTTTCATGGCTGCCATTTTAGTGTCATAAGCATCTTTTGCAACATTATTTAAGGTTGTTGTTGCCGCTTTCATGGAAGCAAACCTTTTAGCCTGAGCAGTTTTTATACAAGCTTGCTGTTCAGTAGTATATTGAGTGGCTCCTGTTGACTCAGAATTGGATTTTTTAGCAGCCAATGCTGTGTTTGAAACTAAAACTAATGATAATGCGATTGCTGTAAAAACTAGTATTTTTTTCATATGTTTTTTATTATTTTATTATTTTATTATTTTTTACCTGTGAAAAAATTTATTAATTTAGAAAAGAAATTTGATATTCCATTACCAATTTTACTGAAAAAACCCTTTTTACCTTCTACGCATGTTTTCTGATCTTTTTGAAATTGATCATTAGCTGATTTTATTGCTAAATCATAAGCTGGTTTAGCTTTCGTTACAATACTATTTCCATTATATTCGTCACTAGCTGCTTTTATGGCAGTTATAAATGGGATTTTAGCTTTTTTTACTTCGGCATTATTGTTATAAACATCGTTGGCAGCTTTTATTGCGGTAGATCTTGCATCTAAATCTTGTATTTTTTGTGCTGCTGCAATTGCAGCCATTCTAGTTTTTAAAGCATCTTTAGTTGAGGCATTTAAAATATCTGCAGCTGCCTTCATTGCATTAACTCTAACTGCATTGGCATCTTTAGAAACGCTATTTAATTTATCTTGTGCTGTTTTTTTAGCAGCAACCATTTTATCTTGCGCAGCTTTTATGCACGACTGTTGCTGGGCTGTATATGTAACTGGAACTGCAGATTGAGTGGTTTGCGCTGATACTACAGCTGAAAAAGAAACCAATATTGAAACTATTATTACAATAATAGATACATTCTTCATTTGATAAATATATTAATACTATTTGTTTGGTTATTATACCACAAAAAATAATGTCAGCAAACAGAAGTCAACTGTGGATAACTTTTAACTATCAATTTTTTCAAAAGGCTTTACAAACCCATCTATTACTACTTTGCCATTAAATGTTTTAACTAATTCATCCAGTTCTCTTTTTGATTCCTCAATTTCCCCATTTGTGTTAGCCACAACTACGACAATAAAGGGATTCTCCTTACTAAAAAAATCATCTCCAAAACTATGTTTGCCGAAAGCAATGCTTATGCATAACTTTATTGAATCTAATATTTCTCCCTTGTTTATGCCCTTAAGTTCACTAACAGTAAACCCATTTGGCAGATCCTTTACTAATGAATGATCAAACTTATTTGTCTTATCTAAATAGCATACTCTTTCATTGTGTTCACCTTCAATTTTCATTTCAGAACAGGTTATGCCTGCTTTTTCAGCTATGCGCTCAGCAGATTGTTGGGCAAAATTATTTATTTCTTCCTCTGAAAGTTCTTCTTTTCCAGTATTATTTTTAGCTTCAATTCCAGCAGCACCGCATTCTTTATGCCAGGTAATATTCTTTATGCCGTTTTCCTTAATCAAATTTACCATGTCTTCTATATTTTTTGACACTCCGCTTCCAGGTAAATGTTTTCCGCAAGGCGTTCTCCCATCTACACAACACAACCAATTAAAAAACTTTTGTTTTTCCTGATCAAAAGCATCGGGTAAATTTGGAATTGCCTCAACATAATTACCAAATCCAATTTCATTGATTTTGGTCATTATATTTTGTTCCCACAAAATTTTATCCTCTATTGTTTCAGTGCCCAAGACTTCATGCTCACTCATATTTTTTAAAAAATAAATTATTTTTAAAACCACATTTTAAAGTGGTTTTCTTTGTGGACCCACCGGGAATCGAACCCGGCCCTCTTCCATGCCATGGAAGCATAATACCGATTTACTATGGGCCCATTGATATTTACTTAAGTATACTTATTTTAATATTTATTTCAAGGACTTTATACAATAAAAAAGAGTAGAATGTTCTACTCTTGATCTGCTAACTCTAATAACTTCTGAGCTATAAAGTTAGTAACCTCTTCAGGGGTTTTTTTTATTAGTTCATCATTCAATTTTATTGGCTCACTAATTTTGACTACAACATCTCCTCTCTCAAAATTAGGTAATTGAAATAAAGGTTTGCCAATATATATTGGAGGATCTCCATTTTCAGTCCAAACAAGAACTATTTCAGCATTTTTTTTCAAAGCCAACCATCCAACAGAATTGGCAGGCTTTCTTATTTTATGCTTTCCACTTTTACTATAGACAAACTCAGTACCAGTGCATGTTCTGCCAGGTTCCATAGGATGTGCAATAGTTCCATTATTTTCTAAAACTTCCAGCATTTCTTTCGCAGCTTTTACACCACCATTTTTTCTATCCCGCTGAACCGGTATTGATCTTATTTTGAGTAGCCAAAAGTACCATTTATCAGTAAAATTACGCTTATCAAGTGTAAACCATGGAGTAAGCTTTATTGGGTCCCAAATTGCTTGAGGAAAAAATAGTGCTGGCACTAGTATAACTTCATACATACAATCCAATAAATCCGGATGGTTATATATTATAAGTGTCCCGGGTTTTAATTTTGGAATGGCTTGAAAATTTACAACCTTCACCTTTCCACTTTTTCTTCCTAAGCGAAATACCCCATAAATTAATGAGCCGACCCCGTATACAAGAGTCATAACCAATATACTCTTAAGAAAATTTTTCATTGTCTCCCCCTTTATTATGTAAAAGAACGATTAAATTATTAAACTATTATTAATATATACTTTACACAAAAAAACAGCCTTTTTCAAGGCTGAAACTATTATCTGAACAATCTTAGGGCAACTCCAACAAAAGCCAACACAACTCCAATAATCCATGCGCGCATTGTAACTTTGTATGAAGGCCAACCTAAAGCTTCAAAATGATGATGCACTGGTGTTGAAAGAAAAACTTTTTTTTTTCTAAACTTTTTAGATAATAGCTGAATAATTACTGACAAAACTTCAACAACCAGTAAACCAGAAATTATTGGCAAGACATAAACTGAATCTGTTAAGAAAGCTATCACAGATAAAACAGTAGTTAAGCCAAGTATACCTGTTTCACCCATGTAAAACCTTGCTGGGGGAATATTAAACCACAAAAAAGCAAACAAGGTTCCGGTTATAACCGCACAAAAAGATGCCAGATCAATTTTACCTACTGAAAAAGCCACAACAGTAAAAGCACCAAAAATTGATGCAAATGATCCTCCTGCAAGACCGTCTAAGCCATCTATTATGCCCCCAGACCAGCAAGCAACAGTTACCATTACAAATAGAGGTATGTACCATAAACCAACTGAAACATCGCCTATAAATGGTATAAAAATAGAATCTAATCCTAATTTTTGATAAAACCAAATACTGCCTATTAAACCGATTAATATTACAATAAGCAAACGTTTCTTAAATGAAATTCCTCCGCCAATATATTTTCCCCATCCTTTGACAACCAGCAAGTCATCAATTAATCCAACAAATGATGCAGCAATTAAAGTAAAAATTGGAATCCAGGTTTGACTTCTTGATAAAAAATTAAACTGGGCAATCCAGCCTCCGGGAAACAGCAACGACAAAATATAAAACAAATAGATTACAAATACAACTGTAATCCAAATCAAAAGACCTCCCATCCTTGGGGTGCCAACCTCTTTTTCTTTATGAAGACTATTAAAAACTGAAGCATCTTCGCCCGAAATAGCTTTTTGCCTTGCGGTTTTCTTCCACATCTGATGTTTATATAAAAAACCAATAAGCCAAGGAGACCATAAAACAGCTAAAGCACAAGCAACAGCTGCCAATGAAAAAATTTTAATAACGCTAAAGGTAAGTATTGTCATTTTAAATATTATTTTTTTCTTCTAAAAATTTGCTCAAAATAAGGCCTTGTTTTTGCATTTCTTCGGCATTTTCCTTGCCTATATATCTGTAATGCCATGGCTCATAAGCATATCCTGTTATATCCTCAGAATTTTTTGGATATGAGATAACCCAGCCATATTTCCAAGCATTTTGGTAAAGCCAAATTCCTACCAAAGAATCTGCAAAGGAAAAATTTAATTCATTAAAATCTATTGCAGTTCCCAATTGGTGCTGGCTGCACCCCGGAACAGCGCTTTGTCTTTGCGCTTCCTTAATTCCCAACTGTGCAACCCACGAATTATATATTTGCCCCTGCTTCTGATAAGACCGATAAGCGGAAATTACCTTTAACCCAATCCCCTCTTTTTTTGCCTGACTCACCATTTCCTGTAAATCCTGCATGACAATTTTTCTCAACATAAATGCTGAATTTTCAGGAATTTCATAATCTGAAATATTCACCAAGTCATCAGGAACATAATCAACTGGCAAACAATTATTTTTATTAACATCAATTAACAAATCATTTCCATTTATTTTTTTCACTTCTGGCTTAAATACAGTAATTTTCCGTTCAACCGCAATTGGCAATTTACTCGCTCCAACAATAATTAGTAAAAATAACAAAATCAAAAGCAATATTAATCTACGATTTTTTATTGGCATTGATAATTTGCATCTAACCAATTGATTATTTTCTTCATCTCTAAAAATCTGTCATCAGCTCCCAAAATTATGTTTATTTTGTAATTATTATCCCTTTGACTATTAATAACTAAGAGCAAACATCCTTTAGCTTCGTTTGTAAAACCAGTCTTACTGCAAACTATATCTGGCACTTCACTTAAAAGCTGATCAGTATTTTCCACTTGGCCAAAACCTTTAATATAAAAAGTTTTTGCTTTGCTTATGCGCGCAATTTCCGGGTAATTTTTCAATATAGTCTCGGCGAGTTTTGCCAAGTCATTTGCTGTAGAAACATTCTGTGCGCTCAAACCAGTTGGATCGGCAAAAAAAGTATTTTTTAATCCCAAATCCTTAGCTTTTTTATTCATCATCATTACGAACTTTTCTTCTCCAATCAACTCCGACAAGGCATAAGCTGACTTATTGCTTGATTCAATCAACATTATATCCAAAAAGCCTTCAACTGAAAGTTTGTCGCCAATCTTTACATCTTGTTTTACAACATCCTGTGAATCTGCAATTTTACTTACAATAACTAAATCAGACAAATTATAATTTTCCAAGACAACAATTGCAGTCATTAATTTTGTTAAGCTGGCAATTGGCAATTGTAAATTACTATCTTTTTCAAAAATAACTTTACTTTGATCTTGCAGATTGCTTTCAATAGAAATTGCAGATTTTGCATTTACTTCCGGCTTATTAGCTGGAAGAACAACAATTTCATCTGCAGTATTTTCCGATACATTTTGTTGCACCGCGTCAGAAATATTTGCCAAGTATAATGAACTGTTATTGTTTTGCAACGGCTTAACAAAAAAACCCTGCATGCCAGAAATCAAATATGCAAAAAATATTAAAAACACAATTGATAATATTGGACCTAAAAAAACTCTCTTTAAATTCATCTATTTTTTAGTTTCCTTAACAATATTTATATGCAAATCTTTTAATTGTTTTTTATCAACTTCGGAAGGAGCATTCATCATTAAGTCCCTACCATCTCCGGTTTTTGGAAATGCCATAACTTCTCTTATATTTGGCTCGCCTAATAATAATGTCATAACCCTGTCAAAACCCCAGGCAATTCCTCCATGAGGAGGAGTTCCATGTTTGAATGCATCCATCATATGCCCAAATTTGTCGTATATTATTTCTTTTCCATACCCCATTATTTCAAAAACTTTTTCCAAAGCTTCTGGTTTATGATTTCTTATGGATCCGCCTCCAATTTCAAATCCATTTAACACAACATCATATTGTGTTGTTAAAATATCTCCAATGTTTTTTTTATTCATCAAATCATCTTCAAATTCTGGCCTTGCAGCTGAAAATGGATTGTGCGTAAAAGTCCAACCGCCTTCATCTGTCTTTTCAAAAAATGGGAAATTAACAACCCAGCAAAATGCCAAAATATTTTTATCATTTTTATCATTTCTAATATCTGGCCGGTCAGTTTTATACTTTGCCATTGCATCTTTATAGTCTATTCTTGGAAATGGAATTTCCTGTATTTTTTTGTTTGGGAATAAATTTTGAATAGTCAAAATCAAAAGCCTTTCAATTAATTCCATAACATCTTCTTGACTTACAAAGCTCATTTCAAGATCAAGCTGAGTAAATTCTGGCTGTCTGTCACCTCTTGGATCTTCATCTCTCAAACATTTTGCAAATTGAAAATATTTTTCAAATCCCGCTGTCATAAGAAGTTGCTTGTACTGCTGAGGAGATTGTGGCAAAGCATAAAATTTACCTGGTTCTTGTCTTGAAGGAACAATATAATCTCTAGCCCCTTCAGGCGTAGATTTTGTCAAAATAGGAGTTTCAATTTCGGCAAATCCCTCCTTGTCTAAAAATTCCCTAACAAGCTTCATAACCTTATGTCGCATAATAAGATTATTCTTAAGTCTTTCCCTTCTCAAATCCAAATACCTGTATTTCATTCTGACTTCTTCGTTAATCTCATAACCATCTCCTTCAATAGATAAAGGTAAAGTTTCAGATTCTGACAAAACTTTCAAACTTTCAACAGACATTTCAATTAAACCAGTATCAATTTTTGCGTTGACCATGTTTTCAGGCCTTTTTACAATTTGACCGATAATTTCAACTACCCATTCTGTTCTTAACTTCTGTGCTAATTCATAAGCTTCTTTATTTGAAGGCACAAAAACAACCTGTAAAACTCCACTTATGTCTCGTAAATCAATGAATAAAATCTTGCCATGTGCTCTATAGGTATTCACCCATCCACAAACCCTAACTTTTTCACCTATATGTTTTGCTGTCTCTTTTATTAAAAATCTTTGCATAATTTATATTAATTAGTTTAAAAAGCCTTAAATGTTTTTACCGCATCAACTGCCTCCTGCCAATCTATGGCATCAGCAAATCCATACCATCTTGGAGGAGTTGCAAAAACATATTTTAAATTCTCGCCTATTTTTGCAGGCCCAATTGGAGCTGCACTTACTGCTACAGTAGCTGTTTTTTCATCTCCAACAAGTTTCCACATGTCAGTTGTAAAAACCATAATCGGAATATCCTGATATGCCTGCTGCGAAGTTGTTTTTGGATTTTTTATAACTACTATGTCTCCTGAATATGTTTTACCACTGCCATCAATTGCAGTCCCCTGCCAATTTTGTTTTACCATGGTATATCCCTGCCAGGTTGCTGGCAATGTAATCTCAAATCCGAATTCGCTATTTTTATAAACTATTCCAATGCTTAAAGGACAATCAGCAAAATTGCAATTTACACCAGTTCTGCCAACTGATGAACCATCTGGACAAATTTTAGCAATTTGATCACAAGCTACTAGTTTTTGATGGTTTATAACTGCTGATCTATTTTGATATAAAAAATATCCGGCAATAACAACCAATAATATAATTACAATTATTAATATGATATTTTTATTTTGCATATTACTTTATTTTAATTTTAACGAATTTTCTGCTTCCAACTTTTATTATCATTTCATCTACTAAAACAACATCTTTTTTCCAATCAGCAACTCTTTCCTTTATTTCCCCATTTATTATTTCTACTCCTCCACCTTCAACCAATCTTTTGGCCTCATTTTTTGAGGAAGCTAATTTTGTATCAAACAGCAAATTTAAAATAAAATAATTTTTCTTTTCCGTTGTAAAAACTGGCATGTCGCTTGGCAATTCCCTATTCCTGAAAATTTTATCAAACTCTTCCTCAGCCCTTACAGCTTCCTTTTCCCCATGATACATTTTTACAATTTCCCTCGCCAATTTTGCCTTAATATCCCTTGGATTACTTGAAGAACTCTTAATTTGCGACATTTCTTCTTTTGAAAGCCTTGTGCACAATTCAAAATAATCATCTATTGATTCATCCTTCATAGACATAATTTTTCCAAACATATCACTTGGCTCATCTAGAATTGTAACTATATTTCCCCAACTAGTCGACATTTTTCTGCCATCCAATCCATTAAGCATTTTTGACGTCATTATATCTTGCTGATTCTGCTTAAAATACTTTTGGATTTCCCGGCCTGCCTGTAAATTAAACAACTGATCAGATCCTCCTATTTCAACATCAGATTTTACTATTACAGAATCATAGCCCTGAAACAAAGGATAATCTAATTCGTGCGAGCCGATGGGTTTACCTTCGTCCCATCTTTCCTTAAAGTTTCTTCTTTGAATTACTTGCTGTGCGGTAAATATCATCTGAAGTCTAACAAAATCCATCACTTTCATTTTTTTAAACCATGCACTATTATATCTCACTTCAACTTTTTTCATATCTAAAATTTTACCAATTTGTCTTAGATAATCTTTTAAATTTTCTTTTATTTCTTTTTCAGACAAAACCTGCCTCATTGCCTGCTTATCTGAAGCATCTCCAATTTGCGCAGTAAAATCTCCAATAATTAAAACTATTTTATGCCCCATATCTTGAAAATCTCTTAATTTCCAAAACTGAAAAGCTCGGCCGATGTGTATTTTAGGACCAGTAGGATCAATGCCAAGTTTAATTCTTAATTGTTTGCCGGACTGGAGTTTTTTAAGTAAACTTTCTTTTTCGAAAATTTCTTCAATTCCTCTAGTCAAAATATTTTCTATTTTTTGTGGATTTGTGTCTGTCATGGTATTTTTTAAATATTAATGAATAATACCAATTTTTACCAAAAAAAGAAAGCGGGGGTGCCTTTCGGGCCTCGCTTTCTTTTCCACAGCACATTTTTGCTATTTTATCTTACCTGCCATAAAATCGTCATATGCTGACATGTCAAAATGCCCATGCCCTGAAAGGTTAAACAAAATCACTTTTGCTTCTCCAGTTTCTTTGCATTTTAATGCCTCATCAATCGCGGCTTTTATGGCGTGTGAAGATTCAGGCGCTGGTATTATACCTTGATTTTTGGCAAACTTCACAGCCGCCTCAAAAACCTCAACCTGCTCATAAGCTCTTGCCTCAATTATTTTTTCATCAAGCAAAAGGCTTACAATTGGAGAAGACCCGTGATACCTCAAGCCTCCCGCATGTATTGGCGAAGGAATATAATCATGCCCCAATGTATGCATTTTCAAAAGCGGAGTAAAACCAGCTGTATCTCCCAAATCATATTCGTATTTTCCTTTTGTAAGAGATGGGCATGAAGCTGGCTCAACTGCTATGGCTCGCAAATTTGGCTTTGTACCATCTAGTTTATCTTTTAGGAATGGAAAGGCCAATCCGCCAAAGTTACTTCCTCCTCCATGACAAGCAATAACAATATCAGGATAATCTCCGGCAATTTTCATTTGCTTCTGAGCCTCCTGGCCTATTATTGTCTGGTGTAGCAAAACATGATTTAAAACAGACCCCAGGCAGTAATTTGTATCTTTTCTAGAAACCGCATCTTCAACTGCTTCGGAAATTGCAATTCCCAAACTTCCAGGATGATTTGTGTCTTCAGCCTGGTATTTCTGTCCGCTTTTTGTAAGATTGCTTGGGCTGGCCACAACATTTGCGCCAAACAATTTCATCATTATTTTCCTGTAAGGCTTGTGGTCATAGCTGGACTTTACCATGTAAACCATGGACTCCAATCCAAAATGCTGGCAGGCAAAACTCATTGCCGAGCCCCACTGGCCTGCTCCGGTTTCCGTTGTCAGTCTTTTAATTCCTGCCAGTTTATTATAGTAAGCCTGAGGCAAAGCTGTATTTAACTTGTGACTTCCAACTGGACTTACTCCCTCATACTTGTAATAAATTTTAGCGGGAGTTCCAAGTTCTTTTTCCAAAGCCGCAGCCCTTATCAATGGACTTGGCCTGTAAAGGTAATAAGCTTTCCTGACTTCCTCGGGAATTTCTATGTATCTTTCCTGCGAAACTTCCTGCTTGATCAATTCCATTGGAAAAATAGCCGACAAGTCTTCTGGACCAATTGGCTTTTTTGTTCCAGGATGCAAAGGCGGATCCAATGGCTTTGGCAAATCTGGAATTATATTGTAATAATGCGTTGGTATTTCTTCTTGCGATAAATTTATAATAGGCACGGTCTTGTGAGCGAGGCGAACAAGATTGCTTCGGCCCCGCTGAGCGGGGACGCGGAAATACTTTGTTCTATCGCGGTTAATTTTTATTAATATATTTGTATTTAAAACCGCCAGAATTCTGTTCCTTTATTTTTAATTATAAATTTTATTTTTTTATTTGTTTGCATAATATTTTAAAAAGATTTGTGTGACACAAAGGCAAAACCTCTGTGCCACACATATATTATTTTATCCTCCCAATTAATTATTGAAAAATCCGTTATTTCTTTTTTTCCCAGAAACAGAATCGCTTTTCCCAGTAAAAAAGTTAAATCCAGATTTTTTAGGAAAAACCGGCACAACTTTTTTAGTGCTTTTCCCGTTCTGTGATGATTTTTCATTTTTCTTTGCCATGACACTCTCTCCTTATTAAGTTTTAAATTTTCTAAACAAAAAACCCCGTCCACTGGGCATAACTAAATTATGCGCAAAGGACGAGGAATTAACTCGCGGTACCACCTTTGATCCCGTCAAAATGCTTTATATTTTGTCGGACTCTTTCATCGACTTTTTATTATCGATTATCCTATGGTTACGGAGGATGCCGGACTCTCACTTATGCAAGAGCCACCTCATCAAGCCCACCCCTTCAACCTTGGGAGTTGAAGGACCTGAATCAACGGTTTTGTAATTTTTAGGGAACACTATGCAAAGCCAAATATACCTTATATTACCACAACCTAACCCTATGTCAATATTAAATAAAAAATCTCCCAACAATTAAGTTGAGAGATATATATTTTATGAGACATTGTGCCAAAAACAACTTCTTTTACCTGTGTGACATGCAACTCCATTTCCTTTAACCCTAACGCCAATTAAAACAGAGTCACAGTCACAATCTAAATATTGGGAAACTACTTCCATTTCGTTTCCCGACGTAGCTCCCTTCCGCCACAACTCATCTCTGTTTGTAGACCAAAAATGAACTATATTTGTTTTCTGGGTTTTATCCCAGGCAATCTGGTCCATAAAACCCTGCATTAAAACCTCTTCGGTTTCTTCGTCTACAATTATCACAATTATGCAATTTAACTCTTTTCTTTCTCCGCTCTTTTTGGAAACATAAACCAGCGTCTTTCTAAAATCGGGCATCATAATACACCTCTTTCTTTTGGTTGTGACATTACTAATGAAATTTCCCGGTTAACAATAATGTCAGTCACTTTAATTTTGAGAAGTTCAAAAATAATTTTCTGTTCTTCTTCCAGCAACACAACAGATTGAAGAGCAAACCATCCTGGTAGTTCTAAAGGAAAAACTGACGGCGATTTAAGACCTCCCATAATTTTTATCGCTTCGTCGGCCGACCTTTCTGGAACATTAGCTGTAATCATTACATATTTAGAAGCTAGAAAGGCTCCATTAATTAATTGTACAAAACAATTTATATAAGGCTTTTTAGCTTCGTCTGCAAGCGATTCTGGATTTGCCACAATAACAAGGTTTGACTCCATTATCTCATAAATAATTTCAAGCCCATGTTCCCTCAAAGAATCACCGCTTTCAGTAATGTCCACAATGCCCGAGGCGCCAAATTTTACTTTGCTCTCAGTATTTCCGTAGGACCGTACCACGCGAATATCGGGCCTTCCCTGCTCTGCAAAAAACCTCTGCGCCAACTCCACATATTCTGTAGCAATCTCGCAATTTTGCGGAAGGTCTTCAATCTTCTTAAAGCCGCTTTCTTTGCTTGTAGCTAGTACGATTTTAACTGCCTTGGTCCCCGCACGGCCAACTGGCAACTTCAGTAAAATTGGAAATTTATATCCCCAATTTGTAATCCAATCATAGCCCACTATAGCAACATCAAAATGACCCTGCTTTAAGTAATACGGAATTTCCTGCGGACGCTGGAAGGCAATTCTCTTTATCCAGTCAACATTCACTGTGCCTTCTTTTATCCTTTTCTTTGGAAGAGTAACTGGAATGCCCGCCTTTGCAAAAAGTCCCATTACAACTTCCTGCATTGACCCATCTGGAACCACAACGTCAATCTGACTCATAAAATCCTCCTATGTTTTCAAAGTGCATTTGGCTTATTTCAAAATAAAATAAACCCCTCTCTTTCGAGAAGGGACTGAATTTATGCAAAATTATTTATACATCAACTCAAACCTTTCTTGAAAGAGAAAGATTTTTATGATGATTTATTCTTTTCAGCATCAGCTTATACCCACCCGCTCCGACATTTAACCATTTTGAAATTCTAGCTACAGTTCTTGAACTTAATCCAGTTTCCTTAACTATTTTCTCATAGGAAATATTTTTGTCCAACATTTGTGCTGCTTGCCACCTTTTGCCAAATTCTATAATTTCTTCAGAAGTAAGCAAATCACGTAAAAACATTTTTGTTTCCTTTATATTTTTAAGTTTGAGTATAACCTTAAACAAATTTTCAGTTGTTTTATTATTCCAATTTTTCATATATTTACTTTATCTAAGTAAAGTATAGCAAATATAATAATCTGTGTCAATAGACAACAAAAAATCCGAGATATTCTCGGATCTTTTTGTGCATAATATTTAAAACTTGTCTGTAAGTTTGTAAATGTCTCCCGCACCCATAATTATCAACACGTCGCCAGATTTTATATTTTGCATGATAAAACTTTCTATTTCCTGCATTGGCAGATATGATATGTTCTTTTTGTTTATTTTTTTAACCAATTTTTCAGAGCTGACTTCCCCACTTATTGTTTTTGTTTCTCTGCCAGCGACATCATAAATATCTGTAATTATTATATTATCTATTCGTCCCGCTTGGCGGGATCCCGCTACGCGTGAAAAAACTTTTACAAAGTCATTAAACAAATAATAAGTTCTTTGGTGTTGATGAGGCTGAAAAACACACCATATTCGATTTCTTGCATATTTTTCTCGTGCAGCTTTTAAAGTAGCTAAAATTTCATTTGGATGGTGTCCATAATCAGAAACTAAAGTTATTTGTTTGTCTTCTACCTTAGCTTCCCTGATCTCAAACCTTCTCCATGTGCCACTAAACTTTGAAATGGCTCTAAGATAAATTTTCTCAGGAATATTCAAAACTTTGGCAACATCAAGCGCCGCCATTGCATTTGAAACATTGTGCATCCCTGGCACTTTTAAAATAGGTTTTATTTTTTTAGCTTCTTTCTGTTTTATAGAATATCCAACTGCCTTAAATTTTGGCTTTGCAATTTTGGGTGGATATTTGTCGTCTTTGTTAAATACTAAAAAGCCATCTTCAGGAAGTCGCACAATAAAATCTTTGAAAGCTTTTTTTACGTTTGCAAATGTCTTGAAGTAATCCAAATGTTCTTTGTCTATATTTGTAATTACAATTATTTTTGGCGAATAGCTTAAAAATGACGAGTCATATTCGCACGCTTCTATAACAAGAAATTTACTTTTTCCAGCCCGAAAATTACTATTGCCAAATTCTTTCAATTTTGTACCAACAATAACGGTTGGATCAAACCCAGCTTCCATTAAAACCAATGCAATCATGGCTGTTGTTGTACTTTTTCCATGAGCTCCGGCAACTGCAATTGTATAATATTCTTTTGTCAGCTCTCCCAATGCTTCAGGATAACTTTGAGTTTTTATACCAAGTTCTTTTGCCTTTTTATATTCAGGATTATCTAGCTTTACCGCTGGACTATGCACAACCAAATCAAAATCACTTTGTATGTTTTCTACTAAATTACCAATAATTACCTTAATACCTTTACCAACCAAAAAATCTGTAATTTCGGAAGCAACCAAATCTGAGCCACTCACTGTGTGTCCTTTTGACAAATAATATTGCGCCAATGACGAAACCCCAATTCCCCCAATTCCAATTAAATGTATCTTCATATTTTTAAGCTGTGAGATTCTAAAACTGTATAAATTGGACCTTCTCTTCTCATTTCAGATTCCATAACATCAATTGATTCAACAGTAAAAGACAAATCGAGCATTTCATTTATTTCCGGCCTTTCTTCTGGCTCAATCATTTTAAATTCCATGGCGCTAATGCGAGCTAATGTAACATGCGGAGCAAATGCCCTGTTTTCTGGGACAAAAGCCACTTTCTCAGTTAATGAGTTTTCCAAATCTTCCCTTAAATCTGACAATTCGTCTGACACATCTCCCTGCGCCCAAACCATTTTTGGTGGCATTTTCTTTGGTGGTCCATATAAAATTTGATTTATGTTCAAAGAAAAGCAACTGTGTCTTTCTGCAACTTCTTTCACAGTAACGCAAATTTCACCGATTTCTTCATCGGTCAAAGCTCCCAAAAATTCCAATGTTATGTGAAGGTTTTCCTTGCCCACCCACTTTGCCGGCAAATCAAGCCACTTTTCCGAATACGAGGCCAATTCCCTTCTTATGTCCGCTGGCAAATTTATAGCAACAAATACCCTATGTCTCTTTTCCATTTTTTATTTATATATTATTGGTTGAATATTATCATAAAAAAGCTTAGAATTAAAGCCGTAACATATGAATAAGGAAATAGCGCAAATATTTAGGGAAATAATTGAGCTTTTGGAAATAAAGGGTGATAAAGCTTTGAATTACAAACTTAGGGCTTACAGAAACGCCATAAGCATTTTAGATAACCTTAAAATTGATATAAGTGATATTTACAAAGACAAGGGAGTTAAAGGAATACGAGAATTGGGTATTGGGGAAAAAAATGCTAAGAAAATTGAAGAATATATAAAGACATCTAACTCGGCTAAAGCTACTGAAGGCAAGGGAAAAATTAAAGAATTTGATGAATTAAAAGAAGAAACCGCCATACAAAACATAATTGCCCACTTCTTTCTGTCTAAAGGTTTGGGGTTGCAAGAATTGAAAGAAAATGCTAAAAAGAGGAAGATAATATACTCTAGATATACCAAACCAGCCAAGCAACTGCTGGAATTGGCAGGTTCTATTGAGAAAGCCAAAGAAGCTATAGATAAAGTGGCAAGCTGGGCAACCTCAAGAAAACTAGATTATACTATTGAAACAGTTTTTAAAAAATGGCTAGAATTAGACAGATTAAAGCCAAAAGAAATAGTTAAAAAGCCGTTTTACAAAGGTGACCCAATGATTTTCTCAGAAGCCAAGAAAAAATGGTTTGTAATACGAGATGGCGAATGGCTGGAATTTGCCGACAAAAAAGACACAATGGAGTGGCGAGAAATTAAATAGTAATTTAAATAAATAAAAATAATTAAGCGAGGTAATAAACTTTTTGAAGCCCTACGCACACAAGGTGGCGTTCTAGCGAAAAAAGTTTGATTGCCGAGCAATAATAAAAACATGCTAGCGCATTCAGATTTAAGACCAGGTACACAATTTATTTACGAAGGTCAGCCTTGGGAAGTTTTAGAAGCTTCCGCCATGAAAATGGCACAAAGAAGGCCAGTCATTCAAAGCAAGATTAAAAACTTGATTGATGGCAGAGTACAAGAAAGAAACTTCCAACAGGGAGATATGTTTGACGAGGCTGATTTACAAAAGAAAGAAATAAAATTCCTATATCAAACAAAAGGGCAATATTTCTTTTGCGAAATCAACGACCCAGCAAAACGATTCTTCTTTACAGAAGAAAAAATTGGGCCTCAAGCAAAATATTTAAGACCAAATGAAATAGTAACCGGAATTTTGTTTGAAGAGAAAATAATAACTTTCAAACTGCCGATTAAAGTACAACTTAAAGTTAAAGAATCAGCAGCTGGAGTTAAGGGAGACAGAGCTCAAGCTGGAACCAAAGAAGCAGTATTGGAATCAGGAGCTGTTGTCCAAGTTCCATTGTTTATTGAAGAAGGAGATGTTATTGAAGTAAACACAGAAGACGGAAAATACGTAAAAAGAGTTGAAAAGGAATAATTAAAAACAAACTAAAAACCACCTTCATTGGGTGGTTTTTTTGTTTAAACTTTTTACTTTGGAGAAACTGGTGGAGGCACGACAGCTTGAGGAACTTCGGCAAACGACCTCTGTGCAATCTCTTGTTCTACAATTTCCTTTGGATGCGAATATTTTAATTTGGATATTTTTTTGATTGCGTCAATAATTTCTGGCCTGCCTTTTGGAGGTGGAAGGGTTTGCATTTTAAATGGCGTAGAAATTTTATTATTGATCATCATTTTAATAATAAGTGTAAAGTTGTCCAAATTAACCAAATCAAACCTTGTAAACCCTGGCTCAAACTGTTTTTCCAAATTCTCAGCATCTTCAGCTCCAATTCTAAAAGCTCCAATTGTACCAACGTTTCCCAAAACAGCATCTCTTATTTCCTGCTTTAACTGGGGCATGTACTGGTGGGCCATAATCAAGTTTAACTTGTATTTCCTAGCTTCAGACAAAATTGTGGCAATGGAATCTGTTGTAAAGTTTTGGAATTCGTCAATGTAAAGATAAAAGTCAACTCTTTGTTCTTCAGAAATTATTGCCCGTCTCATGGCAGCCATTTGAATTTTTGAGACCAAGATCAAGCCAAGTAACGAACTGTTTACCTCTCCAGTCAAACCTTTTGACAAATTTGCCAAGAATATTTTTTTACTATTCATTATTTCAGCCAAATCAAAACCAGAATGCGACTGTCCAATAATATTTCTCATCATTTCGTTTTCTATAAACCTGCCCAATTTTGAAACAACATATCCTAGCATGTCAGACCTGGTAGAACCTGTTGTCTGTGCCCATTCCTTAATCCAAAAGGACCTGACAATTGGATCTGTAACTTTTGCCAGCTTTTGTTGTAAAAATGTAGGGTCAGTAAACATTTTTGGAATTTCAACCAATGTCCCAGGATTGTTTTTATCAGCCATTAAAGCTAGCATGGCGTTTCTCATGTAATGTTCAAACATTGGGCCAATAATTTCTGGTGGAAAAAGCTTCATAAATATAGCTATCATTTCCTGTACGGCAAAATCTTTCTGCTCTGGCGAATCATATTCTAACATATTCAACCCGCAAGGTCTTTCTGTGTCAAACGGCTCAAACATTACAACGTCGTCAATTCTTTCTTTTGGAATCATAGCCAAAACATGCTCAACTGTTTCTCCATGCGGATCAATAACAGCTACTCCTTCGCCATTGGCAATATCTTGAGCAATCATACCTTCCATAAAACCTGATTTACCAACACCGGTTTGTCCAATAATATAAAAGTGTCTTCTTCTATCTTCGCGCTTGGCAAAATAAATTTTCCTTTCTTCATTTCTAAAAGAAACTTTTCCAATTTGTATTTCACCATTTTCAGGCAAGTCTGTTGGTGGAGCTGCAACAACTGATTTTGCAGCCTTAATATATGGAGTTTCAATATATTGCGTTGGAAAATGATAAATACTGGCCAATTCTTCCAAATTCAAAACATTTGCCTGCTTTTTATTGAAATTTCTGAAGCTGTAGTCATAAACAAGTTTTTGCAATTCTCTCTTATATACCTCTTTTATTTCCAAACTGTTTATTGCAGACATTGAAAACTGGCTAAATGCAGAAGTCAAATGGTTTAAAATTTCTTCTGCTCTTGCTCCAGTTTGTGCAGAAGCTACAACTCGTATATTAGCTTCAAAAGGTTGTTTTTGAATTTTATTTTGAATTGCGTCATAACCTTTTTGGTCAAAACTCTGCTCTTTATCTTTAAGTCCCAATTCTTCATTTTTTTTGTTTTGATCTTTGCCAAAAAAAACTTTAGACATTTCATCAAAAATTTCAAATATTGGACTTTGATAAGCTTGCACAACCGCAAATCTTACGGGCTTTCCCTCTCTAATTTTTTTCAATGCTTTTTCGCCATTTTTCCTTAAATTTATTTTCGACAAAGGCCTGATTATAACCTGAACTGCTCCTCCTTCATCAGAATTTATTTTACTCAAAGTATTTGTAACCAAAGCCAATGGATCTGTTTCCAATGTTTGGTATGTACTTATTGGAAAAAGCGAACTTTCCGAAAGCTGTAAATATGCTCCTGCTGTTGCACCCTGAGGCTCAAAAATTGTGTAATCTTGCGGGACTTTGTCTACAACAGCATTTGGATAAACCCCTTGTACATATTTTTCAAATACAGATTCCAAATATTTTGGAACTGCCACATAAAAAGAAATATCAGAATTTCCTATTTGAGAAGCAATTTCAAATGCACAACATGGCTGAGCTTGAAATGGACCTGGTTTTTTCAAATATAAAAAATTGGCAAAAACCTGTTCCATTTGACCAATCATTGTTTTTTCTTCCTTTTGTTGCTCTCCCTCTTTTTTTGTAGTATGCTTTGGCATCATAACCAAAAATAAAACCATTTCCAGTCCACCAAAGACGGAATTCTTTTCGTTAGTTTCAGCATTTAGAACCATAATAAACGCCAAAACAATAAGAAGAAAAACTAAAATTAATCCTGGAATAATTATTGCCATACGACTTTAAAATATTAATTAAGTTTTTTTGTCGTCATTATCATCATCTGATTGCGCAATTTTCTTGTACATTCCTTCATTTTGCAAAATATCATGCAACATATCTATTAAATATGGATCATTTGTTTTTCTAGCTTCTTGAACAGCAAAGGTTATGCCTTTTTCCCTAGCTATTTGCAACAAGTGCTCAATCTTTTCTTTTTCGCCCAAATATTCAATTTTTTCCTTCTTTTTTTCTATATCTTTCTTAGCATTTTCATCCTGTTCCATTTTTGTTATTTCCTCTAACAATTCAGCTGAAACAATTTTATCATCACGAGAAACTTCTTTTCTTTCAGGAATTTTTTCCTTTTCCCAAACAGAACGAGAATCATGCTCTTTTTCAAAAGTGTTTTTCTCTACAGACGAGACATCTTTTTCTAATTCCTTATTTTTATCTTGATCTACCATAGTTTATTTATTTTACGATTAAATCTAATAAAAGTTCCCCTTTCTTACTTGAAGCTGATCTGTTTACTAAAACTCTGACCTTAAAACCAGTAGAACTTTTTGGAACTTCATATATTTTTGTGCATGGCGTAGGATCAAATACCGGCTTTAATATGTCTCCGCACTGATCTGGATAAGGAAGCCATGAGTTAACTCCAGATCCTGTAAAAGGAATAAAATTTCTTCCTTGAGAGTCAACTACATTTTCAATATCCCATAAATTTTGTGAAGTATTTTCCGTACCAACATTTTGCGCGGCAACTGTAACTTGAATAAATTTAGCGCCAGCGTTGCTTATTGGCAAGTCTTTTTTTGAATCTGTATAATTTCTGGCATCTGTGGCTCTTAAAACACTGCCCTTGTCTATTGCCGATTGAAAAAGAAATCTGAAATCACCCAATTTTTGTTCATAGACAGGCATAGGTATTACAGGAGTTGTAATAACTGGAGGTTTAGGCGCTGGATTTGCCATTTTCATTACCAAATAAACTATGACTACTGCAACTAAAACCACGGCTGCCAAAACCAAAAGTAATCTTGATACTTGGCCTGAATCTTTTTTAAATTTAAACATATTTATTATTATTACTTGTATTAGGTAATTTTACTATTTTCAAAAAAAATTAGCAAACTATTCATACCGCAAAGCTTCAATTGGATCTAATTTAGCTGCAGCTCTTGCTGGCAAAACTCCAAATGATATGCCAATAGCAGCAGAAACTCCAACTCCAATTGCAATTGCGTACAACGGCACAGTAAACACCCAAACCAAACCACTGGCATTTGCAACAACAGCAACAAACCAACTTAATAAAGCGCCTAAAACAATTCCAATAATTCCTCCCAGAACTGTTACTAAAATAGATTCTATTAAAAACTCGCTCAAAATATCTAAACTTCGCGCTCCAAGCGCTTTCTTAAGTCCAATTTCAGCGGTTCTTTCAGTCACGACAACATACATTATATTCATAATGCCTACTCCCCCAACAACCAAAGATATGGAAGCTATGGCAATAAGCAAAATAGTTATGCCGTTGAAAATTGTGTTGTATATATCAAGTACCTGAGCCTGAGTCACAACTTGAAAGTCATCTTTATTGGGATCTGTTATATTGTGATTATGCCTCAAAGTCATCCTAATATTTTCTGCTGTTGCGTCTCCCAAATTTACATTTTTTAACTGCACAACTGCCACGGTAATATAATCAATGCCAAGCATTTTCTTTTGTGCGGTGCCCAGGGGCATATATATACTGTCGTCAGCTGATCCACCACCAACAGCTCCTTGAGAATTATAAACTCCAATAACTTGAAAATTTAGATTTCCCACTCGCATTAATTTTCCCAAAGGATCATCCTGCAAAAATAAATCTGTTGCCACATTTTTTCCTAAAATAACAACCTGGGCAGCTCCTGTATCCTCAGCTGCTGTATAAAACCTCCCTTCTTTAAGCGTATGCTGGTCTATGACAAACCTTTCAGAAGAAGCCCCATAATAAATAATACTTTTCTGATTGTTTCTGTAGCTTGAGACAGCCATGCCTGTTACCATTCCATAATTATTTTTTACGTTGTTTAATTTTTTGATATCATTCAAATCACGCGGCTTTAATGTTGTTATTCCAACAGCTATACCAGGAGTCAAAGATCCCGACGCACGGCTTTTTGTAGTTGGAGGAACTTTTGTTCTTACAAATAAAGTATCTGACCCAAGCGACTGAATTTGATCATTTATTAAACTGCGAAATCCCGCTCCAGCTGACAAAACCATAATCACAGTGGAAATACCAATAACAATACCCAAAGTTGTAAGCAAAGTACGCACAGGATTTGCGCGCATTGCTTTTATCGATTGTTTTAAGGCTTTATTATTCATAGCGCAAAGCTTCTATTGGATTTAATTTTGACGCCTTTAAAGCTGGATACAATCCAAAGATTACTCCAGTTAATATAGAAACTCCAACTGCCAAGAAAATTGAGGAAAAAGAAACAACAAAAGCCCAGTCATATCCCAAATAGTGCATCAACAAAGTTATTAAGTAAGAAATAATTATGCCAATTATTATGCCAAAAACTCCACCAAGAAAAGTCAAAGTTCCAGCCTCAAGTAAAAACTGACGCATTATTGCCACGTTAGTTGCTCCAACTGCTTTTCTCAACCCTATTTCTCTTGTTCTTTCAGCCACAGTTGCTAACATAATATTCAAAATTCCAATTCCTCCGACAACCAAAGAAATTGCCGCCATAGCTGTAAGAAAAAGGCGTAAAGCATTTGTAATTGTGCTTAAAATACTTATTGCATCAGCTACATTGTAAATAGTAAAATCAACATCCGCATCTTTCTGAATATGATGATTTTGCTTTAAAACCCTTGTTATGTCGGCAATGGTTTGTGAGGCGTTGTCTGCTGAATCAAGTTTTATATTTATTGACTGCAAATAATGTATACCCAACAACTGCTCTTGGCCAATAGTTAAAGGAATAAAAATTTGGTCGTCATTATCCTGGAAAAAAGAACTGCCTCGGGAAGTTATAACTCCAATTACGCGGAGAGGAATTCCTCCGGCTTCTTTTTGGGAGGAACTTTTTACTTTGATTACTTGCCCAATTGGATCAACGCCAGTGCTATCAAATAATTCACTAGCAACCGTTGAGCCTAAAACAGCTACATTAGCATTCCCTTGCTGTTCTTGTTGGTTGAAAAAATTTCCTTGGCGCATTGTAAAATCAACAACATTAGAATAACTACTTTCAACACCCATAAAATTTGTATCAATATTTTTATTCTGCCAAGTAGCAGAGGCAGAACCTCTTACCATAGAACAAACAGCCAAAGCATGTGAAACCTGAGATTTACTTCTTAAAGAATCTGCATCTGAATTTACCAAAGTTGTAACCGTGATTCCAAAAACTTCTGATGGTGGTCCTTTCTCATTACTTTTCCCCGGCTGAACTGACAAAATATTTGAACCAAGTTTTGTCACCTGCCCTAAAATTAAGCTTTGTGCTCCAGCTCCCAAGGCAATAATAATTATCACTCCGGCAACTCCAATTACAATTCCCAGTATAGTCAAAAATGACCTGCCTTTTCTGGCAAGCAATGTTCTAAAAACTAATTTTATTGTTCCCAAAAAATCCATTATTTTATCAAATCTTTATCTGCCGTTGCAATAGTTCTTTTTGCCACTTTCTCATCGGAAATTATGCTTCCGTCTTTTATACGCACAATTCTTTTGGCATGGTTTGCAGTGTCAGTTTCGTGAGTTACCAAAATAATAGTGTGCCCTTGATCATTCAATTTCTGTAAAATAAACATTACCGTATTCCCAGATTTTGAATCCAAATTTCCAGTTGGTTCATCAGCAAAAATTACTGCAGGATTGTTTACTAAAGCTCTGGCAATTGCAACGCGCTGTTTTTCTCCTCCGGAAATTTGGTTAGTAAAATAATCCAATCGATGCGAAAGCCCAACCGAGTCCAATGCTTTTTCTGCAAGCTTGTCGTAATCTTTTTTCTTGCTATAAATTAAAGGAAGCCTTACATTGTCTAATACACTAGTTCTGGCAAGCAAATTAAAAGATTGAAAAACAAATCCAACACGCTCATTTCTAAGTTTTGCCAAATAATCGTCATTAAAGTCTTTTGTATCTTTTCCTTCAAACTTATATATCCCGCCTGTTGAACGGTCCAAAAAACTGAGAATATGCATCAAAGTTGATTTACCAGAACCTGAGGGGCCCATAATAGCAACAAATTCCCCTTCCTCAACCTTAAAACTAACATCACGCAAAACCTCAGTTATTACGTCATCATTTACATAATCTTTTTGTAAATTTTTAACCTCAATTAAAGCCATTATGGTTTTATATAAATTACTATTTCTTGCCCATCACTGATTCCGGAAGTTATCTCTACCAACCCACCATCTGCCTGTAACCCTGTTTGAACTTTAACTTCTTTATATGTTTTATTTTTGCTATCTGTAATAATTCTAACGTATTGCTGATTATTTTTGTTAATAATTGCCGTAGATGGAATAGCTAAAGTATTGTCTTTTTTAGCAACTAAAATTGTCATGTTAGCAGTCATTCCCGGCTTTATATTTGGAGTGTTATCAATACTGCCTTTTACCAAATAATCAACTACTCCAGAAATTATTGTAGCTGCAGGATTGATTATCAAAACTTTCCCAGAAAAATGCTGGTCTGGTCCAAGAGCATCAAAAGTGTAATCAATTGCTTGGCCAATTTGCAAGGAAGCTACATTTGCCTCGCTTACATAAGCTTCTGAATGTAAATTTCCAATGTCCTGCAAAATCATAACTTCCTTTGATGGAGATGCCAACTCGCCAACTTTAATTTCAACTCGCGTAATTGTGCCATCTGCTGGAGCAACAACAACTGAATTATTTACAATTGCCTGAGCTGAATCAACTTGTCCTTGAGCTGAAATTATCTGCGCTTTTGCCAAATCAATATCTTCCTGTCTTGGTTTTGCCTGTTTGGCTGACAAATTATGCTGAGCTGTTTGAAGCGAAGCTTTATAAGAAGCAATATTATTCTGCAAAGTGTTAATATTACTTAAAGCTGTGCTGACAGCTGTTTTTTGTGCGTCTAACAAAGCCTTATCTGTTGCAGAAACATTATTATAATAAATTCCCAAATCAAACTGATTTCGTATAATTTGCAACGAGCTAAAAGTACTGTTTAAATAATCTGACAAATTTGATATTACCAAATCAACCTTGTCGTTTCCGGTGGCCTGGCTTATGCTGGTCGAAGCACTTGCCATGTAATTGTTTATGTTTATTTTGTTGTCTTGAACCAATATACTTTGCGGATCTACAGCAGTAAAATATCTGTCTTTCATTATCACAACTGTATTGTAGGCATTGTAAATTGCCGTGTAAGATCCGTTTAAGGTTATTGAAGCGCTGTTGTAAAAATTGTTTAAGCTTACACTGGCAGAAGTTACAGCGTCTTGGAGCATTTGAATGTCGTTTGGAGTTGCGCCATTAATCAATTTGTCATAACTTGCCTGAGCTTGTGCCAAAGACCCTTGTGCAGAAACAAGATTTGCCAGCGCGGAAGATTGATCAAGCGAAGCTAAAACTTTTCCCTTTGAAACTTTGTCCCCTTCTTTGGCAGATATTTGTCGCACAATACCGCTGGCTTGAAAACTCAAACTCAAGTCAGTTGCACTGACAACTTGTCCTGTAGACAAAACAGTTTCCTGCAAATTTTGCTTTGTTACAAGGCCAGTTTGTATTGAACCAGTGTTTCCCTTACCCTTAAAAATGAAAAATCCAATAACAACAAGAATTAAAATTATTACTATTATCCAAATATTTCTTTTTTTAGCTAAAAATTTAGGAAACTTCATTTTGTTATTTTTATTTATTTTTTTAAAATACTAAGTCCTTTAGCTTTCTCCAGCCATCTACCAAATTGACAATCTTGGCTGTGCGGAGGCGGAGATCCCTGCTTTAAAACATTTACCGCATCTTTAAATATTTCATAAATATCGGCCGGGTTTGTTTCTATTTCTACTATTTCTTTTCTAAATGGAATTCTATCAACAAACCCTCTACTTTTGTCCACTAAATAAAAGGCTAAATAACCTTTATGCGTAGTTTGGTATCCGTTTTTCTCCATTAGAAATGTATAAGTGTCCAATTGAAGCTGAAACCTGTCATAAACTTTTTCTGTTGTGCTTCCAGTTGACTTGTAATCAAGCGGAGCAATTTTTCCATCTTTAAATTCAAGCACATCGTCTACCGCGCCAAACAAAGTTGCCCCAAGTTCCTTGTCAAAATATCTTATACCAGCCAAATTATTCCGCCATTGATTAAGTAATTTTTGATTTGCAAACAAATGCGCTTTTATATTATTTTCTTCAAGCAAAGGAGGAGACAATTTTTTAGCCCGGTAAGTATCAAATTCTTCTTTCAATAATTCATCAACTGCCAAATTCAATGCATATGGATAAGCAGGCGGACGTTTTATTCCCAAATTCTTATCTAGCCAAAAGCAATGTGCACATTCCAAAAACAAGTTCAGCGAATTGGGTGAAAGTTGTATTACTTTGTCTGCCATATTAAATTTATTTTATCATAACCAATCTCCACTTACCATATTGATCTTTTTTGAATTCAAAACTATTATAATTATATTTTTTGACTAGTTTTTCTATATTTTTCTTTTGTATATAATCAAACTCCATAAAAATTATCCCTCCGGGGTTTAAATGATTTTTTGCCTCTTTAAAAAATTTATTAATATAATAAAGCCCATCTCTTCCTCCAAACAAAGCTTCCTTTGGCTCAAATTTTAAAACTGACTTTTGAATTTTATTTTTTCTTGTTGTGGGAATATACGGCGGATTGGCAAAGATAAAATCATACTTACTTTTTATATTTAAAAAAATATCTGACTGGATTACCCTTCCTCTAACTTTGTTTATTTTCAAATTTAGCTTAATTTGTTCTACAGCTTTTTTATCTTTGTCAGCAAAGTCGCACAATAAACTTGGAATGTTTTTTAACAACGAAATTCCAATGCACCCAGACCCGGAAAAAATATCCAAGGCAGAAAATCCGTATTTTTTGCGGTCGGAAAAAACACGGCTAACTTCTTTTATAGCCTCACCTACCCAGTATTCTGTTTCTGGTCTTGGAATCAACGGCTTTTTAGACAAGTCTATTTTACATCCCAAAAACTCGGTAAATCCTATTACATAATCTACAGGCTCCCCTGCCTTGAGCCGCTCAACATCTCTATCAAAATTTTTATCTGGTTTATTATTGTATTTTTCTTTTAACAACCAGCTAATCTCTTTTTTCATATTTTTATATTAACACAAAATATAAATAAAAAAGACTCATCGTTGAGTCTATGTTCAAGCTATTAAAGCTTATGACTTTGGAGAAAGAATCATTTTCAAAAGGGCCATTCGAGTGAAAAGCCCACTGTCAATTTGTTTTGTGAGATAAACCGCACGCGGATCACTATCTACTTCGACAGTAATTTCGTCAACCCTTGGCAGAGGATGCATTATTATTGCATCAGTTCTCATTAAATCAAGAATAGTTTTGTCCACAATAAAATAGCCATGTTTTCTATTGATTATTGTCCCACATTCGGTTTGAGCTCTGGTTTGATAGACTACATCGACCAATGGTGCAATCTTGCGCAAATCAGTTGATTCAGTAAATTCAACATTATGCCGACGAAGATACCTTTTAACATCACTACCCATTCTTGTATTAGGAGGTGACACAAAATATATCTTCACACCTTTAAATTTGCCGAGCAAATATGAAAGCGAACGTACTGTCCGTCCTTTATCCAAATCGCCAACCATGGCAATTTTAAGCCCGTCAATTTCACCACGGTGTTTGAAAATTGTCCTCCAGTCCAATAAAGCCTGCGTTGGATGTTGGCCGGGTTTACGATCTCCGGCGTTAATTATAGGCACATGTGAAACCTTGGCTGCAAGTTCAGCTCCAATTTTGTGATCATATCTAATTACAATCACATCTGGGCGATAACGATTAATCACGTTTATTGTGTCCATAAGCGTTTCGCCTTTTGCGCCCGACGAAAATTCTCGGGCGTTTTCAGTTGAAAATACAACTTTTCCACCCAAGTAATCCATTGCCATTTCAAATGACATCCTTGTTCGTGTCGACGGCTGATAAAAAAATGAAATCATTCTTTTGCCCCTGAGAAGCTCACATCCTCTATTTTCAAATAGAACTTGCATCTCATCAGTTAGCGGAAGAAAATACTTTTCCAAAAAAATTCTGCTGAACTGCTGGGCATAGATTACATTTGGGAATCCCTCAAATTTCGTACCCATAACTTTTTCTCCTTATTGTTAAAATTGGAAACGAACACATTTTCATCAATTTTACTCTTGTAAAAAATAATGTCAATATGCTACAAAATAATATGCAAACAAAAACAGCTTTGAGAGCTGTTTTTGCATTTGCTATTTTATTGTTTGTCTTTTGCTTTGACTTTGATTTTATAGACAATATTTACCAACCCAATAATAACAACAATCACTACTACAATCAGTAACAGATACTGCCAATTTGAGGCAATTTTAGACAAGTCCCCAATACTCATGTCTGCGGCTAAATATTTTCCTGGAATTTGTGTCATAGTTTTTATTTCTTTTTCTTCTTAGTGAAATAATAAATTGCGTATATAGCTATAGCAATTATCAACACTATTAATAATGGCCAGAAATATTTAGAAGCGCCATTTGACAAAGCAGCTGTGAGCAAGCCTGCATTGCCTGCTTTATTTTCTGTTGAAGTTGTTGGTTGGCTGACTGCCTGAGTGCCCTGAACCTCTTCTATTTGAACTGGAGCCTGAGTTGTTGCTGATTCTGATGATGAAAATTCTTGACCTGAGGTACTATTATTTACAGCAACTTCATATGAAGGGCCTTCACTAGTTTGCGAGGTTTCTGCACCAGCTACTGCCGGAGTTGTTGTCTTATACTCTCCGCTTATAGCCAATGAACCGCGTGAAACTGTCCTAAAATAATAGGTTGTTAGTGGGTTTAATCCTGTAAGAACAACCTTGTGCGAAGTTACTTTTGGATCTGTATCAAGTTCTGCAGTTGCATGAGCATATCCATAGGTTGGAGGGTTTCCCGTTGTGTCGGTCATATTTAGTTCATGATTTTCTCCTTCGGCCGAATATACAACATAACTGCTTGCTGAAAAATTTGTCGTCCAAGTTAAAGTTAAAGAATTCGTTGTAATGCTTGGTGCCTGAAGTTCTGAAATCATCAATGCTGGCGGTGTATATGATCCACCTCCCCCGCCTCCTCCACCGTTTGTCTGTTTAGCAGTAATCACGCCAGTTATATCATTAACAAAAGTTACATCATAGTTTTTTCCACTATTACCATCTGTAACAACTCCTGCAGGCGTCAAAGTTTTTCCAGTACCTACATCTGCCGTATCAAATGTTTGTGTCCAAGCTGCTGTGTCAGTTCCAACCAAACTGCCAAGCGTAATTGTCGGCACTCCAGATGAACTTGTTGTCCCGTCATAAACCTTGCTATCTGTTACTGCTGTAACTGTAATTGGCTTTGCAGTAACTGTCAGATCTTTACTGACAAAGGTTATTGCGTAGTTTGTGCCTGCTGACAATGTTCCCTGACCAATGGCATATGCTCCGACATTCTCGCCTGCAGCGCGGTCTAACACGCCCGTGAATGCGTCTGTGCCTACCAATGGGTCATTTGTA
>CAIKWD010000019.1 GCA_903831095.1 Candidatus Staskawiczbacteria bacterium
CGGCTATTGGCTTATCCAGATGATTTAACATACCCGATTTGCCAATGGCTTTTGCTGTTTTACTTGCAATCATGAATTGTTCTTTTTTTATAATTTCAGCCATATTATTTTCTTTCTTTTTTCATTGCGGATTTTTTTACTTCTTTTTTTATTAATTTTTTATCCATTGCTTCGTCTTCATGCTTCATTTTAGCCATATGTTCTTTGGCCATTGAATGATGTTCCGCCGCTTTTTTCATATGGTGCTCTGCTTTTTTATGATGCATTGACATTTTTATTCTCCGGTTAAACTACATAGGACAATCTTTTTTCTTTTTATCTTTTTTTGGTTTTTTCTTTTCTTTCTTTTGCTTCATTTCTTTAGCCATTTTTAAATCCTTATTCTACTGATTGAGGGGTTTGCACGCCTTGTGCAATTGATTGTCCAGCCGCTTGCATTGCATCTACAGCAACATGAGACACTACATTTAATACAGGATTTACTACTGCTGCAACTGATGCGGATTTGGCCGCCAACATTGATTCTAGTTTAGCTATCAATGACCTAATATCTGCTTCTAAAGCCGCCATCATTGCAGGTTCATTTTTTACTAATTCACTTTCTACAAAAGTTAATATGTGGCTTATTAATAATGACATTATTGCGTTCGACATAGGATTTCCTTATTTTTTCTTATGCTCTTTACGAAACGTTTCTGCCAAAACGGCTTCTTTCTTTAGTTTAGGGTTCTTGCTGTGCGCTGCCTTTTCCAATTTCTTTTCTGGAATTGGCTTGCCAGGTTTTGCACCTAATTTGGCACGCAATTTGCCTTTATTTGCTGGCTTGACTGCTTTTTGCATCCATTTTTTACCGCCTACGCCATGCTCATCTTCCATAGACATTATAATCCTCTAATATTTTGTTGAGCCAAAGTTTTTTGATAATGCGCTTGCGCCTTTTTTATTCGCACTTCCAAACCATTTTCTTTTGCTTAATTCTTTTTCATCCTCTTCTTTTTGTTTTTTAGCAAATGCCTTCTTTTGCGACTCCGCTCTTTCGGTTGATAATTCTCCACCACCTCGGTTAATTAATACTTCCTTTTTCTTTTTTATAGGGAGTTTGTTACGATTATATTCACCGGTTTCTTCAAGTTCTTTTGCAATATCTCTCTTTGGTTTTCTTAATTTCTTTTCTTCTGCCTCAATGGCTTTCATTTTATCAGCGAATTTACCCATAATTAGCATTCTCCCTTGCGGTCAAATAATTCTTTAACTATCTTTGTGCGTTCTCGTTGGTCAACACCAGGAGTAAGATTATACATTGAATGCATGATATCTTGACGCGAAAATCCATCTCGCTCTAATCGAGCTATACCGTGTTTATCACTAATATGTTTTTCGTTTATTTTGTATTTTGGCTTAGCCATTTTCTTCTCCTTTTGACTTATTCGCTTGTCTTATATTATGTGCAAGCTCCGCATGTTTCAATATCGCACTATGACTATCTATTTCTTTTTGATGTTCCTTAAATTCTAAATCTGCGACTTTAACCGTTGCATCTATTTGATGATTAAATCTGCTTAGTTCTTGCTGCTCCATCTTAAGCACTTGGTCAACATGCATTCCTGTTATTTTACTTTCGGCCTCCAATAGTTTAGCTTGCGCCAATTCTTGGTCAATTTGTAATTGCGCAATGGCTATTTGATTATCCACTTGATTTTGTTTTGATTGCTCCTCTATTTTCATTTTTTCCGCCTGAGCGCGTATCAAAGCAGGGTCATTCTGCATGGCTTGTTGTTGCATTTCTTGCTGTTGCTGCTGCATTTGCGCTTTCTTTTGCACCCATTTTGGCACTGCTTCTTTGAGTCTGTCTGCTCCATAACAAGTAATATTATCAACCATAATGGGCAATGTTTCATCATCATTCATAAA
>CAIKWD010000020.1 GCA_903831095.1 Candidatus Staskawiczbacteria bacterium
AAGCTTAATCCAATGGAAGAAGCTGATGAAATGCCTACTAAAAAGCCTAAAAATGAACAAGATGAAAGAGCAAAAAAGCATCCAAAATATGCATTGCTCAAAGCTAAGATAGGCAAACGTGGTGCTATAGATGCAATCTTGAAAGAATTAAACGAAAAGCAATAATTAAGCCAACCTAATCGGAGGATATATGGCAACAGTAACAGGCGCAAACGTAATTGAATGGAAAATGAAAGAAATGGCTCGTAAAGCTGGCGTTAAATATGAGCCAGAAGGTAAAGCCAATCCTTTCGCTGGTATGGACAAAGCCCAACTTAAAGAACAAAAATCTTTGATCAAGCAAGCCAAAAAAGAATCAAAGAAATAATGAGAAAGCAATATCCTAATATTTTTGCTAAATGGAAGGCTGAAAACCCTGAAAAGTATGCAGCCATACAAAAACGATATAAGGAAAAATATAAAGAAAGAGAAGCTGAGTATCAAAAATTATATCGGCTAACTTATCCTTATAAAAATGCAGAAAAAACCATGCGTTATCGTGCTTCAAAGTTAAAAAGAACAATGCAATGGGATAACAATAAGACAAAATTGGAAGAATTTTATTTTGCAGCAGATTTTTTAGGGATGGTTACTGGGGAATGGCATCATGTAGATCATATTATTCCTTTAAGGGGAAAAAATGTGTCTGGGCTTCATGTAATCAATAATTTACAAATATTGACTGCTAAAAAAAACAGAGAAAAGCATAATAAATTTTAAATAGACAACAATTCAAAATAGTAGTATTTTTTAATTAACTTGGAGCTTTTGAAAAAATGGCCAATGAAGAAAAAGTAGCATCAACAGTAATAGATAGCAGTAACGCAACAACCTTTTATGCAGAAAGATTAGGTTTAGCTGACGAACAAGCCACTACTGAGGCTGAATCTGTAAAGGAAGATTCAGAGCCAGAAGGTGATGTTGAACAGAGTGAACCAGAAGCAAAGGAAGAAGCTAAGAAGCAAGAACCTGAGAAGCAAAAAGATAAGCTTAATAAGCGATTCGATAAGGTAACGCAAAGAGCCAAACAAGCGGAAGCTGAAGCTCTTGAACTTAGAGAAAAGCTAAAGAGTTACGAAGCAGGGAATGTCCAACAGCCACAACAGGAAACTGTAAAAGCCGAGGGTAAACCCCAAGCAAGTCAATTCAATGATGCCTTTGAATATGCAGAGGCATTAGCGGAATGGAGTGCTGAAAATGCTTTGAAGCAAAGGGATGCAGAGGAAGCTGGTCGCAAAGCTAAAGAAACTCAAGAAAAGATCTTAAAGTCTTGGAATGAGAAGATAGCCAAAGCAAAAGCAGATCTGCCTGATTTTGATCGCATGGTGCAGTCAAGTACGATAGTCGTTGGTGACGAAATACGAGATTCCATCTTAGAGAGTGATGTAGGGCCACAACTCCTATATTTCTTGGCATCAGATGATGACTTTGCTAAACGATTGACAGAAATGCCAGTTGTTAAAGCTCTTAGAGAAATAGGCAAGTTAGAAGCTAAGTTTGAAGCCAAAGAGGAAAAGCCTCGGAAAGCCGAAAAAGTCAGGGAAACTGTTTCAAGTAGTAAAGCACCTGAACCGATCAAGCCGTTAAGTGGTGGCAAAGTTGGCAAAGACGTGATGATAGACACCAATGGTGAATTTCATGGCACTTATGCTCAATGGAAAGCTGCAAGACAGGCTGGAAAAGTCAGATAAACCTAATTTTTTTGGAGAATTAAAATGGCAAATACCTT
>CAIKWD010000021.1 GCA_903831095.1 Candidatus Staskawiczbacteria bacterium
ATAATTGGCCACAGCGCTGTTGTACGAAGAGAGTTGTTGTTGACACGAAGCTGTCGCCGCTTGAGCCGAACCGCTTGGACAATTCGCCATTAAGTTACTGAGTTGTTGCACGATCGATGTGTAGGCACTATTTTGCGCAGCACTTATTCCCGTGCCGGTCGGTGCTGATATGCCTGTGCCTGAACTGCCGGCGCCCGGGAAGGAAGTATTTGATGTTCCTGTTCCGCTTGTTCCCGTTCCAGACGAACCAGTACCCGTGCCACTGCCGATGGTCGGGAATGCCGGCACGTTGGTGGCAGTGAGTCCGAGCGTACCCATAAAAATCTGCACAATCCCCCAGACCGAGAACAGAAGCACAAAACCGATGATGCCATACAGCGCGAATATTTTTCCTTGGCTGCGCGCTTTTTCATCGTCAGCACCTTTAATAAAATAATTATAAATAAATATTTAACATTGTCTGATGTCGGAATTTTTGGAGCATATTTTACTTGTTTTATAACATTACCAAATTTTTTATTTAGTATTTTTAATACAGTTTTTTTCCCTAGTGCTTCAAAGGTAGTTGACAAAAGCAATATTTTTATGAAATTAAATAAAGTAATATTGGTTTTTGCTGTTTTGGGCCTTCCCACGATAGTTGGGTTAGGATTTTTATTGTTTAAGTTATATGGAGTCAGATACACTTTTAATTTTGAATTGGGGTTGATATTTGCATTTACTTCATTATTAATTTTTATTGATAGTACCTATGGATGGCTAATGAACAGCGTTGGCGAAAAAGGAGCAAAAATCACCTCATTTTCTGCAGTTGTTTTAGCCATAGTGAATGTGCTATTAAGTTTTTTGTTGATTCCATCGCTTGGTTTAAGAGGAGCGGTAATTGCTATGATAATATCCTATTTTTTTTCCATTAGCATTATGATATTAAATAAAAGGGTTATAAAATCAGTAGTTTAATAAAATGATAGAAATTAATATTAAAAGATGGTTTTTTAACAGAAAAGAAATTTGGTTCTCTGATATTCCTTTTGAAGTGTCTGGAGTAGATCAGGTAATTTTTTATGATTGTAAAAAAGCGATTAAAGATGATGGTTTTTCTATTCACGAGTCTAAAACTTTGATTATAGATTTAACCCAAAATTTAGAAGATATATGGGGTAATATGAGTAAATCATCGTGTCGTTATATGATAAATCGGGCAGAAAAGGAATATGTTAAGATCAAAATTAGTAATGATTTTAATCAATTTCAAAAAATTAATGATCGTTTTAGAAAATATAAAGGTCTCTCTTCTGTAGTAGTTACAGAAGATTATAAAAAAAATGGTATTCTGTTTTTTGCTGAATATAGAGGAGAAATTATAGGTGGTCAATTTTATCTTTTTGATCAGGAAAATTTTCGATGGTTGTTAGGTGCATCTGAAAGATTTAATATAGATAAAAATCGTTCTATTATAATAGGTTGTGCTAATCGGTTAATGATTTGGGAAGCGATAAAATATGCAAAAAGCAGGGGTTTAAAGGAGTTTGATTTTGGTGGTTATTGTGAAAACGGAGAAGATGAAGAAAAAAATAACATAAGTAATTTTAAGAAAAGTTTTGGAGGCAAAATGATAAGTCATTTTACGTATGCAAAATATTATTCAAAATTATATAAGATAATATCTTTATTAAGAAAAATATAAAAATATGGAAAACGAAAATAATATTGCTAAATTTTGGGATGAGTATAAGGCAGATTTTGCTGGTGATATTCTAGCCCCAGAAATAATAAGTTTGTCTAAGAGTTATATTGGTAAATCTGTTTTAGATGTGGGAGCAGGTTCAGGTGCTTTGATTGCTAAAATACCAAATGCTATTGGTATAGATTTAGCACCAAAAAATTCTGGCATAATAAAAGGAGATATATCTAAGATACCTTTCGAAAATAACAAATTTGATACTGTTTTCGCAACTGAAGTTATTGAACACTTGCCAGAAGAAGTTTTATCTAGTGGTTTGTCCGAGATTAGAAGGGTTCTAAAATCAGATGGGGTATTTATTATGACTCTTCCTTATAAGGAAGATATTAATTTAGATGTTGTTGTTTGTCCAAAATGTGGAGAAAAATTTCATCACTGGGGGCATCTTCAGTCTTTTGATGAAGAAAAAATTACAAAAATTTTAGAAGATAAAGGATTTAAAATTATAAAAATTCAACCATTGCCACTTGGAGCTATGGCAAGACACCAATTTTTGAAAAACTTTAGGTGGTTTTTTCAAAAGATTGGACGTTTTCAGCCAACTAATTTTTTTATAGTTTCTCAAAAATGGGAAAAGTAAAAGTGACATTTTTTTTGCAAAATCTTGAAACTGGCGGAGCTGAAAGAAGCACTGTTCGTCTTGCTAATGCTTTAAACATGAATATTTTTGATGTTTCTTTTTTACTATGTAAAAGAAAAGGCCCTCTTTTGCAAAATTTGTCGAAAGATATAAAGATTGTAGATCTTAAAAAAAATCATGTTAGTTTGTCATTATTCAAGGTTATAAGATATTTTAAAAGTGAGAAACCAGATATAGTAGTTTCTGTTTTAGACCATGTTAATATAATAAGCATATTAGCCGGTTTGTTTTGTAAACGAAAACCTAAAATTATTATTACCGAGAGGAGCACTTTTTCACGTGTTTCTACATATTCTGCGACTAAATTCAGAAATAAACTCATTAGCCGCTTTCTTTTGCCCTACTTGGCAAAAGTTTTCTATAAAAAAGCAGATTTAATAGTTTGTGTTTCAAAAGGCGTGGCAGATGATATTGTCCAGATTATTGGTAATTTGTCTACTATTAAAGTTATTTATAATCCTGTTATTGGTAATAATTTTTCCGAATTTGCAGAAGAAAAGATAGAGAATTTTAATGTTAAAATCAAATCGCTACCTATTATTATTGCGGTTGGTCGTCTTACGAAAGCTAAGGATTACCCCACATTATTGAAAGCATTTTCTTTAGTTTTGAAAGAGACACCAGCTAATCTTTTAATAGTGGGTGAAGGAGAAGAAAGACAGAGGATTGAAAAGCTTATAGAAGAATTAGATATTATGGAAAACGTTGTTCTTCTAGGTTTTCAAAAAAATCCTATAAAATATATGGTCAAATCTGATGTATTTGTGCTTTCCTCTATGTTGGAAGGTTTCCCTAATGTTCTAGTTGAGGCCATGGCATGTGGGATCCCAGTTATTTCTACTGATTGTCAGTCTGGTCCAAATGAAATAATTGAAAATGGAAAAAATGGGTTATTAGTGTTAGTTTCTGATGAAAAAAAAATAGCTGAGTCTATTATTGAACTTTTAAAGAATCCAGAGCTTAGAAGCAAATTTTCAGAAGAAGGAAAAAAGAGAGCTCAATATTTTTCAATTGATAAAAGTGTTAAAGAGTTTGAGAATATTTTTAAAAATATGCTAGAAAAATAATATGGAAAAATTTTCGTTTGGTAAAAATTGGCAAAGATATATCAAAATTTATTTTAATGAAGAAATTATTAATGAAGCTAAAAAGTCGTTGTTGTCTTATCATCCAGAAGATTATTATAAAGATAAGGTTTTTATTGATATAGGCTGTGGTTCTGGAATTTTTTCACTGGCAGCTTTGATGTTGGGTTGTAAAGAGGTTTATAGTCTTGATGTTGATGAAAATAGCGTCGAAGCTACAAAGTTTTTAAAAAATAAATTTATTGATCTTATTAAAGAGAATAATAAAAAATGGGAAGTTTTTAAAGCTAGTATATTAGATACTTCATTAGTTACTAAATTTTTAGAAAAAGGAGATATTGTTTATAGTTGGGGGGTTCTTCATCATACAGGTGATATGTGGACAGCAATAAAAAATGCATCAAAAATAGTTAAACTTGAAGGATTATTTGTTATTGCTATCTATAATAGGGCGCCTTCTTCTAATTTTTGGCTAAGTGCTAAAAAATATTATAATAATAGCAATATAGTCATAAGATTTGTGATGGTTTCTATTTTTTTTATGGGAATAGTTTTAAGAAGACTTATTTCAATGAAAAACCCCTTTAAAACAGAGCGTGGTATGCGAGTTTTTACAGATGCTATTGATTGGCTTGGGGGTTATCCTTATGAGTTTGCTTCTTTTGAAGAAATAAATAATTTTGTTAAAGGAATTGGCTTCGATTTAATAAAAAATCCTAGAGAGATTATACCTTCTCCAAAGGCTCGTAATTTTATAGATAAGATAAGGGGTCGTTATATGGGTTGTAACGAGTTTGTTTTTAAAAGAATAAAATAATATTTATGTGTGGAATAACCGGGGTTTGGGAATTTAAAAATAAAAATAAGGTAAGCCAGTCATTAATAAAAAATATGACTGATACCTTACACCACAGAGGTCCAGATGACTCGGGTATTTTTATTGATGGAAAAAATAATATTGGATTTGGGCATAGAAGGTTGTCTATCCTAGACTTAACTGCAAAAGGCCATCAGCCGATGTTTAATGATGATGAATCGCTTTGCATAACATATAATGGTGAGGTTTATAATTTTGCCGAGATTAAAAAAGAATTGGTAGATGAAGGTTGTCAATTTAAAAGCGATTCTGATACAGAAGTTATTTTAAAAGCGTATCAAAAGTGGGGAATTGAATCAATCAAAAAATTTCGTGGAATGTTTGCTTTTGCTATTTGGGACAAAAATAAGGAGAAACTGACCTTGGCAAGAGATCGAGCAGGAGTAAAGCCATTATATTATTATTTTAATGGAGATAGATTTATATTTACTTCTGAGTTAAAGGCCCTGCATAAATATCCCGGATTTCAAAAGGATATTAATTTTGATGCATTGGCAGTATTTTTACAATTTGGTTATATTTTAGCTCCTCATACTATTTTTAAAGATACGTATAAACTAAAACCAGGGCATTATCTTGAAATTGATAATAAAGGTAAGTTAGAAGAAATTAAATATTGGGATATAATTGATTATTATTTAGCAGAACCAAACAATAAATCTGAAGAAGAGGTAGAAAAAGATTTGGAAAAAATTTTAATAGAATCTTTTAATTACAGAATGGTGTCTGACGTCCCAGTTGGGGTTTTTTTATCAGGGGGAATTGACTCAAGTTTGGTTGCAGCTATTTTACAATCTAAGGCAAAAACACCAATCAAAACATTTACTATTGGTTTCCATGAAAAAGGTTATGATGAAGCCCCTCATGCAAAAAAAATTGCTGAATATCTCAAAACAGATCATCACGAATTTTATTGCACTTCAAAAGATGCTTTAGAAATTATTACTAAATTGCCAGAAATTTATGACGAGCCTTTTGGAGATAGCTCGGGGATTCCTACTTATTTGGTCTCTAAGTTTGCCAGAGAAGAAATAAAAGTGGCCCTTTCCGCTGATGCTGGAGATGAGCTTTTTTGTGGCTATTCTAGATATAAATTGCTTAGTAATTATTATAAAACAATAAAAAAAACTCCTAGATTTTTATTGTTTATTTTTTCTTTAGTTTTATCTTTATTTTCTCCAGCTTTTATTGCTGATTTTTATAAAATTTTCTCATTATTTTTGCCAAAATATGCTAATGTTAAGGATAAAATTTATAAGTTTAAAAATGTATTGAAATATAACGATAGTGAGCTGTCTGTTATAGTAAGAAATAGTCATAGTCATTGGCTTGAAAGTCAGATAAAACAATTATTAAAAAAGCCATATAAATCTTTAAAAACTGATTTTTCTGAGTTTGAAAAGGTTAAGAGTTTAGATGTGATATCTCAGATGCAGGCCGTAGAGTTTAAAACATATCTTTGTGATGATATTTTAACCAAGGTGGACAGATCAACTATGTCTGTAGGTTTAGAAGCTAGAGAACCCTTGATTGACCATAAGATTGCAGAATATATAGCTAACGTTCCTATTAATTTAAAATATAAAAATGGTGAGAGTAAATATATTTTAAGAAAAATATTATATAAGTATGTACCTAGAAAATTATTAGACAGGCCCAAACAAGGCTTTGGAATTCCAATAGATAGTTGGTTGAAAAATGATTTAAGAGGTCTTTTAGAGAAGTATCTCTCGGAAAAGAATATAAGAGAGCAGGGTATTTTTGATGAAAAATATATAAAGAAAAACTTAGATGATTATTTATTAGGAAAATCAGATTCAGCTTATAAATTTTGGTTTCTTTTGATGTTCCAAATGTGGTACGAAAAATGGATGAAGTAAAATTTTAATAATATGGGATTTTTAAAAAACAATAAACCTTTAATATCAGTAATTTTTATCATTATTTTGTTTGTAATTTTTTGTTTCGATAAAGGCTTATTTTTTGGCATTGATTTGCTTGTTATTTTTTCTGGAATTACTTTTTTTATTCTAAATAAGCTAGGTCATAAAAATAGAAACATATATTTATTATTTTTAATTGTATTAGTTTTACGTTTGTGCACTACATTGTTTATGCACTATGCTGATTTCCAGCCATTCTCTGGTCACAACGGGGACTATTCCACATATCAGAAGTCAGCAGTTGAAATATCACAAAGCTTCAGACAAGGAATTTTTTCGATTAATGATATAACCTTAAAATACCCAGATTTATATACAGCGCATTACTATCCTGTAATTATTGGGTCGTTATACGCATTGACTATGCCTGAGGAGATTATAGGATTGCTATTTAATGTTTGGCTGGTTGCGCTTGCAGTTATTTTTGCTTATCTTATTATTTTAGAACTGGGTGGGACTTCAAAAAACGCTTTTATAGTTGGACTTATAATTTCCCTTTACCCAAGTTATATATTTAACACGGGTCTTTTACTTAAAGATGCTATAGAAATATGTTTTACAATTTTGGGATTATTATTTCTAATAAAAACAATAAAAAAACTTACTTGGCTTAATTTTTTGGTGTTGTATTCGGCTATATTATGTGTGACGCATTTTCGTTTTTATATAGGATATGCACTAATAATTTCATTTTTAATATCTTGGTTTTTAATTTCTAAAATAAGTTTTAAGAAAAGGATTATATGGGGGATTATATTTGTTGTTCTTTTTGGATTTATTCCTGAAGTAGCATATAACCAAGGGTATTATGGTATTAATTCAGTAAAAACATATTTAAATAAAAAGACAATAACTTTTTATAGACATACTGCTTATAATCCGGTAGCCAATATTCCTACCATAGTTAACCCTGTTTTAAATAGTACTGTTTCTAATGAGAAAAAACCCATATCTGTTGTTGGCTTGGATTCTTCATTTGTAGTAGAACACGGGCCAATTGGCTATGTAAAATCTTTCTTATATACAGTATTTGGACCATTGCCTTGGCAGATTAAAAACTTAAGGCAGCTTTTTGCTCTTTTTGAGACCTTACCATGGTATATATTGCTATTGTTTATTTTTGACGGTATTGTTATTTCATATAAAAAAAAGATAAAGGAAGTTGCTGTATTATTAATTTTTAGTTTTATTGTTTTAATTGTTGTAGCTATATTTGATAATAATTACGGATTAATTTTAAGAATTAGAATTCCGGCTTTTATTTCCCTTTTATGTATTGGTTCTTTTGGGTTTAATAATCAAAATATTTTATATAATTATTTAGAAAAAATTTATGAAAAAATATTTAGTAACCGGAGGAGCAGGATTTATAGGTTCAAACATAGTTAGTAAAATTTTAGAGCAGGGAAACTTTGTCAGAGTTTTGGATAATTTTTTTACTGGAAAGCAAGAAAATATAAAAGAATTTTTGGACAATAAAAATTTTGAATTAATTGAAGGAGATATTACTGATTTGGGAGTTGCAAAAAAAGCTGTAAAGGGTATTGATTTTGTTTTGCACCAGGCAGCTGTGCCCTCTGTTCCAAGATCTATAGAAGATCCTATACGGTCAAACGAGGCTAATGTTACGGGTACTTTAAATATGCTGGTGGCTGCCAGAGATGAAAAAGTGAAAAGATTTGTTTATGCTTCTTCTTCGTCAGTTTATGGAGACAACCCTGAGTTGCCAAAAAGGGAAGATTTTCCAATAAGGCCAATTTCTCCGTATGCACTTACAAAATATGCAGGTGAAAGATATTGTCAGATTTTTTGCCAAATATATGGCTTGCCGACAATTTGCCTGAGATATTTCAATGTATTTGGTCCTAAACAAAATCCATTTTCTCAATATGCAGCTGTGATACCAAATTTTATTTTGTCTGCTTTGAAAAATGAAAAGCCTATAGTATATGGAGACGGAGAACAGTCAAGGGATTTTACTTTTGTGGAAAATGTTGTTAGTGCTAATTTGTTGGCAGCAGAAGCTGAAAGCGGTTTTGGAGAGGTTTTTAATGTTGCCTGCAATAAAGAAACAAGCTTGAATCAATTACTTTCCATGATAAGTGAAATGAACGGGACAGAGATTGTTGCAGAATACAAAACAGGACGCGTTGGAGATGTTCCGCATTCTAAGGCTGATATTTCAAAAGCTAAAGAAATTTTAAAGTATGATCCAAAAGTGGAGTTTAAAGATGGTCTGTTGAAAACCTTTGACTGGTACAAAAATAATGCAAAATAGTACCCCTTTGGGCACAAGTAAAATTAAAATTTGCCATGTTGCCAATACAGATAAGGCTGTTAAGTTTTTGTTATTGCCTCAGCTTAGGTTTTTAATTGAAAATGGATATGATGTTTCTGTTATCTGTTCTTCGGGAAAATTTGTTTCAGAAATAGAAAAAGAGGGGATAAAAGTAAAAGTGATAAAAATGAAAAGGAAGATAAGTCCATTTTCTGATTTAGTAGCTTTAGTAAAGATTTTTTTGTATTTTAAAAAGGAAAAATTTGGAATTGTTCATGTTCACAACCCAAAACCTAGTCTTTTAGGACAACTTGCAGCAAAATTAGCTAGGGTACCAATTATAATAAATACAGTTCACGGTCTGTATTTTCAACAGGATTCTTCAAAATTTAAAAGAAGTTTTTATATTTTTATAGAGAAAATAGCTGCTCTTTGTTCTAGTCTGATTTTTTCTCAAAATAAAGAAGACATAGAAACATTGATAAAGGAAAAAGTCTCAGATCCTAAAAAAATAAAGTATTTGGGCAACGGAGTAGATATTGGCAAATTTGATTGTAAAAGATTTTCCGAGGAATTTATATCTAAAAAACGTAAAGAACTAAATATTCCCGAAGGGTTTAAGGTTGTAGGAATTGTAGCTAGACTCGTTGAGGAGAAAGGATATTTAACCTTGTTTGAGGCTTTTGCATCTGTAGTAAAGGAATTCCCTAAAACAGTTATTTTGGCAATTGGTCCAAAAGAACCAGAAAAATCAGATGCGCTTGACCTGCAAATAGTTGAAAACTATGAAGTTAAAAATAATGTCATTTTTTTGGGTGAAAGAAATAATCTTGAAGAATTATATCCGTTAATGGATATATTTGTTCTGCCATCATATAGGGAAGGGATGCCAAGGTCTATATTGGAGGCCATGGCTGAAGAAAGGCCAATTATTACAAGTAATATAAGAGGGTGTAAAGAAGAGATAGAAGATGGTATAAGCGGGATTTTATTTCCAGTTGGGGATTCAGAAAAATTGGCAGGATCTATAATTGATTTGCTTGAAAATCCAGCCAAAGCAGAAGAAATGGGGAAAAATGCCAGAATTAGGGCAGAGAAATATTTTAATGAAAACTTTATTTTTGGTAGAATAAAAGAAGGATATGACCTACTATTAAAAGAAAAACATGGAAACTAATCAAAATAAATTTTTAAAATCTGTTTTGTTGCTGGGAGATGTTTGCTTAATGTATGTGGCACTGTTTCTGGCACTATTGTTAAGGAATAATGGTTTGGCCGGGCAAATTAATGGGTTTTTTTATAATTTCATAATTTTATATGTTATATGGATTATTTTGATTTTTGTCTTTAACTTGTACAATTTACATTTTTTCAAAAAGCCGATAGATTTTTTCTTCAGTCTGATATTTTTTTCCATTTTGGCCTTTTTTATTGGAGTAACATATTTTTATTTTTATCCCAATATTGGAATCTCTCCTAAAACAGTGTTATTTTTAGATGTTGTTATTTTCGCTATTTTGTTTCTTGTTTGGAGATATTTATTTAACTTTTTTCTTGAGGCAACAGCAGTTAAAGAAAAAGTGGTTATTGTAGGATTTTACAAAAGGTTAAATGAAATTTTACCGCAGATTAAGAGAATTTATAGCATAGAGACAATTTTTTGCCCAACAGCTATGAAAGAGCAGAATAAATGCTTGGTTGTTGATTCTAATGCGAGCATAATTTCTGAAGTGTCTGATTTGAAAAATATTGTTACAAGTAAAAAAATTACTTCCATTATTTTGTCACTAGACTTTTATTCTAATGAAGATTTGGTAAAGAAAATTTTTAATGCCTTACCTTTAACATTGAATTATATAGGAATTGACGAGTTGTATGAGGTAATAACCAAAAAAGTTTCTTTGAACCACTTAGATGAAGTTTGGTTTTTGGAAAAAGTTTCAAAGCCGGAAGATGTTTTTGAAAAAATTGTAAAAAGAGTTTTTGATTTTGTTTTTTCTATTGTTGGATTGTTATTGTTTATAGTTTTTTTCCCATTTGTGGCTATTGCCATAAAAATAGAAGATAGAGGTTCAATTTTTTACAATCAGAAAAGAGCTGGGAAAAATGGAAAGGTAATTTTAATAAGCAAATTTAGGACAATGGTTGAAGATAAAAACCAAAATAAGGAAACTTGGCGTGAAGCTAATAAGAATAACATTACCAAAGTTGGAAGAGTTTTACGTAAACTTCATATAGATGAATTACCCCAGGCTTGGAGCTTGTTTACCGGAGATTTGAGCTTTGTTGGGCCGAGAGCAGAGTGGGTAGAGCTTGTTAAGATTTTTGAAGATAAAATACCTTTTTACAAGCAAAGATTTTTGGTAAAGCCGGGACTTTTCGGGTGGGCACAAATAAATTTTCCAGCTTCTAAGTCAGTTGACGAAGCGAAAGAAAAATTTGAATATGATTTATATTACATAAAAAATCATTCTTTGCTTTTGGATTTGGAAATTATTTTAAAATCAATCAAACTTTTTTTTCTTTAGCTTAGGCGCTATCAGGGCTGGTTCGTAAATGAATGTTGTGATAGTATGAAAAATACAAACAGAATATCATGAAGCTATATATAAAACTTTTTTTAGTCGCTGGAGTTTTTTTCTTTTTGTCTGGGGTAAATGTGGCAAAAGCTGTCAACACTGGAGACGTTGTCAATTTTAATGTAGATAAAAGTTTTGATGCCAGCAGTAGGACACAAATATCTGCTACTTTAGTGAAAGTTGGCGCAAAACTTTATTTTTATGTTGAAAAAACATGGTGGGATTCACAAACCTACACAAAACAAAGTGAAATTTTAGTTGATTTGGATAATTTGTCCAATGAATTTGATAACAATATATACCCCAAGCTAACATCGACTTTCGGACCAGAATGGAACCCGGGCATAGACAAAGATTCCAGAATTACTATTTTGTTTGATTCTTTAAATAGTACCGAAGGAGGATATTTTAGGGAAGCAGATGAATACGAAAAATTGCAGCTGCCAAGTTCTAATGAAAGGGAAATGCTGTATTTGTCGGTTTCTAATATTACGAATAATAATTTAAGGGTGGTTCTTGGCCATGAATTTACACATTTAATAACTTTCAATCAGAAAAACAAGATTTTTGGAGTTGAGGAAGATACCTGGCTAAACGAGGCAAGAGCTGATTATTCTTCAACAATATTAGGTTATGACGACCAGTATAATGGAAGCAATCTTCAGCAAAGAGTTAAAGATTTTATTGAAAATCCATCAGATTCAATAACAGATTGGAATAATACAAAATACGATTATGCGAGTGTAAGCTTGTTTATAAACTATATTGTAGGCCATTACGGCATAAATATTTTATCTGATTCTTTAAAGTCAAAGTCAACTGGTATTGAAAGTATTAATGGAGCTCTTTTGTACAATAATGCCAACAAAAATTTTAGCCAGGTTTTTACTGATTGGACAGTGGCATTGGCTGTAAATGACTGCTCACAAAAAAAGGAATACTGTTATTTGAGTCAGAATTTGAACAGCTTGAGAGTTAATCCTACGCTTATTTTCCTGCCTCTTTCTGGAAGCAGTTCTTTGTCTACTACAAACATCACTAAAAATTGGTCTGGAAGTTGGCAGAAAATCATAGGAGGAAGCGGAAACCTGAAGTTGGATTTTTCTAGCATAGCAGGTTTGAATTTTCAGGTTCCATATGTGCTTTATGACAAGGATAATGGATATTCTGTTAAGTTTCTTCAGTTAGATAACAATGGGAAAGGGGAAATAAATTTGCAGGATTTTGGGACAAATTACAAGTCTTTAGTTATTATTCCGTCTTTGCAGAGCAAAATTTCCGGGTTTGAAAACTCAGATCTTATTTATCCGTACAGTTTTGTAGTTTCAATAGTTGGCAAAGATACAGATATAGACAAAGCGCTTTTGATACAAAAACTTTTAGCTCAAATTGAATCGCTTAAAAAGCAAATAGCAGATATTTTAGCTCAAAGAGCTATAGCAACTCCGCCAACTGCTTGTTCCCAAATAACCAGCAATCTTTCATTTGGAATGTACAATAATGACCAGGTAAGGTGTTTACAGACATTTTTAGGAAGCCAAGGTTCAGGATTTTATTTAGGCTTGGTTACAGGATATTATGGCCCATTAACTCAAGCTTCAGTGACAAAATTTCAGGAAAAATATGCGTCTGATATTTTAACTCCGGCCGGGCTTAAAATAGGAAACGGCATTGTAGACGACAGAACAAGAGCAAAAATTAACCAAATTCTTAAAGCTGGTAAATAAAAATATATGACTGACAAAAGCCAAGGAGAAGCAGAAATATTGAAGGCTGATAAAAAAGATGTTCAAAAAATAGCTGAAATTGCTTCAGAAAATTTTTCTGGCTTGAAGGAAAAGAGAAACGCGCTAAAATGGGTGACTTGCAATTTTGGAGCATTTCCAAGAATGCAATATTTTGTCGCCAAAAAAGGCAAAGAAATTGCAGGTTATATTTTATGGGTTGAAAAGGGCGGATTTAGGAAACAGTCTGTTTGGGAGCTAGAGCAAATTGCCGTGCAAAAATTGTTTCATGGACAAGGCATAGGAACCAAGCTTGTGGAGGATTCATTTTTGGAGATTAAAAGTATTGTTAAAAAAAGGAATTCAACTTTGAAAGCAGTGGAAGTTACAACAGGTGTAGAAAACGAGGCACAAAACTTATATAAGAAAACAATTGGGGCAAAAGTAGAATGCGTCGTTAAAGATTTGTTTCGTGGTGACGAAGCTATAATGATTGCTAGATTCAAAGATTTTTAAAATGGTTTTTCAAAAATTAAAGCAAGAATTGCCTGGAGTAAAGGCAAAAGTTGCATTAAAAAATTATACTACTTATAAAATTGGGGGACCTGCCAAGTATTTTTTTATTGCAAAGTCAAAAATAGATTTGATATCTGCTTTAGGTGCAGCGAAAAAATTCAAGTTGCCAGTCTTTATTTTGGGAGGAGGAAGTAATCTTTTAATTTCAGAAAAGGGATTTAATGGCTTGGTAATTAAGATAGATATTTTGAATATAGATTTTCAAGGAAAAAAAGTTTTTGTTGGAGCTGGAGCTAACATTACAAAATTTGCTTATTTGTCTGCTGATATGGGACTTTCTGGCGTAGAATGGGCAGCAGGAGTGCCAGGGACAGTTGGCGGATCAATTTATGGAAACGCACAGGCATTTGGCACAAAAATTTCTGATATGCTAAAAAGTGTAGAAGCAATAAATATTAAAACCTTAGAAGTAAAAAATTTTTCCAGAGAAGAATGCCAATTTTCCCTTAAAAATAGTATTTTTAAGAAAGACAAGAATTTGATAATTATTTCTGCTGTTTTTGAATTTGAGGAAAAGGTTCCTGAGCACATAAAAAATCAGATTAGAGAATTTTTGCGATATAGGAGTACAAAACACCCAATGGATTTTCCGTCTGCAGGATCTACTTTTGTAAATCCGGAAATAAAAATTAAAAATAAGAAGCTGTTAGAAAAATTTCCAGAATTAATTGAGTATAACGAAAAAGGAGCAATACCTGCGGGATATTTGATACAAAAATCTGGAATTCAGGGAAAGAAAAAAGGAAAAGCCCAGATTTCAGAAAAGCATGCTAATTTTATTATTAATCTTGGTGGGGCTAAAGCGAGTGAAGTTATGGCGTTAATTAATTTAGCAAAGAAGAAAGTGAAAAAGAATTTTGGCATATTACTGGTACCAGAGGTACAATTTGTCGGCTTTAGTAAAAAATAAGGTTGTTTTTATATTGGAAACGTTTTATTATTAATTATGTAGTACTATTTATAAGGTAAATAAACACAAATATATGAAAATTATAATAAATGCGAAGAATTTAGAGCTGACTCAGGTTTTAAAGACATTTATAGAAAAGAAAGTAGGATCTATAAAAAAGTTTATAAATATCTTAAAGCAGGATACTCCAGAGGGATTAAAAACATTAGCTGAAGTATTTATTGAAGTTGAAAAGGAGTCTAAACACCATAGGAAAGGAGAAATTTTCTTGGTTAGGGCTCAGGTTGTTCTTCCTGGAAAAACCTTGGCAGCTTCAGCTAACGCTGATGATTTGTTTAAAGCTATTATAGAGGCTAAAGACGAGTTAAAGAAGGAAATAGGAAAATACAAATTCAAGAAAATAGATACTATTCGAAGAAAGCAAAGAAAGGCAAAGGAAGAAATAGAAAATTAAATTTAAAAGCCACCCTTGAAATAGGGTGGCTTTTCGTATAACCTAAGTATATACAAATATATGAGCATTTTAACCAAGATATTCGGAGACCCAAATGAGAAGTTTGTAAAAAAACTTCAGCCAATAATAGAAAAAATAAATTTCTTTGAGCCTGAGTTTGAAAAGTTTTCTGCAGAACAGCTTAAGGACAAAACAAAGGAATTTAAGGAAAGGCTGACAAAGGGAGAAACTTTGGATGACATACTTCCAGAGGCTTTTGCATTGGTTAGGGAAGCTGGAAAAAGGACTCTTAACCAGAGGCATTTTGATGTGCAGTTGATAGGAGGAATTGTGCTCCATCAGGGAAAGATAGCTGAGATGAAGACTGGAGAGGGTAAAACCTTGTCAGCTACGCTGCCAGCCTATCTTAACGCTCTAGAAGGCCGTGGGGTGCACATTGTTACAGTAAACGATTATCTGGCCAAGCGTGATATGGTTTGGATGGGGCAGGTCTACGACGCTCTAGGGCTATCTACAGGATGCATTGTCAACGAATCAGGATACGTCTACGACAGAGAATACAAAAATAGTGATAAAGACGAGCTTCGCGACGCAACAGGCAACTTCAAGGTAATTCAAGACTATTTAAAGCCTGTGCCAAGAAAAGACGCTTATTCAGCAGATATTACTTATGGAACAAACAATGAATATGGGTTTGATTATTTGAGAGATAATATGGTTTATGAAAAAGGCCAGGAAGCCCAGAGAGGTTTTAATTTTGTGATTGTTGACGAAGTTGACTCAATTTTAATTGATGAGGCCAGAGTTCCTTTGATAATTTCTGGAGAAGCTGAAGAAGCAACAGAAAAATATTATACATTTGCCAGAATTGCCGACACTTTGGAAAAAGGTACAGATTATGAGTTAGATGAAAAAATAAAGTCTGCAACTTTTACAGACCAAGGGCAAAACAAGGTTGTAAAAAGTTTGGGGTTTGACCCATGGTTAGACAACGACATTATCGCTACACATCAATTGGAGTCGGCGTTGAAAGCTAAAGCATTGTTTTTAAAGGATCGAGACTACACAGTAAAAAATGGGGAGATTTTAATTATAGATGAATTTACTGGCAGGATTTTGCCAGGTCGCAGATGGTCTGCAGGTCTGCACCAGGCAGTTGAAGCAAAAGAAGGAGTTGTGGTTCGCCCCGAGTCCATAACAATGGCAACAATAACTTTCCAGAATTATTTTAGGATGTATAAAAAAATATCTGGAATGACTGGAACTGCTTTGACTTCGGCTGAAGAGTTTGACAAGGTTTACAAATTGGAAGTTGTAGCCATACCTTCACATAGGCCAATGAACAGGCAGGATTTTGCCGATAAAGTTTTTAAAACAGAAGCTGGAAAATTTACTGCAGTAATAAAAGAAATTGAAGATCTTCACAAAAAAGGCCAGCCAATTTTGGTGGGAACAAGGTCTGTAGAGAGAAATGAATATTTGGGAAAATTATTGGAGGTAAAGGGAATTCCACACAATATTTTAAATGCCAAAAATCATGAAAGGGAGGGAGAAATTATTGCTCAAGCTGGTAAAAAAGGAGCTGTAACAATTGCTACAAACATGGCAGGACGCGGAGTGGATATTATTCTCGGTGGTAATCCACCGAGCCCTGAGGAGACTCGAAGGGTTGGGGAACTTGGAGGCTTGCATGTTATTGGAACAGAAAGGCACGACGCCAGAAGAATAGACAATCAGCTACGAGGAAGATCAGGCAGGCAGGGAGACCCAGGTTCAACACAATTTTTTATTTCTTTGGAAGACGACTTAATGAGAATTTTTGGTGGAGATAGAATAAAAGGTTTGATGGGGGTTTTAAAAATTCCAGAAGATGAGCCAATACAGGCAGGAATGCTTTCTGGAGCCATTGAATCGGCCCAAGAAAAAATTGAAGGGTTTAATTTTGATGCCAGACATAATTTACTTGAGTACGATGATGTTTTAAACAGGCACAGGGAAATTATATATAAGAGAAGAAAAGAATTTTTAGAGAGCGTTGATTTAAAGACAAAAATTTTGGAAATGTTTGCCAAGGCTGGTTTGACCGAGGAAGATTATAACAAAAAAGAAACAGAAATTGGAAAGGAAAACATGCATGGAATGGTAAGAATAGTTTGTCTGCGAGTTTTGGATATGATTTGGCAGGAACATTTGTCTTATATGGATCATGTTAGAGATTCTGTCAGGTTACGAGCTTATGGCGGAAGGGACCCTTTAGTGGAATATAAAAATGAAGGGCACAAGGCTTTTGGCCAATTGCTGGCAACTATAGATGCCAACATTGCAGAAAACATTTTGAAAGCTGGTTTGCAAGTTCAGGCCAAACAGCCCGTTCAATCTCATGCAGTTGAGTCTGGGAAAAAAGAAATTGGGCGTAACGACGAATGCCCATGTGGTAGTGGCAAAAAATATAAAAAATGCGGAATGTTAAACACCGAAGAACATAGAAAATTAATGAGCCAAAAATAATATGGTTTCTAAAATTATATTTAAGAACGATAAATATAAAAAAAATAGAGGAGGGTACTCAAGACTTTTGTCGTTAACTTGTGATAAATGTAAGAATCCCATATTTTTATATCAAAAAGATGGCCCAGGAATGTTAAAGCGCCTTTATCTTGATAGAATAATAGCTAAAGAAAAAATTTCAGGAAAAAACTTAATCTGTAATAAATGTAAGATGTTGCTCGGTATTAGAATAATATATCAAAAAGAAAATAGGCCAGCTTATAGGCTATTTGCTGGAGCAGTTGGGAAAAAAATCGTTAAACTTGTTGAGCTTAAAAAATAAAATGAAAGATAAGTTTCCACCAAAAAAATTGTTGAAATCTGCTTATCGCAGGGAAATGTGGAAAAATGTTGAGGTGATTGTAAAGAAGATTGAAAAAGTATTGCCAATATCTTCAGTTCATTTAATGGGAAGTTTTGCATCAAATAAACGAAGACCGGCTGATGTTGATTTTATTGTTATGTTACAGACGCCGGAAAAAAGGAAAAATGCTAAGTGGTTTGTGGATTTAGTAATTGCTCCGGACAATAAACATGGTAAAGAGTTACTGGAAGACAATAAAAAATGGATGAAACAAAAGTATGGAGCAAAAAAATCAGAAGTTATTAGATATCGGTAAAAATAATGTACTTGGTAAAAGAATAATTGCTCATTTGGACATGGATGCCTTTTTTGCCTCGTTGGAAGAAGCGGGAAGTCCTATTTTTAAGGGAAAACCAATTGTAGTTGGATCTGACCCAAAAAACGGGCAAGGAAGGGGAGTTGTTTCTACTGCAAATTATAAGGCCAGGGAATACGGTATACATTCGGCTTTGCCAATTTCTATTGCCTGGCGACTTTCGCAGAAAGCAAAAGCAGAAGGGAAAGATGAGGCTGTATTTTTGACGGTTGACTTTGAAAGATATGAAAAAGCCCATGATGAAATTTTAGAAATTATCAAAAAATATTCCAAAGAAGTTGAACCTGCCAGTATAGATGAATTTTATTTTGACTTGTCTTATCTAAAAAATTACAAGAAAGCGGAAGACATTTGTAAAAAGATAAAAGAGGAAATAAGAAAGAAATTGAAGGTTACATGTTCTGTGGGAATTGGGCAAAACAAGTTGATAAGCAAGATTTCCGCTGGTATGAAAAAGCCAGATGGATTGGTGGTTGTAAAAGAAAAAGATTCGGAAAAATATTTGGAGCTTTTACCTGTTAGAAAAATACCTGGCATAGGCCCTAAAACAGAGCAGGTTTTGAAGGACAAGGGAATTGAAATTGTAAAAGACTTAAAGAAATTATCAAAGACAGAATTGCGTGAGATACATGGCAAGTGGGGAGAAGATCTTTATTATAAAGTTAGGGGAATTGATGAGGACCCAATTGTAGAAAGTAGAGAAGCAAAATCAATTGGAGAACAAATGACATTTGAGCACGATACTCTAAATTTTGTAGAAATTGGAGAAATGTTTGAAAATTTGTGCAAAGGAGTTTTCAAAAGTTTTTTGCAAAGTGGATTTAAAACTTTTAAGACTGTGGGAATAACCGTAAGATTTTCTGATTTTGAAACTAAGACAACAGCTAAGACTTTGAAAAAGGAATCAAAAAGTGAAAAAGAATTTATTATAGAGACTTTGAAGTTGTTGTTGCCGTACATGGATAAAAGGAAAAACCCAAGGAAAAAACTAATACGCTTAATTGGAGTAAAAATGGAAAAATTAAGCAGTCAAAACATATTAATCTGATTTCAATATGACAAACAATAATTCAAGATCATTGGAGATTGCTAAGCAATTTTTGGGAAAGGAAATTGAGATCATAATAGATAGACCTATTGGAAGTAAACATCCAAAATACGATTTTATTTATGAAGTTAATTATGGCTATGTTCCAAATACCAAAGCTCCAGATGGAGATGAACTTGATGCTTATTACCTGGGAACTAATGAGCCATTGGAAAAAGTAAAAGGATTTGTTAGGGCGATTGTTCATAGATTGGATGACGATGATGATAAATTAGTTGTTATGCCGAAAGATTTAGATATGTCATATGAGGAAATAGAAAAACAAATTTTATTTCAGGAAAAGTGGTTTAAGTCTAAAATTATCAAGTAAATTATGAGAATATCAAAAATAATTACATTTGTCATAATAGTTGGGGCGTTTGTGGCAGGGGCATATTACAGGGATGACGCTGTAAGATTTTATAATGGCTTTAATAAACAAGTGCAGAGTTTTCAGAATACTGATGTTGGTAAAACTATAACTCAGGCCAGTAAACAAATACTTACTTCTACTCCATTGAAAGTGGGTGGAACAAGCAATAATGTTGTTTTAGTACAAAGCAAAATTGTCATAGAAACAAATTTGCAAAGGCAGTTAAATGGAAACCTCCCAGCATTAACAGAAAATTCAAGACTTGATGAGGCAGCAGCAGCCAAGGCTAATGATATGTTTTTAAATCAGTACTTCGAGCATGTTTCGCCTTCAGGGGTTGGCCCGGGAGATTTAGCGCAGAAATATGGGTATGATTATATTGTTGAGGGAGAAAATTTAATATTGGGAAATTTTTCTTCCGAAAAAGATGCAGTTGTAGATTGGATGAATAGTCCTGGGCATAGGGCAAATATTTTGAATACTAGGTATACAGAAATTGGAGCTGCCATGATAAAGGGAACTTACAAAGGAGAAACTGTTTGGATTGGCGTGCAGGAGTTTGGACTTCCATTGTCTAGTTGTACACAACCAGATGTAAATTTGAAAAATCAAATTGATTCTGAAAAAATGCAGTTGGATGAATTAGTCTCAGAAATAAATTCAAGAAAAAATCAAATTGAGAGTACAGGGAAATTATCTCCTGCATATAGACAAATGGTTGAAGATTATAATCAATTAGTTGTGCAATATAATTCGTTGGCTAATGAAATAAAGGGGATTATAAGTAAGTATAACAATACTGTAAATAATTTTAACCAGTGCTTAGCTGGAAAATGAAAATAAAAACAATTATCAGAGAATTTCTTGTCAGTTGTTTTATTACTTATTTATTATTGGCAATAAATAATGTATTTTGGAATATAAATGATTTATCTCAATATGAATGGTGTTTTTATGAAAATTGTAGTACTGGTTTGTTTCCGATATTTTACAGTATTGTGATGAATGTTGGAGATTGGGCCACTATTATTTTTGGTGGCATAATAATTCCATTATTATTCGGAAGGATTAAGAGAAATTAATATGAAGATTGCAGTTGTTTCAGACACGCACAATAACATGGCCAATTTCAAAAAGGCCATTGAATGGATAAATAAGGAAAAAATTCAGTTGCTTTTGCATTGCGGGGACATATGTAGTCAGGAAACAATTGATGAAGCAGAAAAGATTTTTGACGGGGAAATGAAGTTTGTTAAGGGTAATGGAGATTATAATTTAGATTTTCCAGAAAAAATGGAATTGGAATTTAATGGGAAGAATATAGCATTCACGCATTTTCCAGATATTGCAAAAAAAATGGCACAGTCTGGTAAATTTGATTTGGTTTTTTATGGGCATAGCCACCGTGCATGGGATGAAAAAGTAGGAGAGACTCATATGATAAACCCAGGGGAATTAGCCGGGCAATTTTATAAACCAACATTTGCAGTTTACGATACTGTGAGTGGAAGTTTAGAATTAAAAATTTTGGAAAAGATTTGACAACATTTGGTATTTTTTATAGTGTAACGTATGTTCTCTGAAAATTTTAATTTTGAATAAGAAAGGGGTGATTTATGAAGAACGAAATTTTATGGTCCTTGTTGAGCAGGTGCCATACTCCGACTCAGGCAGACAAAGTGGAAGCTTTTCTTGAACAGGAAAGTGGATTTTCAGAATATGGAGAAATGATCATATGTTGTATTTTTTTCCATACTCAAGTACAGAAAAGGGATTTTGCAAAGGCGTTTGAAGCTTGTAAATATTATTGGGAGCACTGCTGGCGCTTTCAACCGTTTGAAAAAAACTGTGTTGCAAGTAACATGGCGCTATCAAGTCTTTGTGAAAAAATAGGGATTTCAAACCCTCAGCATGAAGGCTTGAGAATACCAATTGAAGCATTTATTGCCGCAGAAATTTGTCATTTTGGCCCAGTGGATGGCAAATGCATTCGCGACATAAGTTGCGATACATATATATTGCAGTATGAAAAATGTAGGATAACATTTTACATGCCAGACTTATTTGTTCTGGTTACCCCGATAACTGATAAAGGTGAAGAAAAGAAAGTTGAAACAATATTACTGAAATAAGGTCTAATGCTCGGTTTACTCCGAGCTTTTTTATTGACTATTTTAGATATGAGATGTATACTAAAAAATACTTTTTAAAAGCAAAATTAAGAATCTATATATGCAACAAAAATATTATATTTTTATCGGTGTTTTAGTCTTGGCAATTTTGGCCGGGATTTTTTCATATCCTAATTATTATAACAAAGGGATTGATGTATTAAATCATAAATTATCTTGGACTCTTCCACACTTTGTAGAAAAGCTTTTTGTTTTGGGCTTGGATTTACAGGGTGGAGTTACATTGGTTTATCAAGCAGATTTGAGTCAGACCACAGACAAGTCGGTCGCCATGTCTGGGTTAAGAGATGTTATAGAAAGAAGGGTGAACATGTTTGGAGTTTCAGAGCCAGTTGTCCAAATACAGGGACAAGACAGGTTGTTAGTTGAGTTGCCAGGAGTCACAAATGTTAGCCAAGCAATTCAAATGATTGGCCAAACACCATATTTGGAATTTGATGAGCAAAGAACAGAAGCTGAAACAAAAACAATTACAGATAAAATAAAAGAAATTCAGGATGCGCTGAAAAAAGATCCAAAAGCAGATATTACAAAAATAAAGGATTTTAATTTGGTTCAGGAAAATCCATATTTCAAGCCGACAGAGCTAACTGGAAAATATTTAACCAAAGCAGTGGTTATTTTTGATCAAACAACATACAAGCCACAAATTCAATTGCAGTTTAATTCAGAAGGAGATAAAATTTTTGCAGATATAACAGGAAGAAATATAAAGAAGCCTTTGGCTATATTTTTGGATGGAGCTTCTATTATAGATACAAATGGAGATGGTAAAATTGATGGTCAAGATATGTATGCTCCAATTGTTCAGGACAAAATTACAGGTGGAAGAGCAGTTATAACAGGAGATATGTCCAACGCAACAGCAACTTCATTGGCTTCAAGATTGAACTCGGGAGCTTTGCCAGTTAAGATTGGAAGCCCTATTTCCCAGGAGTCAGTTGGACCAACTTTAGGTGCAGTATCGCTTCAGAAGTCGCTTGTAGCAGCATTATACGGCCTTTTGGCAGTGGTTATTTTCATGGTGGTATTTTACCGCTTTCCAGGATTGCTGGCCAGCTTAGCCCTTGTGATATACGTGGCAATAGCCTTGTCTATATTTAAGTTAATTCCTGTAACAATGAGTTTGTCGGGAATTGGAGGTTTTATACTTTCCATTGGTATGGCAGTTGATGCAAATATCTTGATTTTTGCCAGAATGAAAGAGGAAATAAAACTAGGCAAAGGATTGGGTCAGGCAATAGACGAAGGATTCAAAAGAGCATGGCCTTCAATTCGTGATAGTAACTTCAACTCATTGATTGTTTGCGCAATATTGTTTACAGTGGCAACTTCATTTATCAAGGGGTTTGCTTTCACATTGGCAATTGGTATTATTGTAAGTTTGTTCTCGGCAATATTTATAACAAGAATATTCTTAATGGTTTTTGTCGGTAAATGGGCCGAGAAAGCTAAATGGCTTCTTTAATCCATACTACTATGCAATTTAATTTTACAAAGTATTCAAAAGTATATTATATAATCTCGGGAATTCTGATAATTGCCTCGATTGTTTCTTTGTCCATGTTTGGATTGAAGTTTGGAATTGAGTTTGTTGGAGGAAGTAGTATGCAAATTGATTTTACAAATGCCAGACCATCTAACGAGGCAGTTAAGACGGCTTTAAAGACATTTAATTTGGGAGACATTGTAATACAACCAACAGGATCAAATGGAGAAATTTTACAATTTAAGGGAGTTGACGAAGCAATGCATCAGCAAATTTTAGCTGAACTGGTAAAGTTGTCTCCAGCTACTGAAAAGAGCTTTCAATATATTGGGCCTTCAATTGGAAACGAATTGAGAAATAAGACAGAATTGGCTATTTTCTTGGCATTGTTGGCAATTACTTTATATATTGCCTTTGCTTTCAGAAAAGTTTCAAAGCCAGTTAATTCATGGAAATACGGAATTGCTTCATTAATAGCATTATTTCACGACGTAATAATTCCGATTGGTGTGTTTTCAATATTAGGACATCTTTTCAATGTTGAAGTTACAATACCAATTATTGCAGCTTTGCTAACAATTCTTGGTTTTTCAGTTCACGACACAATTGTTATTTTTGACAGAATCAGAGAAAACATTTTGAGAAGGGGAATGGGTCAGTTTGAAGATACAGTAAATTGGTCTTTAACTCAGACTTTAGGAAGGTCAATTAGCACTGTTGCAACAGTGGAATTTGTCTTGTTTGCTCTTTATTTCTTTGGTGGAGAGACTTTGAAATATTTTGCTTTGACCTTGATTATTGGTATTACATCGGGAGCATATTCTTCAATATTTATTGCCAGCCCATTGCTGGTTTCGTGGTATAAACATAGCCTTAAAAAGGAGCTAAAAGGCAAGTAAAACACTGTACAAGCAACTTACCCTTGACATATAAAAATTAATATGGTAAGCTTAATTAATACGGTGGGTGACCACCTAGTTTATATTCAAATAAGATGAAAAAAGTTAATTATTCGCAAATTTATCAGAAGTTCACCAAAGGCCTTAGTCCAAAAACTAAGGACATTTTTGATAGGAGATTTGGAGTTAAAACTGGAGAGCCAGAAACTTTAGAATCAATTGGAAAAACTTTGGGAATAACCAGGGAAAGAGTGCGCCAGATTGAAGAGGCGGGTTTTAGCTTTGTTAGAAAAAACAACCAGGCAGCTTTGGATGCTATTTATGCAGACTTTGCAGAATACTTTAAAAAGCAGGGAGGATTTAAAAAAGAGGAAAATGTTTTGGAAGAATTAGGAGGCAAGAATCAAAGACCTTTTGTTTTGTTTTTGCTGACTATTGGAGAACAATTTTCAAAGGTTTGTGAGAAAAAAGATTATCATTATTTTTGGGCAAATATACCAAGTGCACAGGACAAAGTAAAAGAAACTTTGGGAGCATTGGTTGCGCAAATGCAGAAAATTGGAAAACCAATTCCAAAGAAAGAATTTTATGCACAAGTTGCTTCAAAGATGAATATTTCAGAACCTGCAACATTGTCATATTTGGAAATTTCAAAAAACATACAGCCAAACAAGGAAGGAGCTTTAGGATTAATTCAGTGGCCTGAGATAAAGCCAAGAGGAGTCAAAGACAAGGCATTTTTGGTATTTAAAAAGCACGGAAAACCATTGCATTTTACAGAAGTTGCAAAATTGATAGATAGATTTGACTACAACATGCCAAACAAGAAAACCTATCCTCAAACAGTTCATAATGAACTTATAAAAGATGGAAGATTTGTATTGGTAGGAAGGGGAACTTACGCTTTGGCAGAATGGGGATATGTTCCAGGAACAATTAAAGATATAATTACAAATGTGTTGAAGGGGCAAAACGATCCAATGCATAAAGACGAAGTTGTAAAACAGGTTTTAGCTCAGAGATTGGTTGCAAAGAATACAGTCTTAATGAACTTGAATAATAAGAAACATTTTGATAAGGATTTAAGTGACAAATATTTCTTGAGAAAGACACAATCAGCATAATTTTAGAAAAAGCGCCGAAAGGCGCTTTTTTGTTGTGTAAAAAATAATAAAAAAGCGGTTAGATAACTAACCGCAAATAATTGAATAAGAATATATTTATTCTTCGACTTGCCAGTGCAAAGTCTGGCCAGCCATAAACGGAATAATTTTACTTTCTCCGCAAGGGTAGCTATTTGGAACAGTCCAATCTTTTTTGACAAGATTGATTATTCCAGAATTTTGGCTTAACCCATAAAATTCAGCTCCAAATTTTGAAGTAAAATTTTCAAGCCGGTCAAGTTTTCCAGCTTCTTCAAAAATTTGAGCAAGTAATTGCAGGGCAATTGGGGCGTTGAATACGCCAGCGCATCCTTCTGAACATTCTTTATTTTCCTCGAGATGGGGAGCGCTGTCTCCTCCATAGAAAAATCTAAAATGTCCACTTGTAGCTGCTTCAATTAAAGCAGCTCTATCTGTTGGCCGTTTTGCAATTGGCATACAGAAGTTATGGGGATGGAGTTTTCCGTCGCTGACGTCGTTAAGCGTAAGTATTAGATGATGCACTGTTATTGTGGCAGCAACATTACTGCCCAAGCGTCTAATGCACTCAACTGCTGCACTTGTAGTTATGTGTTCTAATACTATTTTGAGGTTGCAAAGCCTTTTGTTTAAATCAATCAGCTCCTTTAAAAATATTTCTTCCCTGTCTAGGCAGAAAACATTTTCTCCGGGCATTTCCCCATGCAAAAGCAAAAGTATATCTTGTTCTTGCATTGCTTCGAAAACTGGGTAAAGAGATTTTAAATCTATTACTCCATTTTCTGAATTAGTTGTGACGCCTTTTGGATAGACTTTACCTGCAACAACTCCGGCTTTTTTTGCTTCGGCAATCATAGCTGGCGTAGTTTTATCATTGATTTGAATGGTCATCAATGGTTCAAAATTATCATGGCAGGCAATTTTTATAGCATTTCTGTAGGCAGATGCTATATCTGCTGTTAGTACAGCTTTGGGGGTTGTGTTTGGCATTATTATGGCCCGCCCCCAATATTTGGAGGTAAAGTCAACAACTGATTTTAAAACTACTCCTGTGCGTAGGTGGCAGTGCATGTCATCTCCCTTTATCATTTCAAACGCCTTTACCTTCATTTTCCGTCTCCTTTTCTAATTATGGTTTTTTATCAAATCAAGGTTCTAGATATTTGTTATCATAATTAGCGCAATTAGTAAATGATTCACTTATTGATTATGTATTTTGGTAGATGTATAATATATTAATAATTAGGCAAAATAATAATGGATATTTTTACAACTGGAATAATAGTTTTGCTTGCTTCGACAATAGTTGTATATATTGTTCTTTTTTCGTTTATATATTATTGGCATTTAACTAAAATAACATTCGTAGTTGTTCCGGTATTTTTTACTTTTGAATTTTTTTTATTAGGATTTTTTACAGTTGCTGTAATTTCTATTATTCTTAATTATCTGCCTATTTTAGTCAGATCTGCAGGCATATGATGAAACTTCCAAAATATTTGTTTTGGTTGGAAACAGTCAAAAAAATTGTCTGGGATCCTTTTTGGTGGGTGATTTTCTTTTTAATTATTTTATGGATTCCATTTTTAAGAGTTTGGTGGTGGATATTTTTGCCATGGATGTTGCAGGCTCAATTAAAAACAATTTATAAGTGGTATATTAACTGGGATTTTGATTATGCCAAGGGAAAGTGGGTGGTGCTTGAAATAACTCCTCCACGTGAGCTTTTGGTTCCTATAAAGGCTATGGAAGACGTTTATTCAGTTTTATGGCCAATCATGGATGTGGCTAACTTTAGGGAACAGTGGTGTGACGGAGAACTAAACAACGGGCCCTATTGGTTTTCCTGGGAAATAGCCAGTATTGAAGGCAAGGTACATTTTTATATAAGATTTATGCAACAGCACGTGTCCAGCGCTGAAATGGCTCTTTATGCGCATTATCCAGATATTGAAATTAGGGAAGTTACAGATTATGTAAAATTGGTTCCGCAAACTATTCCAAATGAAGATTGGGACATGTATGGAGAAGATTGGGATTATTATAATGACGATTGCTTCCCAATCAAAACATATGAGAAATTCTTTGAGCCTCAGGGAGAAAGAATTTCTGCCGAAGAAAAAAGAATTGACCCAATGATTGGATTGCTTGAAGGTTTGTCAAGACTTGGGCCCGGAGAACATTATTGGGTGCAGTTTATTACTGATCCAATAGTGGAGTATGATGAACCAAATGTTTTTAAAGAGGCAAAAAAAGTAATCAATAAAATAGCAGGGCGTGTAGAAAAGAAAGAGCCGACATTAATGGAAGATTTAAAAAAAGTGGCCAAAGAGCTTGCCATGGGTCCGGAAAAAGAAGGGTCTGGAGATTCGGCATCATTTTATTGGGAGGAAGACGAGGAGACGGGTGAGAAACAAATATCACTTACTCCGGGCGAAAGAGAAATTATTACGGAAGTGGAAAATAAAATGAAAAAGCCTTTGTACAGGACTACAATAAGGGCTGTTTATGTTGCTAAAAGAGATGCATGGAAAGCGCCTCATAGAACTTTGTTCAGGTCTTATACATCGCATTTTATTACTAATAATTTAAATTCTCTTAATTTTAAGGCTGAGACTAGGCCGAGGATCCACTTTTTTTGGAGAAAGAGAAGAGTATTTTTAAGAGCCAGGAAAATGTTTAGGAATGCTGTTATGCGTTTTCCTCCTTTGTTTCCAGAAAGAATGGCAGAAGATTTGCAACCAATAATGAGCACAGAAGAATTGGCAACATTGTATCACTTCCCAATAAGGGTTTCTGGAATGGTATCTCCAACCATGGGAAGCGTGGAATCAAAGAAAGCCGGACCGCCTGCCAATTTGCCGATTGGCGAGTAATGATTTTAATATAATTATATTTACCTATGCCAAAAGACATAACTTATATTGCTAAGACAAATTTTAGAAATGCCAAACAAGTATTTGGGATAAAAAGAGTTGACCGACGTCAGCACATGTATGTGATTGGAAAAACCGGTGTTGGTAAAACTGCTTTTTTAAAGAACATGGCTTTGCAGGACATCAATAACGGGCAAGGACTTGCCATTATTGACCCTCACGGAGAGTTTGTAGAAGAAGTTTTAGACAATGTCCCGCCTCATAGAGTAAATGATGTTGTTTATTTCAATCCTGCAGATATGGAGTTTCCTGTCAGCTTTAATATTATGGATGTGCAGGATCCAAAATACAAGCACTTAATTGCTTCGGGATTAATTGGTATTTTTACAAAAATTTGGGCAAATGTATGGTCTGCTAGAATGGAATATATTTTGGCTAATTGTATTTTAGCTTTGCTTGATACTCCTGGCACCACGCTTTTGGGTATACCAAGAATGTTGGTTGACAGAGATTACAGACAAAAAATTATCAACAACCTCAAAGACCCGGTTGTTAAATCTTTTTGGGTCAATGAATACGAAGAATGGGAATCCAGGTACAGAAATGAAGCTATAGCTCCGGTTCAAAATAAGGTTGGACAGTTTTTGAATGTTTCGTTTGTAAGAAATATTGTTGGTCAGGGAAAAAATACCATTGATATTGACGACATAATGAATAACCAGAAAATTTTACTGGTTAACGTTTCTAAGGGAAGAATTGGAGAAGATAACGCAGCTATTTTGGGAGCCATGATTATTACTAAAATACAGTTGGCTGCCATGGAACGTGTTAGAATTCCTGAAGACGAAAGAAAAGACTTTTACATGTATGTTGACGAGTTCCAAAACTTTGCCACTGATTCTTTTGTAAATATTTTGTCTGAAGCTAGGAAATACAGATTGGATTTGATTATTGCTCACCAGTATATTGGGCAGTTAGTGACTGACACAAGCACCGCTGTAAGAGATGCGGTTTTTGGAAACGTGGGAACAATGATTTCTTTCCGCGTGGGCGCTGCTGATGCAGAATTTTTAGAGCAAGAATTTACTCCTGAATTTTTGCAAACTGATATTATTCGTTTGGACAACTACAATATTTATTTAAAACTCATGATAGATGGAATTACTTCAAGGCCATTTTCTGCTACAACTATTGCTCCTGCTCCTACTATTAAGGATGACAAAAAACGACAGGAAATAATTAGAGTGTCTAGGGAAAGATATGCTCATACTGTAAAGTTTGTTGAAGATGAGATTAATCGCTGGGCCGGAAGCATTGATGTGCCTTCTAATAATGTTCAAAGTCCTTCTGATCTTTCCAACCCACAAAGCTTTTCCAAACCTTTGTACCAGCCAAGCAATAATAAATCTTCTGATTCAACAAAATTGTATGACGTTAAATGTTCAAATTGCGGGAAAGATACCAAAGTTATTTTTGAACCAATTGCGGGCAGACCTGTTTACTGCAAAAATTGCTTAAAAAAACTAAAAGCAGGAGAAATTTCTCCTATTGCTTCAACTGCTGTAGCGCCATCTAGCAGGCCACAAGCACAAGTAAAATGGACAAATGGTGCTCCTGCACAGGCAGGTGCACCTGCACCAGCAGGACGGTCTGTAAATAATTCAGCGGGCAATTCAGCGTTGGGTGATTTGGGTATAGAATTTGGTCCTTCTCCAAGTTCTGCCAAACCAACTGGAAAAATAGGAAAGTTTGCTAAAATTTTTCAAAGCAAGCCTCAGATAAAACAACAAGAAGAACAAGATATTTTACCAGAGGCAGAACCAGCGAAGATAGAAAATATTTCTTTTCACAATCCAAAAAATAGACCTCAGGAGCAAAGGCAGGAAAAGCCAAAGAGAAAAGAAATTAATTTGGCAGACTTGCGTAAAACATTAGAAGCATCCCTCGGCCATAGCCCCTTAGGGCGTAGCCCAACGGGCGAGCCTACGGGCGAGGCACTTTTAAAAAAAGAAGAGCCAGAAGAAGATGAAGGCATAGAAGAAGTAGTTAACAAGCCAACAGAGCAAGTTCATAAGCCCGAAGAATATCCTGCTGTAATTGAAAAAATATCTGTTCCTGCTACTATTCCTGTAGAACCGCCTGTTGTTGTTAAATCTCCAGAACAAGAACTAAGAGAAAGAATAGAACAGGAAAGAGAAGAAGATAAATTTGATATGGAAGGCAAACCAGTTTTACCTCAGAAAAATGAACCCGCCTCCGTCAAAAACTCCGGCGTGGCTAAGGAAGATATAAAAAAACCAATAAAGCCTGGGGAAACAGTTAAATTCTAATTTATAATAAGTATTTTAAAGGCCACCTTTTAAAAGAGGTGGCTTTTTGATAGTATTAAATAATAAATAATTTTTATATGAATTCAGAAACTAAAAGTTGTCAAAACTGTAAAAAGGACTTTGTAATAGAGCCCGAGGATTTTGATTTCTATGAAAAGATAAAGGTTCCTGCGCCAACATTTTGCCCCGAGTGCAGAATTGTAAGGCGTATGACTTGGAGAAATGAGCGTACTCTTTATCATAGAAAGTGCGACGCCACAGGAAAGGATGTAATTACAATGTTTGCTCCTGAACAGCCTCTTTTGGTTTATGAAAGAGATTATTGGTGGAGCGACAAATGGGATCAGCTTGAAAGCGGGCGAGATTATGATTTTTCAAAACCATTTTTTCAGCAGTTTAAGGAACTGTTTGAAAAAGCTCCTCTTCCCAATCTTGCCAATTCCAATATAGTAAACTCTGAATATGGAAACCACAACGCTGATATGAGAAATTGTTATCTTGTATATGCATCTTTTGGCGGAGAAGATTTGTCATATTGTTATGGTGCTCTAGATTCTAAAAATTCTTTTGATTTGTACTTTCCTCTTAATTTTACTCAATGTTACGAAGATGTTTTGGGGGCTAATATGAATCGTGTATTTTTTTCATATGACAGTGATGAAAGTGTAAACTGTGCATTTTTGCATGCTTGCAAAAATATGATAGATTCTTTGGGTTGCATTAATATGCGCAACAAATCTAACTGTATTTTTAACAAGCAATATACAAAAGAAGAGTATAAAAAGGAATGTGCCAAGTATGATTTTGGCAGTTATAAGGCGCTTTGCGAATTTAAGAAACAGTTTGCTGAATTTATAAAATTACATCCAAGGCGTTATGGATTTGTTCAGAAATCTGTGAATTCTATTGGAGACAATATTTTAAATTGTAAAAACGTGCATATGGGGTTTGATGTATTTGGTGAAGTACAAGACAGTAAATACGTAATTCATGGTTTTAAAGCCAGTGATATTTATGACGCATATGGTTTTGGAAGTAATGCAGATAATTCTTATGAAGTTGTTGATACTGGGGTTGACGCCACTAGTAATCTTTTTTCTGTTTTTACTCATTCATGTCAGAATACAAATTACACTTATGCCTGCAAAAATTCTAAAGGTCTTTTTGGGTGTGTTGGACTTCGCAGTAAGCAATATTGTATTTTAAATAAGCAATATACAAAAGGAGAATATGAAGAATTAGTACCTAAAATTATTGCTCATATGGTAGATATGCCATATGTAGATAAAAAGGGCAGAGTTTATAAATATGGTGAATTTTTTCCTGCAGAAATTTCTCCCTTTGCTTACAACGAAACTATAGCCCAAGAATATTATACAAAAACAAAGTCAGAAATTTTAGAGCATGGATACAGGTGGAAGGAACCTGATATAAAGCAGTATAAAATTACAGTTCAGTCTGCAGATTTGCCAGACCATATAAGAGACGTTTCTGATGACATTTTAAACCAAGTTATTGGGTGTGAGCATGAGGGCAAATGTAATGAACAATGCATGGGTGCTTTTAAAATTATCCCTTCAGAACTGCAATTTTACAGGGCAATGAATTTGCCTTTGCCAAGATTATGTTCTAATTGTAGGCACTACAACAGGTTACATCAGCGCACTCCTTTCAAACTGTGGGACCGCACCTGCGCAAAGTGTGGTAACTCAATTAAAACTTCTTACGCCCCAGAGCGCCCGGAAATAATATATTGCGAAACCTGCTATAATAACGAAGTTGCATAAATAATAAATTATGAATCAAGAAATAAAAAATTGTCATAACTGTAAGAAAGACTTTACTATAGAGACTGATGACTTTGAATTTTACGAGAAAATGAAAGTTCCAGCTCCGACTTTTTGTCCAAATTGTAGAATGATTAGAAGAATGGGTTGGCTTGGTTACGGGCAGTATTTGTTTAAGCGCAAATGTGATTTTACCGGAGATAACGTTATAACGTGTTACAATTCTGATTCGCCACATAAAATATACAGGCAGGATATATGGTGGTCAGACAAATGGGATCCAAAGAGCTATGGCAAGGATTATGATTTTTCAAAGCCATTTTTTGAACAGTGGAAAGAATTATTTGAAGCTGTACCATTGCCGGCTCTCAGCACTGAATATTCAACTATGATTGAAAGCGATTATTGCAATGGAGCTAATAACTTAAAAAATTGCTATTTGCTTTTTGGGGCAGGCGAGAATAAGGGTTGTGCATATGGTAGATCGGTAAATTATTGTCAGGATTCACTTGACCTTACGCACGTGCATAATTTAGAACTTTGCCATGACACGGTTATGGTTGACCGTGGGTATAAGGTTTTTTCATCAAGATATTGTGAAGATTGCCATGATGTATGGTTTTCAGAAGATCTTGTTGGGTGTACAGATTGTATTGGTTGTATTAATTTAAGAAACAAACAGTATCATATTTTCAACGAGCCGGTTACCAAGGAAGAATTTAAAAAATTTATTAACGACCTTGATTTGGGCTCATATCAAAATCGTGTGGCTTTTAAGCAAAAAGCCAAAGAGTTTTTTTTGACTAAGCCTCATAAAAATTTTCATGAAAGGAAAAATATAAATACATCCGGTGATTATATTTATAATTCAAAGAATGTAAAAAATTCATATTTGGTATTTGGAGGCGAAAATGTACACTATACTCAAATGGTAGAAACACCTTCCGCAGCGAATGTTTATGATTTTTCCAATTTTGGATATGGTATTGAATTTGTATATGAATCTGCATGGTGCGGACTTTCAAGCAATAATATAAAATTTTGCTGTTGGAACTATTATGTGCATGATTTGGAGTATTGTTTTGGGTGCCATGGATCTGGAAATTTGTTTGGGTGCGTTGGAATTAGAAGTGGGGAATATTGCATTTTAAATAAGCAATATACAAAGGAAGAATATAAAGATATTGTTCCTAAAATTATTGAGCAAATGAAGTCAACGGGAGAATATGGCGAATTTTTCCCTCCTCAACTTTCGCCTTGGGCATATAACGAAACATTGGGTAACGATTATTTACTGCTCTCAAAAGAGGCTGTAGAAAATTTTGGATTTAAATATCACGAAGAGCTACGCCAGTATCAGGAGGCTACAATGCCAGTTCCAGACAACATAAAAGACGTTAAAGACGACGTGCTTGATGCAATTTTAAAATGTGACTTGTGCGGTAAAAACTATAAAATTATCCGCATGGAATTGGAGTTATACCGCCAGATGAATATACCCATACCAAGACAATGTTCATTTTGCAGGTACGACAATCGCATCCGTTCTCTTAATCCTATTGCAATTTATAACCGCAAGTGTGTAAAGTGCGAAAAAGAGATAGAGACGAGCTATGCCCCAGAGCGCCCAGAAATAATATACTGCGAAAGTTGTTACAATAACGAAGTTGCATAAAAAATATAAAAAATAATTTATGAATCAGGAAACCAAACAATGTCAGAATTGCAAAAAGGACTTTACTATTGAGTTAGAGGATTTTAATTTCTATGAGAAAATGAAAGTGCCTGCACCAACATTTTGCCCGGAGTGCAGATTGTTTCGCAGGTTAATTTGGAGAAATGAAAGGATTTTTTTTCGTAGGCCAGAATCATTAACTGGAAAAGAAGTTTTTTCTGGATTTCCGCCTCAGGCTAAAATAACAGTTTATGATATTGAATATTGGAAGTCTGACGCTTGGGATGCTTTAGATTATGGTAAGGAATATGACTTTTCAAAATCATTTTTTGAGCAATTTAAAGAATTGATTTATCAAGTACCTTGGCCGTCTCGGGCAATAAGCAACTTGGTAAATTCTGATTACAGTAACCAGGCTGATTATTTAAAAAATACATATTTGGTACATAATTCCGGTTATGTTGAAAATAGTGCCTATGTTGTTCGCGGTCATAACACCAAGGATAGTTTTGATATTTTAGAAAGCGATGAAGTTGAGTTGGCATATGATTCTACATTTTTTACCGGTGGATTTAAAATATTCTATTGCTTTGATTGTGTTGATTGCCATGATATTTGGTTGTCAAAAGATTTGCATGGTTGTTCTAATTGCGTTGGTTGCGCCGGGTTGCGTGGCAAAAATTACTGTATTTTTAACAAACAATATACAAAAGAAGAATATGCTATTGAATTAGAAAAATTAAATTTGAATACTTATTCTGGGTTGGAAACAGCGCGTAAAAAAGCTTATGAGATTTGGCAGAAAACACCTGTAAAATATTACCACGGCAAGCTGTTGGTTAATTGCGTTGCCGACAACGCCCAAAACAGTAAGAACTGTAAGGAAAGCTGGGGGATAAGAGACAGTCAAGATTCAAAGTTTTGCCAGAATGTATATGAATGCACAGATTCCTATGACTACAGCGTTTGGGGAGAGAAAGCTTCTCAAATGTATGAATGTTTGACTTGCGGAAGCCAAGTGGAAAATATGAAGTTCTGTTTTGATTGCTGGCCTGGAAGCAAAGATTTGGAATATTGCATGGGTTGCAGATCTTCTTCAGACTTGTTTGGATGCGTTGGATTGAAAAGAAAGCAATATTGTGTTTTTAATAAGCAATATACCAAAGAAGAATATGAAAAATTGGTTGCCCGCATAAAAGATCAAATGATCCAGGTGCCATTTACAGATTCGCGTGGCAGAGTTTATAAATATGGTGAATTTTTCCCGCAAGAATTTAGTCCTTTTGCATACAACGAAAGCCATTTACAAGACTTGTTTCCCAAGACCAAAGAGCAGGCAGAAGAATTAGGATTCTTCTTGAGAGAACAACCAGTAAAGGAATTTAAAATTACTTTGCAGTCTTCAGAATTGCCAGATTCTATTGATGAAGTGCAAGATGACATTTTAAATCAGGTTGTTTCCTGTGGCAATTGCGGGAAGGCTTATAAAATTATTGCTACGGAACTGCAATTTCTAAGGCAAATGAAGTTGCCCCTTCCAAGGCTTTGTGTAGAGTGCCGTTTTCAAGCGCGCAACAAGTTTATTAATTCTCCATTTTTTTACAACCGAAATTGTGCCAAATGCCAAACTGCCATTCGTACAACATATGCTCCAGACAGAAAAGAGATAGTTTATTGCGAAAGCTGTTACAATAGCGAAGTGTCATAAAAAAATGGAAAGCCAAACTAAAATTTGTCAGAGTTGTAAGAAAGACTTTACTATAGAGCCTGATGATTTTGATTTTTATAAAAAGATGAAAGTTCCGCCTCCGACATGGTGTCCGGAATGCCGAATGATCAGGCGCATGCTGTGGCGTAACGAGCGCAAATTGTTTAGAAGAAAAGATGCTCGTACCGGGAAGGATTTGTTGGCCTTATATCCTGAAGAATCTGGGTGGCCGGTTTATCATGAAAGCGATTGGTGGAATTTGGATTTGTGGGATCCGCTTTCATACGGGCAGGATTTTAATCCTCAAAAATCTTTTTTGGTGCAGTTTTTTGAATTGTGCAAAAAGGTGCCCAAACCTCATTCAGATGCAGTTAACATGGTAAACAGCGAATACTCCGCAAATGCTGCTGATATGAAAAACTGCTATCTTGTTTTCAACTCTGCTTATGACGAAGATTGCGGATATGGCAATGGGTTTACTTCTAGCAGAAATTGTTATGATGGCTCGTATGTTAACAAGTCGGAAAGATGCTATGGATCTTTTTGGGTAGACAATTGTTACGAAACGCACTTTTCCTCGCATTGTGATAATTGCGTTTCTGTATGGTTTTCCAGAGATTGTCGGGGATGTTCTTATTGTGTTGGCTGTGCCAATTTACGGAACAAAAAATACTGCATTTTTAATGAGCAATTTACCAAAGAGGAATATGATGTTCGTATTGCCCAAATGAAGCTTGATACATGGACTGGCATTGTTTCTGTTGGAAATCAATCAAAAAGTTTTTGGCTTTTATATCCGTACAAATATATTCAAGGAGTGCAAAATACCAATGTATCCGGAGCATATATCTCCAATTCTAAGAATACAAAAAAAAGCTACTTGATACGAGGCGCAGAAGACATTGCTTATGTGCAATATGGCCAATATCCACCTTTGAGAGACGCAATGGATGTGACCGTAACCGGCGAAACAGAGCTTGTATATGAAAGTTTAACTTCTGGGTGGTCTGGCTCAAATATAAAATTTTGCGTTGAATCATGGAATGGCGGTCATGACTTGGAATACTGCTTGTTTTGCTCCAGCAATGGAGCTAATTTATTTGGATGCGTTGGAGTAGGCAAGTACCAATATTGTATTTTGAACAAACAATATACCAAAGAAGAATATTTTGCCTTGCGGGAAAAAATCATTCAGCAAATGAATGATATGCCATATGTAGACAAACAAGGCAGGGTTTACAAATATGGAGAATTTTTTCCACCGGAATTTTCTCCTCTTGCATATCAGCAGACAATTCTGCCCGAACACTTCAATATGACTCAACAGGAGGTGGAAGCATTTGGCGCTCGTTGGCAGGAGTCTAATTCTACTGAATATCAAACTACAAAAGACGCCAAAAATCTGTCAGATTCCATTGAAAATGTTGATTTAGAAGTGTTAAAAGAGGTTATAAAATGCGAAAAGTGCGGGAAGGCTTATAGGATTATTCAACCGGAATTGCAATTTTTAAAACAAGTCAAAATTCCCTTGCCACACACATGCGTTGATTGCAGACACTTTGATAGAATAAGTCAAAGGAATCCTGCTATATTTTATAATAGAAAATGCGCTAAATGTGGCATAGATATAGAAACAAGTTATGCTCCGGACAGGAAAGAGATAGTTTACTGCGAAAAGTGTTACAATGAAGAAGTAGTGTAAATTTTTTATTAAATTGTGAGAGAATGAGTTCAGCGCGAATTAGGGAAATAATGTGATTTATATAATCATATGCCCTAATTCTCGAAGTAACCTTGTTCGCTCGCTCACAAGGCCATGATATTTATTTATGTGCCGTGTCAAAATCTTGAAACGGCCAAAACTATCGCTAAAATTTTGGTCGAAGGAAAAAAAGCAGGCAAGGTAGACATTTTGCCTACCAATTCAGTTTCTCGCGAAGCCGGTGGAATAGTTGAAACTGTGGGGGCAACTATGATTATTATGACCATAGACAAACATGTCCAAGACATAGAGGACATTGTTAGAGAACATTACCATGATGGCGTGCCTTGTATGGCAACTATTTCACTATATCGACTAAATCGCGACTTTAAAGATTGGCTTATTGCCTCTACAGATTTAATTTAGGGCCTGCCCTGAGCCCGCCGAAGGGTTGAAGAAAGTGCATAAAAAAGCTATTATTAAAAAAAAGATAGTTAAAATTTAATTTAGTAACGTTTATGGCAGAGAATAATAGAATACGAAGATTTAAATTGGCGCCTCCGCCTCCAGAGCTGCCTATTTACGGTACAGTTGATCCTGAAGAATGCTCATTTATTGGTAAAACCAACTATGAAGCGGCTTTACAAGAACAGAAGTTTATTTTTGGAATTAAAAGGGTAGACAGACGCAGGCACTTGTATATTGTAGGAAAATCCGGAGTTGGAAAGTCAAAACTTCTAGAACTTTTTGTGCGCCAAGACATTGGATATGGCCACGGGCTTTGTTTTATAGATCCGCACGGAGACGTTATAGATGCAATTTTGGATTTTATTCCTGAAGACCGCATAGATGACGTTGTTCTTATTGACCCTTCAGATGCCAAGTTCCCAATATCTTTCAACCCTTTAGCCAATATTGATCCGGCTTTCAAACATCAATTGACTCAGGGTTTAATTGAGGTGCTAGAGAGGCAGTTTGGCGCTAACTGGACACCAAGGCTTGAGCACGTTTTCCGTTTTACCTGTTTGGCTCTTTTGGATTATCCTCATGGCACAATGCGCGGAATGATTTCCATGCTGACTGATCGCAATTACCGCCAGCTGGTGGTTGAGTATATTGAAGACGACATGGTAAAGCGCTTCTGGGCCATTGAGTTTGCCGATTGGTCTGAAAAATACGACACCGAAGCTATTATCCCTTTGGTTAACAAACTTGCACAGTTTTTGTCTGACCCGGCCTTGCGTGGAATTTTTGGACAAGAGGAAAACAAAGTTGATTTGGAAAAGCTGATGAACGAAGGCAAGATTATTTTGATTAACTTGTCTAAGGGAAAATTGGGAGAGGAAAACGCCAGCTTTTTTGGCTCAATGTTTATTACAAAAATAAAACAGGCTGGTATGGCGCGCGCTTCGCTTCCTGAATCAGAGAGGAATGATTTTTATTTGTATGTTGACGAGTTCCACAACTTAATGACCGAGACCTTTGAAAACATATTGTCTGAAGCCCGCAAATACGGCATTTGTCTTACAGTTGCTCACCAGTACATGGGCCAGCTTCTGCCAAAAGTTCAGCAAGCTGTTTTGGGAAACACGGGAACCATTATTGTATTTAGAGTTGGTGGAGAAGATGCAGTTAAACTTGAGCCGGAAATGGCGCCAATATTTGGAGTCAAAGACATGGTAAACTTGGGAGTGCAGAATTTTTACATCAAGGAAACAATTGATGGAGAAGCTTATGACCCTTTTTCTGCTGAAACTCTCAAAGTTATGCCGCCAACTCACAAGTCTTTCAAAAAGGAAATTATTGAGGCTTCACGCTCAAAATATACTATTTCAGCTGAGGCCGCAAAAGAGCTTATGCAGTCTGAAGAATCTAAAATTATGAGAAGCTCGCACGAGAAATCCATAATTCAAGGCAAGGGAAAAGGCCCCGAAGAATCTAAAAAAGCAGAAGACAAACCCGAAGAGCCATTAATCTAATAATTGTAAAGTTTAGTGATAAAAAAGGTGCGAAAGCATCTTTTTTGTTTGCTTATAAAAACATTGACATTATTCTAAATTAGTTGTAGAGTTATATTGGTTCTTTATATAACTAACTAAAAAGGAGATAGAAATGAAAACGAACGAAGCAGTGGGAAGACCGGTAAGGATTTTTGTGGCGATGGATGTAAATAATCCAATTCGCCGGGCGATTGAGAAGGTTGTGAGATTGATGAAGGCTGAATATCGATGTGTTGTTGAAAAAATAGACGAGGCAGATCTCGTAATTTTCTGTGACACAAAGGATATTGAGCGTAGATACGATAAGGATAAATTCTACGTATTTATCCAGCTTGCTGAAAAAGTCCCAGTATTGCCCGAAGGATGCTTCGTAATTCCACTGAGTGAAGCTATGCTCGGACTTATGAAGGCAGTCGGAGATGTTCACGAAGAACTCAAGCCCATTGTTGAAGTCCCAGTTATTGATTCAGTTTCAGTTCGGTCTGATGCCATGCGCATTCTTGTTATTGATGACACGGCAAAAAACATCAAGAGCGCGAAAGTTGGTTTGGCAGGACATATTCTCACCACAGTTACAGGTTATGAAGACGCGTTAGATATTCTTGAAAAAGAAAAATTTGACGTTGTTTTGACAGATATGAATCTGCCAATGTCATCGAAGAACCTGTGCAAAAACTTCAAACTTGGAGAGCTGGTTCCTTATGGAACTTTGTTGATGATGAAAGCAGCGCACCAAGGAGCGAAGTATGTGGGCATTGTCAGCGACATTGCCAGTCATCCTGAGGACCCGGTTTCGGCAACGTTTGAGAATTACACAAAGATTATTTTTTGCGTTGACAGCGCGAAAGTAATGTTTATCCGTGCTAAAACGGATTCAGACGGATATAAGGATTGGGCGGATGCGCTTTTGCAGCTCATGAAAGGCTAAAACTTTTTCTAGGCGGATACATTCCGCAGATGACATGATATGTCATAGACAAATATCAAGCTCGAATTTATTCGGGCTTCTTTTTTTACTAGTTTTATAATATTGACATTATTTAAAATTAGTTGTAGAGTTATATTGGTTCATTTAATAATCTATACAAAGGAGATAAAAATGGAAAATATCTGCGCTTGCATAATAGTCATTATGACTTCGCTTTTCGCAGTATTTTATGCTTATCAAATTCGAAAACATAAAATAGACCCAACACTTTCAACCTGGATTATTTTCATGTCAGGAGTTGGCATAAGCTTGATAACTTATACAATTGCCGAGAATAAGGATTTTAAATCAGGAATACTAAATAAAGTGGATGCAGCTTTTGTGTTAGTGGTTATCTCAGCAATATTTGCTTGGGGTAAAAGAGAACTACGCTTGAAGCCGTTCGAAAAATGGTATCTGCTAGGAGTTTTGGTTATTATTGTATATGGAATATTGTCAAAAAGTGCCTGGAATTCTAATGTCCTTTCACAAGTGCTTCTAAGTGTGGGGTATATACCGACAATTCATCATTTAATCCAACAAAAGAAGAATAGGGAGTCTTTTCTCGGTTGGGGATGTTCGATGATTGCAGCTATTGCTGCCCTTTATCTTGCCAGAGTTGCTGGTAAACCCTTGGAAACATTATATGCAAGTCGTGCATTATTCTTTGCTGCGCTTCTCTTGTGTTTGATGTTTTATTACGAGATTAAACAAAAAAAATAGCCCGTGGTGCACCCATGGGTTTTTTATTTAAAAGCCTTTTAATTGAAGGGCTTTTTTGGTAGGATTAGGTAATTAATTAATCTAAAATATTATGGATCAAAAAACATGCAAGTGTCAAAGTTGCAAGCAAAATTTTACTATTGAGCCTGATGATTTTGAGTTTTACCAAAAAATAGATTTGCCTTCGCCAACAATGTGTCCTGTCTGCCGTTTCAAGTACCTTCTGGCTTTCTGGGTTTTTGGAAGGTTTAGAATTACCAAGTCTGCCTTGAGTGGGAAAACAATTATCACAGTTATCCCTGAGTCAGCTCCTTTTCCTATTTATGAAAGAAGCGAATTTGTATCTGATGCCTGGGACCCGCTGACATATGGCAGAGACTATGATTCGACACGTTCATTTATAGAACAGCTGGTTGAGCTTCAGTCTGTTGTGCCTCATCCTCATCAGTGTGGAATTAAAAATACCAATTCAGAATGGGCTGATGATGTTTGGGAGTCTAAAGATGCATATTTAACGCGTTCGGCCTTGTATCTTGATTCTGTTAGCTATGGATATAGAGTAATAAATTGCAAAAACTGCATTGATATAACTTATTCCTTTGATTTGGAGCGTTCATATGACTGCTTGTTTTGTTTTAAAAGCTATAACTTAAATTATTCTTTCAATTGCCGAGACTGCATGGATAGTTATTTCTTGTATGACTGCAGAAACTGCCAGAATTGCTTTATGTCCTGGAATTTGCGAAATCAAAAATACTGTATTTTAAATCAGCAGTATTCCAAAGAAGATTATTTTGAAAAAATTAAAGAATACAATCTTGATTCACGTTCTTCAATTGAAGCTTTGAAAAAAGAAATGTGGCAGCATATTCAAAAGGATGCTGTAAATAGACAAGACTACAATCTTCAGGCAGTACAATCTACCGGAAACTTCCTGACAAACGACAAAAATTGCCATGTTTGTTATTTTACCGAAGAGTCAGAAAATTGCCGTTATATTTTTAGGGGTTTTAAAAGTAAAGAAACTATTGATTCAGTGGGAGCTCTTGAGTGTGAAAAAAGCGCGCTAGGAATACAAGATCAAGTTTCATATAATAACTTGTGCAATCTTTATACTACTAATTGCAGATACAGCGCTTACTTGGATAATTGTGAAGAAACAGAATATTGTTTTGGATGTGTAGGATTACGAAAACAGAAATACTGTATTTTGAATAAACAATACTCTAAAGAAGAATATGAAGGTTTGGTTGAGAAAATTAAAAAAGATATGAAAGAAAGAGGTGAGTGGGGAAAGCTTTTACCACTTTCAGCTGCATATTGCGGATACAATCTTTCTTTAGCCCAGATGATGTATCCAATGACAAAAGATGAAGTCGTTGAGTTTGGTGCTAAATGGGAAGAAACTGTTGAACCAAAATACGAAAATATTATCAATGGAGATGATCTGCCGGACACTATTGGAAAAGTCAGTGATGACATTACCAAACAGCGTATTCTTTGCCCTGAGACAAAACTCAGCTATAACATAACAAAAGAAGAACTGGCATTTTATCGCGAGCACAATATTCCACTTCCAAGAAGGCATTTTGACTGGAGAACCTTGGACCGTTTTAAGCCATTTAGTTTGATGATAACGCCCCAGAAAGGAACATGTTATTACTGTAAAAAAGAGATTGAACATTATTACAGCCCTGAGCTTGGATTTCAGAAAATAGCTTGTTTGGAATGTTATCAGCGAGAGGTTGCTTAAATTATGAATAAAGAAACAAAACAATGTCAGAGTTGTAAGAAGGACTTTACTATAGAGTCTGATGATTTTGAGTTTTATGAGAAGATGAAAGTACCGGCGCCGACATTTTGCCCGGAATGCAGAATGCAGAGGCGATTAATATGGCGAAACGAACGGACTTTGTATAAAAGAAAATGTGATGCGCCTGGCCATACTGAAGATCTTATCTCAATGTATGCACCTGAGCATACTTTTCCAGTATATGATCATGAATTTTGGTACAGCGACAAATGGGATGCTTTGGATTATGGAAAAGATTTCGATTTTACTAAACCATTTTTTAAACAATTTGAGGAACTTTTTCTTACTGTACCACATGTCGCACTTTTTGACAGTAAGTCGGTTAATTCCAGTTATTGCAATATTGTTGTAGAACATAAGAATTGCTATCTTGTCAGTGCTGGATGGGGAAATGAGGATTCTATGTACAGTAATAGGATTGCTAATTGTAAAAATACTTTTGATTCCTATGTTTGTCATAGGACTGAGTTTGGTTATGAAAACGTTTATTGTCGGGAATCAAATTTGCTGAGATTCAGTCTTAGAAGCGAGGGTTGTGTTGATTCATATTTTCTTTATGATTGCAGAAATTGTTCTAATTGCATTTGTTGTTCAAACTTAAGGAATAAAAGCTACTGCATTTTCAACGAGCAATACACCAAAGAAGAATATGCAAAAAAATTGGCAGATTTAAATCTTGGAAGTTATAAGTCTTTTCAAGCGCTGGCAGAAAAATTTGAGGAGATGAAATTAAAAGCTATTAATAAATTTGCTTATCTCTTAAATACCCAGAATGTTATTGGGGACAATGTTTATAATTCCCGAAATTGCTATTATTGTTTTGATTTGGAAGGAGATGCTGAAAATGTTAAATATTCCAATTGGGGCACTTTGTCTCTTCGTGATTCCCATGATACTGGTCCTGGCACCAGCGGCAATTCTGAATTGATTTATGAAGGCATAAGTATTGGAGTTAAGAACGCACGTTGTAAGTTTGGGGTGATTGTTTGGTATTCTCATGATATGCAATATTGCTATAATTGCCAGGATTCTCATGATCTTTTTGGATGCGTTGGCCTGCGAAAAAAACAATACTGCATTTTAGATAAACAGTATACAAAAGAAGAATATGAGGCTCTTGTGCCAAAGATCGTTTCGCATATGAATGAGATGCCATATGTAGATAAAAAGGATAGAGTTTATAAATATGGAGAATTTTTTCCAGCAGAATTATCTCCATTTGCCTATAACGAGACAGTAGTCCAGGATTATATGCCCCTTACTGAAAAAGATGCTTTGGACAAAGGTTTTGAGTGGAGGCCAATTGATAATAGAAATTACAAAACAACTATTTCCTGGCAAAATTTGCCTGACACAATTAAAGAAACTCCTGATTCTATTATTGACGAAGTTATTAGCTGTGCCCATGAAGGCAAATGCAATGAACAATGTACAGGCGCTTTTAAAATTGTGAAAGAAGAACTTAATTTTTATAAGAGGATGAATTTACCTATTCCAAGGCTTTGTCATAATTGCAGACATTATGGGCGAGTAAAGCAGAGAAACCCAATGAAATTATGGCATCGCCAGTGCATGTGCGATAAATTAGGTCATGATCATACTGACAGGTGTACAAACGAATTTGAAACCAGTTATGCGCCGGATAGGCCGGAGACAGTTTATTGCGAACAGTGCTATAATAGTGAAATTGCTTAAATTATGAATCAAGAAATAAAAGTTTGTCAGAATTGCAAAAAGGACTTTACTATAGAGCCTGATGATTTTGATTTCTACAAGAAAATAAATGTACCAGCTCCAACTTTTTGTCCGGACTGCAGAATGCAACGCAGGTTTTCCTGGCGAAATGAGTGGAGATTGTTTAGAAAAAAAGATGTCCATGGAAAGGAAATTTTTTCCATGGTAAGTGAATCTTCTCCGGTAAAAATAATGGAAATGGCAGAATGGTATTCTGATTCATGGGACCCAATGGATTATGGACAGGACTATGACTTTTCACAGCCATTTTTTAAACAGTTTGGTAAATTAATGAGCCAGGTTCCTCTTATGTCTAGGAATCTTATCAGAGCTGTAAACAGCGACTACTGTTCTAATGCCACCCAACCTAAAGATTGTTACTTAACATTTAGTTTGTCTTACGTGGAAAATTCAGCATATTCAATTTGGGGCGGAAAATCAAAGGATATTTTTGACTGTTATATGTATAACGAGTCCGAGCTTTGTTATGACTGCGTGAATATGAGTAAATGTTATAATGCCTCTTATTCTATAGATTGTGACAATTGCAATGACATCATGTTTTGCAAAAGCTGTGTTGGGTGCAACAACTGTTTTGGAAGCGCTAATTTAAAAAACAAAGCATATTACATTTTTAACGAACAATACACCAAGGAAGAATACGCAAAGAAATTGGAGGAGTTTAAGACAAATTTTAGGTCAAATGTTGAAGCTATCAGGGAAAAAAGTATAAAGCATTGGCAAAATTTTCCCAATAAGTTCATCCATGGACGACACAACACCAATGTTTCGGGAGATTATATATTGGAATCTAAGGATGCTAAAAATTGTTGGAGAATAATTGGAGGAGAAAATTTGAAATACTGCCAAAATTTTACTTTGGGTCCGGTAAAAGATTCTTACGACCAAAGCAATTTTGGAGACAATTCAGAATTGGTTTATGATTCTTTGGTAGTTGGGAACGGAGCCTATAATGTAAAATTTTCATGTCAAAGCTATCCTTCAATAACTGACCTACACTATTGTTTTCAGTGCCAAAATTCGTCACATTTATTTGGGTGTATCAGCTTGAGAAACAAGCAATATTGTATTTTAAACAAACAATATACAAAAGAAGAATATGAAGAATTAGTGCCCAAAATTATTGCGCACATGAATGAAATGCCTTATGTAGACCAAAAGGGAATAATTTATAGGTATGGAGAATTCTTTCCAGCGGATATGAGTCCTATGGCTTATAACGAATCGCTTGCTAATGATTTTTTTCCAATGACCAAAAAAGAGGCAGAAGAACAAGGACTTGCTTGGCGTGAGCAAAGTAAAAGAGAATACAATGCCACAAAGTCTGCGCTTGAGCTTCCAGACAATATTGAAGATGTAGATGACAGCATTTTAAAGGAGGTTATAAGTTGTCCACATGAGGGCAAATGCAGTCATGACTGTGTTGGAGTATTCAAAATTACTAATCAGGAATTACAATTTTATAGAAAACTTGGCATACCCTTGCCACGGATTTGCCAAAACTGCAGGCATTATGCGAGGTTTGCCTGGAGAAATCCGCCAAAGCTTTACCACAGGAGCTGCATGAAGCCTGGATGTAAAAATGAGTTTGAGACAAGTTATGCTCCAGACAGGCCTGAAATTGTTTACTGCGAGCAATGTTATAACGAGGAAGTGGCATAAAAATAACATATAACCGATTAAATTGGTCGGTTATGCGGTTAAAATAAAATATGCATAATTTAGAAAATAAAGTTTGTCAGAGTTGCAAGAAAGACTTTGTGATAGAGCCTGATGATTTTATTTTCTATGAAAAAAATAAATTGCCTGTGCCTGTTTGGTGCCCAGAATGTCGGCAGAGAGACAGGATTTTGATAAGAAATTTTAAGACGCTTTATAAAAGGAATTCCGACAAGTCTGGCAAGTCTATAATTTCCATGTATTCTGCAAAGGCACCGTTTCCCGTTTGGAGTCATGAAGAGTGGTGGTCTGACGACTGGGATGCAAAAACATACGGACGAGATGTTGATTTTTCAAAGCCAATTTTCTCGCAAATTAAATCACTATGGGATGCAGTTCCCAGATATGCAGTTATAAATACAAGAAGCGAAAATTGTATTTATTCAAATGGCGTGCTCAATGCCAAGAACTGTTATTTTGTTTTTGGATGCGTTGATGCTGAGGAATGCGCTTATGGCCATATTGTGTGGAATTCAAAGGACTGCGTAGACGGTCTGTATGTTTTCAAGTCGGAATTTTGTTATGAGTGTGTGGATGTTTTGGGCTCTTACAATGTTTTGTATTCTCAGGAGTGCGAGGACTGCAATAATTGTATTGGACTTTTTGACTGTAAGGGATGCTCAAATTGTATTGGGTGTGTTGGCTTGAGGCAGAAATCAAATTATATTTTCAACAAACCAGTGGAAAAAATTGAAATTGATGAATTTCTAAAGGAGCATCCTTTGCATGATCTAAAAAAAATTTCCATGATCTTGGAAAAGCAGGAAGAATTGCGCAAGAAAATTCCACAGAGATTCTTTTTTGGATCTCACAATACCAATGTTTCTGGAAACCATATTTACAACGCCAAAAATGTCCATTATGCGTTTGACGTCAAAAGCGGAGAGGATTCAAAATATATTTTTACTTGTAGGCAAGCAATTGATTCTTATGACATATCTTTTACTGCTGACATTGAACTGGGATATCAAAATGCCCACTGTGTTGGGCGAAACATAATGGGTTCACACGTATGCGTGAATTGTACTGATACATATTATTCGGACAATTGTACAAATTGCCATAATATTTTTGGGTGCGAGGGTTTAAAAAGTGCGGAATACTGCATCTTGAACAGGCAATGTACAAAGGAAGAGTATGAGAAAATGTTGCCTAAATTGATAGATCATATGCGTCAAACTGGCGAATGGGGATGGTATTATCCAAAACAAATGCTTCCTTTTGCGTACAATGAGTCAATTGTCAACGAATACTTTCCAATGACAAAAGAGGAGGCGCTTATTAGCGGTTATAGATGGGAAGATGACATTCCTCGTACCAAAGGTCAAACAACAATAAAATATGAGGAGCTTCCTAAAAATCCTGAATTGTTTTCTAACGATCTCGTCAATCATGTATTGGAGTGTGGTAAATGCAAGTCTAACTATCGTTTAACTACCCAGGAAATTATGTTTTATAAGAGGTTTAAAGTTGCTATTCCAGGAGAGTGTTTCAATTGCCGCCATGAGAGAAGGATGAAGTCTCGCAATGTTCGCGTGCTTTTTCCTGGCAATTGTGCAAAGTGTAATGCGGAATTTAAAACTTCTTATAATTCAAACCAGCAAAAGCAATATAAAATTTACTGCGAGCAATGTTATCAGCAGGAAATGGTATAATTATAAAAATATGCAAATCGAAACAAAACAATGCCAAAGCTGTAAGAAGGACTTTAATATAGAGCCTGATGATTTTGCGTTCTATGAAAAAATGGGCGTGCAACCACCAGTTTCTTGCCCAGACTGCAGATTTAAAATAAGAGCTCAATTTAGAAATGAGACGACTTTGTATTCCAGAAAGTGCGATTTGTGCGAGCGCGCCATTGTTTCTATGTATAACCCCAGCTCTCCTTATACGGTTTACTGTGAAGAGTGCTACAGATCAGACAATTGGGATCCTTTTTCTTATGGTCAGGATTACAATCCCAACAAGCTATTTTTTGAACAGCTGGGAGAATTATTCAAGCGAGTTCCCAAAATGGCAATTTTTTCAGACCACAGCAGGCCAAGCATAAACAGCGAATATATAAATTATTCCGGAGGAAACAAAAATTGCTATTTGCTTTTTAATGGGGGAGATTCGGAAAATTCCATGTATTCCAGGGGTACTAGGTTTTTGAAAGACACTTCGGACATTTATTTTGGTCAAAAGCTGGAGCGATGCTACCAAGGGATAAATGTGAACCAGTCAAATGGAGTGAGGTTTGGCAAGAATGTTACCGGAAGCGTGGACTCGGATTTTTTATATGACTCGGTCAATGCGCAGGATTGCTTTGGATGCGTGAACTTGAGGCACAAAAATAATTATTTTTTAAATGAACCATTAAACAAAGAAACTTATAAAAATAAAACAGAAAATATTAGGGGAAGTTATTCTAAAACCAAAGATTTTTTAGAACAGTTTAAAAAGTTTAGTTTGAAATTTCCAAGGCGTGAGAATAATAATTTGAAAACCACAGACTGCTCGGGAGACTATATTTTTGAATCGAAGAACTGCCACAATTGTTTTGAAACAGCTGTTTGCGAAAACTGCAAGTACGGATTTTTCATTAAGAATTCAAAAGACTGCTATGATGTGACAGGTTATGGCTACAGCGCCGAACTTTTGCTTGAATGCGCTGGAGTTGGGTTTTCACAAAATGTTATTGGGACTTTTTGGGCTGAGAGTTCACACGACATTGAATATTGCTTTAGTATGTTTACTAGCGAATATTGTTTGGGATGCAGTGACTTAAACCATGCGCAATATGCGATTTTAAACAAAAAATACACAAAAGAGGAGTTTGAATCGCTAAGGCAACAAATTTTGAATGAATTAAAGCTCAAAGGTATTTATGGTTCTTTTATGCCGCCTGCTATTGCGCCATTTAGTTATAATGAGACAATTGCTCAAGATTACATGCCACTTTCAAAGGGAGAGGCCGTAGCTCAAGGTTACACTTGGCAAGACAACCTTCAAATAACAAAAGGCAGGGAAACCGTGAAATCGGAAAATATTCCTGACAACATCAAGGACGTGCCCGATTCAATTGAGAAAGAAATTTTGGTTTGCATTAGTTGTGGGAGAAACTATCGAATTATAAAACAGGAGTTGGAATTTTATCGCAAGGAAAATCTTCCAATCCCGCGGGAATGTTTTTATTGCAGACATAAGCAAAGAGTGAAGGAATCCGGCGGGCTTAAATTTTATGAAAGAAAGTGTGACAAATGTAGCAAACAAATTAAAACAACATATGCCCCAAATTGCCCAGAAATTGTTTACTGTGAAGAATGTTATCAGCAGGAAGTGATATAATAAACAAAAAATATGAACCAAGAAACCCTTCGACCTGGCTCAGGGCAGGTCAAACAATGCCAAAGTTGTAAAAAAGACTTTACCATAGAGTCGGAAGATTTTGATTTTTACGAGAAGATGAAAGTGCCCTCGCCAACTTGGTGCCCAGACTGCAGACTGCAAAGGCGAATGGTTACCCGTAACGAGCACTTTTTGTACAAGACAAAATGCGCAAGAACCGGGAAGACAATATTCAGCATGTATCCTGTCACTGCCAAACTGAATGTTTGGGATGTTAATGAATGGACAAAAGATGATTGGAACCAGGAAGAATTTGGGAAAGATTATGACTTTTCACGGCCATTTTTTGAGCAGTTTAAGGAATTGTTGCAGATTACTCCTGTTCCGTGCAAGTCGGTAACTCAGCTTGTAAACAGCGATTACAGCAACAACAGTAGTTATTTGAAAGACTGCTATTTGAGTTTTGGAGTGACTCATGGTGAAAATCTTTTGTACTGCGAAAACATAACCGGTTCTAAAGATTGTGTAGACTCATCATTTATTTTGAACGGAGAACTTTCTTATGATTGTTTTTTTAATTTAAAGTGCGCGAGGGCTTTTTATTCCTCATACTGCACAGACTGCCACAGCATTTATTTTTGCCGAGAGTGCTTGGGATGCACTGATTGTTTTGGTTGTTTTGGACTTCGCAATAAGTCTTTTTATATTTTCAACGAGCCATATTTAAAAGAAGAATACCATAAAAAACTGGAGGAATTTAAATTGTCTTCGCGCAAATCTGTTGAGGAAATGAAGAAAAAAGCCGGTGAATTTTGGCTGAGGCATCCGGTAAAATATGTCAGGAGCTATAAAAATGAAAACTGCTTGGGCGAATACCTAACCAATTCCAAGAATGTTCAGAAAAGTTATTATGTAAATGGAGGAGAAAATTTGAAATACTGCCATTCGCTGTACAATGCTCCTGCCAAGGATTCTTATGACCATTACAGATATGGGCTGAATTCCGAGCTCATATATGACTGCTCGTCTTGTGGAGACCAGATTTCAAATTTGAAATTTTCTTACGGGTGTTTTAATAATTGCCGAAATATAGAATATTGTTTTTATTGCCAGAGGTCTTCAAATTTGTTTGGATGCGCCGGATTGTATGGAAAGGAATATCACATTTTTAACAAACAATACACTAAGGAAGAATATGAAGAGTTGGTGCCAAAAATTAGAGAGCAAATGAGTAAAATGACATACACTGACAAGAAGGGGAGAGTTTTTGCCTACGGAGAATATTTTCCGCCGGAAATAAGTCCGCTTGCATACAATGAAAGCATTGCCTATGAATATTTTCCTTTGACTAAGGAAGGTGCAGAAGAATATGGTATGAGCTGGAGTGAAATTGCGGAAAAAAATTATGCTTCAACAATTAAGTTTGAAAATATTCCTGATTTGCTGGAAGATGTTGCAGACTCCATAACAGGCGAAGTGTTAGAATGCGCTCACCACGACAAGAAGTGTAGCCACCAATGTACAACTGCCTTTAAGATAATTCCCCAGGAGCTGGCTTTTTATAAACGGTTTAATATACCGCTTCCAAAGCTTTGCCCAAACTGTCGATATTTTGAGAGAATTTCTGTACGCGCACCAATTAAATTGTGGAAGTGCAAATGCAATTGTGCTGGAACAAAATCGGAAAATGGAATTTATACAAACCTTGCCAAACATCAGCATGGAGATGAAAAATGCGTAAATGAGTTTGAGACAAGCTATGCGCCAGAAAGGCCAGAGATAGTTTATTGTGAAAGCTGTTATCAGCAAGAAGTAGCATAAAAATAATATATAACAGACTAAATTAGTCGGTTATGTGGTTAAAAAAATATTATGAACACAGAGGCAAAAAATACTTCGGCGGACTCAGCGCGAGTTTGCCAAAGTTGCAAAAAAGACTTTAATATAGAGCCGGAGGATTTTAATTTTTATGAAAAAATAAAAGTGCCTGCTCCTGTGTGGTGCCCTGAATGCAGGCTGGTAAAAAGACTTGCTTGGAGAAATGAGAGGGCGCTTTTTAAGCGTAAGTGTGATATGTGCCAGAAAGATAAAATTGTTATGTTCCCGCAAAACAGCCAATACAAAGTTTATTGCTATGAGTGTTGGTGGTCTGACAATTGGGATGCCTCAGTTTATGCAAGAAATTATGATTTGAGTAGGCCATTTTTTTCTCAGTTTGACGAGCTTTTTAGAGCAGTGCCAAGAATGGGGATTATTCAGCAGGGGCGAAACACAAACAGTGATTATGTTAACAGGGCAAGTGACAACAAAAACTGCTACTTAATTTTTGCTTCTGGAACCAATGAAAATTGTTCGTATGGAACTTCAGTGTGGGATTCGAAAGATAGTATGGACAACTACAACATCCATTCGTCTGAATTGTGCTTTGAGTGTATTGACTGCTTTGGCTCTAGTAAATTGATGTACTCGAGAGAGTGCATTTCCTGCGTAAATTCCGCATTTTTATTGAACTGCAAAAATTGTGCGGACTGTTTTGGGTGTGCAAATTTGAGAAACAAAAATTACTGCATTTTTAACGAACAGTTTACAAAGGATGAGTATAGAGAGCAGATTGAAAAAATAATGCCAAAGAAGAACAGCGAGGTTGAAGCCATGAAAATTAAAACATCTGAATTTTTTGCAAAACAAATTGTTCCTGCTTTGGTGGAAAACCACAGCGTTGAAGTTACCGGAAATTGGCTGGAAGAATGTAAAAACGTAAAAGCTGGGTTTAATTGCGAAAAAGTAGAAGATGGAAAATATCTTTTTGGAATTCAAAATGCAAAAGACGTAATGGATCACACATATTGGGGACATTCGTCTGAGTTGATTTATGAGTGTTCAAGTATTGGCAGGCAGTGCTCGCAGGTGTATTTTTCAAACGAATGTTGGGATCAACTTGTGCGGGCTCAATACTGTGTTAATTGCCACAGCTCGTCTGACTTATTTGGATGCGTTGGTTTAAGGAAAAAACAATACTGCATTTTAAACAAACAATATACCAAGGAAGAATATGAAAAAATAGTTGCAGAAATTAAAAAGCAACCATTTTACGGTTTAACTTTTCCATTGGATATTTATGCATTTGCATATAACGAAACAATTGCTCAGGAAATTTTTCCTATTACAAAAGAAGAGGCAACAAAGCAGGGTTATAGGTGGATTAGCCCCGAGGCAAAGAATTACAATATTACTTTGGAGGCTGAAAATGTGCCTGATTCTATTGAAGAAGTTGGCGAACAAATTTTGAAGGAAACAATTGGATGCGAACATAAAGGAGAATGTAATCACCAGTGTACCAACGCTTTTAAGGTTACAATAAACGATTTGAATTTTTATAAGCGTATGGGCATTGCAGTTCCTAAACTTTGTCCAAATTGCCGACATTTTGCCAGACTTGCTCAACGCAACCCAATTAAGCTTTATGATCGAACATGTGCAAAGTGTGGGAACTCAATTAAAACTTCTTATGCGCCAGAGAGGCCGGAAATAGTTTATTGTGAAAGCTGTTATCAGCGAGAAGTGGTATAATAACTTAATTAATTTATTTATTATGAGATTTAAAAAAATAACAGATATTAGTGTAATAAGCAAACGTGTTTTAGTAAGATGCGATTTCAATGTTCCTATGGATGAAAAGGGAAATATTTCTGACGATTTTAGAATAAAACAGACCTTGCCAACAATAAAATATTTGATGGACGACCACTCGAGAATAATTTTAATGTGCCATTTGGGTGAGCCCGAAGGACAAGTTGTTCCAGAGCTTAGGGTAAACAAGATTGCTGAGAGACTGTCTGAGTATCTTAATTGCTCGGTTTTAAAGGCAGATGACTGCATTGGGCCTGAAATTGAAAGCGAAGCCAACACTTTGGGTGCAGGAGAAATTTTGCTTTTGGAAAACTTGAGATTTCACAAGGAGGAAACAGACAACAACCCAGAGTTTGCAAAAAAGCTTTCATATTTGGGTGACGTATATGTAAATGATGCTTTTGGAGTTTGCCATAGGAATAACGCTTCAATAACAGAAGTTCCCGAGATAATGCCTCATTGTGCAGGATTTTTGCTGGAAAAGGAAATTACAACATTGGAAAAAATTATGAAAGAAGGCCCAGAGGGCGCTCAAAAGCCTATGGTGGCAATTATCGGCGGAAAAAAAGTTGAGACAAAGGCAAAATTCATCGACAACATTTCAGAAGTGGCAGACTACGTGATAGTCAGCGGATTGATTGCAAAAGAAGTAGCTGAGAAGGGTATAAAGTTCAAATATCCTGAGAAGATAATAACTCCTTTGGGGCAATTGGATGCTTTGGATATTAGCAAAGATTCTATTAAATTGTTTCGCGAAAAAATAATGCAGGCAAAAACAGTTTTGTGGAATGGGCCTTTTGGAAAGTTTGAGGAAAGGAAATATGCCAAAGGTTCTTTGGCAATTGCCGAGGCAATTATAGAAAGCGGAGCATTTTCAGTGGTGGGAGGAGGCGAGACTGTTGAATTTATTACCAAACAGGGTATGATTGATAAGTTCAGCCATGTTTCAACCGGAGGAGGTGCAATGCTGTCATTTTTGAGCGGAGACAAGCTTCCTGGACTTGAAGCGCTGAAATAATAATATGAAAAGCGAATCAGGATTATCATCACAACAAGATCAGGCTCCACAGGATTCAGGTTTAACGGATTTTCAGTTTAATGCTGAAGAGACCAATAAAAGAATTAATGAAGCCAAGGAAGCTTCTGAAAAGGTTAAGGTTCACCTAGTAGGGTTGAATTGCAAGCCGGCTTCTTCTGACGAATTAGAAAAAATACTTGAAGATAACACTGAAGGGAATATATCTTTAGAAAGGCTAGAAGAATTAGCAAAAAAAGAAGAATCAATTTCCTATGTTTTGGAAAATGCTGATTGCGGTTATTTAGATAGGGATAATTTAAGGGATGCAAGATATTTTACAATAAGTGAAATAGCCAAAAGGGCAGAAGAGAGAGTAGAGTTGCTGGAAAAGGCCAAGGAAGAGATTAAAAATTTCAACGGGGATCAACCAGCATTGCAAAGGCTTTATGACGAATATTCAATTAAGGAGAAAAGGCTGTTTGGTACTGACGAAAAAACTGGCAAGGTATTTTTGAAAAAAATGAGCGAAAGAGATATGAAAGTGGTGCAAAAGAAGTTTGATGAAAGAATTGAAAGGGATAAATGGTTTGGTAGTGAAATTTCCAATGTTTTAACTTCTGGAAGAACAGGCATAGATATTGGAGTTTTAATGGTTTCCAAAGACAGAACAAAAATGAATGAAGGCGACGAAATTGGAGGTATGGGGGGCTTTTATATTGTAAGAGGAGAATGCAAGGGAGAATTAAATAAAATTGGGCTCATAGCTATGCCTTTATTTTTAGACCCATATATTTTAAAGCATGAATATGCGCACTTTGAAGATTTGATTCATAGCGACGAAAAAAGATTGAAATTTGACGCATTTATTACAGAAATCAACAGCTTTTTTTTAGCCCATCCGGAAAAATTGTCGAAAGAAAATGCAGCTAAGGTTTTTGAAAATATGAAAGAAATTATTGTAAACGATTACGTTGGAAAAAAGATATCTGAAATGGCAAGTTTGAAGGTAGAATCTGAACAGTTACCCGAGCAAATTTTTGAAAACCAAAAAGAAAAAGTTGAGCGTTCTATAGATATTATTGAACGCCTGTACAAGAAGGGTTTTTCTGAACATATTATAAATTCAATGCTAATGCACGCGAATACCTTTGAAGATATTATTCAGTGGGAAAATGTTGAAGATAAGGATCTTAAGGGGTTGTTGGCAGATGAAAAAGATGTTACCGAAATTGCATAAAATTTAAATAATATATCTCGGCAACAAACTTTTTTCATCGCTCGGCAACAAACTTTTTTCCGTTGCTGGTAACCCCCTTTGTCCTACTGGACAAGTGGACCAGGGACTGCAAAAAGTTCATTACCTCGCTTTGTGGATTAACTACGTATAGATATATATGCAAAAGAAACAGAAGATAAAAAATTTGGAAAAAGCTTCAGACAGGATTAAAAAAGCCATTGCTAACAATGAGCGCATTATTTTGTACGGAGACTCGGACTTGGATGGAATTTCTTCTGTGGTTATTTTGGAGGAGGCCATTAAGAATTTGGGCGGACATGTTGATTGCTCATTTTTTCCAGACAGGGAAAACGATGGATATGGCATAAACCTTAATGCTTTAAAAATGTTGGAAGGCAAGGCTCCTGCTCTTTTTATAACCTTGGATCTTGGTATTGGAAACGTGGTAGAAGTGGACTTGGCAAACAAAATGGGCTTTGAAGTTATAATTGTTGACCATCATGAACCTTTGTCTAAAGTACCCAATGCTTCTATTGTTGTAGACATGAAACAATTGGACGACCCTTACACTTTTAAGGGTTTGGCAAATGTGGGAGTTACATTTAACCTTTGCATGGAATTGTTGGGAGATAATATTTCGGCCAATTTGAAAAATAGCTTTTTGGAATTGGCAGCTTTGGGAACAATTGCCGACATGGTGCCACAAATTGAGCAAAACCAAGTAATTATTGAGGAAGGTTTGAGGTCTTTGAAAAATACATTTCGCCCAGCTATAAGGGCGTTTTTGGAACTAATTGGAAATGGGGAAGTGTTTGAGGGCAGTTTACCAAAAATTATTTCTGCCTTAAATGCCGCAGAATCTTTGAATTTTGCCAACGAGTCTTACATGCTTTTGACTTCTTCTGACATGGAAAAATGCAAAGACTTAGCTCAAATGCTTTTAGACAAAACAGCTTACAAACAAATTCAAATTAAAAACATTGTGCAGGAAGTGGAAAGAAGAATGTCACAAAAACCCGACGAAGCAGTTATTTTTGAAGGCGACCCATCTTGGAAATTAACTTTGGCTGGCCCCGTAGCCTCTATTATCTGTAACAAATACGCAAAACCAGCGTTTATTTATAAGAAAATGGACAAGGAGTCCTGCGGTTCGGTACGAAATCCAAAAGACACCAATTCTGTGGAAGCTATGAAAACCTGCGCTGACTTTTTGATAACCTATGGCGGACATGCCAACGCCTCGGGCTTCCGTGTCAAAAATGAAAATCTAGATCTCTTTTGCACCCGCCTAAACTCCTACTTCAAAAAATAATTTTTTTATATATTTGTTGGGTTTCTTTATATCTATCGCCACCCCGGCGATTTTTTATTACCCTTGAAAACCTCCCCCCACAGGAGTAAACTGAAGTTAATTAAAATAAACTTATGGAAAATAATAAAGAGTTGTCAAAAAAAGAAGCAATAAAATTTTTAGATATTCCGGAAAAAGATTTTAAGAATTATCATGAATTCAGCGAAGAAATAAAAGGGCACCAAATTAATAGGCGGTGGTATTTTAACAAAGACAATTTAATTGCTTGGAAAAAGCTCAAGGATGCCAGGACAATTAACCTATCAATCAAGGAGTATGAAGTTTGCTTTCAGTTCGCAATAAAAATGGTTTATGGCGGGCTTTCATTAAACGGCATAAGGGGACAAAGGACTGAGGTGCAGGCTGCAGACGATGTTATATTGGGTATTCTTGCAGAACATGCAATCAAAACTTTCCTGCATAAAAAATTTGCTACAGAAATAAAATTGGATGAAAAAGTTCACCCCGAGGAGATAACTCCTCAAGATTTTGATCAAATAAAAGATCGGGGCATACTTAGAAAACCCAAGCTCGGGGTAGGAATAAAGGCTAGTAAGATAAAAAACGCCTTTCTGGTTTTAGGTTCAAACGAATTTGAGCTTCCAGACAGGAAAAGTGATGTTTATATTTTCGCCAGGGTAGGATTGCCTAGTGATCATTTATTCAGAATATTGAGAGATCATTCTTTTTTCGGAGAGGTTAGAAAATTTCTTGACGATCACGTCAATTTTAAAAAGATTTTGAAATTGGAAGAAATTCCAGTTTGGATTTGTGGATTTACTTATGCGAAGGAATTAGAAAAAGTAACTAGTATTCCTGGCCAAGAGTTCACTAATGGCCATAGATATGTTAAATCAGTAGGAAATCTTCATAACTCCGATAAGGACTGGGAAACATTGATAAATAAGCTTTAAAATTTAGTTTGTCATTGCTCTCATCATTTGTCTTGCTACGGCCTCTACAACGGGAACACTCACTGAGTTTCCCGCTTGTTTATATAGGGCTGAGTCGGATATATTTTTCGGCAATATAAATTTTTCATCGAAGCCCTGAATTCTAAAACATTCCAGCGGAGTTAATTTCCTGATACCTTTTTTATCTTTGATAATGGGCACATTGTGGCCACCCATGCCCATATTGGCTGTAAGAGTGGGGCAGACGCCACTTTTGTTTTCGCGGACATATTGCCTGCGCCACTGATATACTTTTCCTTCTTCCTTTACAAATTTCTCTAATTTTTCATATAGTGGCTTGCCATTGTAATAATATTTTTCGGGGACATTTTTTTCCAAGAGGTCAGTAATTTTTACAGCTAATTTTTTCGGTTCAGGAAAAGAAAAATTATTTGCATAAGTTTCATTCTTGAATCCTACCATATAAATCCTTTCTCGGTTCTGAGGAATATTGCCGTATTCCATGCTGTTCAAAACTTTAATATTCATATGATATCCAAGGCTTTTTAAGGTTTCTTCGATTATTCGGAAAGTTTTTCCTCCATCATGGCTTTTCAAGTTTTTTACATTTTCCAGAAGGAAACCTTCTGGCTTGTGAGCTTCAATAATCCGTGCAATATCAAAAAATAGATTTCCGCGTCCCTTTTCATCATTGAACCCCTGCCTGTATCCAGCAATAGAAAATGCCTGGCATGGGAATCCTCCAAGCAGGAAATTAAATTTTGGCAGGTCATCGATTCCAATTTTTCTAATATCCTCTACAACCAATTTTGCTCTTGGAAAATTCAAATCATAAGTGACTTTGCATTGTTCGTCAAAATCGTTTGAAAAAGCAGTTTCAAAACCTGCCCTTTCAAAGCCAATGCGTATTCCTCCAATGCCAGCAAAAAGATCTAGAGTTTTAAATCCGTGCTTATTTTTTTGAGATATTTTTTCCCCAGGTTTAGTTGAAATATTGTTTGCAATATGAACGACTACGCCTCTTACTTCAACCTCCTTTCGGAAAAACGGAAGCATGTTTGGATTCCTTGGTTCGAGTCTGAACCTGTTTTTCTCCCGGTAAAGCTTTTTAAGTGTTGCTTTATTGTCATCTATGATGGCAACTACTGTTTGGCCATTTTCTGAAACTGACTGCTTTTTTATTATCACAATGTCTCCGTCGAAAATGCCTTCGTCGATCATGCTGTTTCCATCAACCTTCAAGGCATAATAATCCTTTGAATTTTTGATTGAAGGATCGAATATGGAAATTTTTTCCTGTATTTCCTCTTCTATAGCTTCTATAGGTTTTCCCGCTGCTATTCTTCCTACTATTGGGATATCAACAACTATTCTTATTTGTTTTTGAGGATTAATACTTCTACCAGAGGTTGTATTTTTTGAAAGATATCCTTTTACCCTTAGCGTATTTACATGCTCATGCACAGTAGATATGGCGTTGAGTCTCAGCTTCTTCCTAACTTCTTCCATGGTGGGCGATATACCATTTTCTGAGATATAGTTATTAATAAAGTCTAAAACCTGTTTTTGTTTTTTTGTCAGTGTTTGCATATTGCATTTAAAATTATTTATATTACAATTCAATTATACCGAATAAAAACCGAAACTAAAAGCGGTAGTTATCCACAGGTTTTGATTTCACCACTTTTAATTTAATTGGGAAGAGTTGACAGGGTTTTTGTATGGTATAAAATATAAGTGAAATAAAATACGAAGATAAATTTATCCCCAAGGTTTAACGAAACAAACATTTTTTGTGATTAAACTTTATATAACTTTGGGTCTACGATACTAATTTTAGCTTACTCTAATTTTATGTGCGCGGACCTAATTGGTTCGTGTTTTATTTTTTATGGTCGACAAAATAATATTATTAATTAAAGGTAAAAAGCACATGTCAACAATAAAATTTAAAGTTGGAAGAGACGCTAAAAATGGTAGGTTTATAACAATCGAAAAGGCTAGACAAAGAAAAAGTACTGCGATTGTTGAAACTATTAAAGTAAATAAAAAAAAGTAAAGCCTTAAAAATTCTAAGAACTACCCGAGGACTAAATCATTTGTTTTAGTTGGAAGATTGGGATTTAAGATAGAGTATGAGGAGGTCACTGTGCTAACTTAGAGGCTGATGGGTAACCAGAGTAAGCTGGTTGCTCTAAAAGGTTAAAAGTATTAAAATTAATTAAGGAATAAAAATTATGGAAGAAAATTTAAATTGTAAAATTTGTGGAGGGTTTTTATTAGTAACTATGGCTTCTAGTTTTATAGTGGTTAATATTAATATTTGTGAACCATGCCGTAAAAAAATAGAAGAAAATCCAGATTTTCATGAAAATGTCCATAAAATGATGCCTATTGAAAGCTCTTTTATAACAGGGGTTACTGGTACAAGTGCTGTTAGTTATTCTTCCAATAATATAAGTATCAAGAGTATTTATAAAAAAAATGATGGTGTCATTTAAAAAATTAATTGAGAAATAAAAATTATGAATACTTTTGTAAAAGACAATTGGTGGAAAGTGTCTATTTTGGTGATTATTATTATCACAATTGGTGGTTGGTTTTATTGGTATGGATTAAGACCCGCACAAATTAAGCACGACTGTTCTTGGGTTAAAAAACATGCGGGGGTATGGGCTGAAATCACCCAGGAGCAATATAATAAGTGTTGCGAAAATCAAAAAACTAATGCATCTTATTTTAATAATCTAAATACTTCCAGTAATTTTGAAAAACTTGTGATCACACCTAGTTGTTTTTGTGAAAAACCACATGCTTATCGTCCAGCAATAGATTGGTATGAACCGGCTACTAGCGCTCATTATTCTTTCTGTATTCACGAAAAGGGACTTTAATTTTAATAAATAAATTTATGGAAGAGAAAGTAGATAATTCAACACAGGGGTCTGGGGAAGCTGCGCCGAGGGAGGCTGGGCAGGATGTTGGTGGTTTGGTAGATGGGACGGAGGGTGGTGGTATACCTGGGGCCACAGATGGCCAAGGGGTGGGTTTGGGGTCGGAAAGTGATAATATACCACCTGTAATTGAAGCTCAACCCGAGGCTGTTTTGGAACCTTCTGAGCCTGTTGTGGAACAAGTTTCGGCAACTGAAGAGCCTGTAAATGACCAAACTCCAAAGCCCAATGACCAACCAAATCCTAATGATCAAAACCTAAGAACTGAAGCAGAAAATAAGGGTTCGTTTATTAGGAATTTGCTGGTGAAGGCTGGGGAAAAGATTCAGTTTAATAAAAAGAAAAAGTTGGAGAAGGTGATGGAGTTGGCGCAGAAGAAAACAAAGATTTCGAATAGGGATGTGTGCTTGGCTTTGAGAGTTTCGGACGTGACAGCTTTTCGTTATTTGGATATACTTGAGAAACAAGGAAAAATAAAACAAGCTGGGAAAACCGGAAGAGATGTTTTTTATCAGCTTGTACCGTAAACACTTCAAATGGTGGAAATGAAGCGTTTAATAAAAAAATAAAATAATAATTTATGAGTGAATACTATACAGCACAAAGAGCTAGGGGATTGTATGAGCCCAATTCGGCTGAGCCATTTAAATTGTCGAGGTCGAAGATTGACTTGTTTTTTGAATGTCCAAGGTGCTTTTATTATGACCGCAGGCTGGGCATTGGTAGACCGCCTGGGTTTCCATTTTCGTTAAACTCAGCTGTGGACCATTTGCTAAAGCTGGAGTTTGACATACACAGGGCCAAGGGGACAAAGCATCCGCTAATTGAGAAATACGGAGTAGACGCTGTGCCAGTAGCTCATAAGGATTTGGACAAGTGGAGGGCAAACTTTACGGGAATTCAGTTTTTACATAAGCCAACAAATTTACTGATTACGGGAGCCATAGACGACTTGTGGCAGAATTCGAAGGGGGAGTACATAATTGTAGACTACAAGGCAACTTCCAAAGAGGGGGAAATTAAGGAGTTGGACAAGGCGTGGCAGGATGGGTACAAAAGGCAGATGGAGATTTATCAGTGGCTATTTCGCCAGAGCGGGTTTAAGGTGGCAGATACCGGATATTTTGTGTACTGCAATGGAGACAAAGATAAAAAGGCTTTTGACGCCAAGCTGGAGTTTAATATTACTTTGATACCTTACAAGGGAAACGATTCATGGGTAGAGGAAATTATTGTTGAAGCGCATAAATGTTTGAACGGTGACAAAATTCCTGAAGCTGACCCAGACTGCGATTACTGCAATTATATTAACGCCATAAACAGCAAATAACATGAATGTTTTGATTATTGTTTTAATTGTGTTTGTTTTGGGCATAGCAGGGTTGATTTTAAAGTATTATAAAAAAGACGAAAAATGATTAGTAAAAAACAGGCTATAGATATAATAAAGGATTTTTTAGATGCTGAACTTGGGAAAGAGGATTGGTTTATTAATGTTAAGTTGTTTATTAAAGCGTTTGTTTTATACGGGTCGGTGGCCAAGGGGACAAATAAGTTAGATTCAGATATAGATGTTTTGTTGATACTTCCTTTGGAAAAGGAAAAAGAATATACTAAAGGAGAATATTTTTATGATTACAAAGGTTATAAGATAAATATTGTGTTGCGCTCTATAGAAAAATTAAGGAAAATTGCTTCAGAAAAAAAGGATTTATTTCAAAAAGAAATTTTTGTAAAGGCAGAAATTATAATTGATAACGATGGAGAGGTTGCCAAGTTGTTAAATGAGATTAGTAAAATTTAAATAAATTATGGAAGGAGAAAAAAGAGAAGAAATTGTTATAAATTTAGAACAGGATAAAAAGGAACCGAAAATGGAGTTCAAAACGGATTATCCTATTAAGGATCTGGCAAAGTTTATTTCGTATATAAGATCCGACAAAGAGGAACGCCGTGGAAAAGTAAGTCCAGAAGTGGCTGAAGAGAGGATTAAATATATGCTTGAGAAGCCGAATGCGATAGAACTAACTTTAGAGATAGATGGTACATTGGTTGGTTGCGCTTTTTCTTATGAGGAAGATAGAGAAAGATTGGAAAAAGATGTTCCTTATATAAACTTTTTTTCCAAGAAAGGAGAAAGAGTTTTTAAGATTAGGGAAGTTGATGTTCACCCTGATTATAGGAGGCAAGGTTTTGGAACAATAGTAATGGAAGAAATTATGAAAAGGTTAAAAGAGAAAGGGGCGACAAAGTTGGTTTTGTCGACTTTTCCAGAGAAGGAGAATAAAGCTAATCGGTTATATACGGGAGTGGGTTTTAGGGAAGTAGCGCCAGATCAGGACGAGCATAATTATTATATGTCTTACGATTATGGATGGGACAAATAGAAGTAATATAAAAATTGGCGGGGAGGTTGATATTGTGCTGAAGGCAGATCAGCCAACCGGGAAGCTTACGCACGGGAAGGTGGCGGATATTTTGACGAGCTCGGGGCAGCATCACCGGGGAATTAAGGTAAGATTGGAAGATGGGCAGGTTGGCAGGGTACAAAAAATTTATCCGTCTTTTCCAAAAATTGACGGAGTTGAGTATCAAGAAGGTATAATATAAAAAATAAAATATATTTTATGAATGTTGAAGTAGAAGTAAAAATAAAAATAGACAATTTTGAGGAAATTAAGGAAAAAGTGGCGGGGATGGGGAAATTAATAAAGTCTATAAGGCAGGTGGACGATTATTTTGTTCCTAGCCACAGAGATTTTTTTAGCCAGAAGCCAGACCCAACAGAGTGGCTAAGAATTAGAACAAATCCTGATAAGACAATTTTTGAGTATGATTTATCCATAAATAAGAAGGCCGATGGCGACCAGGAATGCGCTGAGGAATATGAAACAGAAATTTCCAGTCCGGAAGACTTCAGAAAAATTTTGAATTTTTTAGATTTTAAAAAAGTTGTTACAGTTGATAAGCAAAGGGAATATTGGATGTGCGGAGATATAGAAGTCGCCTTGGATATTATAGAGGGATTGGGAAGCTTTATTGAGGCGGAAGCCAAGGGAGATTTTAAAAGCTTAGTGGAAGCAAAAAAGGCTTGTTATGATTTTCTGAGAAATTTGGGAATTGAAGATGTGGAAAATAGGCATATAAAAAAAGGTTATCCGGTATTAATATTAGAAAATAAATAAAACCATTTATGAAGAAGATTATAATTTATACAGATGGAGGTTCTAGGGGGAATCCGGGCAAGGCGGGGATTGGGGTTGTTTTTTGTAATGAGAAGGAACAGATTATAAAAAAGTTTGGAGAATATTTGGGAGACAACCTGACAAACAATGACGCTGAATATCAGGCCATAATTTTTGCCTTGAAGAAGTTTAAGTCGGTTTTTGGCAAAGCTATTGCTGAAATATCGGAGGTGGAAATAAGGGCTGATTCTGAATTGGTTGTAAAACAATTGAATGGCGACTACAGGCTGACAGACCCAAAGATACAGCAGTTTTTTATAGAAATTTGGAATTTGAAGTTTGATTTTGAATCTGTAAAATTTAAGCATATTCCGCGCGAGAAAAATAAAGAGGCAGACGCCTTGGTTAACGCAGCTTTGGATGCACAAGTAAGTGCAAAAACTCTATTTTAACTTTCGCTTGAGTATTCTGCCCGATTACGCTCAGTAACAAACTTTTTTCCGTCTGCTGGTAACCCCCTTTGCCTCTGCGGGCAAGTGGACCAGGGACTACAAAAAGTTTATTACCTCGCTTATATTTATCTCTCGGCGATATTGGGCGCCTGCGTGAGAGCATTCTCTTAGCAAAATATTCTCGCTTGATCTAAACCTGGGACTGTAAAAAGTTTATTACCTCGCTCAAAAAATTACAAACAAAAAGCTCGACGTAAAGTCGAGTGTTTTGTTGTCTTAGCAAGACTGTAAGCCGAATTCTGTATTATGTGATTATCTATCTGCCCACGATATTACTACCGGGATCTAGCGAACTACTTTTTACAGAATTTTGAGATGTATTTAACCCAATCTTCTGCTTTGTTCTTGCACCCAATAAGGATTTAGCCGTTTCAGTCCTGCATTACTGCAGAAATATTCCATTGCTGGAATGCCAGGTCTTTCAACCATAGCCGTTTCTGTTCGCACCTCGCACATTGCTGTGGACGGCAGTTAGCCGCTATACTTTCCCTTGCGGGATGGTGTTCGGACTTTCCTCTCTAAGCTTGCGCTTAAAGCAATCACTCATCTTGCTAAGACACATTAATATTATCGCTTTTTAGGCATTTGTCAAGGTAAATTTGTTTTTTCATAAAATTGCAAAACAAGGCAAAAAATAGTAATATAAAGCATATTTAACTACATATAATTACACATATATGAATCCATTTGCAAAAGTTGACGGCATTAATTATGAACGTACAGCAGTTAAAACTAGATTACTGAATTTTAAGGATGATTTGCTGGGAATAATTGGGGAATATGTTGTACCACAAACCCAAAAAGGTGATTGGTTGGCAATTTCTGAGAAAGTTGTTTCTGTTTGCCAAAACAATGTAAGGCACATTTCTAGTGTGAAGGCTGGGTTTTTGGCTAAATTCATTGTTAGGTTTGTAAAAAAATATCCAAATGACATTGGTTTTTCTAGGGCAGAAAAAATGCAGGTGGCAGTGGAAACTTCAGGAAGGCTGAGAATGGTTTTGGCTATAATATTGGGAGTTTTAGGAAAGATTGTTGGCATAAAGGGAATTTTTTGGATTGTAGCTGGCAACCGTGTTTCGGAAATTGACGGATTTAATCCTGCAGCAATGTACCCTTATACAGAATATGCAATTTTGCCTCCACAGAATCCTGAACAAACTTGCAACGAAATTGAAAAGAGATTTGGACTGCCAGCAGTTATAATTGACGGCAACAATATAAACGTAAAAATTATCTCTATGAGCAAGGGGGTGCCAGTGGACAAAAAATTGGCCAGGCTGGTTTTACTAGATAACCCAATGGGCCAAGACGACGAGATGACGCCATTTATTTTAGTTAGAAAAAAATGATTCAAAAGTTTTTAAACTCACAAGCAAAAAGCATAAGCTCGGCATCTTTAATATTGGCAATTTCATATTTGGTCAGTGCGTGTTTGGGTTTGGTAAGAGACAGACTTTTGGCTGGAACATTTGGAGCTGGAGATGAATTAGATGCCTATTACACGGCTTTTACTGTGCCTGATTTTGTTTCTTTAATTTTAATTTTTGGAGCAATTTCAGCAGCTGCAATTCCGGTTTTTAGCGGGTATTTAATAAAGTCAAAAGATGAGGCTTGGCAGTATTTTTCTAAGCTTTTAAACGTTTTCTTGGGATTTTTGATTGTTGTCTGCATAATTTTTATAATTTTTACTCCAGCTATAATTTCTTTGATGGCTCCAGGATTTTCCGGGCATAAGAGAGAGTTAGCAATTATGTTAATGCGCATTATGTTTTTGAGCCCAATTATTTTGGGAGCTTCAAACATGATCAGCGGAATTTTGCAGGTTTTCAACAGGTTTTTGGTAACAGCGTTTGCGCCTTTGCTTTACAACTTGGGTTTAATTATTGGAATTTTGTTTTTTGTGCCAAAGTTTGGGGTGGTGGGGTTGGCTTTTGGAGTTGTGCTTGGCGGAATTTTGCATTTGCTTATTCAATTGCCAGCACTTTTTTTCTCAGGATTCAAATACAAGGCGAATTTTGACTACAAGGATCCTGGAGTTGTAAAAACCATAAAGCTTATGGCGCCAAGATCTTTGGGTTTGGGCGCAGGACAGCTAAACACAATTGCCACTACAGCCATTGCTTCAACTTTGTTGTCAGGATCTATTGCGGTTTTTAATTTGGCAAATAACTTGTCGGCAATTTTCATAAATGTTGTGGCCACTTCGGTTTCTACAGCTTCATTTCCTGCCATGGCTATGGCTTTTTTAAAACAGGAGAATGAGGAATTTTTGAAAAAGTTTTCTGGTATATTTAGGCAGATTGTATTTTTGGTGGTGCCTTTGAGCTTGTTGCTTTTAATTTTGCGAGCACAAATTGTTAGGGTAGTTTTGGGAGTGGGAAAATTTGATTGGGCTGACACCAAACTAACTACAGCTTGCCTGGGAATTTTGGCTTTGAATTTGGTTGCGCAGGCTTTAATTTTGTTTTTGTCAAAAACTTTTTACGCAGCTCACAATACAAAAATTCCGGCAATAATAAGCGGACTGACTGTGGCTTTTAATATTGCTTTAAGCTTATTGCTTGTTAAATTGGTAAGTTTATTTCCATGGTTTAATTTCTTTTTGCAACGAATTTTAAGATTGGACGGAGTTGCCAATATTGGGGTAATTGCTTTGGCTTTGGCTTATACGATAACTGCTGTTTTGGAATGTTCGATACTTTTGTATATGTTTTACAAAAAATTCCCAAATTTGAAAACAAAGGAAATTTTAGATTCTTTGTATAAAGTTTTAATTGCTAGCGTAATAATGGTGGTTGTGACTTTTTTGATAAGAAATTTATTGGGAAACATTGTTAGCCTACAAACATTTTGGGGCATATTGTTTCAGCTGGTGGCTTCTGGTAGTATTGGAGCTGGAACATATGCAGTTGCCACACACATGCTAAAATCTCCGGAAAGCAGGGCAATTGTAGATTCATTTTTAAAAAGGTTTTTATACCCGGATAAATAAAGAAAATTATGCAAGAGAATATTAGGAATTTTAGTATTATAGCTCACATAGATCACGGAAAGTCGACATTGGCCGACAGGCTTTTGGAAATGACAGGAACAATTGATCCTAAGAAAATGATGCCCCAGTTTTTAGACTCAATGGATTTGGAAAGGGAAAAGGGAATTACTATAAAACTGAAAGCCATAAGAATGAATTATAATTTTGAGGGTAAAGACTATATTATAAATTTGGTTGATACTCCAGGCCACGTGGATTTTTCATACGAAGTTTCAAGATCTATGGAAGCTGTTGAAGGAGCTGTATTGCTAGTTGACGCAACTCAGGGAATTCAAGCTCAAACTTTGGCTAACTTGGAATTGGCAAAACTGCAGAAATTGAAAATTATACCGGTTGTAAACAAAATAGATTCGCCAATTGCCAAAGTAGAAGAAACAGTTGAAGAACTAGCAAATTTATTGGATATATTACCAGATGAAATCATAAAAATTTCTGCAAAAAGTGGGCAAAATGTTGAACAGGTTTTGCACGAGATTATAAGGCAGGTTCCACCACCTAAAGAAAGTTTGGAAAACAATTTTAGAGCGCTTATATTTGATTCTGAATATGATTCCTTTAAAGGTGTGATTGCTTTTGTGCGCGTGGTTGACGGAGAAATAAAAAATGGAGAAAAAATTGAATTAATGGCAACAAAAACTCCAGCTGAAGTAAAAGAAGTTGGATATTTAAATCCTACTTTTTCTGCAAAAGAAAAAATTACAGCCGGAGACATTGGATATATAGCAACGGGAATAAAAGAGCCAGGAAAAGTTACAGCTGGAGATACAATAATAAAGTTTCAACCGCCAAATGTAAAAAGCAATAATGTACAGCCCTTGCCAGGTTACCAGGAGCCAAAGCCAATGGTTTTTGCCAGTTTGTACCCGGAAAATCCAGATGATTTTGACAACTTGAAAGTTGCTTTGTCTAAATTAAAATTGAGCGACCCTGCTCTTGTATTTGAGCAAGAAATGAAAGAGGCATTAGGCAGGGGATTTAATTGCGGATTTTTGGGAACTTTGCACATAGAAATTATTTCTGAAAGATTGAGCCGTGAATTTGGATTGGACTTGGTAATTTCAACTCCGTCTGTTGTATATAAAATAAGAGATCAGAAAGACAAAGAAATTTTAATACACTCGGCTTCAGACTGGCCGGAAAACCCTTCGGTAATAAGAAGTATTGAAGAACCGTGGGTTTCTTTGGAAGTGGTTATGCCAACAAATTATATTGGCAAGCTCATGGAAATTTTGAAAAGCCTTAAAGGTAATTATGTTGACACTACTTATTTAACTCCGGAAAGAGCAATTGTTATTTTTGAAACTCCTTTGCGCGGAATTATTGCCAACCTTTATGACAAAATAAAAACAGCTAGCCAGGGTTATGCTTCAATGAATTATAAGCTTTTGGGGTTTAAGCCGGGCAAACTGGTAAAAATGGAAATTTGGGTGGCAGGACAAAAAGAGGAAGCATTTTCCAGAATTGTTTCAGAAGACGAGGCATATTTTGAAGGTAAGAAAATGGTTGAAAAATTAAAAGATGTTTTACCTCCAGAACAATTTACAGTTGCCTTGCAAGCTGTTATATATGGAAAAATTATCGCCCGCGAAACAATAAAGGCATATATGAAAGACGTGGCAGGATACTTGTATGGGGGAGACATAACTAGGAAAAATAAGCTTCGAGACAAACAAAAGAAAGGCAAGAAGCTTATGAAACAGAAAGGAAGAGTAAACGTCCCAACAAAAGCTTTCTTGGAAGTTTTCAGGGCATAAATATCTTTATTTTTTAAATTATTATATAATAGATTAAGGTTAATTAATAAAAAAATATGAAATTTAAAATATCCTTAGTCGTTTTGTTATTTTTATTTATTTTTTGTTTTACTGGCAACACTTTTGCTATGACAGAGCAGGAAAAGCAGGCGTTAATTGTTCAGTTACAACAGCAATTAGCCTTGCTTACCCAGCAATTAACTCAACTAAACAATCAACAAAGTAATTCTTCTTGGTGTTATACTTTCCCTGAAAATTTTGGAGTTACAGGTTATACAACTGAACAGGCAACAAATCTGCATATTGCGCTTCAAAGATTGGGAATTTCTTATAGTCCAGACAGTATTGGTATTTTTTCAACAGGAACAGCCAATGCAGTTTCCCAATTTCAAGGCACTCACGGTATAAGCTTAAAGAGCGGATTTGTTGGGCCAAAAACAGCTGCTGAGTTAAACAAGCTTTATAAGTGCACTCCTGTTGTTTGTAAAACAGATTGGAAATGCACCAGCTGGGGGCTTTGCGCATCTGGGCAACAAACTAGAAACTGTACAGACAATAAGGGATGCGGAGTAACAACTGGTAAACCTGCTGAAACTCAAAAATGCTCAAAAGTTTCAGATATTTCTATAAAAGCAAATGGCTCAGATGACCCAGTAAATATTTTTCTGACTTTGGGAAATGGAGCAGTTGTAAACCAAGATGGAATTAATCTTACCAAGGAAATTAATTTACAGTGGAGTGGAGTAAATGTTGCTTCATGTATGGCATCTGATTCTTTGACTCCTAAAGTATTTTCTGGGTACAAAGCGTCTTCAAGCTCTCAAAATGTTTTGATGTCTGGGGTTATAAAAGCCACATCAAGCTCGGCCAGCAAACTTACTGACACGTTTAAAATAAACTGTGTTTCAACAATAAATGGTTCGCAAGTATCAGACAGCGTTGTTGCAAATTTGTATTATACTGTAAACTCGAATTGCTTTCCAAATTGGCAATGCACAACTTGGGGAGATTGCATAAGCAGCAACCATTCTAGGACTTGCACAGACATAAATGGTTGCGGAACTTTAGGTAACAAACCATTAGAAAAAGAATCGTGCACATTGCCTCCAGTTGTTAACATAAAGGTAAATAATTCTGAAGGACCAGTATCGGTTTTAAGCGGAAGCGCAATATCAGTTTCCTGGACATCTTCAAATGTCACTTCATGTATTGCATCTGGAAACTGGTCTGGGACAAAAAGCACTAGTGGAGCAACTTCAATACCTGGCATAACCTCAAACAGGATTTTTACAATTACCTGCACAGGCAAGGGAGGCTCAATATCAGACAGCGTCACAGTAAACATTGCTAACTAATTAAGTAAAAAATTTATAATAAAAAAGAACACCGATAGTGTGTTCTTTTTGGTTGTAATTACATTTCGAAGGATTGGCCCATGGTTGGGATTTCAATTGGGAGAGATGGATAAGTTTTTTGTAGAAGTTCTTTGAAAACTGTTGATTGACGAAGCTCGGTGTGAACCAAAAATATTCTTTCTAAATTTTTTAGCTGGGAGATATATGACATAAGGTCGCCTTGGTCAGCATGAGCGCTGAATTCCTTTAAGGTTTTAACTTGGGCCCTGACGTTGTAAAATTTGTTGTATATTTTTATTGGACTTATGCCATCTTGAATTTTTCTGCCCAGAGTATTTTCTGCCTGAAACCCGGCCATTAAAATTACATTTTGTGGATTTTCTATATTATTTTTTAAATGATGTAAAACTCTTCCTCCTTCACACATGCCAGAGGCAGAAATAATCATCATTGGGCCGGGTTTGTTGTTTAAAGCCTTTGATTGTTCGGTTGACCTTACATATGTTAGGTTTTTTAAGAAAAATGGTGAGTCTCCGCGTTTCCCAAAATCTTTCCAAAAATCACTGTCATAATCTTTTATGTATTTGGGGAAAATTTCAGTTATATTTTCAGCCAAAGGACTGTCTACGTATATTGGCAAAGAGGGAATTGCTTTGTTGTCTAAAAGCTTGTGCAAAGTGTAAATAATATCTTGTGTTCTGCCTAAAGAAAAAGCTGGAATAATAATTTTACCTTTTGTTTTTATAACAGTGTTTATTACATTTCTAAAGTCGCTGGTTGCGTTGGAAAGAGGTTGGTGTAAACTGTCGCCATAAGTGCACTCTGTGATTAAAGTCTGGGTATTTTCTGCAACATATTCTGGCGAGCGCAAAATAGGGGAGTTTTCCCTGCCCATGTCTCCAGTAAAAGTTAAAGTCTTAATTCCATCTGGTTCTTTAATTTCAATAAATGTTATGGCCGAGCCCAAAATGTGTCCGGCATCATAAAACTTAAATCTAATATTTTCGTTAAGTTCCGTCCATTGGTTGCTTTCTCTGAAATATTCTATTGGTTGGAAATGTTCAACTACTTTGTTTACATCTTCTGCAGTATAAATTGGGACAATTGGTTCTTGTTCTTCTTCTAAGTGGCTGTTAATATATTCGCAGTCTTGTTGTTGTATGCCAGCTGAGTCCAATAGAATATATTTGGCTATTTCTGCTGTTGCTCCAGTGCAGTAAATTTTTCCTTTGTATCCATTTTTAACCAAAATTGGCAAAGTACCGCAGTGGTCTAAATGCGCATGAGAAAGTATAACTGCATTTATATCTTTGGCTTCAAAAGGTAAGGTGCTGTTTAATTTATTTGATTCATCCCTTTTGCCTTGGTAAAACCCGCAGTCTAAAAGCAAGTTAAAACCTTGAGTTTGTATCAAGTGCTTTGACCCGGTTACATTTTGAGCAGCTCCTAAAAAATTTATTTTCATATAATCATTTTAACATATTAATTGAAAAGCCGTCATTATTTGCAAATAAAAAAGCAGTTTTAGAAACTGCTCAAGTTTGCATAGCCTAATCTTTTCGGAGATAATTAGCCATTAAGACATGGTCTATGTATTCTCCGTAATAGATTCGGCCTTTTTTGACTACTCCTACTGTTTTAAAGCCGCATTTTTCGTAAAGATGCCGTGCCGGCTTGTTGGGCCCAGCTACAGTCAGCATAATTATTCTTGATTTTAGCACTTTTTCTGCTTCAGAAACTGCAGTTTGCAGAAGTTCTGTCCCTATACTTTTTCCGCTGAACTCCTCGGCAACAGATATGCCAAAATCACTTATGTGAGACATGCGTGGTGCTGACCTTTTGTGGATATCGGCCATGCCAACGACTTTTCCGCTGATTTCAGCAACTACTGCAACAGCTTTGCCGTCTTCTATGTCTTGAATACATTTACTCAGCCATTTATAGGATTCATCTCTGGTTTGTTCTTTTTCAGTTGAGACGTACTTTCGTGCCCTTATCAAAGCATTAAAGTTGGCCATAAGATTGTCAACATCTTCTATTTTGGGAGATCTTAGAGTAATATCCATACCACCCAAACTTATTTTCTTAAATACTTTACCGCTTTCCATTTTTTTCCTCCTCTAGTTTAAAATTGAAAAGAGCGTCTTGGCTGAATAATATCATATAAATATTATATGTCAATGGTATATAAAAATCTTCTTGCAGACTTTTTAAAATTTTGGTAATTTTATTTTTATGTGGGGTTGATTAGTGTTAATTTTTGTGGTAAAGTAATAAAGTATATTGCCATTTGGCGTATTCATCGGGCCGTGGAGGAGTAGTACCTCGGCAGTCTCATAAGCTGCAGGCCCCCGTGCAATTCGGGGCGGCCCAACAATTATGTGGTTTGTTTATATAATCAAATGTGTAGATGGATCTTTATATACTGGGTCAACTAATGATTTAGAGAAAAGGTTTAAGGCACATAAAGAAGGGAAGGGAGCCAAATATACAAGGTCACATCATCCTGAAAGAATTGTATTTTTTAAAAAATATGGTAAAAAGGTATTAGCTTTGCGCAAAGAAAGGGAGATTAAAGATTTAACGCGTAATGAAAAATTAGAATTTCTGAGCAAAAATAAGTCGGGGTAGCTCAGTTGGTGAGAGCGTAGCATTCATAACGCTAAGGTCGTGGGTTCGACTCCCACCCTCGACACAAGTAAAATTTAATAACATGCGGGCGTAGTTCAGCCTGGTTTAGAATGCTCCCCTGTCACGGGAGAGATCAGGGGTTCAAATCCCCTCGCCCGCGCATTTTCCGAAAGCCGTTTCAATGACGGCTTTTTGGTTGCCTGCCTGCCGGTAGGCTGGTATAATGAAAAAAATAGCTAAAAATTATGAGAAAAATAATTATTTTGATTATTATTGTAATAGTTGTTGTCATCGGAATAGGTTTTTGGTTTTATCAAACGCAAGAGGAACAAACTTGTGTACTTTCCGGTGGAACTATCGGCACAGCTTCGTGTTGTAGTTTAACTGGAGACTTTCCAAATACATGTCTAATCGGCGCCTGTGGATGTTCGCCAACCTACAGCCATCAAGTAAAAAAATGCGATTGCGGAGAAGACAAATGTTTTAATGGTCATACCTGTATTTCACAGTAAAAATGTTATAATTAAGCAATAACTATTAAGTATAAAAATTATGGCAATTAAAAAATCTTTATTAGAACAAAAATGGTATTACAGAGTTGCAAAAGTATTGTTTGTTTGGGTGCCTCCAATTGCGGTTATTGCTGGTATTCTTTTACTGGTTTTTGTAGACATGCGTGGCTTGCCCAATGAAAGTATCAGTGCAGTAGTGCAAGGAGATGTGCCTTATATTGTTGGCGCAGCAATAGGGTTAGCGTTATATTTTGTATTGTTAAAAATAATTTGGGGAGGTTTTCTTTATGTTACATTTGGAGGATTTGAAGATGATACAAAAAAGAAAATTGTTAGCGTGACACAAGAATCTATACAGTCTGCTAACCCATCTGGCAGGCAGGCGTTGTCGCTTTCCGATAAAAAACAGATTGTTGAATGGGTACTTATATTAATAGTGCTTGGATGTATTTATTACGCATATTTTATATATAAATCTCCACAGCCAATTCCTATAAAAGTTACTCCAGGGTGTGTTTCAACTGGGTGTGGCAATTTGTGGCTCTGTAATGGAACCTATTATTCAGACGGAGTGCAAAGAAGAGTTAATGCATGCTATTCTTCAAGTTCTCGTCCCAGTGTTATCTACTCCAGTTGGTCTGGTTCGTGCAGACAATGCCCTTAATTTATTTAATTCTAAAAGCCACCTTAATCTTAGTTCTAATATCATCTACGACCTCGCGCATAAAACAAAGGCACCCGAAAGGGTGTTTTTGATTGACAAAGAAATAGTTAGTATTAGTATGGAATTAGGGCAAATAGTTTGCTCTTTAACAAAGAAAGGTGGTATAAAATGGAAAAAGATCTAAGAATTAACATTCAATCATGTCCGAGTCCTGGTGGTTCTTGGGGAACATTTGTTTATGCGTCTACAATGTGGGGAGGACCATTTTACCTTAAAGCAAAACCAGAAAAGATTTTTGAAATTGGCGACATTACAATATTAAGATGTTTGGGGAAAAATTCTCCCTGCGACGAATATGGTGTGGCCAGTAGTGAGCTTTACGATTTTATTGTTGGACTAAAAAATAACGGAGAGGTTATTTGGTGGCATCATTTAAAATGCGAAAATGATGGAGAAGTGGGGAAAAATGTAGAGTGTTCAATTTCATTAGAAAAAAATCAGATCATTGTTAAAGGTTATGCACATTTCGAACTTAATGAAGGGAAAACTATTTTTATCAATATAGAAACAGGTGAAAAAATAGTAAAATAGCAATATGCATAAAAATCAATTGGTCCCTGTGATAACTCTATGGGGCTTTTTTATTTCAACTTTTCAGCCACCTTTTGCTTCTGTTGGTTTTTTGTTATGATGACTTAATATAATTAAACTAATTAATATGAATAAAAAATATATCTTGATAGCAATATTTGCAGTGCTGATTTTTGTCGGAGGTTTGGCTAGTAATGTGCATGCTACTGTTGGCGGACCAACTTTTATTTATGATTTTAAATATAACCCACAGGACGAATCTGTTTATTATACAATGGCTTCTGAAGGTGGAAGAGGTTGTCCACCTGAATTAGTGAAAATATCATTAGTTTCAGGTCAAACTCAGGTGGTTTTCTCTTGTAGTGACGGCGAAAAGTTATCTTCAATATCTTTAGTTAGTTCTGAAATTAATAAAATAACTAATGATTTTAAACAGCTTACACCACTTAATTTGAAAGGAAATAATATAGCAATTGATATTAATTTTTTAAATGCAGAAAACTACTCTCCCGAACTTAATGAATTGTTAAGAAGAAATTTTAATACTTCTGTCTACCAAAACAATAAAAAGGTTACAGATTTTACAATATCAGGATGCAAGATGGAGCAACCGTTTGTCTTTGCTGGATATGCTATTCCAGGTTTTGATAAAAAAATAATATTATTATCGTCAGCTGTTAATGATTGTAATGAAGGAGGATATATTTATGAAGCCCTACACGTTGTTGGAGGAGTTGATAATCTAAATAAAAACTATTGGTCTAACTCATATAAAGGATCTTCAGCATTAGTACCAAACGAAGGGAGCTTGGTTGTTTACGAAGCAGATAAAATAAATAACGGTGGAGACGTAAACACAGTCGACGATTCAAAAGAAAATCCTAAAAGTAACCAGTTAATTTTCGTTATTATTATCACATCAGTTATATCTATTTTAGTCGGAATTTTAATTAGCATTTTAATTGGAAAATTATCCGCTAAAAATATACACTAGCCTGCGCAAAAACAAAGACACCCGTTAATAGTGTCTTTTGTTTGCCTATTGACAAACATATTTATTAGGTGTATAATTAAATATAGGATAATAATATAGTTATGATTAAAATAACAAGTAAATCTAAATGGAAATATTGGTGGCCTGCAAGGGAAAAGCGAGCAGGCGAGACGAGTATGCTTAAAACTTCAAAAAATTGCGCACGAGCTTAAAAGGCTCGTGTTTTTTTGTAAAAAAATCCGTCGCCGAGTGTGTGCTTGGCCCGATGAGTCCAAAAGGACGAAACGGAAGCTCTTTAACAAGTAAATATAGAATAGAAAAGGAGGATGCGTTATGACAGAAAAATTTGTGGTGGATGGCGGACTTGTTCGCTTTGAGGTCACTTCGGATGGGACCACTGGACCGCAGTGGGTGGAACGTCTCATGAGAGGCGGAAAAAGAATTGGCGACTACGGTATGGGTGTATTACTCTCACCGGAGTTTCTGCCAACGAGCGGAATTGTCACTAAAGTTGTCGTTCTGCCGTGTGGATTATTCTACGACGAGCAGGATCGTCCAACCACAAGCAAGATTTGCAGTTATGCAAATCAGCGTGGTGGACTAACCAGGCTAAACGCTGAGATAGCCTGTTTTATCCGAGAGTTTTTCTCAGATAAGGAAATTGAGCAGATGGGTTTTGAATATATTGTTGCTATGCACAAAGCCATAAATATTTCCACGGGTTATCCAAACCTGTTGGGCGTATCTAGTTATGGTTTTGGACATTGGCTAGAAGGCTATTGCGGTAAGGAAGACACCCCGTGGAATAGGCACGGAGGGTTCGCATTCGCCGAGCAGTGAAGTAAAACAAACAGAGTCTGGAAAGGCAGATCAAATAAAGGCTGAAGAAAAATCTTCAGCCTTTTAACTTGTCTGGTTTTTTAGTTGGTGGTATATACATAAGTCTTAATAAAGAGTATGGTTAATGGGCGATTGTAATTATGGTCGCTAAAAATTATGGAATTAAAAAAAGTAAAATATCAGGAATTGCGCAATTATGTTTCGGGTCCAATAATTTGGGCGATGATTGTCCCAATTATTTTATGCGACGCTTGTGTAGAAATATACCATCGCATTTGTTTTCCATTGTATGGAATTGCCTATGTAAAGCGCACTCATTATATAAGGGTTTTAGACCGCCAAAAGCTCCCATATTTAAAATGGTATGAAAAAATAAACTGCATGTATTGCGGATACGCAAATGGATGGTTTCATTATGCCTCGGTTATCGCTGGAAAAACTGAAAGCTACTTTTGCGCTATTGCGCATTTGGAAGTGCGCGGATATATTCCAACTGAGCATGAAAAATCTTTTGTTAAATATGGCGACGAGGCAGCTTTACGAAGGAGGTATGACTTATATGATATTGAATATGGTAAGGAAAAATAAATAATATAATTTTCAGCCGCCTTTTAATTAAGGCGGTTTTTTGATAAGATATAAATATGAAATACCTAGTTAAAATTGATCGCTTGTCAGCCTGGGTTTTGTTTATATGCATGATTTTGTATTTTGTCAGCGGATATGGGATGCTAAAAGGTATAATAAATCCTGCTCTGGCAGTAAAAATACATCTTAACTATTTAACATATATTGCCGCTGTTGCATTTGTAATTCATACAAGTTATGCCATTAGCTTGGCTTTCAAGCGATGGAATATTTGGAATATTTTTACCAAAATATTATTGCTGTTGTTTTACATAGTTTTGGTAATTTCCTTAATTTGGGTGGATCATTTTTATGTTAAAAAAATACCAGCGCCAAATACGCAAAATTTAACCAATATATCTGGGACTAGGACAACATTAAATATGCAGGAAATTGCAAAGCATAACAGCGCATCAAATTGCTGGATGGTAATAAATAACAAAGTTTACAATCTGACAAGTTTTATCAATTATCATTCTGGCGGAGCAGGAAATATTCTGCCGTATTGTGGCAAGGATGGAACAAATGCATTCAATACAAAAGATGGCCAGGGTTCGCACAGGTCAGGAGATATAAATATAATGAGCAATTATTATATTGGAGATTTAAATCAAAAAATTACTTTTAATTAAATTAAAATAAAGCCACTTTTTAATTGAGGTGGGTTTTTTGTTGCATAAAAATGCAAATGGGATTAGTATGGAAAAATAAATAACGTAGTTGTTTGAAAACTTTTAACAAAAGGAGAAGCCGTGAAAAATCCAACTGGAAGAGTAAGAGTTATAAAAACTTTGTCTGGCGCGGCGCCAGAATGGATTAGAGAGGCTCCTTTAGGGCAGATTTTCCCGTGTTACCCAATTTTGGGGTTTCCAGATAATGGCGAATCAGAAAAATCCGCTGTAACCGGAAAACCTGTAAAATACTCCAGATGTAACCGGCCAAGCGTTAGCGTTCCGCAAAAAACATTTCTAAAGATTCTTGGCCAGAAAAATAAAAAGGCTGCTAATTGGTGGAGATCACAGGGATTTCCTAAACAAGCTCCCAATGATTGTTTTGCCTTTGGCGAGGATGAAATCAAAATAATAAGCGGAGTAACCAGGCAAAAATTGGAACAATATGTAGGTATCTCCGAAACCGGCTGCTGAAATAATCAGCACAATAGCTTTTGAATTATATTCATTAGCTTTTTTATTGTATAATGGATTAATATAATTATATGAAAAAGTATTTATTAATTGTTCCAGTGGCGTTTTTAATTTTTTTGGTGTTTGCATATGCTGTGTGGTGGAATTTGAGTATTTGGCTCAACCAGGAAAATAAGACACAGGTAAAAAATGGGCAAAATGTTTCCACTGAAAACAAAGAAACAGTAAAAACAGACAACGGGCTTAAAGTTGTTTTTACAGATAACAGCGACGGCACAAAGAATGTTTATGGCGTAAAAATGCAAAGCCAATGTTTTGATAAATTACAGGATTTTGTTAAGACTTACGGTTCTGACTATACAAAATGTTTGGCAGATTTCAATTTCAACGAACAATATTGTGGGGGATTTGATCCAAACACCGAAGGTTTGTCCGACATAAATATTATTGTAATTTTGGATTCTTCTGGTTCTATGGCTGGACAAGTTGGTTCTCAAACAAAAATAAGCGTTGCTAAAAAAGCAGTTTCAGAGTTTTTAGCTGGAATGCCCCAAGGAGTCAAAACTGGGCTTGTTGTTTACGGGCACAAAGGGTCAAATTTTGCTTCAGATAAAGATTTATCCTGCAGTTCAATTGAGGAAGTTGTAAAACTTGGTGCAAATAATAGTAGCAAAATTATTTCTGCTATGAATTCGTTTAGCCCAAAAGGCTGGACTCCAATAGCTGGCTCGCTTGATTTTGCCAGAGATATTTTTAGCAGCAAGGCAAAAACAAACAAAAATTATCTTATTTTGGTTTCAGACGGCGTTGAGTCATGTGATGGAGACCCACTAGTTGCAGCTGGAGAATTAAAAGCAAAAATTCCTGGCATTAAGTTAAATGTAATTGGTTTTGCAACTGACAGGGAAACTCATGATTTTTTGGGAAAAATTGCTTTGAGAGGAGGTGGTACTTATCTTACTGCAGATAATTCATCAGATATGTCAAATGCATTCAATAAAGAGCTTTTACTTATAAAAAAAGATTGTCTTTCCACAACTTTTTTACAAATGTCTGTGAGATACAATGCAAATTACGCAAGTACTTTAGATTGCTGGCTTGCATCTCATGAAAAAGAATCAAACAGTTTTAAAAATGATATTCCTCACAGGTCCATTGATAACACATGCAATCAGGAAATAGCAGATGTGCTTGGTGCCAGAGAAAAATATTTTTGGTACAAGAAAGAAGCGCTCAATGAAAAAAATAGCCAAATTTATAATACTCTAAAAGCTGATTTAAATAACCAGCTGAAAATTCTAGGAAAATAAAAAACCCGAAGCAGGTGCTCCGGGCATGTTTGTTACTACAAATGATCGTCTGGCAGGGCCGTCGATTGGAATTCCACATCAAAGTCAAAACTTTTATATGGGGAAGGTTGTGTAATTAACGGCGTTATGCCAACATTGTCAGCCCAAAATTTTGTGCTGGAACTTTGGTCGTATATAGCCCCAAAAATCATAGGCAAGTCTTCCAATGTGTCGACTTGTGCCGAATCTACGAGCAAGGCATATGCTTGGTTGTAGATTGCTTTACAAACCGGTTGTAAACCTGCGTCGTAGGCCTCTTGCCAGTCTTCTGCTGGCGCCCATATATTTAAATGCAGGTACATTGGCCCTTTTGGTATTTGAGACTGATCTGTAATTGTGCGTATAAGCACACTGTCTACAAACCATGAAACTCTGTATGGAGTCCAAAGTATCTGGTATGTGTGATAGTCAGTGGCTGATCCTGAAGCAAATGGATAGGAAATTGGATTTCCAGCTCCAAGCGGTTCGTCAGCATAAATATTTGTATTAATTTCATAAGGATTGTTGCTTAGCATTTCGAAATCAATTTCGTCATGCGTTGTATCTTCCTTATTTTTCATATTATACAAAAATATACCGCTAACAATTCCGCGTGGGAACGGGGTAGAAGCTTTAGCCACAACTGTGACTAAAATTCCTTCTCCCAAAACTATGGGTTTCTTTGTTATCAAGTCAGTCCCATAAAAAGAGTATCCTGTTGGATTATATGTGTCCAACAGAATTCTTGCGTTTCCGCTTTTAACTAATGGAAGGCCAGAACGCTGGCTGCATCGGATTTGAGTCCGTCCAAAATAAGTGCCATCTGTTGGCGAAACCCATCTTGGAATGTACCAAAGAAGACTGTTGACATAATAATTGAATCCGTCAAATAATAAAACCTTCGGGACTAACTCATCAGTCTCTTCTGATGGTGTTGGTAGTTTTAATTTATATGAAACCTTTAGGCTTGGCTTATAGGCCGGTGCAATCGCAGCATATCCTTGAGCCACAGTATCGACGTTATTATATTGTCCTTCAACATTGATGGACAAGTTTAAAAGTCGATCTTGCGGAAAGAACCCTGGCTGTTGCCAAGGAACCCAAGTATAAGTGCCAAGGTCATTAGTAACGTCAACTTGCTTTGTATCACCAGTATTTCCCGTTGTTCCATCAAGAAGAGGAACATTGGTCAAATAATTGCTGGCAATTTTGCAGATATTGAGGTCACCGCTTACGGTGTTAAGATAGTTGTACAGTTTTATACTGTAAACACCTTTGCCAGTAATCTGCTTGGCAGCTGGGTCAAAACTGAAATACATAGTCGTATTCCAGGTTCCATAACTGTACCTTATTCCGCTTGAAACAAGCCCGTATATTTTCATAGTTATGCCAGTTTTAGTGACATAAAGATAAACAGCGCTTCCTCTCAGAGTTGCCCCTGACAGGAACGGTTGCGGATACAGTGACGAACCCCAGCCATTTTTGTCGTCGCCTGGGTGAGGGCGAATTGCTATAGCGCCATTTCTGTCCGTTATTACAGACATGAAATGTTTTTCCCCGTAAAAAATTCGACGCTCATAGGTCCGAGTAACAGGTAAATAAACGTATTTGACCTTATAACTCGGCGCTGGCGGTGGATTAACATACTGCGCTTGGATTCCATTGGCAAATCCCATAATCATCATAAAAGCACAAATAACTCCCAACGTCTTTTTCATTGTCTTACTCCTTATTTTATTGTTTATTTATCAACGAGCTCAGTATATTTTACTTAAACATACCTTACTCTTAGGCTACAACTTATCCAGAATTAGTCAATTAAATAGTTGTGTTGTTCATTATTGACATAATGGTATATTTGTGATACTGTAAACAGATAAAAGCTTGGTGCTTTTATTCTGAAAAAGTTCTTTTAAAATAAAAAAATAGGAGATAGGAAATGAAAAAGCAGAAAGTTAAATTGAAAAAAAGCAGCTGGAAATTTGTCAGTGTGGCTACAATTGTTTGCATTTTAACAGCCATAATTGTGTATTTTATGGTTGCAAAAGAAATTAAAGATGCAAGGGAAAAAGTGACACATAACAAAGCTGTTGCGCTTGGACTCTTTGGAGCTTCTTCAGAAATTGCAGAACGTCATGTTTGGATAACCGAACATTCTAAAGGTGCCGGTAGATATGGAGATGTGCCAGTGCATATTATGTTTCGAAAAAGTAATAATGATGTCTGGCAGTTTCGTGGAACTGGAACACGTTTAGGAAAGCGTCCAAATTTTCTTCTTACGGCATATCATGTCTTTGAAGGAAGCACTGGGCAATTTGGGTGCAGGAAAATTGGGCCGAAGGAACTAACCGGCGAAGAAAAAAATATTCCAATTGAATCTTGCGAGTATTTTGGTAATGCCGACGATGCAGTTGTCTGCTTGATAAATGAAAATCGTCCAGATTTTCCAATTTTATCAGTGCCAGTGTCGGAAAATATGTTTCATAATTGGGCGGATAAAAATTATCAATGCAAAATATGGCCGGCAAAGATACATTTAACAACATACCCGGAAAGGACAGTTCAAAATATTTTTTTCATTCAGGTAGATAGTAGTGCCTTCCACTTTATTTTTGATTGGAAAGTTATGCCAGGGGAAAGCGGAACTAGCGCAGTTGTCGAAGGTGAGAAAGAAAATGCTTATTTGGTGGTAATTCGTGACCAGGCAATTCCACCAAATGTTATTAATCAACTCACTGAAAGTGAGAAAAAATTATTGAATTGGTCCAAGGGCAAAATTTACGGGGTTGGAAACCTTATTTTGCTTGATCCTAAAAATTAATCTTTAATCTTTATAACCCGCACATCGAAAGCTGTGCGGATTTTTATTGTATTTTTTTTGAAAATAGTGCAATAATAAATATAATAATAATTAAATAAAAACATATGAGCACTATAGCATATTATATTATTGGAGTTTTGTTTGTATTTTTAGCTTCAGGAATTAAAGTTATTAAGGAATATGAAAGAGCGGTTATTTTTCTTTTGGGAAAACAAACCAGTATTAGAGGTCCTGGTCTTATTTTTTTAATTCCTATTTTTGAAAAAATGGTGAAAATAAGCTTTAGGACAATCACAATGGGAATTCCTTCGCAAAAAATAATTACAAAGGACAACGTATCAATTGATATTGCAGCTGTGGCATACTACCACATTGTAGATCCAAGAAAATCAGTTATTGCCATTGAAGACGTTTTTAATGCTGTAAACCAGATAAGTCAGACAACTGTAAGAAATGTGGTTGGGCAATTTATGTTAGACCAGCTTTTGTCACAAACCGCAGATATTAACAGCCAAATAAAAGATGTTATAGACCAACATACCGAGCCTTGGGGCGTGCAAGTAACTGCAGTTGAAATTAAGGACATTGTTTTGCCAGATAATATGCAGAGAGCCATGGCCAAGGAAGCAGAAGCAGAAAGAGAGAGAAGGGCAAAAATTGTTGCAGCTCAGGGAGAATTTCAGGCTGCTGAAAAATTAGGACAAGCAGCAGATCTTATTGCTGCTCATCCTGTAGCATTACAATTAAGGACATTACAGACAATGGCTGAAATAAGCGTTGAAAAAAATTCTACTATCATTTTTCCAGCCCAGTTTATGACTACTGTAAAAGAAGCATTGGAAGTTATAAAAGCTGACGGTTTTAAGAAATAATTTTTGAACCGTTTTTGGCGTATTAACGTATTAGATGTTGCATAGTAGATTAATCGTTATCTTCAAAAAAAATAAGAAGGTAATAAAAAATATGAATGTTAAAAAATATGTTTATCTAGCAGTTGCTCTATTATTGATTGGGAGTTTTGTTTTAACAACTTCTGCTTTTGCTCAAGGTCAAAAGGAAGGTGGATCTGGAAAGGGAAACGCAATTAATAAAATATTACCTAAAGTAGTTTTTGGGACAGTTTCTTCAATAAGCGGAAACACTTTAACAATTAGTTTAAAACAAACTCCAAACACTACAACAGCCGCTAAGGTTTTTACAGTTGACGCAACTAATGCAAAAATAACAAAAAGCGGATCAACAATAACAGTTTCGGGGATTACAATTGGGGATACAGTTATAGTTCAGGGAACAATGACTGGAACCAATATTGTAGCAGTAATGATTAGAGATGGAATTAACCAAGGTCTAATGGATACAAATAGAATGAATCCAGCTGTAGTTGGAAAGGTTTCAGCTATTAATGGGAATATCTTGTCAGTTGTGAGCCAGAAAAAAAATGAGCAAACAGCAACGAGTAGTATAACTTTTATAGTTGACGCAACTAATGCTAAAATTTTAAGAGGTGAAACTGTAATAAAATTATCGGATATTGCTATTGGCGACAATATTGTTGTTCAGGGTACAGTTACAGGTACGAATGTTTTAGCAACAATAGTTCGTGATGGCAAAGTTGGAAATGGAAAAAATGATCAGGGAGATAATAATCAAGCCATGCTCCAAATTCAGGGCAATGGCCAGCCAATTGTTGCTGGAAAAGTTTCAATCATAAGCGGAAGCACAATAACAATAGCCAACAGTAGCAATATTACATATACAATTGACGCAACTAATGCCAAGGTTGTACAAGGAAAAAATACTATTGCGTTGTCTAATATAAAAATAGGCGATCAGGTAATAGTGCAGGGAACAGTTAATGGAACTTCAGTTATAGCTTCAACTATTATTGACCAGACAAAGCCAGCAAGTTCTTCAGACCAGCCAGGAGCCAAAAAAGGAATGCTTAATTCAGTAAAGAATTTCTTCTCCCGCTTATTCGGATTTTAAAATTAAAGCAAGATAATTAAAATAAAAAGCACCGACAAATTGTCTGGTGTTTTTTATTTGTGCTATAATAAATTTAATAATTAGTAATATATTATAATTTAAAATAATTAAACATGGCTATATTAGAAATTTCTCAAATAATATTTAATTTAGTTATATCCATTGCAGTAATAGTTGTAGCTGTTTTAATAAGTATAATTGCCTACGAGATAATCAAGTTTATAAAGTCAGTTAAGACTTTATCAAATAATATAAATAGGGAATCTACAGAGATTTATAAGAAGCTGAATAATTTTTTGGAGGCAATATTCAGCATGGCATTTATTTCAAAGTTATTTAACAAAGGAAAAAAGACAAAAGATAAATAAATATTTAAAAGCCGCCTTGAGGCGGTTTTTAGTTATAAGCATGGTAATTTAGCTAAAAATAAGGTAATATATCTATTATGTCAGGAGATGAAATAATCGTAAAATTTAGCAATGTCTCATTTGAATGGGGAGTTGCCAAGCCTATTTTGCAAGAGGCTAGTTTTTCTGTACGTCGTGGATCTAAAATAACCCTCATGGGTCAAAATGGAGCTGGCAAAAGCACGATTTTTCAGTTGATAACTAGTGAATCTCAGCCTGAATCAGGTGCTATTAACCTAAACCAGAATTTGACAATAGCCACAGCAAAGCAGGTTATTCCGCGTGAGGATTTGGATTTGACCATAAAGGAATTTTTTGAGAAATGCTTTAAGGAAAAAGTATATGACATTGATAAAAGAATTGATGAAATTTTAAAAGTAGTTAACCTTTCCTTTCCACATGACAGGCCAATAAAAAATTTGTCTGGTGGGCAGCAGGCCAGAATTCTTTTAGCAGGTGCGTTAATTCAAGATCCCGATTTACTTTTACTTGACGAGCCTACAAACAACTTAGACAAGGCTGGAATTGAGCACTTAACAAAATTTATTTTAGAATATCCTAAAACCTGCATTGTAATTTCACACGACGCTGACTTTTTAAATACCTTTACACAGGGGGTTTTGTATTTAGATATATATTCCAAAAAAGTTGAGCAATATACTGGCGATTATTTTGCGGTTGTAGAGGAAATTAAGGCTAGGCTTGAGAGGGAAAGAATGAAAAATATGAGGTTAGAAAAAGATATCTCGCATAGGAAAGAACAGGCTAACTTTTTTGCTCAGAAAGGAGGACACCTTCGCGATGTATCTTCAAAAATGAGAAAAAAAATTGAGGAATTGGAAGGAGAAGTTGTAGAGCTTAGAAGGGAAGACAAAACAATTAGAAATTTTTCCATTCCTTGCCAGAAAGAAGCCGGTGGAGTGATTCTTAAGTTAGACTCAGTGGCTGTGGCAATAAATCATAAATTTGTAAATAAAAAAGTTAACGTAACTTTAAACAAACATGAAAGACTGCTTTTAGTTGGTCCAAATGGAATTGGAAAAACTACGCTTTTGGAAAAATTAGCTTCAGGCCACGCAAAAGGCGAGCATGTTAAAGCAGGAGTTAAAATTGGATATTACAGGCAGGATTTTTCTACCTTAGATTTTAATGCAACTGTTTATCAAACTCTTATGAAAGCTCAGGGTAGTGATGGCACAGAACAAGGTTTGCGAGCTCATGCAGCTGGATTTTTATTGGATGCAGAATTATTAAAGGCTAAGGTTGGGGATTTGTCTGAAGGCCAAAAAGGACTAGTGGCTTTCGCGGCTTTGTCTTTGGAGAAACCAGGACTTTTAATTTTGGATGAACCTACAAATCACATTAATTTCAGGCATATTCCTATTATTGCAAAGGCTATAAACGAATTTGATGGAGCTATGATATTGGTAAGCCACGTGCAAGACTTTGTGGAAAAAATAAGAGTTGATTCTATTTTGGATTTGGGAGTTTTAAAGTAATGATAATTTTGTAAAATCACCTTTTAATTAAGTGGTTTTTTGTTGTGTCAAAATATTGACTGTTATTTAATAATGTGGTATTATCAAAATTAGTTATTTTATAGAAACAAACACAAACACCTTGAAAGGAGGCAGTTTATGTTGGTAATCGGAATGTTTGGAACATGCGGCAAAAGCCGCTGGCGTGAACCGTTTGTTGAACGATATCAGAAGGAATCAATTGAATTTTTTAACCCTCAGGTTGCAGATTGGAAACCTGAGGATGCCGTAAAGGAAGCTGAACACCTTGCTAATGATGAGGTGATTCTGTTTCCTGTCACAAGCGAGACCTATGCGACCGGCTCGTTGTCGGAAGTTGGGTTCTCAATTCTGCAGGCAATACGCCTTGATGATAGGCGTGACTTCGTGGTCATGATTGAGCAGAAGCTTAACGATGACCTGGATAACCCCATCGCCAGGAAGGAATCTTTGCGCGCACGCGCATTGGTCCTTCAACACTTAAAAAAGTTGCGTCTCAAAAACGTCTATGTTGTGTCCTCTTTGGAGGAAATGCTTGAGATAAGCATTCAGCTATTCAAAGCTGCTCAGATTCGCAGCCCATTGGCGCGGTTTAACCCGCACAACCAGTAAATCTTTATAGTAAATCAAAATAGGCCCTGCTTATGGTAACGCAGGGCTTTTTTATTGACAAAATTTGGCAAAGTAATAGTGTTGAAATAAGGTTCCTTAACAATAATAGAGGAGTATTAAGATGAGTGAATTAATTATAATCGCCGGTCCGCAAGCTGCAGGGAAAAGCACAATAATAAGTCAAATTTGTTCTCAATATCAAGCAGTTTCTCCTTTTATATCCAGTTCAAAAAAACGAAAACCAATTTTGTTTCCATTACAGGAAAGCCGTCAGATAATTGCTCACAAAGAGATTTTACTTGGAGCGATATTCATGACAGCTGAGCAGGAGGAAGAAGTTGTAAACTGTGATCTTGGGAGAATGGATTTAATTTTAAGGCGTTCCAGAGAACGTGTGATTTATCTGGATGAATGCAATATTTTTACCATTGCACATGCTATGGCACATGGGGTAAAAGACATTAATAAACATTGGTCAGAGTATATAGTCCACCTTGAAAAGCTTAATGCGAAAATCATTTTTCTCAACATTGATCCTGAAATTTCTTGGGAACGCAGGTGCAGAAAATATGAACAAAGACTAGTATATTTTCCAGTAAATAGGCATAAGGCGATTATGAGGAGGTATCGTGAATATTTAAAACGTTTGCATCCGCTTTTGTTGAGTGTATATCATCGTCTTCCATTTTCTAAGGAAATGTTAGACGGTAAAATGCCACAACAAGAGGCAATACAAAAAGTCAGTGGTGCACTGGTAAGGATGTCTAAATATTTAAAGTCATGATTTATCTATAAAGCCTAAAAAAGGCTTTTTTATTGCAAAAAAAGTCCGGGTTCTGGTTAGAATCCGGATTATAATAACTTAAGGTTGCTAGAATTTTATCTGGCGGTAGCCAGATTGACTGCTAGATCTTACTGCCCAACGGTTGTCGCATGGAGCAATAATTAATGTAGAACGGAGTTGGCTGGGATTAGGCATCCGCAAAAGCCAGCTCGTGTCAATAAAAAGCCTTCCACCATATTCGCGAAAAACGCTGTAATTTGGCGGAGTCGACATTAACACGCCTTCTTTTGTCCATGGACGATCTTGAAATACCTCATAAAGGTTCAAGGCTGGTTGGCTGTCATCTTTTGAACTGCGTGCAAATTGCACAAACGATAGCCAGTGTATCCACTCTCCAATTTTCTCGCCGTTTGCCAGAATAAATCCAATCGGTTTTGAACGTGGCTGAAGCGAAGAAAGATAGAGCACTCTGGAAGGTCCACCGGGTTTATTATAATAGATAAACTCCTCAGTTTGTTCTTTGTTCATAAGTCCGCAGGCATCATAATTTTCCTGATAGCCAATTTTTCCTGCGTCTCCTAAGAATGTTACGAATCTTTGCATGCTTTTCATATCCCCATCAATATTGGGGAATAGAATAGCCTTGCCTTTTTCGCTAACATAGTTTAGGTCAATAAGACCCGGACGTTCATCCGGCAGCTTCATAATTTTGTTGCCTGCGGCACACGAAATTATTAACTCCTGTGTGATGTAATTTACAATCACTGCAAAAATTGGAACTCCGCGCCTTATGCAACTGATTGCTGAAGTTGCGCCGGTTATAGAAACCGGAGCGCCAAATTCTTCTTCCCATTTTTTGCCAGATTCAGGATTTCCAAAAATATCTCCAATTTTTGTTTCTTTTTGGAATTTTCCCAGAAATATTTTCAATTGGTTAGAGCGATCCGTAGGGTCGCTGATGAAAACTGTCCGGAATGTCTGAGGATCATTTGGGTGAAAAGTGTCGCTGAGCCTGGTTTTTTTAGAACCAATTTCCTCCGTAATTACCACTGCGCCAGCGTCGTACCTTTCAAGCTCTTCGCAGATGATAATTTCCGATCCAGCGTCCATGCCTAGGGTGTCTTTCTTACCGTAGGCTGCGATTGGCCTTAAAGCGTCTTCAACAGTTGAATGTTTGAAGTCATAGTAGGCCTTTAGTACTGCGGTTAAAGCAGCATTTAAATGAGAAACTTCCACTCCTTGCATAAGTCACCTTACCTTTCTTTTTTGTTTTTTTCAAAGGACATTTTTTACTATCTGTCAACCTTAAGGTAACTCTATTCTTTTTATTTTAAAAAGCAAGGGGATTGAAGTTTTTGTTTTTATTGACAAAAGCTGGCAAAGTATTATTGTGAAGGTAAGGTAGATATTTGTTCTTTAACATCAAAAAAGGAGATAGTTATGAGCTTACCTAAGCCGAGTGATCAAATGCGTCATAATTTAATTATGGATGCATTAATGCCATTTAAAAATGACAATTTTTTTGATGAGTTGTCATCAATCTGTGAACGCTTGTTTGAAATGGAGCTTAATGAAGATCAGCTTCTGAATGAAAATTCAGACAATCCAATTGAGCATCATACGACTGTTTTGGCTCACATGGCAGAAATCGCAAAAAATGAATTTGATAAAGGAAGATTCAATTTAGACCAAGTAAAACAAGCTTTGGCAGTTGCAATTCTGCATGATATTTGTCCTGTTCGCAAGATAACCGAAGGTATGATAAAGGAAGCTTCGCCAGAACAACTGTATAATCTGAAAAGAGAGCGAGATTCGAGCGTTTTAGTGCATATGGAAAAAGGAGCTGAAATGGCTCGGAAAAAACTTTTGGGATTGAATAAAAGTTTTATGCGGGAAGTTTTTAAAGAGCAAGAGATAGATTTGATTTGCAATGTTATTTTGATTCACGACAATCCCAAGCGTAATTTAAAAATTCCTAAAAATAACTCAATGGCAGTTATGCTTCGGGAAGCAGATAGACTTTGGATGGTCACACTTGAAGGCGTTTGTGCTGATTTGGATAGATCACACAAAGATCCAAAAGATTACAAGGCTCAATTCAAACAGGTAGTGAAAAACATGAAAAGGTTTAAAGAGGAAAGAAAACTTTACTGTGACCAAGATGGTCCGTTCTGTGACGATGTATTATTTTTTCGTAACCCAACGGCAAAAAATATCTTTGATATATTGCATAGTTGCTGGTCAAAGGAATGTCGGTTTTGTGTTAATTTTGAAATTGATTACGACATTGAGTTAGTACTTTTTTATTGTAGGAAGGGATGCTTTACGGGAGCAGATGATGGAAATTTTGCGGATCAAGCGCCCTTCTGTCAGGATTTTATCCTCGACAACAGGCCTGAGTCACGTTGGACAAAAATTAGCCCTGTTGAAAATCTTTATGATGAATATTTGGTTTGCTCAAGCATTCTTTAGCCCTACGATAACATCAAAGGGCTTTTTTATGCAGAAGATGAGATACATAGGTAACACCCCTAAACTGCCAAAAACTGGTAGAATAGGGCTGAAAACCTAAATATTTCATCCTATGCAACACCAATGGTATATCCCCAGTCTATGGCGAGGCCATTCCTTCTTTGTGCCCC
>CAIKWD010000022.1 GCA_903831095.1 Candidatus Staskawiczbacteria bacterium
AAGTAATCGGGAGTAGCGCGACTCCAACCTCAAAACAGATAACTTTGGAAAAAAGCAGCGCATAAGAAACCTGTTTGTGATTGGTAGTGACATACCCCCACCAAGTTTGGTTCGGGGCACTTCTTAAAATTTCAAATGGATGTTAAGTACAAGCTTAAACACCGTATAGGAGATCAATTTTAGATTATAAGTGCCCTTATGCGCTACTTTTCAATTTTAAGTTAACCAATACTTATAAGCAAAGTTATGAAAAAAGAGAAGCCAAAAATGGGGATTGTTAAAATGGGAAATGGTTTGCCTGTTTTTAATGCATTTGCAGCAGGAATTGACATCGGTGACACTCTTCATTGTGTGGCCATTAATGATGGTAAAGGCGGTCATGAAGTAAAAACGACTTCGGCGTTTACATGCGATTTGTATGAAATCGTGGATTATTGTAAATGCAATGGGGTTACCACCGTAGCAATGGAAAGTACTGGTGTATACTGGCTTGTACTCTACCTCTTACTTGAAGAAGCAGGAATAGAACCTTACCTGGTTAATGCAAAACATGCGAAAAATGTTACCGGACGGAAAAAAGACGACACGGACTCTATTTGGTTACAGAAACTGCATACTTGTGGGCTCTTGCAGAAAAGCTTTCAACCAGACAATGAAATCCGTTTGTTAAGAAGTTATACCCGTCAGAGGAAAAATTTAATTTTGTTAGGGTCAGATTCAATAAGACGGATGCAAAAAGCACTCGAACTGATGAATATTAAAATACATACTGTCATAAGCGATATATTGGGTAAAACCGGGATGGGAATGGTGAAGGCAATTATAACAGGGGAAAGGAACCCGGAAATTCTATGTTCACTTTGCGATCCAAGAATTAAGGCCTCACGTGAGGACATAATCAAATCATTACAAGGAATATGGAAAGAAGAGTACCTATTTATGTTGGAACAAGCCGTTGAAAATTATGAATTCCTTCAAATGCAGATCAAAAGTTGTGAAGAAAAGATACAACAGCAATTACTAAAACAAGTTGCAATCATAAAAGACGGTGATATTACAGGCTTGGAAGAAACTCCCCCAAAAAAATCTAAAGCAAAAGCAAAAAAAAATCAATTTGACTTTTCCCTTTTGCCGTATCTGATTGCAATAGCCGGAGTAGACTTGTGCCAGATACCGGGCATAAGTGAAGTAACCGCATTGGAATTTATATCAGAAATTGGCGTAGACATGCGTAAATGGAAAAGTTCAAAACATTTTGCAGCATGGCTAAACCTGACACCAAACACAAAAATTTCCGGAGGGAAAATTATAAGCAGTAAGATGATGAAGAAAAACAATAAGGCAGGTCAGCTCTTAAGGCAGGCAGCCTCTTGTCTTATAACGAATAAAACTGCAATTGGCGATTACTATCGCGCAATGCGAGCCAGATTAGGCGGGAAAGGTGCTGCATTAGCCACTGCGCATAAACTAGCGAGAATTATTTATGCAATGCTATTAAAAAAGACTGAATACAATTCTGGAATAATTGTTGACAATCAAGAAAAAATCAAAGAAGAAAAAATCCAAAAACTGGAAAAACAATTAGCACGATTAAAACAAGCAGCTTAAATATGACGAAAATCAATATTGATTATCAAGAGATTAAAAAGAGTTATATAGGAG
>CAIKWD010000023.1 GCA_903831095.1 Candidatus Staskawiczbacteria bacterium
GAATTTTCCGGTGACGATTATTCTGGAGTTGTCCCACCTGATCCCATTTCGAACTCAGAAGTGAAATACTCCAAGGCCGATGGTAGTGGAAACGCGAGAGTAGGTAGTCGTCACCAGAGCATTTAATTGGCTTTTTAGTTGTAATTTTTCAGGTTTCTGGTAGTATATACCTAAGGATTTTTTGGATTTGAAACTTGAAAACATAATATTAGGGAGGAAATATGTTACCCAAAAAAGGAAACAAAGACAAATTTGTCCGTCTTGCATGCAAAAACATCATAACAGGTAAAATAACTAGTTATGATTGGTTTAAAGCAATGGAAAATGAAGTAGACAATGAAAAAAATCTACGTGAAACCGCTCGGAAGCAAAATGAAAATCCAAATCGAATTGTGGATTATTTTGTTGAGGTTAGCAATAGCCAAATTAACGATGAAAAGAAAAAAATTTTAAAACCCGTAGATTATCGCGCCCCATAATAAAATAAGGAGGAATGTATGATCACTGTCGCTGGAGTATTACTTGTTTTAAAGTGGAGCTTTATTCCACTTGCAATCGGATTATTCGTTGGATTAATTTTTGACTGCCAAGCAGACAATTGTGGTCATAATTATCCAATTTGGCCAAAATTTTTCTATTTTTCGTTGATATTTTGGGCTATTTTGTTCCTTATTCGTGGCGTATTTTATGCCTAATGCCCTGTTATAAAGGGCTTTTTTATTGCAAAAATTAATTTAAATTTGACCGCGAATTTCTAATAAGGTAGAATGACATATTAAATAACTATGAATAATATTAAGAATTTTTCGGTAAACAAGAAAAGAAACATTTTTTTAAGAATGTTTGTAGGAGGGATTTTTATTTTGTTTTTGATTTATGTTTTAGGCGTTTTTACTTCTCCAATAAAGAATTTTTTTTATAATTTTACTTCTCCAATTCAAAGATCTTTTTGGACAGCAGGGGAATCATCTTCTTTATTTCTTGGTTCTTTCTTTAGGGGGGGCGCATTGTTGAAGGAAAATGAAAATTTAAAAAGCGATAATCAAAAACTTCTTTCGCAAGTTGCCATACTTCAGTCTGTTGAGCAGGGAAACAAAGCTCAAAGCGATGTTTCAATTTCCTGCCAAAATAGCGGGTTAAAATATGTCATGGCTGGCGTAATTGGTTTGGACGACAACGATATTCTTTCAATAAACAAAGGTTCTGCCGATGGAATAGCAGTTGGCATGCCAGTAATAAGCCAAGAGAGTGTTTTATTTGGTAAGATTTCCCAAGTTTATAAGAATTTTTCCAAAATAATGCTTGTATCTAATAAAAAAAGCGTTGTTAATGTAAAAATTCAGCAAACTGCAGATGCTTTAGCAGTTGATGAAATTGATGGAGTTGTAAAGGGAAGCGGTGGGTTGAGCGCATATCTGGATTTGATTCCAATTAGCAGTGAAATAAAGCAAAATGATGTTTTGCTTACCTCGGCAATAGACAAGTCTTTTCCAAAAGATTTGCTTGTAGCTAAAATAACTCAGACTCAGAAAAATGACCAAAAGCCTTTTCAACAAGCACAATTAAGCTTATTTCTCAATGTAAAAACAACGGATAATTTGTTTGTAATTACCAATTACAAACAGCCAAAGTAGCCATGTGGAAAAAAATCCTGGCAATAATTTTTCTTTTTTTTATTTTTGCATTTTTGCAAATAAGTTTTTTTGCGTATTTTAGCCCATTTGGAATGGTTCCAAATTTAGTTTTTGTATTTTTCTTTGTGCTTGTTTTTTTTAGTAACAAGCCAAAACCTGTTACAAATGATTTTTTTATTGTTTTTTTGGCATTTTTAGCTGGACTTGTTTTGGATATTTTTTCGTATAGAAAATTGGGCATTTCAATTGCATTATTGGCTTTAATTGGTTTTTCTATGAGGAAAACTCAGTCTTCGTTAAAAGTTTCTGGAGATAATCATCCAATTTCCTATTTTTGGACGTTATTTTTGGTTTATTTTGTAATATATGAAGCTCTTATGGATGTTTATTTGTATTTTTTCGAACCAGCTTATTCTGTGTTTAACTTTAATTGGTTGTTCATAGCTAATTTAGCGTATAATTTATTGTTTGCCTTGCTGGGTTTTTTGGTTTATAAGAAATTATTTATAAATGCTAAATAAATACCGGATTAAAAATTCAAATATAGATATAGAACCTCATGAGGTATTTTTGGATAAATTAGCTCATTCAAAGGAAGAAGAACTTGGTTTGTCTGAAAAAAAGTTCGAGGTTCCGCTAAAAGAAAAAATATCATATGTTTTATTTGGTATTTTTTTTGTTTTGGCAGTCTTACTGTTTTCAAGGGTTTTTTATTTTCAGATTTTTCAGGGCAAACAACTCTTAACTGTAGCTGAAAACAACAAGGGAAGCGTAAATATAATTGTTCCAACTAGGGGAATAATTTATGACAAGAATATGAAGAAATTGGTGCTGAATTCGCCAGCTTACGATTTGGTTTGTGACAGGGCAAAATTTGCATTTTCATCAAGTCAAATTACCTCAGAAATAAAGGAAATTTCAGGCATTGTTGGGCTAAAACCAATTGATGTTTTTAGCAAGATTCAAAATGTTGATTCGTCAGAGGTTTTAATAGCTGATAATTTAAGCCACGACCAGCTTTTGAATTTGGAAGCAAAAATAAACAATTTTCAAGGCTGTAACATAAGGCAGAATACAGCAAGGGATTATGTATATGGGTCAACTCTTTCCCAGGTTTTAGGTTACACTGCAAGAATAAATAAAGATGAATATTCTAATTCTGAAGGTTATTCAATTAACGATTATATTGGAAAAACTGGTTTGGAAAAATATTACGAAGCATATTTACGTGGGAAAACAGGGCAGGCAAAATCCGCGAGTTCTTCAAAAAATAGAACCGAAGCTGTTTTAGAACCTAAAGCTGGAGACAATTTGGTACTCAATATAGATGCAGATTTGCAAAAACATCTTTATGACGCATTGGAAAAAAACATACAGAAAATGGGTGGTAAAAAAGGTGCTGCTGTTGCCATGAATCCAAGAACTGGAGCTGTTTTAGCTTTAGTTTCTTATCCTTCATATGACGATAATTTGTTTTCAGGCGGAATAACACAGGTAAATTACAGTAAAATTGTAAATGATCCGTCACAACCACTTTTTAATCGTGCTATTGCAGCGAAATATCCAACTGGGTCTACAATAAAACCTCTTGAAGCATCTGCAGCCCTGCAGGAAAAATTAATTTCTCCTACTAAGTTGATAGATGACCCTGGGTATATTTTAGTTCACAGCCAGTATGATCCTAATGTAGTTTATACTTATGGAGGCGTAAAACCGCATGGTTTGGTTGATATGAGAAAAGCCATAGCTGTTTCTTCTAATATTTATTTTTATACAATTGGTGGAGGATATGGAGATCAAAAAGGTTTGGGGCCTGCAAGAATAAAACAGTATCTTTCACTTTTTGGCTGGAATCAAAAAACAGGAATTGATTTGCCCGGAGAATTTTCTGGTTTTATACCAGATCCAGCATGGAAAAAAGCCACTAAAGGGCAATCTTGGTTTGACGGTGACACTTATAACTTATCTATTGGGCAATCTGATTTACAAACAACTCCATTACAGGTTGCTTCGGCCTATTGCGCAATTGCAAATGGAGGAACACTTTATAAGCCTCAAGTTGTGAATAAAATTATCTCGGGCGACTCTAAAGAAACAGTTCAACAATTTAGTCCACAAATAATAAGAAGCAATTTTATTGATGCTAAAAATTTGCAAATTGTAAGAGAAGGCATGAGAGATGGCGTGACTGAAACATATGGATTATCAAGGTCGTTAAGCAGTTTACCTGTAACATCAGCTGCAAAAACAGGAACAGCAGAAATTGGTATAGCAAACCAATATAATGTTTGGTCTTCAGTTTTTGCACCTTATGAAAGCCCAGAAATTGTCTTGGTTGTTACTGCAGAAAATGTAAATGGTCTTGGAGCTGTTACTTTGCCAGTTGCTCATGACGTTTTGGAGTGGTATTTTTCTAAAGACAAAAAGTAAAAATATAATTTTTTGTAATAAAAGAGGACGCTTTGTGGCGTCCTTTTAGTTTGAGAAAATAAAATTATTTATGGTGATGTGCAGAGCTCATCGAGCTTGCGGAAATAGCTTGACCAGAATGTACTCAGCCAAATACTACTGCTGTTCGGCGGGTCATGTTTTATTGCCTCGTTGGCAGTTTCTTTTGCGTGTGCATGAGCGAGTTTCTTCATTTCGGCCGGAATTTTCATTTTACTCTCCTTTTATTATTTTACCATATAAAAAAGATTAAGATTATAACACTTTGGACATGTTATCATCCATATTCCTTTTTTCTTTTTCACTCCGCTGTGAAGAGAATTTTTTTCAAATACTTTATCGCACATGCGGCACTTAAAGCTTGGGTGATTTTTTGGCATCAACGCCATGAATAGTGAAAATATAATAATAATCACTACAGCGCCAAATCCAGAAAGAATCAACCAGTCTATCCCTCCGCAGTAAAAACAAAGTCCAGAAAAAAATAATAAACAAGTTACCAATAGATAAACCTTGATTTTCATTTTCTACTCCTTTAAACTAATTTTTAATTTGCTACCTTTTTTCTATCATTATTACCATGACTCGTCAAGGGTTTACGTTGTTTTGCAATTTTGGTATTATTATAGAATATAAATATATAGTAATTGAACATCAATTATGCCTACATTTGAAGAATTGCGACAAACACGAATAGATAAACTAAAAAAGCTGAAAACTGCTGGGGTTTTAGCATACCCGGCAAAGACAAATAGAGATCACACAATTGCAGAAGCTTTATCATATTTTGGAAGGTTTTTTAAAACAAAAAAGACATTTGTATTGGCTGGCAGGATAATGGCACAAAGGGGACATGGAAAAGCTACTTTTTTGGACATAAATGACGGATCAGGAAAAATTCAGGTAATTATAAAACAGGACAAAATTGGAGAGAAAGGATACCAATTCTTCATGGAGGTTTTTGATATTGGAGACTTTGTAGAAATAACAGGAACATTGTTTACAACAGCTCGTGGAGAAAAAACAATTCAAGCAAGTGATTATAAAATGCTTTCAAAAGCGCTTTTACCTTTACCAGAAAAGTGGCATGGAATTTGTGACGTTGAAGAATGTTTAAGAAAAAGATATTTAGATATACTTTTCAATCCTGAAGTGAAAGATATGGTTCAAAAGAGAACTGTATTTTGGGCCTCAATGAGGGAGTTTTTGGTCAAAAAAGGTTTTTTAGAGGTAGAAACACCAGTATTTGAGACAACTCCCGGTGGAGCTGATGCAAGGCCATTTATTACTCACCATAACGCCTTAGACATGGATGTTTATCTTAGAATTTCCATGGGTGAGTTATGGCAAAAAAAACTTATGGTTGCAGGTTTTGAAAAAACATTTGAAATTGGTAGGCAGTTTAGAAATGAAGGCATGGATGCCGAACACTTGCAGGATTACACACAAATGGAATTTTATTGGGCTTATGCAGATTATGAAAAAGGTATGGAATTAGTTGAAGAAATGTATAAATATATTGCAGAAAAAACATTTGGAACCTTAAAATTTAAAATTAGAGGTTTTGAAGTTGATTTGGGAAAGAAATGGGAAAAATATGATTATAAAACTACAATTGCAAAATATACAGGAGTAAATATAGAGGAAGCCAGTTTGCCTGAAATAGAAAAAACCTTACAAAAGCTGAAAATTGATTACGATAAAGATGGTTTTAATATAACAAGGGCAATAGACAACCTGTGGAAATATTGCAGGAAAAATATTGGAGGCCCTGGATTTTTGATAAACGTGCCAGTTGAAGTTTCTCCTTTGGCAAAAAGAAGTGAGAAAAATAACAAAGTTGTGCAAAAATTTCAGCCAATTATTGCTGGCTCTGAAGTTGGAAATGGTTATTCTGAGTTAAATGATCCAATAGACCAGGCAGAAAGGTTTACTGAACAGCAAAAAATGCGAGATGCGGGGGACCAAGAAGCACAAATGTATGACAAAGACTTTGTGGAAGCCCTAGAGCAGGGGATGCCACCAACCTGCGGATTTGGAACCTCAGAAAGGCTATTTTCGTTCTTAATGGATAAACCAATGCGCGACTGCCAAATATTCCCATTAATGAAACCCAAACAAGAAAACAATAAATAGAAATTAATAAATAAAAAATATGTTAGACATAAATTTTATTAGGGAAAATGCAGAGGCTGTAAAAAATGCCTGTAAAAATAAAAATGTCGATATAAATATTGATGAGGTTTTAGAGTTAGACAAGAATAAAAGGGCAATTATGACAGAAATGGAATTGCTTAGAGCAGAGCAAAACAAAATCAGCAGGGGTGGCAAAGACAATACCGCAATTTTTGCTCAGGCAAAAGAAATTAAGGAGAAAATAAAAGAAATGGAACCAGAGCTTGAGAAAGTTGATTCTCAATTAAAAATTATGCTTTTACAGCTCCCAAATATTCCATTTGAGGACGTACCAGTTGGAAAAGATGATTCTCAAAATGTTGTTTTGAGAAAAGTTGGTCGCCCAGCAACACAAATGTTTCATACTCCAAAGGACTACATGGAACTTGGGGCTGCTTTAGATTTAATAGATGTAGAAAGAGCTGGAAAAGTTTCCGGATCAAGGTTTGGATATATAAAAAGGCAATTACCAGTTTTGGAATTTGCCTTGGTAAAGTTGGTTATGGATACAGCTCAAAAAGAAGGTTTTATTCCAGTTATTCCGCCAGTTATGTTAAAAGATCAAATGGCTCGCGGAACAGGATATTTTGAAGCAACAGATGAAAAAGAAGCTTATTATTTGGCGGAAGACAAAATGTATTTGGTTGGAACTTCCGAACAGTCCATTGTTTCTATGCATTCTGACGAAGTTTTAAACGAAAAGGATTTACCAATTAGATATGTTGGATTTTCAACTTGTTTTAGAAGAGAAGCTGGAAGTTATGGAAAAGATACAAAAGGGATTTTGCGAGTTCACCAGTTTGATAAATTAGAAATGGTTATTTTTTCAACACCAGACCAATCAAAAGACGAACACAAACTTTTATTGTCTATAGAAGAGAAATTAATGAAAGCTTTGGATTTACCTTATCAGGTTATAAACATTTGTACGGGAGACTTAGGCAGGCCAGCTGCTGCAAAATATGATATTGAAGCTTGGCTTCCATCGGAAAAGAGATACCGAGAGACTCATTCAACATCAAACTGTACAGATTTTCAAGCTAGAAGGCTTAATATTAGGTATAAAGACAAAGCAGGAAAAGTTGGTTTTGTACATACTCTAAATGGAACAGCTTTTGCAATTGGCAGAATTTTAATAATGATTATGGAAAACTATCAGCAAAAAGATGGTTCTATAAAAGTGCCAAAAGCTCTTAGGAAATATTGTGGGTTTAAAGTAATTAAATAACTAATGGAAACTACAATAAATGGAGCTAAAGCATATTACCAGGTTTTTGGAAGTGGAAAGCCATTTTTAATTTTGCATGGCTGGGGATCAAACTCCGATAGGTGGGTGCCAATTGCTGAGCAAATATCTAAGAAAGGATTTAAGGTAATTGTTCCAGACTTGCCTGGATTTGGAAAATCTGACGCGCTTTTAATGCCTTGGAATACCAATAATTACATTAATTGGCTGGAATTATTTATTAAAGACCTAAATTTGAGTGATTTTTATTTGTTGGGCCATTCATTTGGTGGAGCATTATCTTCAAAAATAGCAGTAAAACATGTGCAAGATGTTAAAAAATTGTTTTTAGTTTCTGCAGCATGCGTGAGAAAAAAAACCGCAACAAAAAGCTTTTCAGCAGTAATTGCTAAAATTATAAAGCTTTTTTATTTTTTGCCTTATTATGGTCTTTTTCGCAAGGCAGTTTACAAATTTATAATCAGAAAAAGCGATTATGTTTATGTTGAAGGAATAATGAAACAGACATATTTGAATGTTGTTGCCGAGGATTTGTCATTTCATTTACCATTTATAAAAGTTCCTACTGTAATTATTTGGGGTTCAAAAGATGAGTTTACTCCAATTGACGAAGCATATTTTATCAACAAACAAATAAAGAATTCCAAGCTGATTGTAGTGCCAGAAGCTGGGCACGACATAAATAGAAAACAACCGGAAGTTTTAGCTGAAAAAGTTTTAGAAAACGCATAATGGAATTAATATACAACCACGACGAAAAAAACTGGGATGCGTTTGTACTGCAAAATAGCAAGAGTTTTTTGCAATCTTTTGCCTGGGGAAATTTTCAGCAAAGCAATAGTGGTAAAGTATTTAGGCTTTGTGTACAAAAAAATGGTCAAACTTTAGTACAGACGCAAATTGTCAAAGAATCTTTTTCATTTAAAAAGTATTTTTATATTCCATTTGGCCCTATTTTTAAGAATGGCATCGAAAGCAAAAGAAAAAGTGAAGCTTTAAAATTTTTACTAGATAGTATTAAAGAGTTGGCAAAAGAAGAAGATTGCGTATTTTTAAGAATTGAGCCTTTTGAAGAACTCGGCGAAATTAATGGATATATGGTAAATAAATCATTAAGGAGAATGCAGCCAAGAAAAACATTGATAATGGATCTGCAAAAATCCGAAGAAGAACTGCTCAAAGAATTTAAGCCAAAAACAAGGCAAAACATAAATTTTGCCAGGAAAAGTGGGATTGAAATAAAAAAGAATAAGCAAAATTTTGAAGATTTTTACAAATTAATGCAGGAAACAAAAGAAAGAAGGGAATTTGGAATTCACACAAGAAAATATTATGAAAACATTTTGAAAATTGGCGGAGGGTCAATGGAAAGCGAATTATTTTTAGCAAAATATCAGAACAAGGCAATAAATTCTTTGGTCGCAGTATTTTTTGGCAACAGAGTGACAACTCTTCATGCAGGTTCTGACTACGAATACAGGCATTTTAAAAGCGCCAACCTTTTGTACTGGGAAGTAATTTTAGAAGCAAAGAGAAAGGGAATGAAGGAGTTAGATTTTTGGGGAATAGATGAATTTAAATGGCCAGGAATTACAATTTTTAAAAAAGGTTTTAGTGGTATTGAATTTGAATACCCCCAGGGAATTGAAATTGCTTATCAAAAATTTTGGTACTTTGCATATAAAATTTATAGAATATTAAAAAGAAAATAACATAAAATGGATTTTCAATACATTATATTCGTTCTATTATTTCTTTGGTTTATTCACATTTTACATAGGATGCTTTATGTTGTTTATTTCTGGCAGGTAAAAGAGTATAGATTGGACAGGATGAAGGGAGATCTTAAAAAAACATTAAATGTTTTGTTTCCAAAAACTGCAATATTATCTTTGCTTGTTTTGATTATTCTGCCAATATTTTTAGCAAAGCATAACGTATCTGTCTGGGATAGTATAGTATTATTTGTTTTCTGTCTTTTTGGGTTGTATTCCTTGGCTTTGTTGGCAAAAAAAAGCTGGAGAATCCCAAAATTTACTAAAAAAGCATCTGTGCTGGCTATTTTGTCAATTATTTCTTTAGTTTTATTTTTCTTTGTTTCTACTAGCAGGTTTTTTATTTTTATAGTTTTAGCTGAAATTATTTTTCCTTTAATTACTTTAGTTTTAGCTGAAATTTTACAGATTCCAACTTTTTTTATAAAGAATGCAATTTATAAAAAAGCGCAAAAAAAAATAAAGCAAATGAAAGGGCTTACAGTTATTGGGATCACGGGGTCTTACGGAAAAAGCTCAACTAAGGAGTTTATTTATGCTTTTCTTTCCAAAAAATTCAATGTTCTAAAAACATGCGGAAATATTAATACTGAAATTGGAGTTGCTCAGACGATAATTGACCAATTAAAACCCGAACATCAGATTTTTATTGCTGAAATGGGTGCATACAGGAAAGGCGAGATAAAAATGCTTTGCAATATTGTAAATCCAAAATTTGGAATTATCACTGGAGTAAATGAACAGCATTTGGCACTTTTTGGTTCACTAGATAATCTTTTATCTGCTGAAGGCGGCAGGGAATTAGCTGAGTTTTTACCAAAAAATGGAGCTTTGTTTGTAAACGGTGATAATAAGTTTTGCTTGGACCTTTATAAAAGAGCCGATAATTTTCCAGTGGCTAACAAAAAAATATACAGTATTAGTAATAGGGCAATTGATTCTGACATTTGGGCTGAAGAACTTGAAGTTGCTAAAGATTATGTTTCTTTTGTTGCAATAAATAAAAAAGGCGAAGTGGGACATTTTAGGGCCAATGTTTTAGGAAAACAAAATGTGCAAAATCTTCTTGGAGCAATTTTACTTGCCAGAGAGCTTGGGATGACTTTTGCGGAAATATCTGAAGCATGTAAAGATATTTCAAATACTCAAGCTGGCATGGTTTTGAAGAAAGGCAAACATGAAATTGATATTGTAGATTCCTCTTATTCAGCCAACCCAGACGGAGTTTACGCAGATTTGGACTATTTTTCAATGTATGAAAATAAAAAAGTTATTGTGATGCCTTGCTTAATAGAGTTGGGTGAAAAATCATCTGAAATTCATGATATAATTGGCAAAAAAATTGCTGGAATTTGCGATTTGGCTATAATAACAACCAAAGACAAGTTTACAGAATTAAAACAAGGTGCAGTTGATGCTGGAATGTCACCGAAAAATATTTTATTGTGTGACAATGCGAGTGCTGCATATGCGGCAATTACTTTGTTTTGTAAATCCGGAGACGCAGTTTTACTTGAAGGCAGGGTTCCAGCTGGATTGGCTAATTTACTAATAGAAGAAAAATAATTTTTATGTCTAAATATTTCAAGCCAATTTCAATATCTCTGTCGCCAAATGTTGAAAAAGACGATTTACGTCTAGCTTTAAATTTGATTATACGGCCATGGCTATGGAAAAAAGGTAAGTCTATAAATAAATTAGAAGAAGAGTTTAAAAAATATCTTGGAGTAAAATATGCTTTTTCTTTTAATTCTGGCAGGAGCTCTTTATATGCAATTCTAAAATCGCTAAATTTAGACCAAGGAAGCGAGGTACTTTTGCAGGCTTTTACGTGCAATGCTGTGCCAAATCCTGTTTTGTGGGCTGGTTTGAACCCGGTTTACATAGATTGTAATAAAGATGACTTTAACATGTCTGCTAGCGATTTAGAGGCTAAAATTACCACTAAAAGCCGAGTTGTGGTAGTTCAACACACTTTTGGATTGCCAGCTGACATGGACGCAATTAGGGCCATTTGCAGCGCTTATAACCTAATACTGGTTGAAGATTGTGCTCATTCGCTTGGTGCGGAATTTAATGGACAAAAAGTAGGGACAATAAGCAAGGCTTCATTTTTTAGTTTTTCAAGGGATAAAATTATTTCCTCGGTGTATGGTGGAATAGCTGTCACAAACGACGACAAGATTGGAGAATCTCTTAGGCAAGCTCATGGTGAATTTGGTTTGCCAAATTTATTTTGGATTTTTCAGCAAATTTTTCATCCAATTTTACTGCACTATCTTATCTTGCCAATATATAATTTTTTGGACCTTGGAAAAATACTTTTAGTTCTGTCACAAATGTTTCATATTTTATCAAAGGCTGTAAGTTTGCAAGAAAAGCAGGGCAAACAGCCAGAATATTTTCCGAAAGCTTTGCCAAATGCTTTAGCTTCCATGGCTTTAAACCAGTTTGGTAAATTGGAAAAATTTAATACTCAAAGAAAAAAAATAGCTGAATTTTATTATGCAAATCTAAAAGATATACCCCTCGGGGCACAGGCCAAGTTTGAACTTCCAGCTGGATTTACAGCAAGGAAAAATGTTTTTTTGAGGTACACAGTAAAACACTCTAAGGCTCATGATATAATTTACGAAGCTTGGCACAAGGAAAATATTTTACTTGGAGACTGGTATACAACACCAATTGCACCATGTGATACAAAAATTGATGAATTAAAATATACACCTGGAAGTTGTACAAATGCAGAGTATTTAGCTAAGCGGACCCTTAATTTGCCAACTCACATAAATATTTCAAAAAAAGATGCAGAAAGAATAGTTAATTTTTTAAAAAAATATGCGTAAAACAGTTTCCGTTTGGTTGGTTTTAAATGATGGAGAAAATAAGGGCAAAATAGCCTCACAGAGAAGGTTTACAAATGATTCCTCCCCATATATTTGCTCGGCAACCTGGGCTGGTGGAATTGAAATAGGAGAAAGTGAGATGGATGCGGTTTTACGGGAATGCAAAGAAGAACTGGGCGAGATTTTTTGTAATAAATTTAATTTTTCAGAAATTAAACTATTAGAGAAAGCTGAATTTGTTGAAGATGGTGAAGAATGGGAGGTCAATAATTATGTAGGTAAAGTAAGTGAAGAATTGCTTAAGGTTGTAAAGATGCACAAAGAAGCTTTTAATGATTTTGTTTTTATAGGGAAAGATGACGCAATTTATTCAAAAAATACTGGGAAAGATCCGCAAAAAAACAGAGTTTTGTTTGACGACCAGTATTTGATTTTAAAAAAGATATTAAATGGAGCTTAGAGAAATAACAAATAAAGAGGAATGGGAAAATTTTCTACTAAAACAAACTGAGAAAACATTTTTGCAGTCCTGGAATTGGGGTGAATTTAATGAAAAATTAGGAGGTCTGTCTACGCAAGCAGGCAAAATATGGAGGTTTGGAGTTTATAACAATGGACTTCTGCTTTCTGTAGCTTTAATTTTAAAAGTTTCAGCAAAGCGCGGGACATTTTTATTTATTCCGCATGGTCCAGTTGTTTCTGAAGGTTTGGAAGGAAAAGACAAAAAGGAGGTTTTGGAATTGCTTTTGGTACAGCTTTGCACTATTGCCGAAGAACAAAATGCTAGTTTTATAAGGGTTTCTCCTTTATTTCGAAGAAATGAACAAAATGAGAATATTTTTTCTGATTTAAGTTTTAGAAATGCACCAATGCACGCTTCCACTTATGACGCAACCTGGAAATTGGATATAAACCCAAGTGAAGAGGAACTTTTCAAAAATATGCGCAAAACCACCAGATATGTTGTAAAAAAAGTCCTGGAAAACAAGGATATTGAAATAGTGAAAAGCAGTGATCTAAAAGATGTGGAAATTTATCAAAAGCTCAACAAAGAGGTTTCAAAAAGGCAGAAATTTGTTCCGTTTTCTGATGAATATATTAAAAATGAATTTGAAGCTTTTGCAAAAGACAAAGAAATTATTTTTTTGTTTGGAAAGTATAAAGGAGAAATTGCCGCCGGAGCCATGATTATAATTTGGTCGGGAATTGCTTATTACCACCAAGCAGCTTCGCTTGGAAAATTTTCAAAGCTTTCTATTCCATATTTATTACAATGGGAAGCAATAAAAGAAGCAAAAAATAGGGGGTGCTTGACCTATGATTTTTGGGGTTTTACTGACCCAGAAGAGTTTCCAAAACATCCCTGGGCTGGGCCAACTTTTTTTAAAATGGGTTTTGGCGGATATTCAGAGGAATACATTAAAACACAAGATTTTGTAATTTCCTCAAAATATTGGATAACATATATAATTGAAAAAATAAGGAAACTCAAAAGAAACCTTTAATAATTTTGTGTCATATAGAAAAAGCCACGTAAAAACAAAAATTCAGAAAATTAGGCCAAAAAAATCAATATTAAAAAAGGCCTGGTTTTGGTTTTTTATTATAATTGTAATAATAATTTTAACAGGATCGTATTTTATTTTGTTTTATTCAGGCTTTCAATTGAAAAATGTTAATGTTTCAGGAAATTCCAAAGTTACAACTCAAGATGTCAAAAATATTGTTGCTGAAAGATCGCAAATTTTGATGTTGGATTTTTTGAAAACTAAAGTTTCTACAAAAAGTATTTTTTTAATTGATAGTCAAAAAATAAAAGAAGATATTTTAGTAAAATTTCCCGAAATAGAAAATGTTTCCGTTAGTAAAAAATACCCTCAAACTTTTTTAATTGTTATTACTGAAAGAAAACCTATTGGAGTATATTGTGAAAAATTAGGAAAATACTACTCGATTGATATAAATGGAATTGTTTTTGACCAAATTAGTAAACCAGCAGCAGATACAGTTATTGTGCGACAGACAAATGAGAATATGCAAATTGCGCCTGGAAAACAGGCTGTTGATGCCTCGACAATGCAGGCAATATTTCAAATTCAAAAAGATTTGAAGGATAATTTCGATATTGGCGCTAAGGAAGCAATAATTATCAGTGCACTGAGAATGAATATAATAACTTCTGAAAATTGGAAAATTTTTGTCGGTTTGCAAGGTGAACCCTCAATTGCGCTTCAGCTGCAAAAAATGATTCTTTTACTTAATGGGGGAATGTCAGCGGATGAAAATAAGAGTTTAAAGTATATAGATTTAAGACCAAAAGACAGGGCAATTGTTTGTGCAAATAACACTTGTGGAGAATAATAAAATAGTAACGCTTCGCCCATTGGTTATGGCCAAGGGTTTTTTGTTGTAGAGACACATTAATTGTGGCAGAATTAAGGTAAATTAAGCATTTTGAATACATTGACAAATAAATTAAAATAATGTATAATTAATTTATAATATAACAATAAAAATTCATGGATTATTCCGTGGAGGAAAAGACTTTTGAAGGTATCTTGCACAAAATAAAATTTTATGTGATACCTTCAGATGAAAATGGGTATAGGTCTAAATTTTTACAAAGCAATATTTTATTGTATTGCGTTGTTTTAGTTGCAGTTTTGAAAATATTTGCCAGCATTGTTTCCATAAATTTTCCAAACAATATATTTTTTGCCGATATTGCCAAGTCTTCTTTGGAAGCTTTTGTAAATCAAACGCGCCAATCTGCTGGTTTAAATACTCTGACAAAAAATGATAAATTAGATAAGGCAGCCCTACTTAAAGCTGAAAATATGCTGCAAAACCAATATTTTAATCATGTAAGCCCAAGTGGAATAACTCCATGGTTTTGGTTTGTCAAAGCAGGATACAATTACAAATATGCTGGAGAAAATTTGGCAATTGGATTTTATGAGTCAGAAGAGGTTTTCAATGCCTGGCTAAATTCTCCATCGCACAAAGAAAACATAGTAAACCCCAACTATACCGAGGTTGGAACTGCAGTGCTTGGAGGTTTTGGAGCAAATAATTCGATTGTAGTTGTCCAAGAATTTGGATCTCAGCTTCCCGTTAAACAAGCTGTTGTAAAAAATATTCCCGTTAAACAAGTTTTACCTCAAAATAGTCAACCAGTACAAACCACTGTTTTAAATACTAATGAAAAAGTTTTGTCTGAAACAACTCAAGCGCAAAATTCCATAGAACCTCAGAAGAAAACTGGCATAAGTAACTTGCCGTCGAAAATAGTAAATTCTGTCCTTTACGGCTACGACGATATTTTACAGGGGATTATTTATGGTTTTTCTTTGATTATTATCGGAATTTTAATGACACTGATATTTTTTAACTTTAATATAAAGTTTAAAAAAGCGCTTGTCCTCAGGGCGGTTGTTGTAATAGTTTTACTGTCTTTAGCTACATTGGTTAACAAGGAAACAATAATTGCATTTATTCCGCATCAAATTTTGATTTAAGACATGGAAAACAAAAACGCAAAAAAAATATTAAAGGTGGCTGTTGTAATTTATTTGGCAAGCTTTTTAATTATAAACTGGAGTGATATTTCGTGGATTTTCAATTACAAGATGGTTTCTACAATGGTAAGTGATTTTTTTGATCCTTACCCAACAATTAGTGCTTCTTCAATGGACCAGTATTTTTATCCAAATCATAGCCTGCCTGCGCAGGTAGGTCAGGAAACTCCCGTTGTAGTTAAAGAAGTAAAAACCACATATACAGATAAGCAAAATACTTTGGAAATTCCCAAATTGGGAGTTTCTGTACCAATGATTTTTTCAACAAATACAAGTACTGAATCTCTTGCAAAAGATCTTGACCTGGGAGTTATTTATTACCCTGGGTCTGTTTACCCGGGGCAAATAGGACAGATTGTCATACTTGGACATTCAGCGCCAATTGGCTGGCCAAAAATGAAAATAGCTTGGGCGTTTTCAGAATTGGAAAAACTTGCGCCTGGCGACCCTATATATATTAATCTTAACAACAAGCAGTACAAATACGAAGTCAAACAGAAAACAATTGTCAAAAGAGGGGCTGATGTTTCAAGAGATGGGCTAGACACTTCAAAGAATGTGCTTACTTTAATTAGTTGTTGGCCACCAGGGAAAAACTATCAGAGAATTACTGTTGAAGCTGAACTCGTTGTTGAATAGTTTATATATTGACATTTCTTTGTATAAATGGTAGTATTAACAATTATAATAATTATTAATTTTTTATATGGAAAATACATACAAAATAATTTTCAGCGGAGTAGTTATAACATTATTATTTATCGTGGCAGGATTAATTCCTGCAGTTGCCAATGCTCAGTCATGCACCTATCACTCATCTCAGAGGTGTGTTGGTTCTAGCTTGTATTGGTATGACTCATGCGGAGTACAGCAAGATTTGGCTCAATATTGCACAAGCGGATGCATTAACAACTACTGTACAAATACTAACAATTATTCAGCAGGTACTTTAACTGCTTCAAAAACTGTTAGAAACCTTACAGCTGGATCTGGATTTTCAACTTCAGCTTATGCAAGCCCAGCAGACATGTTGATGTTTATGATTACCTTACAGGCAACAGGACAAGATGTTCAAAATGTCCTTGTTAGAGACACTCTTCCTGCAAATTTGAATTTCAGCGATCAATTGGTAGTTGCTTGTACAACAAATGGAACTATAAGTACAAACTGTACAAACAATATTTACAACTATACTGGCAACATAGCTTCTGGTATAAACTTGAGCACTATATATGCAGGACAAACAGTAACTATTACTTACCAGGCAAAATTGGCAAACGCAGACAATTTTGCTTTTGGAACTACAACTTTAACCAACAATGTTATTGTAACCAGTTCAAGCACAGGATATACTCCTTCAAGTAACGCTTCTATTGTCGTTACAAAATCTTCAGTTTTAGGAGCTAGCACTGTAAATACTGGTTTGACTGACAACTTCTGGGTAGATTCATTCTTGTTGCCAATGATAATAACTTTATTGGGAATTTGGATGTTTAAATCTGGAATGTTCTTTGGAGTTGAAAAATGGATAGATAATAAAAGAATGATTCGAAGAGGATATAAAGCAGAAAGGGAATTCACCAGCAGAATAGATGAAATACGTAGAGTAGAGAAAATTTAATCAAAATATGAAACAAAAGGCCGTTGTAATGACGGCTTTTTGCGTATAGAATAAATTAATATGACACAGGAAGAATTTGAAAAATTAGTCAGCGAAGGAATTGATTCAATAGATGAGAGGTTTTTAGCCATGCTTAAAAATTTAGAAATTGTAATTGAGGACGACCCAACTCCCTCGCAAATTCAAAAGCTCAGACTGAGAGGAGCTTTTCTTTTCGGCTTGTATGAAGGAATCCCACTTACCAAACGCGAAAGTTATGGCCAAGTTTTACCGGACAAGATTACAATTTTCAAAAATCAAATAGAAAAGTTTTACTCAAATCCTGAAGATATAAAAAAAGCCGTAAAAAATACTGTGTGGCATGAAATTGCCCATCACTTTGGCATGGATGAAAAACAAGTTAGACAAGCTGAAAAAAATCGAAAATAAATTTCGGTGCATAAATTTTCTTGACTGCACTTTTTGTATTTTATATAAATAACTAATCCGCTAGAAAATAATAACCGTTTAACCGAAAGGATTTTAGCTCTTTTAAAAGTATAATCAGCCTCAACAACAAAAAGACGAGAGGGAAGTAATATGATTATAAATAAAAGAGACGCAAGGTTTCACAACACAAGAATTCTTAAGAAAGTATCTATAATTAATGGCTCTTGACTGGCGAGAGCGTCGGGCCCAAGTCAGTAAGGCGGGTTCGCTTTTCAAGAGGACCCGCCCGGTCTAACCATTCTTTATATTTATATATTAATTCTTTAAACTTCTTATTGTGCGACAATTCTCAAAACCCGGAACTCTTTCCGGGTTCTTTTTTTATAGTTTTATTTGCGACCTTCGAGGGCGCTTTCAAGAGTTTCTTCGTCTATATATTCAAGTTCTCCGCCAACTGGGATTCCTTTTGCAAGGTGAGTAATCCTTCGACTCTGCTCAGGACCTGCGGGTTTTATTGAAAGCCAAACTTCTCGTATAGACTGTTCGACTAAAACAGATGTTGTACGGCCTTCGGGAGTTGGGTTTAAAGCAACAATAATTTCTGTAAAATTTCCTTCTTTGACTCTTTTTTTAAGTTCTTCTATTCTTAGTTGGCTTATATCTTCTTTTCGCATTGTAGCCACTGTTCCACCAAGAATAAAATAAAGTCCAGTATACTTTTTAGTGCTTTCAAGCGAAGACAAATCAGTTTCTTTTTCAACTATGCAAAGCAAATTTTTATTTCTTGATGTATTTGAGCATATTTTACAAATTTGTCCTTCACCCTCAAAAGGATCAAAACAAAGCTGGCATAATTTAATTTTGTTTTTAAGTTCTAAAATTGCATTTATGAGTTCGTCGGTTCTTTGCTTTGGCTGTTTCATCAAATAGTAAACAAAACGGCCGGCTGTTCTTGAGCCAACCGTTGGAAACCTTCTAAAAATTTCAACTAATTTGTCTATTGAATCCATTTATTTATTTTTAACCGTTTTCTCCTGTTTCTGGAGAATATCCGCTTTTATCCAAATCCCTAAAGCTTGCCATACTCTTTTCAAAGTATAATTCTATAGAACCTGTGGCACCATTTCTGTGCTTTTCAATAATAACTTGGGCAACTCCTGGCTTCAAGCTGTTTTCATTGTAAAAATCTTCCCTGTAAATAAACATAACAATGTCTGCGTCTTGTTCAATGGCTCCAGATTCCCTAAGGTCGGAAAGTCTTGGAACTTGTGGTACTCGCGACTCAACCGCACGAGAAAGCTGTGAAAGTACCAATACTGGAACATTCAGCTCTTTTGCCAACATTTTAAGGGCTCTGGAGTTTTCAGTAACCTGCTGGACTGGAGAGGCAAATCTGTTCATTGGTTCCATTAACTGCAAATAGTCGACAATAAGTAAGCTCAAGCCTTTGGTTGACTGCAACCTGCGAGCCATAGCCCTTATTTGAAGTATATTTACCGAGCCTGCGTCATCTATATATAGAGGAGCTTCAGATAAGCTTCCCATAGCATGCTGTATTCTTGAGTAGTCGTCATTGGTAAGCTGACCTGTCCTTAAGTGCCAGGCTTCAATATTGCCCGTAGAAGAGATTAAGCGGTCAGTAAGTTGGTCTTTACCCATTTCAAGACTAAATATGCCCACAGGCTTATTTTCGCGCACTGCAACGTTTCTGGCAATATCCAAGGCCAACGAAGTTTTACCCATTCCAGGACGCGCAGCCAAGATAATCAAGTCGGTTTTCTGCAATCCTGAAAGTTTGTTGTCCAAATCTTTAAACCCAGTTGGAACTCCTCGCAAAGCTCCATGATGTTTTGCCAAGGCGTCTAGTCTTTCAAAGGTTTCAGGTAAAATATCTTTTATGGCAATAAAGTTTTTAGTCAAAGCGCGCTGGCCAATTTCAAAGACAGTTTTTTCTGCCTTATCCAAAAGGAAATCAACCTCTTCTGATTCATCAAACGCAGACAATCCAATTTCTTCTGAAGCTGAAATCAAGTCCCTCAAAATCTTTTTTTGCCTGACAATCTTTGCATAATTGGAAACGTGAGTGGCAGTAGGAACTGTATTTATTAATGTAGATAAATAAGAGGATCCCCCAATATCTTCTAATCTATTTAATTCCTTTAATCTTGAAGAGACAGAAAGTATGTCTATTGGCTCTGACCTACTGTAAAGGTCAGCCATTGATTGGTAAATATCTTGGTGAATGCTCTTATAAAAATCTTCAGCTCTAATAAAGTCAACAACTTTGACAATGGCGTCTTTGTCCAACATTAAACAGCCTAACAGACATTGTTCTGCTTCATTATTCTGTGGAGGAAGTTTTTCTTTTATGGTTTCGTTTGCCATTTTGCGATGTTATTTTTTGTATACCAGAAATAGAGATTGGTATCAATAGCCTACAAACCTTTGACAGTTGTCAAATAAAATGATATTATTTTTTTATCGTTTTGTCTTTGCAATTTTAAAATATTTAAACAGGGAGGGAAATTATGGTTGTTTTTACCGCAATTTTCGTAATGTCGGTCATTGGAATCCTGGTTATTCTCAGGCTTATTGATGGATTTTCAGAATTGCCAGAAACTATTTCACTGATCAATAATAATCCTACAGAGAGATATGATCTGGCATATCCAATAAAATATAACAGATCAGGTCGTCCTAAAAAGGTCACATTTATAACCAAGAGTGGCAGAATTCTTGTCGCTAAAGTAATTTACAGCAATTTTGGAACCTACCTCAAAAGAGGAAATGGCTCTCATTTTTTAAGGGATATTGTTTCCTAAATACCAAGCCCAGCATAAACTGGGCATTTTTTTTATTAAAATGTACTTTTTACAATTGTTCCTTTGTCTGTATCCTCAACCAAATAGCCGTTTTTTTCTATTTCATGCCTCAATTCGTCAGATTTCTGCCAATTTTTGTCTTTTCTGTGCTGCTCTCTATCTTTGACGAGCTTTTTTATTTCAGCGGGAATTGCTTTGTTAACTTTCTTAAAATCTATAATTCCAAAAATTTTATTGATTTCCTGGAAAAATTTATTTATATCAGTAGATTGTTTTTTACTAATTGAATCCTTATCCATAAACTGATTCAAATTTTTTACAAAATCAAACAAAACTGCAAAAGCTTGCGGAGTGTTAAAATCATCATCTAGCTGATTGTAAAAATTATTTTTTAAATTTTTAATTAGTACGTTTATTTCTTTTGATGACTTTTTATTATTTTGAGTCTTTAATCTTCTTATAAAATCCTCAATTTTTTCAATAGCAGCCCGGACTTCAATCATTACTGATTCAGAATAATCAACAGGCGAGCGCCACAAATTTTTAACAACAAAAAATCTTATTAAATTTGCTGGACATCTTTTCAATAGGTCACTAATTGTAATGAAGTTTCCTGTTGACTTAGACATTTTTTGACCGTTTACAGTTAAAAATCCTACATGCATCCAATATCTTACCAATGGAGATTTTCCAGAAATTGCCTCCATTTGACTTATTTCCGCCTCGTGATGAGGAAAAATTATATCTCTGGCACCTCCATGAACATCATATTGAGGGCCAAAAAACTTTTCAGTTATAGCTGTATCTTCAATATGCCATCCTGGCCGGCCGTTTCCAAAAGGTGCGGGCCATGTTGGTTCTGGTTCTTCACAAAACTTCCACAGGCAGAAATCGCCCCTGTTTTTCTTATCTTTACTGTAATCAATTCTTGAAACTGCATCTTCTGCTTCCAAAGCAGTTCTTCCGGCTAATTTTCCGTAATTTGGAAATTTACCTATATCATAATAAATTCCATCGCCATCAATTTTGTAGGCGTATCCTTTCTCCTGTAATCTCTTAACTTGACTTATAATCTCTTTTATATAATTGGTGGCTCTGGCATATTTTGAAACACTGTTAACGCCAAGCAATTTCATATCTGCTAAATATTCCTTTTCAAATGCAAGTGCTAAATCCTTTGGAGAAACGCCCTTTTCTCGGGCTCTGGCAATAATTTTGTCGTCCAAATCTGTGATATTTTGTAAATAAAAAACCTTGTATCCCTTGAACCGCAAGTATTTTACAAATGAATCAAAGGCAATGTAATTTTTTGCATGTCCAATATGGGAATAATCGTAAACCGTCGGTCCGCAAACAAAAAGATTTACATTTTTTCCTTTAATAGGCTTGAATTCATCCTTGTTGTTTGAAAGCGTGTTATATATTTTCATGTTTTTTTTCATACTTATTTAATTCTTTAACAAGTATTTTGTTTTTAATATAACCTTTATTATTTAATTCCAATATCCGGTAAAAAATGCTTAAAAAGGAAAAAATTATGGAAATCCAAAGCATGTCTATAAAAAATACCGACGGAGCATTTGGCCAGACAATTAATATTGCAATGAAAACAATACACAGCATGACCATTTTTGTCTTTCCAAAAATATTTGATTCTAGATAAATTTCCTTTGATTTGTAAAACATTGAGGCAACAGCATTTAATATTTCCATTAAAAACAGTGTTAGCAAAAGCCATTTATGCGGAGTGTACAAGCTATAAAAGGCAATTGGAAAGATTAAAATCCTGTCAGCCGTGGAATCAAGCATTGCTCCAAATTCTGTAACCTTGTTTAAGCCACGGGCAACAGATCCGTCCAAAAGGTCTGTTACAACTCCCAGTGTGAAAAGCGAAAATATTAGAATCTTGTCTTCAATTTTAAAAAAGAAAAGCAAGACAAACAAAAGCAAACCAACAAAAATTCTCACATATGTAATGTGATTTGGGATTATCTTTCTTGGCCAATAAGGCTTAATAAAGAGGAAAAGAAACTCGTCCCTGTAATGGTCGAGTTTTTCCAGGAAATTTTTAAGGTCGTTTATAATCATAGGTTAATAGATTATATTAGCAAATTTAACTGCACTTGTTAAGGGCAAATCAAATGTGATAAGATTATGCAATAAACATGAAAATTTTTGGTGATGAAAAATTGGCGGGGCAGGCAACTAGGCATATTATAACTGGCGGATTGGCTGACCTAGCCGATATTGGATTTTTTAATGTATTTTTACTTTTTATTCCTGATGTTTTTGCCAAAGCGTTTTCTTTTTTAGTAGCCGTGTGTATTAAATATTTTGGAAACAAATATTGGGCTTTCAAAAAGCCAGAAACAATAGAGATAAGAAAAGAAATTGTTATTTTTTTATTAGCTACAGCAGTGGGCTTGGCCATAAACCTTTTATCTTTTTCTTTTTTTGTTAATATAAACACAGGTTTTAGCGTAAATCTTTGGCGCCAAATTTCCGTAATTTTTGCTATGGGTGTTACAGCAATTTGGAATTTTTTATCATATAAATTCATTGTATTTAAAAAATAATTATGAGCAACATTGTATTATATAGAAAATACCGTCCACAAAAATTCAGCGAAGTTGTAGGACAAGAACATGTGGTAAAAACTCTGACTAATTCAATAAAAGGGAATAATATTTCACATGCATATTTGCTTTCTGGGCCCCGGGGATCAGGAAAAACAACAATTGCTAGGTTGTTTGCCAAAGCCATAAATTGCGAGAATAGGGAAGATGGATTTGAACCGTGCAACAAATGCTCTTCATGCTTGGAAATTATGGCAGGAAATTCAATGGATTTGGTTGAGATTGATGCAGCTTCAAATACTCAAGTTGAAGGAGTAAGGGAATTAATAGCTGGGATAAAATTTGCTCCCGTAAAATCAAAATACAAAATATTTATTATTGACGAATGTCACCAGCTTTCTAAATCTGCTGCAAATGCCTTGCTAAAAACCTTGGAAGAACCACCAGCTCACGCAATTTTTATTTTAGCCACAACAGAATCACATAAAATGATTCCAACAATACTTTCACGATGCCAGAAATTTGACTTCAAAAGACTACAAGTGCCAGAAATAATTAAAAAGCTGGAGTTTATATCAAAAAAAGAGAATGTAAAGTTTGATGAATCTGCTTTATCTCTTATTGCCTTAAATTCTCGCGGATCATTTAGAGATGCTGAATCCTTGTTAGATGAATGCTTGAGCTTTTCTGGGGAAAAAGGAATTATTAAAACTGAAGACATTAAGGAACTACTTGGAATTGTAGAAGTAGGTGAGATTTCTAAATTTGTAGATTATTTGGTGGCTAAAAATACCAAAGACGCAATAATGTTTTTGAATTCACTTATGGAAAATGGCGTAGACTTGCAGGAATTTACCAAAACATTGGTTTTTTATTTGAGACAGGAATTGCTTTTGAAAATAAATCCAAGTTTTTTAAATTTGCAAAATTCAGGACTATCTACAGCTGAAATAGATAAAATGAAGGCACAAACTACAAACTTGACTCAAAAAGACATTCAAAATATGCTGGAATTTTTTATTGATGCCGAAAACAAAATTAAATTTTCAGCAGTTACACAGCTTCCTCTGGAACTAGCTATAATAAACATTACGCACGCCGAACAATAAAATAGCACAATAGTTATCCACATACTTGAAGTTTTTAAAAGAGGTATAATGAGTTAAATTACATCTCTAATATTAAAATAGTAAATTTATGGCAGAACAACAATTAGTAGATTATATTACAAAAGCTAAAGCAGCTGGGCAAACAGACGAGCAGTCGCGTAATTTGCTTTATAAAAACGGTTGGACTGAACAAGAAGTCAATGAGGCATTTACCGAAATCATGCCAAAAGTCCAGGTTCAACCTGAAGGAAAGCCACAAATACAGGCTAATATTTCCCCAACTGGAATTGATAATCTTAAGGTACAACCGCAAGCTCAACCTCAACCACAGGAAATAATCCAGCAAAAACCAATTGTCCAACAACCAAAAATTCAAAATCAGCCAGCACAACCTACTGTTCAAAATAATGTAATGATAAAAAGAACTGGATCTCACAAGTTACTAAGACTTTTAATTGTTTTGTTAATTGTTATTGCCCTTGGCGCTGTTGGAGTATTTGCAATAATGAAAAATCCAAATATTTTATCTGGTATGTTTTCACCAAATCCAAATACAGTCATCGCTAAAATGCTGACAAATATGTCTGGGGTGAAAATTTACCAGACAACAGCACTAATAGAAATGGGCATTATTAAAAAAAGCGACAAATCTACTCAAGGGAAATTAACCGCAAATGTAAACAGCGAAATTGATGCAACTGATGCAAATAATGCTAAAGCTGATGGAAATTTAATATTAAATCTTACATTATCAGGGTCATCTATTTCTGCGAATATCAGCGTTACTGTTATTAACAACGCTACTTATTTAAAAATAAATGACATTGTTTTGCCAAGTTCTTACACAAATGGAGTTGATATTGCAAAAATAAAGGGAATTTGGATGAAAATTGACCAGGATTCATTTAATACACTGCAATCACAGTCGCCAACCGGGCTCGTTGACAGTTCAACAACGTTTGAAACCACAAAAACAACTCAATCGGAATTTGCTAAAAAAGTTGCAAATTTAATTTCAACTGAAAAACTTCTTTCCATAGATAAACAATTTGCAGATGAAACTATCAATGGTAAAAACACATATCATTATTCAGTTAAAATTAGTAAAGCTAAAATGACAGACTTGTTCAGTAAGATTGTGGCTTTGGAAACCCAAGACAGTCAGTCAATTGGAAATTCTGCCTTGTATATAAACATGGCAAATGCATTTGTTAAGACAATAGTAGATGCAGTTGGCGACATAAATATTGAGCTTTGGATTGGTAAAATTGATTATATGCTTTACCAAGTAAAATTGAACAAGATAATTGATGCTGGCAAATTTGATCCATCAGCTGATATGCAAATGGAAATTAGATTTACTGCTAATAATTCAAACTTCAACAAAGCAATAACAATTCAAGCGCCGGAAAATTTCCAGAAAATTGAGGATGTACTCATGCCAATAATGAAAATACAGGAAATAGTATCTGATATGAGGCAAATTGGCATTGGAGCTTCCCAGGCTCTCATATTAAATAGTAATTACCTGAATGTCTGCAGAATGGGCTATGTTAATGCACCTAAAAGCGCTCCATATTCACAAGCTCTCATATTTGTAGTTAAAGATTTAATGTCAAAAGGAGCTACAAACCCAATTTGCTTTGCCTCGTCCGACAATTATTGTGTATCGACTCAGTTGCCAGATAAATCATATATGTGTGTTGGGGTTGGAGGAGTTTTGGGAACAGTACAATGTGTTTCGCCTCAAACAGTCTGCAAATAGCCTAAAAGTTTACTTGAAAAATGCTTTCCAACATAACGGAGAGCATTTTTTTTACTAAGTAAATCTATCTTATATTGAAAATAAATTTAAAAAGTGTTATTATTGCAAAATATTGCGGGATCGTCTAATGGTAGGACATGGCCCTTTGAAGGCTAGTATCTAGGTTCGAGTCCTAGTCCCGCAGCCAGGCACCATACGGCGCCTGGCTTCGCCAAAAGCGAAGTCAGAAGCATAGTATGGGGACTGAGGGAGGCGCAGTATTGTGCCTCCCAGGTCTTAAAACAAAAACATGAAATTCTTTTACGTATATGTTCTATATAATAAATCAAAGAATTTTATTTACATCGGTTATTCTGAAAATATAGTAAGAAGAGTAGCAGAGCAAAATAGCGGACTTTCGCAATCTACAAAACACTATAAACCATTAGAGCTCATTCATTATGAAGCCTATCGCAGCATGGAGGATGCAAAAAGAAGAGAATTATATTTAAAAACAAACCGAGGAAAAACTACCTTAATGACGATGTTGAAAGAATATTTTCGAGAAAATTAAAAATCACTCAAGACGAGTGGTTTTTTATTGCATGTTTACACCTTTCAATTGAGGTGGTTTTTTGCTATTATATATTATTCGCTAATCGTAATTTATGAATAAACCAAAACAAGCAAGTTTATTTGAGAAAAGGGAAAACAAGACCGATATCAGGCAGGCAGGAACTTACTTGTTTTTTGATACAGAAACAACGGGTTTACCAAGGAATTGGTACGCTCCAGTGGAAGATTTGGAAAATTGGCCAAGGCTTGTTCAGTTAGCTTGGGTTTTATACAAAGACGGGGTTAAAGTTGAAAGCGTTGACTTAACTATTAAACCTGAAGGATTTGAAATTCCAATAGAATCTTCAAATATACATGGAATTACAACTGAAATTGCGGCAAAAAAGGGAGTTGACCTACATACTACTTTAACTAGATTTGAGAAATTGGTTGCAGAAGCAGATTTTTTGGTGGCACATAATATAAGCTTTGACGAAATGATTGTTGGGGCTGAATTTTTGAGAAAGAAAATGGCTAACATTTTTACTGAGAAACAAAAAATTTGCACAAAAGAAATATCAACAGATTTTTGCGCTATACCAAGTACAAACGGCAAAATTGGATACAAATGGCCAAAACTTTCCGAATTACATTTAAAGCTATTTGGCACAGATTTCGAGGATTCACACAATGCTCTGGCTGATGTCGAAGCCACTGCAAAATGTTTTTGGGAAATGAAAAAACAAGGATTATGAAAATACTAAGCGCAAAATTTACAAAGGGAATAGTTGGCGGGGATTATAGTACAAATGACAATTTATTGCAGTTTGCGTTTTTGGGCAGGTCAAATTCTGGTAAATCAAGCGTAATTAACTCTTTAACTGGCCAAAAAAAACTTGTTAAAGCCAGTAAAATGCCTGGGAAAACAGTTGAGGCAAATTTTTTTAAAATTAACGACCAGTTTTATTTAGTAGATTTTCCTGGATATGGCTTTGCCTTGCGCTCAATAGCTGATCGAAATAGAATGATAAAAAGGATTTTCTGGTACCTAGAATTTTCAAATGTAAAACCAAGAATTATTTTTCTTATCATTGACGCAAATGTTGGTTTGACCGAGTTAGACAGAGAAATGCTTGAAGTTATAAATAAAAACAATCATAACCTAATAATCATTGCCAATAAAATAGATAAAGTTGCAAAAACAAAATGGGAAAGCAAGATTCAGGAAATTTCAAAAGAAGCTGGTAATGCTAAAGTTTTAGGCTATTCAGCCAAGACCCATCAAGGTAGAGATGAAGTATTAAGTGAGATAGAAAAATTGTTGTAGAACAGGTCATTTTTTGCTATATTAGGGTAATGTAAACAATAAAAAAAGCCGTTAAATTGAGATAGTTTAACGACTCGCATATTATATATGCTCCCTCAGTTTGCTTCGTACCTATCTCATGGATAGGCGACAGCGTGGCTTAAGCCGAGGTTTATACGCCACACAATGATTCAGAGTATTGGCATGTATAGCACTCCTGCCATCAAACACCACTCCGAATGCTTCATATTACTAATTAGAAATAATTTTGCAAGCTAAATTAAATAAAAAATGGACATTACATATCCGATTAGAATAAATAAATATTTACGAGACATGGGGTTGGCTTCGCGAAGGGAAGCAGACAAGCTAGTTGAAAGCGGGCTTGTTTTTATAAACGGAAAAAGAGTTGAAAGTGGCACAATGGTTGCCGAAAAAGACAAAGTTTTGGTAAAAGGACAGGCAAAGGAATACATTTATTTAGCCTACTATAAGCCAAGGGATCTTCCAACACAGGATTTGCCGGGAAAAACAAGTGTAATAACAATGTTTAAAGACAAAGGAGTTTATCCAATAGGTCGCCTCGACAAAAGCTCGGAAGGATTGATATTACTTACAAATGACGGCAGGTTTGCTAAGGAAGTTTTGTCTAATAGTGGAAAATGGGAAAAAGAATATGTGGTTGCAGTAAAAGAGCCTTTAAGAGTTGGCGTTGTAAATATTTTTAAGGCAGGAATGGATACAGAAGCCCTTGGGAAATTACTTCCCGCAAAAGCTAGAATTATAAACAACTCACGAATTCAGGTAATTTTAAATGAGGGGAAACGTCATCAAATTAGAGTTATGTTTAGCGAATTGGGCTACACTATAAACTCTTTAAAGCGAGTTAGAATTGGAGATATAAAAGTTGGAGATTTAAAACCAGGAGAAACTAGAGCAATTAGCGCAAAATTTTAATTGCTAAAAAATAATGTATCAAAAAATCGATTTCGATTTTGATAAAAAGCCAAAAGGAAACCTTGTTGATTATATTAAAATATTATTTTTGCCAGTGGTGCTGGCGCTTTTGTTTGCAGTTCAAAACCAAATTTTCAATATTTGGCTTGGCATATATTCAAAAACATATTCTGCCAGGCTTTTTTATGTTTCTCTTGCGCTTGGAATTGTTTTTTACGGGCCTAGTTTGCTTTTTAAGAAAAAAATAAGATATTGGTATTTTACTATAATTTCTTTTTTAATTTCAGTTGTTTTTATTGCCCAGTTTTTAAATTACAACTATTCACAAAGTTTTTTACAATTTTCGGCAATAAAATATTTAAACCAGGCAGGAAGCGTTTTGGGAACAATAAAAACTTTAGTTAACTTCAAATTATTACTGTTTTTAAGCAATTTTCTTTTGGTTGTTGCTTTATTTATAATTTCTGCAAAAAGGAAAAAGAAAGAATTTATTTTGCCTTCCTGGGAAAAAGTAATTATTATTTTAGCAATGTTTGCAATTGTGTTTTTTGGATACAAATACCTTTTATTTTCAGAAAAGAAGGAGTGGGGAAGCACAAGCCGACTTTATACAGATGTTTATGACCTAAAAGCCTTGGTTGGTAAAATGGGAATAATGAATTTCTTTCTGGAAGATACTTTTAAATATGCCTTAAGAAGCAGTTTGGTTACTGATTCAGATAAAACATTCTTAAAAAATTGGGCAGGTAAAAGAACCTTTCAAAGCTCTGACCAATATCAAAAAAACAAGTTTTTTGGTTTGGAAAAAGGTAAAAATATAATAATTATTCAGGTTGAGTCGCTGGAAAACGCAGTTATAAATCAAAAAATTGGAGGAAGAGAAATTACGCCAAACTTAAACCAGCTGGCAAAAGATGGAATGTATTTTAATAATTTTTACGCACAAGTTGGCCCGGGCAATACCGCTGATACAGAATTTTCTACAATGAATTCGCTTTATCCACTACCAGACGACGTTGTTTTTATTGATTATGCAAAAAATCAATACAATGCTTTGCCTCAGCTTTTAAAAAGTAATGATTACGAAACTTATTCTTTACATGGAGATGTGCCGACATTTTGGAACAGGTCAAACATTTATCCTGGACTGGGATATCAAAAAGCTTTTGGTTTGAAAGATTACAAAATAACTTCGCCCGTAGGAAAAGGTCCGTCTGATTTGGGAGATGAAGATTTGTTTTCGCAGTCTTTGACAAAATTACACGGATTCAAACAGCCATTTTTAGCGACTTTAATCACAATGAGTTCGCATACGCCGTTTATTTTGCCCGACAATCTGCAAACTTTGCCAATTTCTGAAAATACAACCTTGGACAAAACCCAGCAGAATTATTTGGAGTCTGTGCATTATACTGACAAGGCGATTGGGGAATTTATTGACAGCTTGAAGCAAAACGGACTATATGACAATTCGTTAATTTTAATTTGGGGCGACCACGGAAGTTTTACAAATATTGCGCAAGCTTTTGGAAAGGACAATATTTTGCCTGAGTTGAACAACAGCATGGTTCCGTTGATAGTTTTAGGTTCAAAAGATTTAAAAGGTACAATTGACATTCCTGCCAGCCAACTGGATATTTACCCAACAATAGCAAATTTGCTTGGAATTTCCCCCTTAAAAACAGTTTTAGGCCAAGACCTCCTAAACACACAAACTCCCATTGAAACTCATTTTGAGCTTGTTTCAGGAGGCATAGACGCTATTCTGACGCCTGATTTGGCATACCAGGCAGGAGAAGACGGCTTATTTGACCATGGCTCTTGCAAATCCCTTCCCAAACTCAAAGCCTTGCCAATTTCTGACTGCAAGAATATTTATACTCAGCAGGCAAACAATATAAAAGCCTCAAACATTGTTGTCCGAGGAAATTTACTCAACTTAATCTCAAAATAGCCAAATTTTTCGCAAAAAAATAGCAGTCCCTCATGGTTCTGCTATATATGTTTGACCCGTGGTCTTTTTTTTGTTATCCGAGATATTTTATTGCCAGCAATAACATGGTTGGCAAACCAAATGCGGTTATTACGCCAAGCAATATAAAAATTATTGTGCTTTTCATTGTCTTTTCCTCCTTTCTAACTTTTAGTTTGTTTTTGTAGTTTTACAACTACTTATAAAAAATCAGCACATAGAGCAGAAGTAGAATGGGGGGTAAAAAAGTTACCGCCAAAACCTTCAATGCTCTCTTCGCATCCTCGCTCATAACAACTCTTTTTCTCATAAGAACTCCTTCTTTTTTATATCTACAAGCTTTTGTGAATGAACCGCGCATATTATAGCATGTTCGACAGCCATGTCAATAGTCAAAAAATCCTTTTTTGCAAAAAAAATCCAGCAAGTTCCTAACCTGCTGGTTTTATTATTATCTGATTTTCAGACATTATTTTATTTTATTGAGGTCTTCGCCGTGGCTAAAAGCCTTGGCAAAAAGTTGTTGTGGTTGACCACACAAGAGTTCTGTTTTTAATACATAAACCCATAACTGTTTCGTTATTGGGTCTTCCTTGAAATGTGGGCGCAAACCACTGCCGATTATGCATATCCTGAAAGATTTTACATCTTTCTCATCTCCATTTTCAGAGATGATGCAATATCTAATACCAGCATCTTTGTATTCAGCAATCGAGCCGATTACTCTGCGCCAGCCGATTACTTCTGCATTCTCGGTTGGTAAAGCTTCGAGCTTCACCGCATTTGTAATAGCCGCCGTTGCCGGGTTGGTTGACTTGATTCTTTTTCCGTGATGCTTGTTTATTTGGCATAAGCCAAACACTATTGCGCTTCCAAGGACAATTGACAAAAGAATGGTCATTGTCGTCCGATATCGACTTTCTGATTCCTTCTCCACTTCTTCAATGCTGTTTTCCATTTTTAATCCTCCTGTTTTATTTTTGTCGTTTTGTTACTTTTTCAATTGAAGTTGCTTGTTTTGGGAAAAAAATTGTTTTGCATAGGTCATATCCCAAGGCAAGAGCCATTGAGATTGCACCAATCAAACACATTACCTTCAGATCCTTACGGATCTTTCTTTTTCTTTTCATTTTTACCCTCACTTTTAATTTCTACATGAATCAATGTCAAAAGACTGGGAATTGGCTTTCCTTGGTCTGGATGATAAGCCGCCAAGAAAAATAAAAAGAAAAGTAAGATTGAAGTGATTATTAAAATCGCTGCAATTATCCATGTTTTCACCTAGACCTCCTTATATTAATTTTTTGCATATTTGTACGTAGAAAAATAATAGCACAATAATATTGTCTTGTCAATGCAAATAAATCAACTTAAATTAACAAAATATTTATCTTGACAGCTGTATTGTAGAGAGTAAAGTTAATATGGAAAAGCTAATTTTTAAAAAATATGAAAAAAATATTTAAATTACTTTTATTAACTATTGTTTTCTGCACTTTACTTGGAACTGAAACAATTGTTTTGGCATTTCAAAATCCAGTGGTTAGCGCTGGTCCTGATTTATATTTGAGTTCCGGGCAAACCATTTCATTTCAAGCTACTGGGTATGACCCTAACGGATTTTCCCTTAATTATTATTGGACTTGTACTGGCGGGAACTTGTCTAATTATAATATTTTACAGCCTATTTATACTGCTCCATATGCAGCTGGCCAAGCTACATATAATTGTACAATTACTGCAACAAACAACTACGGGACTACAAATTCTTCCAGCATGACTATATATGTAAATTACGGCAACAATTATAACAACTACAACACTGTCCAAACCAATTATGCTTCATATGTTTCCAACAGCCAGGCAATTTTAAATGGAACTATTCCTTACACAAACCAGTCTTCAACAAATTACGCATTTTTCCAGTGGGGAACAACAACAAATTATGGCAACCAAACTTCTCCGCAGGCTTTGGGATACAGTGGATCATTTATGCAAGCCTTGGGAAACCTGAATCCTGGAACCTTGTACCACTTTAGAGCTGTTGAACAAAACAACTACGGAACATTTTACGGCCAAGATCTGACATTTACAACAACGGGCACAAGTTATTACAATAATTATAACTACAACAATCAGCAAACATATCCCAATCAAATTATTTACCAGCCAACAGTACTTGGCGCCAGTACAGTTAATACAGGACTTACAGATAATTTTTGGGTAGATTCGTTTTTTATGCCTTTATTGCTAATTTTAGCTGGACTTTGGCTATACTTTTCTGGAAAAGCCTTCAAATTTGCCGACTGGTTAAAAAAGAAAGTCTAAACTTAAAAAAACTGCCTTAATTTAGGCGGTTTTTTGTTATATAATAGCATTATTGACAATTATGGTAATAAGCCTAATATATATAGCAAGCACTTTAACATATAGATAAGGGGTGACAAAATGAATAAGATATTTTTCGAGGCAATGGTGGCATTATCGGTTATTATAACAACCGCAGTAGTGGTAATATTGTCGTTTGCAGAAAGATTAAACCTTTCGATTCAAACCTCAATTTTACTGGCATTTGTTGTTGGTCCAATTATATGGTACGCCGTATTCCCACCGAGAAAAAATGACGGCGCATTTACCGAACTTTTTTCTCTTTTTTGGAGAAATACTGGAAAAAAAATAATGTATGAGTATGAAATCAGATTGGCGGTTGAAAGGCATACGCCACTTGATTTAGATGTAAAATTCTTAACGAAAGTAAAAATATTTTTCATCTCAATATTTACTTTTTCCCCAAAGCCAAACGATTGGGATAAAAGAGAAATTTTTGGAATATCTTTCTGCTTTTTATGGTTAGGAATATTCCTAACATCTTGCTGGTTTGTGACATCCATGGTAACAGTCGCAAACAGGTATTCCTTTGCAGTTGTGATCGTTTTCCATCTATACGCTTGTTTTTTTGTAAGCGTCTATATACATTTTATAGACGTATTTTTAAAACCAAGCTGGTGGTTGCCGATATTCTGCCGAATTTCGGTAAAAACTTACGATTCAGTTAGGCAATTTGAAGATTACATTTACTCCAAATACAGGATTAGCAATCACGAACATGAAAAAGTTGCTGCGATAATTATTGCCATAATTTTCCCATTTTTATTCGCTGCAGTTTTAATGATTGTTTTGGAAATTCTGGCAATTGATGCGGTTTTAACTGCAATATTTGCCATTGCGTACACAAAAAGGATTGCCATTTTCCTTGGCATCTTAATTGGTGCGCTAATAGGAAAATTTGCACAAAGTATTATTCCGTTTGACCACACTTTGACAGTTATAACTTGCTGTATAATTGGGGTACCCATAGGTAGTTGGATAATCACAATGAAAGAATATCTAACATATGATCCGCCTCAAAAGAAGGTATTAACAGGTTTTCGCATTCGAAAACAAACGCCGTTGGATTTCCAACGGTTTTTTATTGTGCGACAACACGTGCAGAAGATGAGATACATAGGTAACACCCCTAAACTGCCAAAAACTGGTAGAATAGGGCTGAAAACCTAAATATTTCATCCTATGCAACACCAATGGTATATCCCCAGTCTATGGCGAGGCCATTCCTTCTTTGTGCCCC
>CAIKWD010000024.1 GCA_903831095.1 Candidatus Staskawiczbacteria bacterium
AGCAGGTGCAGGGGCGGGAGCCGGAGCAGGTGCAGGGGCGGGAGCCGGAGCAGGTGCAGGGGCGGGAGCCGGAGCAGGTGCAGGGGCGGGAGCCGGAGCAGGTGCAGGGGCGGGAGCCGGAGCAGGTGCAGGGGCGGGAGCTACAGGGGGGATACTCGTCTTAGGAGACGGTATCACAATCTTCGGAACGATTGTTGTCGTGGTTGAGGTTGTGTTTGTTGTAGACGTGGATGTCGCTGGTGTTGCGGCCGTTTTTACAGTTTTCTTCTTGCTCATCGTTATTCTCCTTCTTTTTGGTTTTATTATTCGTTCTCGTCATTTTCTTTGATTTCACTCAAAACTTTAAACAGTGCTGACCTACCTGTGTAGGTATGTCTCACAAAATCCTTTTGTTTTGTGTTTTTTTCAGCTTCAGCTTTTTTTGGTTCTGCGGGTGCAGATGCCACAGGGGCGGGTGTCACTGTCGTTTCTACCGGCTTTTTGATTTCAGCCGATTTTTGCGGCTCGGTTTTAGCCTCAGCCTTTACCTCGAGTATTGGGTAAGAAACATAGTTCCTTTCGAAGCAAACTTTGTTTCCGACACATCCTACTGTTGCCACCGCCAAAAAAATCGCCATTACTCCTACAATCGCCTTTTTCATTTCTTCATCTCCTTCTTTTCTGTTGTTTTGGTTGTTTGTTTTTCACTTTTTTTGGTCGGCATATAATTGTCAACCAATAAAGCCAATAGGACAAGTGCGATTATAACCGCAATTATCCTTAATCCCTGCTTCATGAAAACCTCCTTTAGCCATTGAAACACACCTATACCGAGAATCGGTACGAAAAGTGATTAATATTTCAATGAACTATTCTATAGCTAATTATAGCATAATATATAAACCTTGTCAAGTAATTGTACTTCACTATTGCCATGGGCTGGATTGAACAGTATTATAAAATTTGTTATATTAAGAGTGGGTTAATCATATGCCGGCGTGGCGGAATTGGAATACGCGTTAGTCTTAGGAACTAATCTCGCAAGAGTTGTGGGTTCGAGTCCCACCGCCGGCACAACAAAAAAAGAAGCCCTGTAATGGGCTTCTTTTAATATGTAATTTTATGCGTCCCTGGCAACAACTTTTCCACTTCCTTGTTCATTCTTTGGAATTTTAATTGTTAAAATTCCCTTGTCTATCTGAGCGTCGGCCTTATCTATATCTATATTTTCTGGCAAAACCACTTTTCTGGAAAATGGGCCCCAGTAGCATTCCTGGTAAAAATAGTTTTTGTCTGGGTGGTCGTGTGGGTCGCACCTGTTGCCTTTAATAACCATCATTTCCTTTTCCAAAGATATGTCCAAGTCTTTTATTTGCACTCCGGCAATTGTGGCTAAAACCACAAAGTCAGCTTTTGTTTCATATACGTCAACAACCAATTCGCCGTCTTGGCTGAAAATGCCATCATCTGCTGCATCTTTTTTTTCTTCCACAGCTTCGGGTTTTAATTTTTTTGGCATAATTTTATGAAGATTAATACTAAATTTTGCAAACACTTTTCATTTTTTTAAGTTTTTCAAATCCTACATAGGTGAGAAATGCGAGAGTTATAATTATGATTACAGGGACCGCATAGTTTATAGGATAAGGTAATAATATCATAGAAAAATCGAAGAGTCCATGTAAAATTACTGCCAGTAAAATGCCTGAAAACAAGATTATTTTTTTCTTTTTTGCCGCACAAATCGACATGGCTAAAAAGTATCCAATAACAGCTGAGCACAAGGTGTGCAAGAAGACTGCTCCAACAAATCTTATTATGTAAATTTCAAAAGTCATGTCTATGGTCATTTGGTTCATTGTGGAAATTAAGTAGAAAACGTTTTCTACAGCTGCAAACCCCAAAGCAGAAACTACCATGTAAAGCATTATGTCCAATGGCTCATCCAAATGCGGGCTGCTTATAACTTTTACCTTTATTACCAAATATTTAAAAAGTTCTTCTGAAAAAGCAATTATTATAAACCAATAAGTCAAAACAATTCCCAGTGCCAATCCAGTAAGTTTTGGCAAAGGCTGTGCTAGTATGTAGTCTAATGTTGGAAATGGAAAATTTGCCGAGTCAAAATGGGGGAGTCCAAGTTTCCAAGAAAGTATGTCTACTACTTTTGCCAAGCCTAGTTGTAAAAAGAGCACTGGCAAAGTTGTCAAAGCTCCCCATAAAAATACCTGTAAGATCATTCTTTTTGGCTCTGGGTGCAAATCTTTGCTCAAATAGTAAAAAAGCCAAACCAAAGAAGGTAGTAGTCCTAAAATTATATAAAGTATTATTTGATAATAGTTCATTGATGGTTATTTAGGCCAGCCTCGCGAGTCTAGGCGGGCCAATCTTCTATCATTATACACTGTTTTTTGCCTTTTATGGGAAGCTGTTGGTAAATTTCTTCTGTTATAAAAGGCATAAAAGGATGAAGAAGCTTTAAAGATTCAACAAGAATTGTCATTAGCAAGTATTGCGCCTTTGCTTTTTCTTTGGCATCTGTTCCGTAGAGCTTTGTTTTTTGCTCTTCTATAATTTTGTCGCAGAAAGTGTGCCAGAAGTAGTGGTATATTTTTTCAGCTGCAGTATAAAACCTAAAGCTGTCCATTTCTTTGGTTATTTCTTTTACCTCTTTTTGAAAATCTTTTAAAGTTTTTTTGTCCTTTGCGTCAAGTGATACTTTGCTATTTTCTTTATAACCTTCTAAATTCATTAAGACAAATCTGGAAGCATTCCAAACTTTTGTGGCAAAGTTACGGTAGCCTTTTATTTTGTTTTCGTCTAGTGCTAGGGAAGTGCCAGGAGTGTTTCCAACAACCAATCCAATTCTTAAAGCATCGGTGCCGTATTTGTCGGTTAAATCTAGTGGGTTTATGACGTTGCCTTTGGACTTGGACATTTTTTGCCCTTTGGCGTCCAAAACCAATCCGTGAAGATAAACATTTTTAAACGGAATTTTCTTTGTGTTGTACAAGCCAAACATAATCATTCTGGCCACCCAGAAGAATATTATTTCTCCGGCTGTTTCCATGACATCTGTTGGGTAAAAAGTTTTGAAATCCTTGGATTTTGGAAATCCCAAAGTAGCATACGGCCATTGTCCTGAAGAAAACCAAGTATCAAAAGTATCTGGGTCTTTTTTAAGAGAACCTCCGCATTTCTTGCAAACATTTATTTTGTTATTTATATCTACATAAATTTCCCCGCATTTTTCGCAGGTTTTTGCAGGAATTGGAATTCCCCAAACTATTTGGCGGGAAATGTTCCAGTCGATTATATTTTTTAGCCAGTGCAAAGAGATTTTTTTGTAGTGCTCTGGCATGAACTTTATTTGATTTTTTTCAATGGCTTTTATTGCTGGCTCTGCCAAAGGTTTCATCTTTAAGAACCACTGCTCTTTTATTTGTGGTTCAATTGAAGCATTGCACTTGTAGCAGGTTTTGACTATGTGCTTGTAGTTTTCTTCCACTTTTTCAACCAATCCTTTGGATTGCAATTTGTCTATTATAAGTTGTCTAGCTTCAGTAATTTTCATTCCGGCAAATTCTCCAGCTATTGGTAAAAGTTTTCCATAAAAATCTATTATCTGCTCTTTTTCCAAATTGTGTCTTTCTGCAATTCCAAAGTCCACTGCGTCATGCCATGGAGTTATTGTCATAACTCCTGTTCCAAATTCCATGTCTATGACGTCGTCTTTTACAATTGTGGCTGTAATTGGGCCGTTTATCCACTCTAGTTCAATTTTTTGGCCGTCTTTGTAGTCTTTGTACCTTTTGTCTTTAGGATGCATAACCACATACTTGTCGCCAAATTTTGTTTCAGGCCTCGAGGTAGCAATTGTAAATGGTCCGTATTTTAAGTAATAAAACTTGTCTACTTTTTCAGTGTCATTGGTTTCCAAGTCTGATAGGGAAGTCTGGTGTTTTGGGCACCAGTTGATTATTTTTTTTCCTCTGTAAATTAAGCCGTCCTTGTAAAGTTTTTCAAAAGTATTATAAACTGTTTTTACAATGTCTGCATCTAAAGTAAATTTTTCGCGAGACCAGTCGCACGAAGCGCCCATTTTTCTTGTTTGAGATTCAATATTGGTTTTATTGGCCAAGGTAAAATCCATTATTTCCTTATAGAGTTGCTCTGGAGGTATTTGAAAACGGGATTTGCCTTCTTTTTCTAGCTTTTTTTCATAAACAACCTGAGTTTCAAAGCCGGCGTGGTCCAAACCTGGAAGCCACAAAGCTTTAAAGCCATTCATTCTTTTGTAGCGAGTCATGATGTCCTCAATTGTCATAACCAAAGCGTGGCCGGCATGCAGGTTTCCGTTGGCGTTGGCTGGAGGCATTATTATGGTAAAAGGTTTTTTGTGCCTTGCGGGAAGATTATCGGGATTAAAAAAACCGCTTTTTTCCCAAAGCTGGTAAATTTTATCTTCAACTTCTTTAGCGTTGTATTGTGGTGGTAATTCCATAGTTTTGATTAATATATATTAACACTTATTCATCTATGCGTAAATTGCCATTGGCTTCTAATTTTTGCCAGTCTTTGGTTTCTTTTTGGTGGTAAAAACCGGTTACTGCAACCATTAGTCCGTTGTCTGTGGAAAGTGAAGGTTTAGGTGCAAAAAAATCGGTTTTTGCCTCGCCCGTAGGGCTACGGCCGAGGGGATATTCCTTTTCCAGTTTAGTTATAAATTGTTTTTTTAGTTCTTGGTTGGCTGTAACTCCTCCACCCAAAATAAGGGACTTGGCTTTAAAATCTTTTACTGCTTTTAAAGTTTTTTTAATTAAGACATCTATTATAGCTTGTTGTACTTCGGCTGACATTTCTTTTTGGTATTGTTCTGATTTTTTTTCAACTTTTCTGTCAGCATACAAAACTGCTGTTTTTAAACCTGAAAAGCTGAAGTCATAATCTTTTGTGGCCATCATTGGGCGGGGCAAGGCTTTTTTAGTTTCTATGCCTTCTGCAAGTTTTGAAAGAATTGGTCCTCCAGGATATCCCAAGCCTAAAAGTTTGGCACACTTATCAAAACATTCTCCAGCTGCGTCATCTCTAGTTTCACCAAGAATTTTGTATTGTCCAATTTTTTTAACTAAAATTATTTGAGTGTGTCCTCCACTAACCACCAAAGCAATAGCTGGAAACTTTATTTTTGGATTCTCTAAAAAATTTACCAATATATGGGACTCTATATGATTTGTTGGCACAACAGGAATATTCCAAAAAGATGAAAGAGCTTTGGCAAAATTTACGCCCACCCACAAGCATGGCTCCAACCCCGGACCATTTGTTACTGAAATTAAATCTACATCTGGTTTTTCATATTTTTCTATAAAAGGAATTATTTGTTTGTGAAGTTCTGGTTCTCTTTCTAAAATTAGATCTAAATTTTTATCAGAAATTTTTTGTTCAGTTTTTAAATTTTTTAGCAGGCCGCTTTTTTCTAGAGCTTCTGTAAGAGTAGGGAGCAGGTTTTTTTGGTGTTCTCTTTTTGCCAGGGCCGGGTAAACTCCGCCGTATTTTTGGTGCACATCAATTTGCGAGGCAACCACATTTGCAAGCACTTCAAATTGGCCAGATTTTGAGGCTCTTAAAACAGCAATTCCCGTGTCGTCACAGGAAGTTTCTATGGACAAAATTGCAATATCCTTTTTTGCCTTTATCATTATACTATATTGTCATAAAGGTTGATTTTTTTCAATATTTAGTATAAAGTTATATATATTTGTAGATAAGCAGTTGAAAACTTTACGGCCCCATCGTCTAGCCTGGTCTAGGACGCGTGCTTTTCAAGCATAAAACTCGGGTTCAAATCCCGATGGGGCCACCAATTCATATGGAGAAAAAAGATTATCTGGACATCTCAAAAGCTTCAGATATAGAAAATAAAAAAGACAGAATACTGTATAGATTTTTTGAAACAATTCCTGGACTCATAAGCTTGGGCACACTTTTCGGTGTGCTTGTTTTTTCCTGGTTAATTCCTTCATGGGTGGCGGTTTTTATTATATGTTTTTGCTTTTATTATTTGTTTAGGATATTTTATTTTTCTTTACACCAGACAGTTGGATATTTTAAGGTTAAAAGCAATATGAAAAAAGACTGGTTAAAAGAACTTAGGAAAATGCCGAAGTGGAAAAATATTTATCATGTGGTCATTTTGCCAACTTATAAGGAGAGCAGAGAAATAATGGAAGAAAGTATTGAAACCTTGGTGAGGTCTGATTATCCGAAGGAAAAAATGATTTTGGTTTTGGCTGTTGAAGAAAGAGCTGGAAAAGTTTTTGAAGAACAAGCCATTGCTGTAGCCAAAAAATATTCCAATAATTTTTATAAGTTTATTGTTTCTGTTCACCCAGATGGAATTGGCGGAGAAATAAGCGGGAAAGGGTCTAACACTGCTTATGCAGGAAAAGAAGTTAAAGAAAAAATAATCGACAAACTCAATATTCCATATGAAAACATTCTAATTTCAACCTTTGACATAGATACGAAAGTTTTTCCGCAATATTTTTCTTGTCTTACTTGGTATTATCTGACAGAAGAAAATCCGGAAAATGCCAGTTACCAGCCTGTGCCTGTTTACAATAACAATATTTGGTCGGCTTCCGCTTTCTCCAGAGTTGTTTCTACTTCCAATACTTTTTGGCAAATGATTCAGCAGGAAAGATCTGAAAAACTTACAACTTATTCTTCGCATTCTACTCCTGCTAAAGTTTTTTTTGAAATTGGGTATCCTGTAAATATAGTTTCAGACGATTCTAGAATTTTTTGGAAAGCTTACTTATATTATGATGGAAAATACAAAGTAGTTCCAATGTATTATTTGGTTTCCATGGATGCTGTTATGGCAAAAAATTTGTGGAAAACTGCTTTGAACCAGTACAAACAGCAAAAGCGCTGGGCCTGGGGATGCGCTGAAATTCCGTATATGATGTTTGGATTTTTAAACAATAAAAAAATATCTATTTGGCATAAAATTGGCCACTTGTATACAATTTTGGACGGATTTTGGTCTTGGGCTACAGCTGCACTTTTATTGTTTTTACTTGGGTGGCTGCCAATACTTTTAGGAGGAGTAAAATTTAATTTTTCAGTTTTATCTTTTAATTTACCAATTTTAACCAGTCAAATAATGACAATTTCTATGGCTGGAATGTTTGTTTCAGCAATTTTGAGCACAATGCTTTTGCCTCCTGTTCCTAAAAATATAAAATGGTATTTGAGAATATGGAAAAGATCTACGGTTTTTTTGCAGTGGATATTTTTGCCAATAACATTAATTTTGTTTGGTTCTGTTCCGTCTTTAGACGCTCAAATTCGCTTGATGCTTGGCAAATACATGGGCTTTTGGGTAACCGAAAAAGTCCGAAAATAAATTGACGAAGATTGTTGGATATTATAAACTTATATAAAGATTTAATTTTAAATAAACTAAAAACATGGGAGATAAAGTAGAAAAAAATAAAGAACAAAATAATAGTGATAATGTTTTGTCTCCCGAATTGGCAGACTTAAGAAATTTACCGGTTAATGTCCCAAAAATTCAAGAAAGAAAAATTGTAGCTGGCGAAAGCGTAGATGTGACTAAAGCAGGTGCTGGTTTGAAAGGGGAAAAGCCTGAAGATCCTTTTAAATCAGAAGAATTTCTTGAATTTGCCAAAAATAATGAAAAAAAGGCTGAAGAGGCAGTTGTAAGCGGAAAAGAATTTGCGAATGAAATATTTGAAGCAGGGAAAAAGTTAGCCGAGCCAAAATTTTTTGGCAAGATTGCGAACATATTTACTGGAAAAAAGCCCAAAGAAATTAAGCTCGAAAAAACACCCACTAAAGAGGAATATATTAAAAGGTGGTATAAGGAGGGAAAAGAAAAGGAGTTATCTGATGCAAAAATAGATGCAGTGTTGGCAAAAGAATCGGCGGAAAGGCAAGCAAAAGAGTTAGAAGAAGCAAAAAAGCGCAGGCAATGGGAAGAAGAAGAGGCTGAAAGGAAAGTTAAAATGAAAGCAGCTGCTTTAGAACGTGAAGAACAACTCAGAAAAGATATAAAAGAGGGGATTTTCAGGGGTGGAGAAGAAGTAATGTTGACAGATAAAAAAGTAGAGCAATTAGAAAGAGACGGATTATTCGAAGGTTTTTCTAGAAGAGTTGGAGAAGTTGAAAAATTTAAAAATGGTCAACTAAATGTTAAATTTGGAGATTCTGTTAGAACAGTAAATATCAATGAAGTAGAAAGAACTTATGTGCCGCCAGAAAAAGATAAGTAAAAATAATTAGAATTAATTTTTTTTAAAAACCGCCTTTTTAGGCGGTTTTTGTTTAAACATAATTTAAATTACTCAAAGTGGATGCGGGCTTGGAAAGCTTTTAGGCGTTCTTTAAGCTCGGGGTATTCTTTTAATTCGGGATCTTTTTCTAAAATTTCTTTAGCAGCTGCTCTGGTTTTTTCTACAAGAAATATATTAGACAAACCTTGCATAGCCATATCGGGAATTCCTGACTGCACAGTCCCGTATAAACTGCCCGGGCCTCTAATTTCTAAATCTTTTTCAGCAAGCTCGAAGCCATTGTTTGACTCAACTAAAGCTTTCAATCTTTTGCGGTTGAGCATGCTTGGGTCTGTGGTAAATAAAAAACAATAAGACTGCATGTCATTTCGGCCAACTCGTCCGCGGAACTGATGCAATTGCGACAATCCAAATCTTTCTGCGCCTTCTATCATCATAATTGTAGCTCGCGGAACATCTACTCCAACCTCAACAACTGAAGTTGAAAGCAAAATATCTATTTCACCTTTTTTAAAGTCGAGCATTATTCTTTCTTTTTCAGCTGGTTTCATTTTGCCGTGAAGCATTGTAATTCGTAAATCTGGGAAAACTTCTTTAGACAACCTCTCGTATTCGTCTTTTAAAGCCTTTACTTCGCTTATGGCAAGGGCCGATAAGGACATTGGAGTATAATTTTGCGGGACAAACGAACCCGTAATTTCTCCTCCTTTAGCAATAGCTTCTTTTAATTTACTGGCAGCTGAGTCTATTTTTGGAAAAATTACAAAAACTCCTTTTCCGCCCGCTACTTCTTTTCTAATAAAGTCATAAGCTTCTTTTCTTTGGGAGGGTTCTACAAGAATTGTTTTTATTTTTTTCCTGTTGGCAGGCATTTCATCTATTAAAGACAAATCCAAATCTCCGTAAACAGTTAAAGCTAAAGTTCTTGGAATTGGAGTTGCGGTCATTGAAAGCAAGTGGGGGACTAACTTTTTATTTTTTATCAAATGGTCTCTCTGCTCTACTCCAAATCTGTGTTGTTCATCTAAAATTACCAAAGCCAAGTCTTTAAACTCAACTCCTTTTTGAATTAATGAATGAGTGCCAATTACAATATCTAATTGTCCATTTTCCAAATCTCCAAGCAAGCTTTTTTTAGAAACTTCTGTAGTTTCGCCTTCTTTGTATATTCTGGCATCTTTACCGGTCATTAAGCCAAGAGTAATATCAAAATTTTTCAGAGCTTCGGAAACCGTTTTAAAATGTTGTTTTGCTAAAATTTCAGTTGGCGCCATAAAAGCAACTTGCTTTGGCTCGCCGAAGCCTTTAGCGGAGGCGGCGTGGCCTTTCACTACATTTAGCGCTGCCATGGTTGCCACTACTGTTTTTCCGGAACCAACATCTCCTTCAAGTAAACGCGACATTGGAACATTTTTTTCCAAATCTTTCAAAATTGCAAAAGCACATTTTTTTTGTGAGTCTGTAAGTTGAAATGGTAGAGAATCGGTAAATTTTTTCATTAGGTCTGCGTCCATTGGGCAAGCATGAGCTTTTTTCTGCATTAGCCGTATTTTTTCCTTCAATACATTTAGCTGTATTAAAAAAAGTTCTTCAAAAGAAAATCTAGCTTTGGCTGCGTCAGCATGTTCAAAAGAATCTGGGAAATGTAGTTGCCAAACAGCTTCCTGAATTGGTAAGAATTTATTTTTCTTTATTATTTCCTTTGGCAGAGATTCCTGAATCTGGTCACAAAATCTGTAAAGCAAGGGCTTTATTACGTATCTCAACCAGCGTGAAGTGACTCCTCTGGTTTCAGAATAAACTGGCACAATTCTTCCTGTGTGAGTGAGCTCTTCGTTTTCTCCAATTTCATTTATTCTTTCGTAGGCTGGAGAATTGAAATATAATCCTTCTTTACTAAGGCTGACTTTTCCAGCCAGACAAATAAAATCGTTTTCTTTTAAAGATTTTTCCAAGTATGGTTGGTTAAACCACATTACATTTATTTGTGCAGTAAGATCTTGTATAACTGCTTTGGTTATTGCCATTCTGTTGTAAAAAGATTTTGTAGTTTCAATTTCAATTATTTCTCCCTGTACACAGGCAGTTTCACCTAATTTATTTCGCGCTTCTGCAATTGTAACTATTTGTGAAAAGTCGTCGTATCTTGCAGGGAAATAAAAAAGCAGATCCTGCACAGTTTTTATGCCGAACTTTTTTAACTTTTTTGCATAAGCTACTCCAACTCTCGGTATTTTCTCAATGGATGTTTGAAGCGTAATTACTTCCATATATGTGTATTCTATCACTTCGACGGGCTCAGTGTAAACAAAAACAAAAGAAGCATGCAATAAAAAACCGCGTGTGGTTAACGCGGGCTTATTGATTGGCGGGAATTTTTTCCCCCCATGGTTTGCGAATAAACATTGCAGGGGTGGGCATTCGGCCCTCCTTTTTGTTTTTTTCGCGGTAGTACCTTCTTTTTCTGCGTTCGGCTTTGAGGAATTCTTTATCTTCGTCAGAAATTCCTATATCCCAGTCTTCTCGTTCATAATGCCCATATACAGAACATCTCCAGTAAACTGATTTTCTGCCTTTGCCTTCTACTATTCTCATAAACGAGTTGCAGATTTTGCAAATTGGGCGACTTTTGACCTTTTTTTGGGCTATTAATGCATAACGAAGGAGTTTTTCTAGGAAACCTGCAGTCCTCATTAATGGATGTGCGGTATATTGTCTTTTCCCGTATTCAAGAATTAGAACCCAGCCTGAGTCCTCGTCCCTTGGTTTCCCTTCGCTTTCAACAAATGTAGTCCAAACAATTACTGTAAGGCCGTTGGCAGAAAACGTGAATCCAGTTTCTTGGCCTTGGATTTTTCTTGGAGCAAAAAGATGCAAGTTTTTCCTTTCAATTTCAGTAAAACCCGCTTCTTGTATTTTCCATGAGAATTCGGAAAATTCCGATTCAGTGAATTCTACTTTTTTCGGCATTTTGTGCCTCCTTTCTGGTACTTGGTTTACCTGTTACGTTTGAAAGCGGAAAAGTTGGTACAAGTCTGGCAGAATGGAATTTTTTGGATTTTACCATTCTCATTGATTGGAGATAATACAAAAATTGCGGGCGCAGGTCTTTTTTCCGCATAGTCGTGCCCGTAAAAATGTTTGCGGTCATTACCAAAGCGTCAGCGATTGAAATTTCATATTTTCCAATGTAAATTTTGTCGCCTCCCGGTCCAAATCCATTGATTACAACTTTTAGACCTTTTGGTTTAGTTCCATTAGAGAGTTTTAACTCAGGCATGTTATGCCTCCTTTTTTCAATGTTCTTTTTTTGTGGTCGAATTTTTTAACCATATGAACTCTAAAACAAATTCTAAATTAAGTCAACGGCAACGTAAAATTGTTAAATTGAGATATCGTCATATATTACGCTATCGCGTGGTTTATGACGATAGTTATAATAAATTATGCCGGGGCATTTGACAAACTTGTTGCGGGGGGGGGTAAACTATACTTAAAGGTTTATTAATATTAAATAATATACAGCCTTCTATATATTTTTTATAAGAAGGGTGCAAAAAAATTATGGTAAATAGAGCAGAAAGGTTTGAATCATCAGAACATGATGATGTAAAACAAGGTTTTAGTGAAAATATAGAGATTAAAAAAGAGGGTGATAAAAAATGGTTGAAGGCCATTGAATCTCATAGAGGTATAGAATGTGTTATAAAAAGTGATGGATTACTTAGTACTTGGGATGTTTCTGATGACACTGTATCTGAAGCACAAAAATTAGGTGGCAGGGTCATAAAAGATGATATAGTACATACATTTGGACATTACGATTCTTTTTCAAAAGAAGAGTTGAAGGAAAATCTTGGTGATGGTATTTTATTGAAAGAGATTAAAATGCTTAATTACACTGATGCTGAAAAAATTTTCGATTTTGTTACTAAAAATCTTAATATTAAAGATGCTAAAATATTATTTAACGAAAA
>CAIKWD010000025.1 GCA_903831095.1 Candidatus Staskawiczbacteria bacterium
ATTGGAATTTGCGCTCTCTTTATGATTACCATTGGCGGTGTGATGTATTTGGGTAGCGCGGGCAACACTTCGGCAGCTACTAATGCTAAAGGAATTATCTTTGATGCTCTCATTGGAGTCTTTGCAGCCATGGTTGCTTATCTATTCCTCTATGTGATTAATCCAGATTTAACGACGATTAATATTAATTTTTCCCAGGTTTCGTTGACAGGTTCATCAAGCTCAGGTTCGTCTGGTGCTGGCTCATCAGGCTCAGGTGGAGGCGGCTCGTGCGAAGTGATGACGTCCGGACCATGTGCTGTCGCAAATCTCACAAGCACTTTTTCAACTGATGCTGAAAAAATGTCCAAGATTTGCAATCTGGAAAGCGGTGGCAATGTTCTTCGGGAAAGCGGAACAGACCTTTGTGCGGATGGTAAATCTTTTTCAATCGGCCTCTATCAAGTTAATATGATGACTAGTGCAGGTTCAATTGGTTGTGATGGTAGCCAAATATTTACGGGCATTGGTTCAAGAACAAGTAGTTATGATTGTCTCGATCACAAAACAAATAGTAATGGGGTTTCATATTGTGCACATAGAAACTGTAGGGTTGTAGATGTGGCAAAATATAATGAATGCAAAGCAAAGCTGGAGAATGGAACTACAAACATTCAAGTTGCAGGTTCGCTTTATCAGGCTAGACGTTTTAATCCCTGGAGCAAAAGTGCTGGCATCTGTGGCGTAAATTAAATAATTTTCTTCAATTAAATAAAATTTATATGCGAAATAAAATTTTAATTAGTATTTTTATTTTTTTTGTAGCAACGCTTGCTTTGTTTGTTTTTTTATCTTTAAAAAATAAACAGCAGTCTTCTACAATAATAAATTCACCAGAAACTCCACCATCAGTTCCTAAAATAGACTTACCTACAAATGATTTTAAAAGCACTGTTTCGGTGAATGATTATTATAAAGCGCCTTCCTCAACCGTGATTGATGAAAAAGATGTTGCGATAGGCACAAACAAAAACTTCGATATTTTAGGTTACAACTATAATAATGAGAAAACTTTCTTGATTTATCTGAAAAACAGTGACGAGCCCCTAAAAATAACCAGACAAAATGCCGAAAATACTTTTCTTGAAAAATTAGGGATAACCAAGCAGCAGGCTTGCTCACTGGTTGTTTCTGAGCGTCTGGCAAATGATATTAAGGGTGCAACTACGCAAGATTATGGACTAAGCTTTTGTCCAAATGGCAAAAAACTTCCGGCTGCTAACTGATTTTTATACGTATAACGAAAAAGAAGAACAAAAAAGCCTAAGAATAATTAAAACAAAAAATGGAAAGAAAGATACAAATAATTTTTATAAGCATCGTGTTATTTGTAAGCCTAAGTGGAATAGCTCATGCTGAATTTAACTATACCCTCCTCGAATCCCTCCCTGGCTTTTTTCAAGCTGGCACAGTTATGACTGACTTTCCAGCTCTAATTTTGGCCATCTATAAATTTGGAATTTGGATTATTGGAATTTGCGCTCTTTTTATGATTACCATTGGCGGGGTGATGTATTTGGGTAGCGCTGGCAACACCGCAGCTGCCACCAGTGCTAAAGGCATTATCTTTGATGCTCTCATTGGAGTCTTTGCAGCCATGGTTGCCTATTTATTTCTCTATGTGATTAATCCAGACTTAACGACGATTAATATTAATTTTACGGCGGTTGAAATTGCAACCGAGCCAGCTGAAACATCTGCGGAAGCCTCAGGCACCCTTGGGGGTGGAGCCTCCACAG
>CAIKWD010000026.1 GCA_903831095.1 Candidatus Staskawiczbacteria bacterium
AATCCAAGCTTATTTCCATTTTGATCTGTCACAAAAATATTTACCGGCGAAAAAACAGAAATAGCTTTTCCATTAAGCTGACACAAATTTATATCTTGAGTAATTAAATAATTTCCCACTATATCACTTGTTGAAAGATTGCTTCCGGAAATTAAGTTTACAATCTCTTGTCTTATACCGTTTTCACTTGGCATTTTTCCATGCTCTGAAACCAAGGCATAATATTTTTTATTTGCATCAATTGGCAAATTTGTCGCCGATTCCAACGGCACAGTATTGTCACCAGGAACAGGGTTATTAATACCAAAACCCAAGCCATAATCTGTTCCACCTCCAATATCGCTTCCAAGTTTTCTATAAATAACTGTACCAAATGTTGCAGCTTTGCAACCATTTATTGAATAAAGATCAACACCAGCAGTCCGCAAATCAAAATTATCAAAACTTGCTGTATGTAAATTCTCTGCCCCATTTATTGCCAGTTGGTTAAGTCCTTGTCCTTCTAAAAAATTAACAGACTCCTGATGGTTTAAATATTTTTCAACACCATCACCCTGTGTTTGGTCAATTGTTTCTATATAACTACCAGCATTGTCATAATACTGCTGGCTTGGAAGCAAGTCGTAGGCAGCTGGCATATTGGCTGAAATCTTTTTTATTTCCGAATCAGCCAGCCATGGTATTCCAAAATTATCTCCCTCTAACAAAGCTTTCGCGGCTTTTACCGAGCCAGTATTTGGTACGCCTACAAAAACAGCTTTTCCTATATAATTATCTGTTGGATGATTTATTACATATTGTTTGACAATCAACCCACCCAAACTATGAGCTACAACATCAACCTTGGCGCTCCCAGTCTGGGCCATAATATCCTGAATCTTCTTAGCCAATAAATCTGAATTAGTAGTCCCATCTGCATATTTACCACTCACTCCATACCGCCAATCATATGGAAAAGTAAAAAGATCCTGATTTTCCACATACCCTTGATTCTTAAATTCATTAATAAGACTTTTAGTATAATCAAAATTAACTAAACCTAAAGCAGTTTCTAATTCTCTGATAACATCGCTTGGGATTAAACCATTTACCTTTGGAGACAAATCATTTTTAAATTGTAAATCATCCATAAAACTATCTCCTATATTATTAAACATCTTATCTAAATCGGCCCAAAGCAATTCGTTACCCTCTTTTACATTAGTACCCATCAACCCTGGTACAAACAAAACTGGCGTTTTACTGTTGATTTTAACATCATCAAAAATACATGTAATTTTTTGCTCCCAAATTGGTAATTGATCAGATGAAAATGAAACTCCATCTATTTGATAAGAAAAACTAACTTCCGGTGCTGTTGGGTCGTCTTGCGAACAATTTATACTTTTAATTTTAAAACCAGGCAAATTTTCCTGTGTTAAAACATAATCAGTAGTTTGATGAGCAATTAATTGAGTATTGGCTGTAAAATTTTCAGTTTGAAGATAAAAATCTTGAAAGCCTTCATAAAAAATTCCTGAATATGATTGCAAATCAAAATAGAAATTTCCTTCTCCACCTTGGGTGTTCACTATAACTGTTAAATTCGGCTGAGGTACCATTATTATTGCTTTAGAAAAAATTGGAATAAAAAGAGCTGACAAAACTAGAAATATAACAATTTTATGTTTCATAAAAATAATCTAAAAATTAATCTGGCCTACACCATAAGACAAAAATAAACTTAGCACCAGCATAACTAAAATAATTATTAAAATAATATTAATGACGATTTTTAGTTTTAAATTAATCGCCGGACATTTTTTATTTATTAGATAAATTACTCCAGAAATACCAATAATTTCTATGACGATAAGTAATAGAGCTACACCAGGGTTATCAGAAAAATATTGAATATCTTTATAAATTGGCAAAAAAGATATCTTAAAAATTTTGATTAAACCTCCCCATAAAATTTCAGGCACTGCGAACATAGCGATAAAAATCCACATCCATATTTTTTGTACTTTGTTCATAATAAATAAAAATTGAATAATATTTTATCTATTATAGCAACTCTGTGGTGACTTTAAAACTGTATGGCTGTGGAGAACTTCAATAAACAAACAACTAAAAACCGCCTTTCGGCGGTTTTTAGTTATCGGAGTTCGTCTACAAAACGAAGTTCCGATTATACATTAGTTATGAATAACTGATGTATCAACTGGATATCCGTACAAGTTTGCAGTGTTTGTAGCTGCAAATGCTGTAGTGTTGCTTCCTGCAACATCATACCACTGAACGTTGGCGGGTACGCCAAGCTTTGTGGACAATGATGTTGTATTAACAGCACCAAAAACTGTGGCTGGAGTGGTGTAGACTCTGAATACTTTGGATGAACCTGCTGCAATTGTGAAAGATGTAGCTGATGTTGTTCCAAAGATAATTGTGTCTGTACCAGTTCCGCCTAAAGAAACTGCGAGTCCGGTGTTGGTTGTAGCTATAACTGTATTGTTGGTGTCCTTAACAATTATGTTATTGGCACCGCTTACAACTGTAACTACTCCGCTTGAAGTAACAGATATTGGGAGGTTACCAAGCTTTATATCACCATGTGTATCTGCGGTGACTGTAAATTCGGCAATCTTAACCAAGCTGTTAGACAATGTGTCAGATGAGCTTCCTACTGAGAAGGAAGGCTTTGATCCAACCATAACCATCTGATTTGCATCAACGTTTGTGATTGTTGTTCCACAAACTACGCTCCATGCTGTAGCAATAGCAGCTGTACAAATTTTGCTATTTGTATTTCCGCTCTGGTACTCAATGTAAGCGAGAGAAATCTTTGATGTTGAAGCAGATGCTACTCCGTTGTTTCCAACTGCTGAGTATGATACGTATACTGGCAAGTTAAGGCCAGATCCGCTGTTTGCAACTGCGATGTTAAGGTCAGAAACAGAAACTGTTTCTACTCCTCCGACTGATTGAACAGTCCTGTATGTTCCGCTGTCGCCAACTTTTATTGAGTCAACTGTTCCTGCTCCTGTTACAACGAATTTCAAAGCTTTAATTGTCGAAGTTCCATTGGAAGATACGAAATTAAATGTTTGTTTTGTTGCACCAATAGCTGTGGATGTTGCTGCTGCAACGTATTGTCCTGCAGATGTCAATGTTGAATCTGTGGCCAATGTAGGTGTTGCAATAGTAGCTGTGTTATATGCAATTCCGGTCTGGCCAGCAACTGGTCCTTGATCGGCAACTACATTTGAGCTAACTCCTCTTGCAGTAACAGACATGCTAACTGCAATTGTTCCTGAGTTAGGAACTGAATTTGCATCCATTAATACGTCAATTGTTGTTGACTCATTTGGAGCAAGTGTTCTGCTAACTGTGTAGGTGTTAGAGAATGTGGTGTTTGTTGGGCTGTTTGTTATTGCTGGTTGTGCAGCAACGCCTGCATTTCCTGAAGTTTCTGAAGTCTTGATGCTTGAGTAGTCAGTTACAAGTGATCCACCAGCTGTTAAACCAGTGATTGTCAAACCTGTAATTCTAACTGACTCAGATGTGCTCAAGTTCTGAAGGTTGAATGAAGCAACCTTAACTCCTGGAGTGTTGGCTGTGACTGTCTGTGTATTTGCATAAGAAGTATTCTTAGACAAGCTAAGAGTTCCTGTCTGAATTGCAAGTACATTTCCTGTCAAAGCTGTCAAAGTCACTGTATTTTGTGAGCTTTGGGCTGTTCCAGTACCTCCTGCAGTAACATTTCCATTTATTGTTCCAGCTGTGTAATTTGCACCAGCTGTGTTTCTAAGATCTGCTCTAACTTCAATAACTGTATCTGTTCCAGCTGTAACTATCAACTGTGAACCAAGGTTGAATGAATTTGCATAGCAAGTCCATCCTACTCCTGCTGTTGTACAATTTGCTGCTCCATAGGCTGTTCCAGATGAAATAGATACTTGTGAACCAATTTGTTGGCCATTAGCATATATTGTTACGTTCTGGATTCCTGCTGGTGTTGCAGCTGTTGACAATGCAACTGTTATAGGAAGTGTTGAAATCTTGATGTCTTCTCCATATGCATGAAGTTTGAACTTTGCAACGGCGACATTAGATGAACCTCCTGTTATTGTTGTCATTGATTGGAAGGTAGGATCGGCAATAAGTGTTATTGTTCCTGTTCCAATACTAACTGAAGCTGCTGTAGCATCTGCTGAAACGTTAACATTACCCAAGGCAATGTTTACACCAACTTGTGGGTCAGTGATTGTAAAGTCAGAAGCTTGCTGAACTGATACTTGTATAGTTCTGCTTGAACCTTTCTGAACATCTGCTCTCATATCAACTGTATGAGATCCAGTTGTCATTGTGATAGGTGCTGATGTGAAGTCAAAACTTGCATAGTTAGAACCATTTATAGCTATAACTGTTGCAACTTTTCCTGTATCAGATCCATCAATATACATTCTGATGTTTGACAAAGCGTCTGAAGGAGCTGAACCAATCATTCTGAAATTGGCTGTCTTCAACATGACTGCTCTTGTGTTAACCAACACTGGTGCTGACCAAAAGGTGTATCCCATTGTGCCGGCATTTATTGTTGGTGTTCCTGTAACAGAGTTTGCACCGTTCAATTGAACAGTGGCTGTGCTTCCAGAAATAACAGACATCATGTTTCCTGTTACGCTTGCGCTCTTTGCTGAACCATTAGCTGTAAAGCCAATTAATCCAACTGCTGCACTTCCTTGTGTAGCTGATGCTGCTGCCATAACATCTCCTTTGACTGAAATAACTTTTGTTCCGTTTACAGCAATTGAAAGACCGTTTATAACGATCTGACCATTGGCATTGAAGGAATATCCATCAGTTATTCTGGTGGCTCCATCAAATAAGTAAACATTTGTGAAAAGGTTTTGGTCTGAGTAACCGGTGCGTTGTAATGTTACTGATGTAACTGTTCCGGTACCTATTAAGTTAAAGTCTAACATTGAAGCTGTTGCCTGACCTCCAATTATTGCACCTGCTGCAGGTGTTGTGGAAGCCAATGTGGCTGTAACTGCTCCTGTTGTTGTGACTGGAGGAACTGTTGTTCCTGTTCCTGGTGTTATTGTTGTAAGAGCTGCATTTAATTTAGCTCTTGTTAATGGGCCAACATTTCCTGATGCTAAGATTCCATTTTTTGTTTGGAATGCTTTAACTCCAGCTAATGTGTGAGGTCCAAATGTTCCTGTAACTGTTTGTGCGATTCCTGTGCTATTCAAGATTGACTGTAAGCATTTTACGTCTGATCCTGTCGAACCAATATTTAAGTTGGTTGCGAATGAAACTCCTGTGCAGAATCCTGTTCCTACTTGTGTAGTTGCAGGTGCATTTTGCAATGCATTTATCTGAGCTGTCAAAGCTTGGATTTGAGCTAACAAATCTGAGATTTGATCGGCTTGAGTTATTCCAGGAACTGATATTGCAACCAAGGCCAAAGCCAATATGGTTGTGATAATTGTTCTTTTGATACTCATTTTGTTTATAATTGTTTTTTGTTCCCGCTACTTGAATATAAATATTTAAGTGAGCAAGAAGTTATTTATTAAGTTTTTTATTTCTCATCGGTCGACCATTATTTGCTCGCGAATTATTTGCTCGCGACTTTACGTACTAATCACGAACTTATTGCGAACAACGACTCTTCAAATGTTAAGTTAAATGACAAAAAAGTACGAATTCTTTGCCATGTCAAATGTTATAATTTACTGACTTATCAATAATATTTTTTCCAATGCATCATTGTACTTTCCTTGGTCATATAAGCTTTTAATTTCTATCAATATATTTGCTTGGTCATCTGTCAAAGTTGATTTTTCCAAATCTGCAATCTGGCTTTGTACAACTGTCTGATATAAGTCTTTCACATCTGAATTCTCGCTCAAATCTGTACCTGGGACATCAGCCAATGTTTTTAAGCTAGTTGCAATTTCCTTTATTGTTTTTGAATTCTGTGTTGGGTTATTTTTCAAACTTTTTGTCAGTTGTGACACATTTGCATTTATCTCAATTATCGCTGAAGGAATATTGTTTACTTTACCTTCCTTGGCAACCTGAGCCAAATCATTTATTCTATTACTTAAAACTGCAACGTCATTATTTATTCCTGTTTGTCCCATCAAAGCTGCTTGTGATTGTTCTGATATTTTTTTAGCTGGAAAAAGTAAATCTCCTGGCATGGCATATTTTGAAAAGCTAAATACTCCAACTACCAAAAACAAGAATGCTGCGAAAGCATAGGCCATTTTTCTTTGGAAAAATACCGAAGAAAAAGTGTTCATGACTGAAGCAAACTTGGCTGGATTTTTGACAACTACTGCTTCAACTTGCTTTTCTGCCAAGATTTGCGACTTAAGCAAAACAGCCCATTCTTTTCTGGGCTTGATTTCCTTAAGCTGTTTTAACGATCCAATAAGTTGTTTTTGAGTTATCTTGGTCATTTTTATGCTTAGTATATGTATGACGCTTGAAACTACCAATATGTTACAAAAGGTGAGGCAATAAACTTTTTGAAGGCCCAGGTCGACTTGCCCGAAGAGGCAAAGCGAGTTCCTGCTTGCCGAAAAAAGTTAATTGCCGAGTGTTTAGCTTTCCTGGATTATTTCCTTTAAATCTTTCAATCCTCTATGCAGCATTACTCTTACTGTTCCAGCTGGCTTGTCAATTAATTCAGCTATGTCGGCAATAGGCATGTCTTCCAAATAATGCCATATTATTATGTCCTGATGTTCTTTTTTAAGCTTCTGAATACCTTTCTTAACCTGGTTGATATCGGCGCTTAAAATAGCCATATCTTGAGCATTTGTCCCTGGATCAATTATCTCTGGGCTGTCATCAGCTGAAACTGTCTTTGCCCTGCCTTTCTCTCTATAATGGTCTATAACCGCGTTCCTAGCTATTTGGTATAAGAAGGCACCTGGATTTTTAATGGGTTCTGAAGGGGCTTTAAATGCTTCCCAGCCCTTAATAAATACCTTAGACGTGACATCTTCGGCTATTTCTTCAGATCCAACCTTAAGGTAAACAAACCTATATATTTTATCAATATATTGGTCGTAAATCTGGCTAAATTGTTCGTTTAAACTATCCATCTGTTAAGGCTAAATAATACCACAATTATTAGTAAAAAGCAAGTATTTCTCGACTATTTATGATAGGACATACATAATTTACCAAAATGTCCTAACTTGTATATACTTGTCCTATCTGTCCTACCCCACCAATCTGATAAAAAACTTGATTAAACTCTCCGACTCTAACTATTTTCCCGGATTCTAGCAACTCATCTAAATCACGTCTGATAGTCCTTTTTGTAATGTCTGGCAATATTGTCCTAAAATTCATAACTTGTCCTTTTCCATTTTTGCTTAAAAATTCAACAATCTTCTTCTGGCGATCTGAAAGGTTCTTCTCTTTCTTATTTTGGATGTTTGGCAACTCAGAGATAACAGGAATAACAGAAAGTACAGGGGCTCCTTCTTCAACCCCTGTACTTTTATTTAATACGGAGGCAGACTGCTCTGCGGGTGCTTTTTGCTCATTTTTTTCTAAAACAGTAACTTTTGAAATGGGCTCCATTATTGGCCCTATCTTACTTTTTATCTTTTCATATTCGTTTGCAATAATTAAAAAATTAACTGAATTTAGCCACCCTTGTGATTTGGCAATCCAAAAATATCCCAAAATCATATCAATGTCTTCTAAAAGCTGGACCTTTATTTTTTCTTTTTGAAAAGAAGCCCAACCACTAGTTTCTTCAACTAAAACCAAATGTTCCATTATTGCCAAGGCCTTGTCTTTGGTCCGGTTTTTTAATGGGTCTGATTCTGGAAAATATTCCAAAACTTTGTAGACTGTATTTGCTAATTTTATATGCTCGTTTTCCATTTTATTAGATTCCTAAACTTAACAAAAAATACAGCAAAAGTAAACCCCGTTAGAAGTTTCAGTAATTTCCCCGCTACTCATCAACCTAAACAAGATTATTTTTCAACTTCTAACGGGGTAAAGTACATTTGGGACGAATACATTCAGTAATTATAGCACAACCATTTTACAATTTCACTATGTGTATAAGTAACCAAAAAGCAGGTTGATTGACCTGCTTTTGAAATTATTTATTTGTCGCAAATTGTCCACACGCTGCTTGTATATCGTCTCCAAATCTATATCTTTGAGTATATCTAATTTTTAATTTTTCTAATATTTCTCTAAATCTTTCAACTCTTTCAGTTGTTGAAGCTTTATAAATTCCAGTATCATTATATAAAATTAGATTTACAAAATAAAGTTTATTATTACCCATTATTTTTGCCAGTTCTTTCGCATTTTCATCGGAATCATTTACATCTTTTATCAAAACATATTCAAACATCACTTTCCTTTTGGTTATTTCAATATAATCTGCAACAGCTTTCAAAACCTCACCCAAAGGATATTTCTTATCAATTGGCATTAAAGACTTTCTTAAATTGTCATTTGGCGCATGCAAAGAAATTGCCAAATTAACATGTAATTCTTCTTGGCTCAATCTTTTTATTCCCTCAATAATTCCAGCTGTTGAAATGGAAATTGATCTTACTCCAATATTGAAATATTTGTAATCGTTGAAAATTTTTACAGCTCCCCAAACATTTTCATAATTTAAAAATGGTTCACCCATGCCCATAAAAGTCACATTGGTAACTGTTTGGTTTTCTTTCTTTAAATACCTGCTAAAAAATAAAACCTGTTCTATAATTTCTTCAGTAGTCAAACTTCTTTCCAAACCCATTTTTCCAGTAGCACAAAACAAGCATCCTAAAGGACACCCAACTTGTGAAGAAACACAAACAGTGTTTCTGCCATCTGAATGTCTCATTAAAACCGACTCAATCATTAACCCATCATTTAAAGTTATCCTAGCTTTTACGCTATCTTCTTTTTTAGAAACCAAAACATCAGCTTTAATTTCAAGCGGACATTCAATATTTAGTTTGTCTCTCAAATCTTTGGAAAAAAAAGTCGCCTCTGACCAATCAGAAATGAAATTTTTATATACCGCTTCTCTTGCCTGTTTTATCCTAAATTTTGATTCTGTCTCTAAAACTTTTCCAAGATTTGTTAAATCCATGCTTGAATAATACTCTTTTAAAGCTTATTTTTCAATTATTTGTTGGACTTGTAGTAGTAATTATAGAAAAATCCAAACTGTTGTTGTCGGTGTCTATTCCCCCAGTTCTAGCAAGAATTTCAAAAACAGCTGGATTTGACGCAGGAGATGTTTCAAAATCTACTGCAGTTCCAAAGCCAACTTTATCCTGCAAATTGCCATCTTTGTTATAAAGCAAAACTGTATTGTTTGAAGCTACAGAATAAGTTTTCCCAGAATAATACAAATCTGGAGTTGCAGAACCGGTATAATTTGGCGTGCCGTCGTCATTTATTTTTGGAGCAATTAAAAAATATCCCAAAGATGAAATTGTTCCCACAAAACTGCCTGAGCTTACCAAATTACTCTCTGTGCCACTTGAGGTTTTCTTTTTTAATGAATAGCCAGATAAATCAATACTCGAATTATTTGGATTATAAAGCTCAACAAATTCGTCTTTGGCAGTTTTTCCAGCCAATTGAATTTTATTGATTAAAATTGGCTTTTGCACAACAGGAATATCTATTACTACAGTTGCTGGTATAGCTGGTAGCCAATCGCTTATGTTGCCAGCTATATCTATTGCCTGCACTTGAAAATTATATGTTTTCCCATTTTCACCAGTAAAATTCCTTATAAAATCTCCAGAGACTGGACTTGAAGATATATTTGTAGGCTCATCACTTTGCCAATCATTTTCCTCATCTTGCCAACGAAAAACATAACTGCCAATTCCAGAAGGCGTAACTGTGCCAACTAAATCTGTAATTGTAAAACTAATTGAAAAAGAAAGTTCAGTTTGATTGGCATTTATAGAAAAACTTGCCTGCGGAGCTGTAGTGTCTTTTTCTTCTGCTAGAGGTTCGACAGGCGCTTCCACAAAAGCTATATTTGAATATTTTGGAGTTGGCGTGCACAAACTAAAATCAGCGCACCAAGATAAGCTATTTATAATTTTCTCCCAATTAACTTGGTCAACTATGTCGTGATCGGGATTTTTTAAGACCAAAGAATTGTTGTCGCTCAAAGTAATGTCATATAAAATGTCTGAATTTTCTAATTCGCGTGAAATAAGGAAATAACCATTTGCCGGGATTATTTTTCCTTCAAATTTTGGCGAAGAAACAAAAGAGCTCCAACTTCCCGATGTTTGAGTTCTCCTTTGTAAATACCAGCCAGTCAAATTTACATCTGTGCTGTTTGGATTATAAAGTTCGACAAATCTCTGGCCAATTGAAGAAATTTGCACTTCTAAAATTAAAATTTTAGGATAAACAACTGGCTCAACTATATATCCCCCGCCTCCAGCAACTCCATTTTCAACAAAAGCGCAACCTTGATTTATTATTTCCTGCAAAGTTGCAGGACCTATTCCACTTACTTTCAATAAATCGTTAAGCGAATAAAACGGCCTGGCCTGTATTATTTTTTGAGCTGTTACGGGGCCAACTTGAATTATTTTGTCTAAATCTTCTTCTGAAGCTGTATTTATGTTTATTTGTCCAGTACAAGATTTTGTTTCCGAAGTGTTTTCTGTTTTATTGTCTAAATTTTGATCTTCCTTGTCATCTTGATCTATTTTGTCATCTTCTATTTTATTATCGGTCTCTTTCGCCAATTCTAGAAGCTTGTTATCTTTATTTTGCTGGGCAGACAATTCATTTACTTTTTGTTGAATTATATCTAACTTTTCCTGAATATCATCTAGCAAATCTTGTCTCTGCTGTTCAGTAATAATATTGGAATTTGTAATTTCATTTTTATTTAAAACTTCCGCACTTGAAGGTTGATTGCCAGCAAAATTATCAACTTTTACAATTTGATAACTGCTTGGCAAAGAAGCAGCAAAAAACTTAGAATTTATTTTGTTTATTTCAGCTAAAACCTGCCTTGTAATTCCATTGTCTGGGCTCACAAAAATATTCCAAATAAAAAAACCTACAGCAAAAGTAATAATAAAACTTAAAGAGAAATAAAATATATGGCTTTTTTGAAGCATTGATTGCAATAATTATTTTAATTTTATTATTTATTCAAATAAAAATCCACAGCCAAACCTGTGGATAACTGCAAAAAAAATCCACGGAAAGCACATGGATTGTGCACTTCCGTGGTATGTATAGAGTTTTATTGTATGTCTTTTATTGTCCCGAATTGAAGGCAGTCTCCTTTTTTTGCCTTGAAAATTTGAGACATTATTGGTGCGTCTGTCGCAACAGTGTATACATCCAGCTCCCCGCAGGAAAAAATATCTCCTGCTTGTCCAGGAACAATAAGATAATGAAGGTCTGCACCATTCTTTTCAATAGTCACAAACGCCCACACATCAACCTGGTCAAATGACTGGCTCGGAATTTTAGGAACTAAATCACGCTTTACTTCCATAATTTCCAAACCAGCCTTTATTCCCTTGTCCAGGTAATCTATGTAAGCGCTTAAAACTTCTTTTTTTTCTGTAGCCAAAATTGCAGACACTGTTTTCCTCTTCTTTTTCATAAAAACCCCTTTTTGTTAAATTATCAATATTAAAGCCACCCCGGCTTTAAATGCAAAAAAACACTAAAAGTGTATAAATATTATTTTATACTAAAAAAATGACAAGTCAATACAAAGTTTCCACCAAAAAAACCGCCCTGAGGACGTTCGGCTGAGCTCAGTCGAAGACCTGTCGAAGGGTGGTTTTTAATTATATTACTTTTTTGATTTTGCTAGCTTTGACGTATTCTGCATTCTTGGTAATTGTTTTGGAGCGTCAAAAGTCATTTTGCTATCTTGTTCGTCAATTAGAATTCTGCTTCCCTCGGCAATTTCGTTAGTTACAATCTTTATAGACAAAGGATCCAAGATCAATCTTTGAATAACCCTCTTCATTGGACGGGCTCCCAAATTAGGATCAAAACCCTCTTTGATCAAAAATTCTTTTGCTTTTTCAGAAATTTCAATTCTTATTTCTTTTGTAGCCAAGCGTTTTTCAACTTTTGCCAATTCCAAGTCAACAATCACTTTTATCTGCTCCTTTCTCAAATAGTTAAATATTACAATCTCGTCTATTCTATTTAAGAATTCCGGCCTAAATGAGTCTCGCAAAGTGTCAAATATTTTTTCCCTCATTGATTCCCTTTGCACCAAGTCTTCCCTGCTACTAAATCCAATTGACGACATTTTATTTATGTAATCAGAACCTAAATTAGATGTCATTATAATTATTGTATTTTTAAATGACACTGTCCTACCTTTAGAATCTGTAAGCCTGCCATCTTCAAAAATCTGCAACAAAATATTAAATACGTCTGGATGCGCTTTTTCAACCTCGTCCAATAATAAAACCGAATATGGTCTTCTCCTAACTTTTTCTGTAAGCTGGCCTGCTTCCTCGTATCCAACATATCCTGGAGGCGAACCAATTATTTTTGAAACCGTATGTCTCTCCATATATTCAGACATATCTAATCTTATCAAAGCTTTTTCGTCGTCAAACAAAAATTCTGCCAAAGCGCGGGCGCACTCGGTTTTTCCAACTCCGGTTGGTCCCAAAAACAAGAAAGACCCTAGAGGTTTGTTTTCCTCTGAAATACCTGCCCTAGCCCTTCTAATAGCTCTAGAAATAGCTGAAATAGCCTCTTCCTGACCTATTACCCTTCTATTGAGAATAGCCTCCATTGTTTCCAATTTTTTGGCTTCTTCGGTAATTAATCTTGTAACTGGAATTCCTGTCCAGCGCGAAACAACTTTTGCAACTTCTTCTTCTGTAACCTCTTCTTTCAAAAACCTGTGCTCTTTTTGAATTTTAATTAACTTTTGTTCAATAGCCACAGACTCCTTCAATAACTCAGGAATTTTTCCATATTTTATTTCAGCCACTTTTTCTAAATCAGCTTCCCTTTGAGCAATTTCAGTCTGATAAGAAAGATTGTCAATTTTTTCCCTTATGTCTTTTATTTTGTTTATTAATTCTTTTTCTGCTCCCCATTTCAACCGCAATGCTTGCGCCTTTTCATTTAAGTCAGCCAATTCTCTGGCAATAACCTTTAATCTCCTTTCAGAACCTTTTTCTTTTTTCAAAGCCTGCTTCTCAATTTCCAATTTCATTATTGCCTCGTCAAAAGTTTCCAATTCCTGCGGATCAGATTCAATTTCCAATCTCAAAGCCGAAGCTGCTTCATCCATTAAGTCTACAGCTTTGTCTGGCAAAAATCGGTCAGAAATATATCTGTTTGCCAAATCCACTGCGGCTTTTATAGCCGAGTCTTTTATTCTAACTCCATGGTGAACTTCATATTTTTCTTTTATTCCGCGTAACATTGCAGTAGCGTCGTCTAAACTTGGCTCTTGCACAAAAATTGGCTGAAACCTTCGCTCCAAAGCTGGATCTTGTTCAATGTATTTCTGATATTCTTTCAAAGTTGTAGCACCAATTGCCCTTAATTCTCCTCTAGCTAAAGCTGGCTTTAATAAATTAGAAGCGTCAATTGCGCCTTCTGCAGCTCCAGCTCCAACTAAGGTATGTAACTCATCAATAAATAAAATATATTTTCCTGCAGATTTGGAAAGCTCTTTTAACAAAGCTTTTACTCTTGTTTCAAATTCTCCCCTATATTTTGTACCTGCAATTAAAGAACCCAAATCCAAGGATATTACTTCCTTATTTTTAAGAAAATCTGGTACGTTTCCCCTGGCAACTCTTTGAGCAAAACCTTCCACAATTGCTGTTTTTCCTACTCCAGCTTCTCCAATTAAAACTGGGTTGTTTTTTGTTCTTCTGGAAATTATCTGCATTAATCTTCTTATTTCGTTATCTCTACCAATTATTGGATCAATTTTCCCAGCTGAGGCCAAGTTAGTTAAATTTCTAGTATATTTTTCTATTACTTGGTATTTTGATTCTGGCTCAGGATCTGTAATTCTCTCTCCGCCTCTTATTTGCGACAAAATCTTAATCACTACTTCATAATCTAGCTTGGAGCTTTTTAAGTTATTCCCTTCAGACCCGCCAGATAAAAAATTAACTTTTTCCAAAATATCTTTGGCTCCTGACTTTGTATCTACCAAACCCAAAAATAAATGCTCAACAGAAATAAATTCATCACTCATTTTTATGGCTTCCTGTCTTGCTCTGTCCAAAACTTTTGCCATGTCTTGTGTAAGATAAAACTGCCCAAATGCCTGTGGCGTTGAAGCTGTTGGAATTTTTAAAACTTGGGCATCAACTTTTTTAATTAAAGCATCTACATCAACACCCAATTTTTGCAAAATTGTTATTACTATAGATCCTTCCTGGGAAAGCAAAACAGAAAGCAAATGTAAGGCGTCAATTTGCGATTGTCCTTTGTCTTGGGCTAATTGCTGGGCCTGCATTAACGCATCCTGGGCTTTATTGGTAAAATTTGCACCGTTCATAATTTTTATATATTAATTGTCTATATATTCAACAATACGTTCTACAACGCTATTTTAGTCCAAAAATAACTAAAAATCAAGCTAAAATTTACAATAAAAAAAGCGGTCCCTATAGTTAGGACCGCATATATTTTGCGCTTTTATGCGCTTGGTTGAGAAACAGAAACTGGCGAATCAGGAAGTATTACCTGTGCTCCAAAGACGCAATGCACGCCTTCAAGCTCTTTGAAAGGCTTAAGATCTTTTTCATCAGCTTCTCCATGAACGCGAATAACATCTGAAACTAACTTTGTTCCAAATGGAGTAACCACATAAGTTAATTTCATCTCCTCTATCACTGCGATAACTTTCTTTTTCTGGTCTTCAGTCGTTCCCTTTTTCAGCATAATAATCATTGAGTGATCTCCTATATTATTGTGTTAGTTCGCATTAACCGGAATGGTCGCTTTTGGATAAGTCCCAAGAACGTTAAGAGAACTTGTTCTCTCCCTTATCAAATCCAAAGCTGTATCAAGTCTTGGATGATTAGCCACATCAACAAAGAAAATGTATTCTCCAAGCTTCCTAGAAGGCGAAGGTTCAGAGTTTATCATTGTCATGTTAATATGTAAAACATCAAATACTTCAAGCACACGGTACAAAGCACCCGTCTCATCTTTGACGCCAAAAATAAGAGATGTTTTGTCGTTTGAAGTTGGCTGCATTATGTTCTTTCCAATAGTTATAAACCTAGTTTGGTTTTCGGGATTATCTCCAATATCTTCCTTAATAATTGGAACTTTGTACCGTTCTGCAGCTTGTCTTGTACCGATGGCAGCCAAAGTTTTTTGCTGACTTTCAGCAATAAATTTTACCGCTGCACTTGTACTATCTGCATCTTTAAGATCTAACGACCCCATCGATATTCTGCACTGGCCAAGCGCTTGAGGATGAGAATAAACCATTTTAATTTCCGATTCTTTCCCAAAACCTATCAAGCAATGTCTGACTTTCCAAATGTCCTCGCCAATTATGGAAAGCAATCCAAGATTATTTCCTGCCAAAAAATCGAAAACCCATTTTACCCTACCTTCAATCGAGTTTTCAATCGGTAAAATAGCTTTTTGTATTTCGCCACTCTTTAACGACTTAATTAATTCAAATGAAGAAAGAGGTATTAATTCATCTCCAGCATAATTAATAGCCTTTGCCACTTCATAGGAATTTGACGCCTCAGGACCTAAACAACCGATTTTCTTTTTCATTTCTGCTCTCCTTATGTTTCTGTTTTAAAATTTTCAATGTGCTTTCCTAAAATAAAACGAGCCCCTCTGAGAGGGGCTCGTTTGAAGTTTCAATTATTTTCTTAATTAAACACTCAAACCAACCCCTCTTATAAAGAAGCTAAAAAAGAAAAAGTAATTTTGGGTTGTTATTGTTTGCATGTTTATATATTACTTTCTACCAAATAGAAGGCTAGTTGTCAATATTAAGATGATCTTTCACCTAAAGTTACGCTAACATCCAACTCTTTGCTGTTTCTTAAAATATGCAGTTTAATAGTGTCTCCAGAATTGTATTTTTGGATTATTTTAGACATTGAATTTGTAGAAATTATGTTTTCTCCGTTGATACTCAATATAACATCATTTTCTTTTATGCCGGCTTTTTCTGCCGCAGATCCCGATGTTACAGCTGGCTCACCATTATTACCTTTTAAAACCAATGCCCCATAATCTACAGACAAATTATATTTTTGTTTTACTTTGTCGTCAACCAAAACAAATCTTACTCCTAAAAATGGATATACAATTTTATTTGTTTTTATAACCTGATTAATGTCTTTTTTTGCTGCATCAATTGGAATTGCAAAACCAATATCTTGTGCTCCTTGTGCCATTGCTGTATTTATTCCTATGACTTCTCCCCTTAGGTTTAATAATGGTCCACCAGAATTTCCCGCATTAATTGCCGCATCTGTTTGAATTATTCCTTCCAAAGTTTCTGAAAAAGTGCTGGTTTGGTTAGAAGCTGAAATAGTTCTTTGTAACCCAGAAATAACTCCAACAGAAACTGTATTACTAAATTGTCCCAAAGCGTTGCCAATAGCAATTGCCGTTTGCCCAATTTGTATTCCAGCTGAATCACCTAAAACTACCGGCTTGAATGTTTTTGCTGAACTTTGTATTTTTATAACTGCCAAATCCTGTACTGGATCTAAAGCCAAAACTTTGGCAGTATATTTTTGCCCTTCATTTGTAAAAACAGTGTATTCAGCTTTGTTGTCTGAAACAACATGCTTATTTGTCAAAACCAATCCGTCTGCCGAAACAATAAATCCCGATCCTGCACCAACTTCCTGAAGCTGAGTTCCCTTTTGTACCTGCTGTGGAATTTGAAAATTGAATAAGGGATCCAAATTACCAAAAGGATCAATACCATTGTCTGAAAATGGATCAACCCATTGCTGTTCGTAAACCGGGACATTTTTAGATATTACAATACTGACAACAGAAGGCGAAACAATTTTTGCCGCGTCAATAATTGCCTGCTCATATGAAATTTCCGAAACATACGGCTTTACAGATGACTGAACAACATTTTCAGAAACTTTTGGCTCTAAACTTTTTAAATAATTTACAAATGATTTTGTTTGCAAAGGAAAATACTTTTCCATATATACACTCCCATAAAACCCAACAATTATTAAAGCGACAACAAAACAAACAACACTTAAAAAAAACTTGCTTTTAAGCGTCCTTACAAACTTATTTTTTATTTCATTTGAATTTATTTCAGGTAGATTATACATGGTGTTTTTGGTAGTTTAATTATATTTAATTTTTATTATATTTGTATTAAAAAAAATATCAAGATAATAACTCTCTAAACATAGTACGGATAAAATTTACTTTTAGATTACTTTTGATCCTTATAGTGCCCAAATTTATGCTCAAATATACCTGAATTATTGCGAACCGGGCCTATAAATATCATATGAATTTCACAAAGAAAAAACTTCACCAAAGTTTTAAACCAACCATCTTTTTTAACCCTTCGATCTGAAGAATAAATAAAAACTGACCTTATTATTCTAAATTTGCCTATTTTACTTGCACGCCTGGCAAAATCCATATCTTCAGCTAAGGTTATTGTTTCGTCAAACCCATTTATTTTTTCAAACAAATCTTTTTTTATCAAAATTCCCATAGCTGCATGCGGTAAAATTCTTTCAAGCAAAATAATAGACCTATTATATAAAAAATCTAATATGAAATCTGTAAACTTGTTTTCGGGGTAAGTTTTAAGACAAAAACTGGCGATATCGATTTTTTTATTATTAAATTCCAACAAAACTTTTTCGAAAAAATTATCCGGTAATTTTATGTCCGAATCCACAAAAAACAAAATATTTCCTTTTGCCACTTTCGCCCCCTCGTTTCTGGCTTTACCTGGAAGTCCTCCGGCAACTACCAAACAATTGTTATTTTTTGCTATTTCCAAAGTTTTGTCTTTAGAACCAGCATCAGCCACGATTATTTCGTATGACCCAAAGGGTACCCCGAAATTCTGCTTTTTTATTGACTCCAAAAGCAGTGGCAAATACTTTTCTTCGTTTAAAGATGGAATTATTATAGATATCATTATTGCTCCTTTGATAAAAATCTTTCGCAAGCATCCTTGATTTTTTCTTTCATCTCTCCCTCAAAACCTGTTTTTGAGCCAAGGCGAGCCTTATTATGCTGGGAAAAAAAACCTCTTGCCTTTTTTGTTATTGTATTTGGAAAATTCAAAATCTCTTTGTCGCCCTGTAAAGTCAGCCTTCCTCTCTTTATAAAAGATTCAGCCATTGAAATAATGTCTTTGTCTCCATAATTGGAAATAATCGTATCCAAGGCCTTGTCTAAATTATCTGGATCCTGGGATTTTCTTTTTTCTTCGCCATAAACACTACACAGAAAGTCCAACATATCTGTCGTTTTTTTGTCCTTTTCTCCAGTTTTCTTTTCTTTGTTCCAAACAATGTCAGGCAAGTTTAAAACTGGATCACTCAACTTTCCATCTTCAACTTTTTGAAAGATAATATCAGAAACTAATATCTCACCAACGCCCCCATGTTTGTCATGTATATTTTTAATATATTTTCCTGCTTCAGCTAATGCCTGAAATCTGTCTATTTTATCCAATTTTTCAGACTTTATTAAATCTGCCCTGTATATGTCTTGGAGAACTGCGCCTTTTGTATAAACTTCCTGGTTTTTTATCTCTATCCCATTTTCATGTGGCCCATAAAATTCAGACAAGCCTAGCCTATCAATATTTTCGCAAATTTCTTCATTGCTTCCCCTGAATCTTTTTGTACCTGGATGGAAAAATTTCTCTGCGGCAATTTTAGGATGCCTCTTTAATAATTTACCTGGTTCTTTTACAGTATGTTCGTCATAACTTCTTAAAACTTCATCCCCTTTTTTATCTATTTTAGAGACAATACCATTTCTGTCCCAAACCATTTTTCCTTCCTCCATAAGCATTCTCCCACCATAAACGCCAACTGTGCTTCTGTAATCTTCATTTGGTAACCCCGATTCATTCATTACACCTTGAACTTTTTTCCCCAGTGATTCTCTTATTAATCCGTCATTATTATTTTCTAAATTTTTTACCATTTCCTGCCACTCTTTATCTTGTGGAGTTAATCCTTCATTTTTATTTTTACCATCTAAAGCATCTAGATTCATAATATATTTTTATAAAAATTTTAATTATTTAAATAAGTTTTTAGCCTCGTTCCATATCTGGGGTTGATTTTGTACTGTTTTCATCCAATACCACCATTCTACTCCCCAAAAGTAAAATTTGTCTAGTCCTGTGGCTTTTGCAAAATTAACATTTTGCTGGAATATTTTAGGATCCATTGTTTTTGTCTGTTCTATTATGGAAACATTATAAAAAGGCTTTGAAACCCATGGTTCGGCCTGCAGTTCTATACACATAACATCCTTGCCAAATATTTTCTTAACTAGCAAAGCTTTTCTGGAATAATAAATAGGAGAAAACAAATATTTATATGAAAAACCAAAACTTTCTGAAATATGCATCCATGCTTCCCTATACATTGTGGTTCCAACTATGTCTCCAACTTTCGCAACTCCAAACCACGAAGAACCTTCTCCAGAATCAGAAACTATAACCTTTCTTGAAAGATCCAAAGATTTAACCAAAGCCACTTCCTGTTTCAAAAAACTGTCATCTTTATAATACCAAGATGGGCATTTACCAAAATGGAACAATGGCTCATTTTCAACTTGCCAATAGGTAATTATATTATTATCTTTGTATTTTTGAACTACCTGCTTAATATAATTCAAAATTGCATCTTTCTGTTCTTGCTCTGACAAATTACTTGCCCAAACCGGAATATGGCACTCTGGCCATCTCCCACTTTTCATTCCCAAAACATAAATAATTTTTACATTATTATCTTTTGCCTTGGCCAATTGCCAATCAATATCATCAAAATAAAAATCTCCTTTTTTACCTTCCACCCAGTCCCACTGAGTGTGAATTTTTATATTTTTCGCTCCCAAATCATTTATTATAGCCAAAAAAGTTTCCTTCCAATCTAGTCCCAAAGTTTGCGCCTGCATTTGGGAAAAATCAACACCCCAAGTTATATTTTTGGAAATTTTTACTGAACCAACAAAATAAAAACAAAATACAGCAATTGCAACAGTTAGAATTATTGCCAGGCAGATAATAATTATCTTTAGTATTTTCTTCATATTATTTTCCTGAGTTAGCAATAATTTCTTCTATGTTATATGCTCCCATTGATCCTATTTCAATAAAGCCTTGCATTGCCATTTCAGCCAAGTCTCCGGCATTTATCAAGTCATAAAGCCATTGATCGGCATATTTTGGGTCTTCTTGAGGAAACCCAGCTCCAGTATGCAACAACCATTTTTTGTTGAAATCTTCCTGAGAACCAATTGTCGGCGCAATAATAATTGGCACTCCCAACCCTGTATAAAAAGAAAGTTCAGACGGCTTTGTCCATAAAATATCGGTTTCTCTTAAAGCTTCATTAAAATTCTTAAAATATTCGTCAGTTGTTATTCCCGACAATATTTGTACCCATCCATCTAATTTTAAATTCTTAATATTGTCTACAAAATATTTACTCAACTCCTCCCTAACGCCAACTGCAATTATAAACCTTAACTTCCTATTTTTTATTTTTTCCTTCAAACTTATTATTGCATTCAATGGAATTTCTTTTTGCGCTCCAGCTCCGCCAATTGAAAACATAATTGTCAAAGGGTGATTTGATTTATCTGGCAATTTCCCCAAAGCAACTTTTATAAGTGGCCCATATATTTTTCTGTATCTTTTATTGGGATCTAAATTTATCAATCGGTTTCTCAAATCTTCCTTCAAAATTTTCAAATCTTCTCCAATATTTTCTTTCGGTAAAGGATATCCGGTCAAAAAAATACTTTCTGACTTAACCCCATATAGTTTGAGCCTATCTCGTGTCCAAGTGTTTGGTGCAAAATACTTAATTTTGCTTTTTTGCGGATTTAACGAAGCCCACGACCGTGCAATATCTGCATCGCAAATAACGCAATAAATTTGGCCTGGATAATTTAATTCTTCTGCCATGAAAGCTGGAGTAAAAAAAGTAGATATTAAAGGCAAAGGATTTTTTTTAAACCTTTCAATTAAATCTTTCCCCCATCCCTTTCGAATAAAATAAAAAATTGTTTTCAAGAAAATATCAGGTTTGGACAAATCTCTTTTGGGATAATAAGTTGAAATTTTCTGAAACTTATTCAACAAACCAAAAACAAATTCCCCTATGATTGGAATTTTTTTAAACCTGGAAATAAATTCATACAAAAACCTGGTCTGATACCAAAACTTTTTGTCTTTTTTAGGAATACCATCATAACTATTGGCATTAATGACTTTGCCTCCAAAAGCTATGTCGCGCAAAGGATAAGCTGTCCTCTGGTGGCCATATCCCATGTCTGCAGCCACCACCCATGCCTTATGTTGTTTTTCCAAATTATTTTTGCTCTCCATTTATATATTAGTTAAATAACATTATATTATTATACCCTATTTTCAGCGGTTATTAAAAGCCTCGTGTTATGTAAATTACTATTGCAAATTAACAAAACACGTGGTATTGTATGGTTTGGGTGGCTTAGAACGTTTAAAATTTTAATCGAAGGGGGTACTTACCATGAGTCCAAAAATCATTCATGGCATCTGCGTTTATTGCAGTGATCCAAGACCAGAAAATGCTAACTTGTGGAAACACATCAAAAATTATCTGATTCCTGAGAATCAGCGTTTTACTCCTGTTGGTTCACTAGGTGCTCCAGTAGCACTAGCACGGCCTGGAGATTTTCCTGTAAAATTCGCTAGCATCATGGAGGATGTAGATTTTGCTCTGGAAGAGTTTTCAGAAAGCAGGTTCATCGTAGTCGGCCATGACTGCGGAATTTACAAGCGTCTTGCTCCAAGAAAATTTTCTCTACAGGATAAAATAGCAGATGTTGCTGCTGCTGCAGAATTTCTACGCAACCGCTTTCCTGGAATGCCAGTCTCTGCCTTCTTTAAAAGAGAAGGCCATGGCTTCGACCAGATAAGCTAATATAAGCACCATTTTAATAACCCAATCGTAATGATTGGGTCTTTTTATTTAAGTAACTATTGCAAATAGTAAAAATATGTGCTATAATATATTTTTAGTGAACTAAGTAAATTCACATAAAAAACAGTACATTAACAAAACAAAATAGGAGGTGTTGAGGGGGTAAATGATTTTTTGGATTTTTATCTTTTAAATAACAAACAAAAGGAGAAATTGAAATGCACAAGATGTTCAGGCACATGTCACAAAGCGGAATTTCAGAGAAAAGAGAACCGAAAAAAAAATTCTTATTCATATGTTGCACCGAGATCGCATATGAAGAAATAGTCAAAGAAATTTCCGATGATTTGGAAATCGACTATGATGACGTTCATGTAATTGCTATAAACGGCGGTCCTATAAGAATCGCATATGCAAAAAATGATGAACGCCGAGAACTTATCGGAAGCATCGGGAAATATCTCGGATCAAGTAAGATAACTGAAAAAGTTTTCCTTGTATGGGAAAACGACTGTGCATATTATGCGCAAATACGCAGCTATAAAGGCCTTGATGACAAAATGAAAGAAGAAAAGAAAAAAAATGACCGCGACATCGCAATCGAAAGGTTGGAATCGACTTTCGGTAAAGTTAAAGTGGAAGGACTATCAATCAAACTAAAAATCATCCACCACATCCATCAAAAAAACAAAAAAACCTCTTAACAAATAATCCACTTCGGGTTAAAATCATAAAGCTGTGGACAACAAACACGGCTTTTTTTATGTGAAATTTTGGCTGTAGCGCTTGTTTAAATATCTAATTGCAGAGGCTAAAAGCAAATAAAACAAAACCAGCCAGAAAAAGTTAACTTTACTGAAGGTTCTCATTGCCCAAGGCTGAGAAAATAAATCAATTACCCAGACAAAATAGCTTAGTAAAAAATAACTTGGCACGGAAAAAACCCATCCCAAAGCGCTCCAAAAAATTCCTGCTACAGATGACAAAAATCCAAAAACCATCAACCAATAAACAATTGGCAAAACTAGTAAATTAGTTATTGGCGAGACAAAAGATACGTTTCCAAAGTTATAAACCATTATTGGCAAGGTAAATATTTGTGCGGCAAAAGTTGTAGAAACAATGCTCACAAAGTTTTCCGCCTTGTCCTTGGTGAATTTTTTTATAAAAAGTTTTATAAGTGGGTCAACAAGAATCAATCCTAAAACAGCTAAAAAGGAAAGCTGAAAACCAACATCATACAACAATAATAATGGGTTAATTAAAAGCATCATGGCACATGAGATAGTTATTAAACGCAAACCCATCGACTGTCTGCCTAAAACCTGGGACAAAAGGTAAGCTCCGCCCATAATTCCTGCTCTTACTCCCGAAGACGGTAATCCAGTTAAAACAATATAAATTACAATAATTACTATCACAAGATAAAAAGCCTGTTTTCTCCAAAATCCCAATGCCAATAGCAAAGACATTATGACTGAACTTAAAATAACCACATGTGTACCTGAAACAGCTATAATATGACGAAGTCCTGTAGCGTTAAGTTTTACTTTCAAATCCGGAGTCATTGCCCCATTATCTCCCAAAACTGTACCCTCCAATATTGAGCTTTGTGGAGGTAAAAAATTACTCCTAATATTTTCCCTTACCTTACCCTTAAAAAATATTATTTTTTCATAAAGAAAGGAAAACACATTGTAATTATGCTTTTGTGAAACTATCTCAATTATTGGAAAACTCATAACAGAATAAATATGATCTTTAAGCAGATAATTTTTGTAGTTAAAAGTATCAGTCACTGAAGGGGTTTCCAGTTTTCCAGTTATTTTAATTGTGTCCAAATATTTATAATCTGGATACTTTTTTGTTGTGACTAAAATAGTACTCTCTCCTACCTTAACTTTAATCTGCTGAATAGTGTCTCTTACATCTGGCTCGTTAGATATTACTCCAGTCAAAATAATTTTGCCCTTGTCATTGAGCTTACTTAATTTGTCATGAGCAACATTAAATTCCGATATTTGAACTCTCAAAATTCCTAAAACTAAAAACAAAAGACAAAATCCAACAACTAAGATGTGAGACAGCAAACTGTTTGTAGGCCTTGGTCCACTTGTCTCCACAGAGACAAAGGGGGTTACCAACAGCCGGAAAAAAGTTTGCTGCCGAACGTAAGGAAAAATTTGTTCAGCGAGCGCTATAACTAAAGTTATTATCCCAAAAAATAAAATCCCACAAATAAAAATTTGCGGGACCTTTATAATTGATTCAATAAATATTCCAGATATGAATGCAATACAGAGAAAAAATAATGTCTTAGACGGGCTCATTTAGGCATTTCTTACTTGGCAATCCTTAAAATATGGCGAAATCTTCTTTACAATTTCCTTTAAAAAATCTAGCTTAAACGGCTCTATTTTTTCAAAAGCAGGATCAATAGTTTTTTCCGCCCTGAAATTCTGCAGATAATATTTTACATTTGTCCCGCCTATCCATTTGGCAATTTTTACAAAATCATCCTTAGTATGTACTGTATTTACCACAGTTGTCCTAAATTCAAAATCCAATTTGCCATTTTTCAAAAATTCAACGCTCTCCTTTATATTATCAATAGTCACTCCTTCAGTCATAAGATCTTTATAAACCTGGCTGTCAGGAGAAATTTTAATATCCATTGCCACATAATCTATCAGTTTTAAATCAGCCAAATCCTGTAGTATTTTTGGATTTGACCCGTTTGTATCTAATTTAATAAAAAATCCTAATTTTTTTATTTTCTCTATAAATTGAGGCAAATCCTTATTTATTGTTGGCTCTCCACCGCAAATTACAACTCCTTCCAATAAACCTTGCCTTTCACGCAAAAAATCAAAAAATTCTTTTTCCTCCATTTTTGGCTGGCTAACAATTTTCAATGGCAAAACCAATTCAGAAGAATAACACCAAGGGCACCTGAAGTTGCATCCAGCTAAAAAAACTACGCAGGCCAATTTACCCGGATAATCTATTAATGTTGTTCTTTGTAGTCCTGCAATAAACATACTTTAATATAACAAAAAAGCTACTTAATTAAAAGTAGCTTTTTTTTATTTTAAACTGTAGTTTTTTCTTCAACTGGTTTTAAGGTAGTTTTAGCCATTTCATCTGGAACACAAAATTCTTTTCTTTCCTTATATTCCTGTTGTTTCCCCTTATGCCATTGCTGTACTGGCCTAATATATCCTACAACTCTTGAGTAAACTTCACATGGCTGTTTTATAGTGCATTGTGGACATTCAAAATGTTCTCCGGAAATATAGCCGTGAGTTGGGCAAATTGAAAATGTTGGGGTCAAAGTAATATATGGCAAGCTATAATTTTCAAATATTTTCCTTACCAAATTCTTTGCCATGTTTGGGTCTGAAATATTTTCTCCCAAAAATATGTGCAAAACTGTTCCACCAGTATATTTTGTCTGAATGTCGTTTTGAAGCTTTAATGCTTCAAAAACGTCGTCGGTAAATCCAACTGGCAACTGACTGGAATTTGTGTAATAAGGAACTTCTTTTGTCCCGGAAGTAATAATGTCTGGATATTTTTCTCTGTCGGTTTTTGCCTGCCTGTAGCTTGTTCCTTCTCCAGGAGTAGCTTCCAAGTTATAAAGGTTACCTGTTTCTTCTTGAAACTTAATCATTTTTTCTCTCATAAAATCCAAAACCTCAATTGCAAATTTTCTACCTTTTGGAGTTGTAATGTCTTCCTCTAAAAAGTTAATCAAAGACTCATTCATTCCCATAATTCCAATAGTAGAGAAATGGTTTCCAAAATAAGTATTTCTCATTTTTTTCATGTCTTCCAAATAATGTTTGGAATATGGGTAAAGTCCCTTTTCCATAAAATCGTCCAATGCTTTTCTTTTAATTTCCAAACTTTCCTTTGCCAATTCCATTAAATGAGTTAATTTTGCCAAATATTCTGTTTTTGTTTTAGAAGTATATCCAATTCTTGGTAGGTTTATTGTAACTACACCAATAGACCCTGTTTTTGGCGAAGATCCAAACAATCCTCCTCCCCTCTTGTACAATTCTCTATTGTCCAATCTAAGCCTGCAACACATTGATCTTGCGTCGTCTGGGCTCATATCAGACTGGATAAAGTTTGAAAAATAATTAATTCCGTATTTTGCAGTTGCCTCCCACATTGTTGCCAAATTTGGATTATCCCACTCAAAATCTTTTCCAATTGAAACTGTAGGAATTGGGAAAGTAAACGGCCTCCCAGATGCGTCTCCCTCCATTAAACCTTCGTAAAAAGCTTTTATAAACATGTCCATTTCCGGCTGGAATTCTCCGTATGTTTCATTTTGAACTTCTCCTCCAATAATTACTGGCTGTTTTGCTAAAAATGATGGAGCTTTAATATCCAAGGAAACGTTCAAAAATGGCGTTTGAAATCCAACTCTTGTTGGCACCATGCAATTGTACAAAAATTCCTGCATAGCTTGTTTTACCTGCTTGTAAGTTAAATTGTCATGTCTGATAAATGGAGCCAACAATGTATCAAAATTAGAAATTGCATTTGCTCCGGCTGTTTCTCCTTGCAAAGTGAACAAAACGTTTACCAATTGTCCCAAGGCGGTTCTAAAATGCTTTGGAGGCAAACATTCAATTTTTCCTGGAACTCCGCCAAATCCTTTCATTAAAAAGTCATATAAATCCCAACCTGCACAATATGGAGCTAATAATTCCAAGTTATGAATATGAAAATCTTCATTGGCAGCTGCGTCCCTAATTTCTTTTGGATAAATTTTATTTAACCAATATTTTTTAGATATATAAGAACCTACGTATTGGTTTAGTCCCTGCAAAGAAAAAGTCATGTTGGCATTTTCTTTTACCTGCCAATCAAGCTCTTTTAAATAACTATCAATTTTTTCTGAAGAATCGTCTGCTGCCTTGGCAGTTTCCCTAATTGCCCTTCTTTGATCCCTGTACAAAATAAAAGATTTGGCAGTGTCTACCAAGTCCTCTAAAATTAACGCTTCCTCAACAATATCCTGAATCTGCTCAATATTTGGCACTTCTCCCTTCTTAAATCTGCGATTCATTAAACTGACAACCTTTTCTGTAACCTTCTTGGAAACTTCTCCGTTTCCCTGGCCTGCTGCCACTATAGCTTTATGAATTGCTTCTGCAATTTTTTCCTGTTCAAAAGCAACGACTCTGCCGTCTCTCTTCTGAATTTTCTCTATATGATTTTTCTCTTTTAATTCTGCTTCCATGTTATTTTTTGGGGACAAAAAAATTAAATAATATGCCTACGCACTATGTATTTTACTCCTACCAAAAACCCTGTCAACTCCTTTCTTTTTTTATTAAAAGTGGTGAAATATCAAACAACAAAAAAACGCCGTTTTCCCCCGCGTTTTTTATTATTTTTTATATTTTAAACTAATTTTGTGGCTATGACAGTAATTTTTATCTCACCTTTTTTAAGATTATTATCTTTCACTGCGCCAAAAGTTATTTGAGCTTTTGGGTCAACATTCTTAGTTATAATTTTAGCAGCATCCTGAATTTCATTTAAAGTAATATCATTTCCCGAAGCAGAAAACAAAACTGCTTTTGCCCCCTGTATTGAAAAATCCAACAATGGAGAAGTTATGGCAATTTCTGCGGCTTTTACAGCTCTATTTTCTCCAATTGCCCTGCCCACTCCAAACATTGCCCTGCCGGAATTTTTCATGACAGAAAGTATTGAAGAAAAATCTATGTTTATAATTCCAGGAACTAAAATCAAATCTGTAATTGATTGCACTGCTTGTTTTAAAATGTCGTCACAAATTATAAAGGCGTTTGAGACTGTAGTTTTTTCATCTATAATTTTTAAAAGCTTATCATTGGAAATAATTAAAAGAGAATCAACTCTATCTTTTAACTTACTCAAAGCCAAGTCAGCTACCTTTTTTCTTTCCTGTCCTTCAAATGAAAATGGAGTTGTAACAACTGCTATAGTTAGAATGCCAAGTTCTTTTGCAATTTCAGCTATAACTGGTGCAGCCCCAGATCCAGTACCTCCACCCAATCCACAAGTCACAAAAACCATATCAGCACCTTTTAAATTTTGCATAATTTCCTCTTTTGTTTCTTCTGCAGCCTTCCTACCAAGTTCTGCATCCATTCCTGTTCCCAAGCCTTTGGTAATTTCTTTTCCAATCATAATTTTCTTGTCTGCCTTGGAAAAATGTAAAGCCTGGGCATCGGTGTTTACAGCCAAAAGTTCAACTTCCTGCATTTGAAGTTTTTCAATTCTAGAGACTGTATTTGACCCAGACCCACCAACTCCTATAACTTTAATTTTCGGATTCATAGAGTTTACGGCTTGAAGGCTCTGAAAATTTTCTTGAATACTGAGCCTAAATTACCGGCAACTCCAAGTATACCTTCTTCCTCGCCAAAATCAACCCCTTCCAAAGCCAAACCAGCAACCGTAGCCAAAGCTGGGTCATCTGGCAAACCAATTATTCCTTTTGGAGTTCCTATTTCACAAGCAAGTTTTAAGGTTTCTTTTGTAAGTTCTTTTATTCTTGGAATTTTTGCTCCGCCTCCCGTTATAACAACTCCACCAGGCAACAATTGCTGACGGTTTATTTTTTTCAATTCCTTTTGGACCAAGTCTAAAATTTCTGAAACTCTTGGCTCAATAATGTCTACCAAATTTTTTTTAGTAAAATTAAGCGATGAAGACTTATCAAAAACTTCAATCTTTTTCTTTGACTGGTCATTCTTATCTTTTTCTGTTTTGGCAAACATGCAAGTTCCATGTTGTTTTTTAATAGACTCGGCAATTGCCACTTCTGTTTTCAAACCAATAGCAATGTCATTTGTAATATTTGCCGAACCAATTGGAAACACTGCCAAGTGCAGTAATTCCCCTTCTTCAAAAACTGCCAAAGAAGTTGTGGCAGCTCCAATATCTATTAAGGCGACCCCCAATTCTTTTTGTTCTTTTGTTAAAACAGATTTTGCCGCAGCCAATGGAGAAGGTATAACATCATTTATCTGTAATTTTGCACTTAATACAGCTTGAGTCAATTTTACAAAATATGGAGAAAATACGCAAAGCAAAAAAACTTTAGCTTCCAATCTTACTCCAGTCAAATCTTCTGGCTGTTTAATTCCTTTTTGGTCGTCAATAACATATTCTCTTGGAAAAACATCAAGCACTTCTTCATTTGAAGGAATATTCACAGCTCTGGTTGCCTGCAAAACTCTTTCTATGTCCTCCTTGGAAATTCTGTTGTCTGCTCTTGAAACTGAAATAATTCCGTCAGACGGAGTAACATACATATGGCTTCCTCCAATATTAACAAATACAGAGCTAATTTTTCTGTTGCAATCTTTCTCAACTCCAGACATTATCATCTGCACATTTTTTGCTGTTTCTTCAACGCTCACCACAGCTCCCTTTCTCAACCCAAAAGAAGGAACCTCTGCATACGACAAAACTTCCCAGTCTTTTCCTTTTCTTTGGGCAACTAGCGCCTTAATGCTGTGAGTCCCTATGTCTAAACCTGTAACAATATTTCCTCTGGCCATTTACTATTTTACTTTAGATAAATATTTGTTTTGTAAATTTTCCATTTCCTCTGCTTCTTTTTCTGTTTTCTCGTCCCGGTTTTGCCGAGGATCCTCGACATAGTCGGGATGGTCATATCCGCATAAGTGCAAAATCCCATGGACAAAAACTTTTATCATTTCACTTTTTACGGTCACCTTATATTTCTTGGCGTTTTCCTTAACTACATCCGGGCAAATAATAATCTCTCCCAAATAACCTTTTTCTGCACTGTCCTTTAACTCAAAAGAAAGCACATCTGTCGGTTTGTCTTTTCCGCGGAATTTTTTATTAAGCTTTTTTATTTCTGCTTTTCCAACAAAAGCCAGAGACAACGTTTCTGTTACTCTATTTTCGCCTTTTAATACAATTTTTGCAACTGTGGAAAAGTTTTTTTTATCCACACTATATTTTGTAAGGTTGTTTATCTCTATCATTTAACAAATTTTATGCTTGAAATAATTTTGCTAGCAACTGTAGAAAGATTGTTTTTAACTGCGCTTTCAGATTTTTGTTTGTCTTTTAGTGAAATATAAATATACTTGCTTATTCTGTATTCAAAATTTCCATGCAATAACAAAACCTGAGAATTTTCTGAAATTGAACTTTCAACCTTGCTCTTAATATTTTCTGGGATACAATTTACTGTAAAATCCAAAATTATTCCGCTGGGCATTTTAGGATCTATATTATTAATATCCTGTCCATATTTATGGCTCTCAAATCTAAATACTCCAATCTCTTTTACAGAAGCAGAATTTGACTTATCATTTTGGCAATCTGCAAAAATATTGCTTATTTTATCTGGCGTATAATAAGTCTTCTCTTGTGCGGTCCAACCTTTTGGAGTTTTCAATTCAAACCCATAATAATTATTCTTAATAAGATAAGCGTGAGTTGTGCTAAAAATATTTCGCAAAAAAATAAATCCACCAAATAACAAAACCAACACCACAATCGCGCCAATAATTTTTACCTGCATATTTTCTATCTTTGCCATAATCAATATATTTATTCATTTTACAACATTTTCCCAATAAAACAAAAACCCCGCTAAGCGGGGTTTGTTTAAATTTTATTTGGATAACAGTTCTTTTACAATCTTGCTGACTTCTCCGCCGTCAGCCTTTCCTTTAACCTTTGGATTCAGGTCGGCCATTACTTTTCCCATGTCGCGCATTTCTTTAGCTCCAGTTGTAGAAATAGATTCTTGCACTAATTTTTTGATATCTTCAACAGATAACTGTTCTGGTAAATATTTCTTTAACACTTCAATTTCCTTTGCTTCCCTTTCTGCCAATTCAGGCCTATTTCCCTGGGTATACAAAACAATAGCATCTTTCCTCTTTTTAATTTCCGAAGATATAACTTCCAATATTTGCTCGTCTGTCAGCTGGGCTTCTCCCTCAATCTTTTCTTTATATTTCTTATCTTTTTCTTTGGTTTGTATTGAAGCCAACAGCATGCGCAAAACTCCAAGAACAAACTGTTCTCCAGCTTTTAGTGCTTCGTTTGATTCTTGTTGGATCTTTTGCTTTAGCATAATAATACCAACTAAGTTAATATTTATTTAGGCTTGGCTAATTTGTCTGCCTTCAACTTTTCTGCCTTGAATTCAACTCTCTTTAAAGCAGATCTTTTCTTAACCAAATCTGACTTGGCCCTGTTAAAAAATCTTCCTTTTCTCAATTCAAGAAGAATTCCCGACTGCCTTACAGTCTTTGTAAACCTATGTCCCAAATTCTGGGAGGTCTCTTTTTCTTTTTTGACTACTTGTACTGGCATAATTTAATGTTTTACTAATTAATTATATATTTTATTATAAAAATTACTTTTTTGAAATTTTTTCTTTCATCTCTTCAACTACTTTGTCTAACTTTATTTCCTTCTGGACTCCTGTTTCCATGTCTCTTAAAGTAATAAATTCTTCCAAGGCTTCCTTCTGTCCAAATATCAGAACCCACTTTATATTCATTTTGTTTGCGGTTCTTAACTGAGCTTTCAAGGAATCTTTGGAAAACGACTCTGCTACTGGAATTTTAGCATCTCTAAATTCTTCAAACAACTTCATACTCTTTCTCTTTGCCATTTGTCCAAGCTGGGCCAAGAATATTTTTGGCTCTTCCTGTTTTGGACCAGTTTTCATTTCCCTGGTTTTCATCAAACTTATTATTCTTTCCATGCCAGCGGCAGCTCCACAACCTGGAGTTTCCCTTCCACCCAGCATCTTTGATAGGTTATCATATCTTCCTCCACCAATCAATGTCCCAAGCGATTTTCCATCTTCCGAAGTCTCAACAATTTCAAAAACAGTTTTTGTATAATAATCCAAACCCCTTACTAAATATGGATTCAAAGTAAAAGGCAATTCCAACTCGTCTAAAAATTCCAAAACTTCTTTAAAGTGTGCATGGCATTTTTCACAAAGGTGTTCTGTTATCTGCGGAGCGCCTGCTTTCACTCTTTGGCACTTTTCTTCCTTGCAGTCTAAAATTCTCAATGGGTTTTCTTTCAGCCTTCTCTGGCAATCTGGACACAAAGATGATCTCCTTGATTTAAAATAGCTAGACAAAATCTTTTTAAAATATGGCCTGCATTCAGAATCTCCAATTGAATTGATTTCAATGGATAAATTCTTGAATCCCAATTCTTTCAAAACGTCATAGCTCATTTGTATGACTTGACTGTCTATAGAAGGATTTTGTTCACCTATAACTTCAAATCCAAACTGGTGAAACTGTCTAAATCTTCCTGCTTGTGGCCTTTCATACCTAAAAAATGGGCCAATATACCAAAGCTTAACTGGTTGAGGCAAGTTATGCATTCCATGTTCTAAATAACTTCTCATAACTGGAGCTGTACCTTCTGGCCTTAAAGAAACCAGGTCTCCGCCTTTTGTGCGAAATGTGTACATTTCCTTCCCAACAATGTCTGTATCATCTCCAACAGCTTTTTGAAAAACTTCAGCATATTCCAAAATTGGAGTTTCAATTTTCTCAAAACTGTAATAATTAGCAACTGACTCAACTCCCTTTTGGACCTTTTTAAAATATACCTGGTCTTCAGGAAGTACATCGTGCATTCCGGTTAAGTTTTGAAAATTTAATTTTGCCATATATTTTTTTTAATAACTTGGCCTATTAATTGTGGTTAAATGTGTTAAAGGTAAAAGCCTAATTGAAGCTTTGCCTATAATATTACTTTTAGATACAACTCCCCATGCTCTAGAGTCGTATGAACCCGTCCTATTGTCGCCCATTACAAAATATTGTCCATCTTTTATAACAGTTACTTCTGGAGTTGTCAGTAACATGCCTGAACTTGTATATACGTATGTTTTCAAATTAGCTGGCAGATATTTTTCATTCAAAACATTTGTCTTTCCATTTTCAGTTATTTTTACCTGGCCATTAGCTACTTCTACTGTATCTCCTGGAAGCCCAATTACTCTTTTAATAAATCGCTCTCCAGCAAATGTCTTACCAACAAATCCAGCGTTAAAAACAACTACGTCGCCCCTTTCTGGAGCGTTAAATCTGTAGGATATTTCGTCAACAATCAAATAGTCATGATTTTCAAAATTTGGAGACATAGATTCTCCACTTACAATAAAAGGCTGAAACAAAAAATAGCGTATTGGCAACACTATTACGGCCGCAATAACAATAATTTTGACCAACTCCCAAATAGTTTGCTTAATTCCCTTGCTTGCCTGTGCAGGCGGGTTATTTTGCTGATTTTCTGCTGATTTTTCTAAGTTGTTGTTAATCTCCATTAAAATGCGATTTATCTAAGTTAATAGCCATATTTTAGCATACTTTTAAACTATTTGCAACCCCTTATTTTGAAGCAAAAAAAGACCGGGCGTTGTTACACACCCGGGTTATATGTTAGGAAAATATTATTAGCAGCCGGCAGGACTGCAAACACCAAAAATAATTTGGCCGGTCCGAATGGCTTCTTCCTGAAGCTTGGTAGGATTATGCCGAATATCCGGTTTGGCATCTCTTTTTGCCGTGACGTTTGTTCTGTAAAAATGTCCAAACGTTACGTCATCAATAAAGACCCCACATTGCTCAGCGATATCTCGCCTGGCTTCAAGAAAGCCTTTTGTCGGATCACATTCGGTTATTTTTTCAATGATTGTCTCTTGGACTTCGGGTTGTATAACCCTAGGAGTCCTGAGAACCTGGTCCAGCACTTTGTCGGAAATTTCGACCCGAAATTCATCTTCGAATAATTTACGCAGTTCCCTATAACCGCGCTTTGAGCTTACAACCACCCCGGTTGTTAAAGCCATCCTCAGAATGAAATTCTTTTGATCGTTGTTCAATCCACTTGCTGAACCAATAACTGTTGCCATAAAAAATCTCCCAATTAAATTTTTTTGTTAAAATTTTCCCCTAAATTTGAAACGAACAAATCTGTTGATTAGTCTCCTTTCAATACTAAACAACAACAAAAATAACTATATCTTTTTTAAGGCTTACTGTCAAGACCTACACTTATTCACAAAAGAAATGCTATAATTGTTAAAACAATAAATAATATGATAATTATCACTGGCCTGGGCAACCCAGGTGAACAATATAAAAATACTCGCCATAATGTGGGCTTTATGGCAATTGACGCATTTGCAGGAAAAAATGACTTTCCTGAGTTTAAGCTACAAAAAAAATCCCACTCTCTTGTTTCAGAACATGTAGTTGATGGCAAACCAGTTTTATTGGCAAAGCCCCAGACTTTTATGAATGAATCTGGCAAAGCTATAAAACAGCTTACTGCGCAAAAAGATTCTGAAGTTATTGTTATACATGACGACATTGACTTGCCTTTGGGAAAATTAAAAATAATAAAAGAAAGAGGATCAGCCGGACATAAGGGAGTTGAATCAATAATTAAAAGCGTTGGCAACGATGGTTTGGTACGGTTTCGCATAGGAATAGGTGCTTTAACTGAAACTCCCAAAGACACTAAAGCCATGGAAATTGTTTTAAAAAGCTTTTCGTCAGAAGACCAAAAAATAATTGACGAGACAATTAATAAAACTGTTGATGCGCTTGTCCTATATATAATAGAAGGACTTGAAAAAGCAATGAATGAATACAACAAGTGAAGATTTAAATCATCTTTTAATAGTTGGCATTACCCCCTACTTTATAGACAAGCAGGGTGTTTGGTATAATGAAAACCTGCAAAAAATACTCGATGCCAGGCAGTCTCAACCGTTTTTTGAGGACAATGTCATATATTTGCAAAAAGACCACAGCTTTCAGTTTTCCCAGTTTTTAAGAAAGCTCGACGAAATGGGTTACGAAAGAGTAGCTAAAGTTTCAGACCCTGGAGAATTTTCCCAGCGTGGCGGAATAGTAGATGTCTTCCCCATCAACATAAAAAATGCTATTAGATTGGATTTCTTGGGCAACGAAGTAGACGCCATAAAAGTTTTAGATACAAAAATAGAAAACGAGGAAAAGTCCAAAGAAGTTTTAAGAAAAAAATTAAAGTCGCAAAAACTTTTTTCAGAATTAAAAGGATTAAAAGCTGGAGATTACCTTGTTCACTTAGACCACGGAATAGCAAAATTTGCCGGCATAGAAGATTTCCAATTTTCTGTTTCCAAATTCCACGACAGCCCGGAAATGGAAGCTCCAAAAGTTGAAAACAAATATTATGTTTTAGAGTATGACAAAGGCGACAAGCTTTATGTTCCAGTTGGATTGGAAAGAAAACTTTCAAGGTATGTTGGTTTTCAAGATCCTAAAGTTTCCAGACTTGGATCAGTTATTTGGCAAAATACCAAGCGCGCCATAAAAGAAGGAGTTGAAAAACTAGCCAAGGAACTTTTACAGCTTTACGCCCAAAAAGAGGTTGTAGAACGCACTCCATATATAGAAGACAGAGAAATAGAAGCTCAACTGAGAGATAGTTTTGCCTATCAGGAAACTCCAGACCAAATGCAGGCTATAGAAGATATCAAACAGGATTTACAAAAAACAAAACCAATGGACAGAATTATTTGTGGAGATGTTGGTTTTGGAAAAACAGAAGTAGCAATAAGAACAGCTTTATTGGCTTCCATAAATAATAGACAAACAGCTTTGATCTGCCCGACTACAATTTTGGCCAACCAGCATTTTAATTCTTTTAAAAACAGGTTTAACAAGATTCCAATAAGAATTTCTTTGCTTTCAGGATTACAGACAAAAACCGAACAGAAAAAAATCCTCAACAATTTAAAGGAAGGGAAAATAGATATTTTAATTGGCACACACAGGCTCTTATCTAAAGATGTTGAGTATAAAAACCTACAACTGCTTATAATAGATGACGAACAAAAATTTGGAGTAAAACAAAAAGAAAGATTAAGGCAGATAAAAACAAGCTTGGATGTTTTGAGCTTGTCAGCCACTCCTATACCACGCACAATTTATTTGGCTCTTTCTTCACTCAAAAATATTAGCTTGATGCAAACTCCACCTGTTGGCAGACAAGCCATAAAAACTGAAGTTTTAGAGTACAGTAATAAAAATATTAAGAAAATAATAAATACTGAGTTAGCCAGACACGGCCAAGTTTATTTCCTACACAATAGAGTCCAAACAATAGAAACTAAAGCCGAGGAATTGAAAAAACTTTGTCCAAAAGCAAAACTGGGCGTAATCCATGGTCAAATGCCAGAAAAAAAATTAGTGCAGATAATGGATGACTTTCAAAAAGAAAAAATAAATGTTTTATTGGCAACTACAATTATTGAAAACGGACTGGACCACGCAAACGTGAACACAATTATAATAGAAGACGCCACCCGCCTTGGACTTTCACAAGCCCACCAAATAAGAGGCAGAGTTGGCAGATCTGGGACAAAGAGTTATGCATATTTTATGTACCAAGAAAAATCTATGACACCTTTGGTACAGGAAAGACTAAAAGCTTTAGAAGATATTCAAGAATTGGGAGCAGGATACAGAATCGCCATTAGGGATTTGGAATTGCGTGGAGCTGGAAACATTTTAGGCAAAGAACAGTCAGGAGCCATAAACAAAATTGGTTTGAACTTGTACAGCCAGATGATCTCTGAAGCCATTGAAAAATTCAAGCAATAAAAAAGGTCAGCCTCTGCCAACCCATTTGTTTTATTGCTTTTTTATTTTGGAAGGATCAAAGGTCATAATGGTTAAAGAACTAATGACACATTTCTTTTTTCCTTTGACATAAGCAGTTATAACACCGCTTTCAATTTTCAAAATGCCCATGGATTCTTCAACCATAACTTCTGTTTTGGTTTTCAATTCCAATTCATCTCCTGGTTTAGCAAAACCATAGAATGTGGTTTTACCAATATCTCTGGCGATACCTGTTTTGCCAACATAAATTGTTTCAAAAACTGAACTCCTTGCAACCATAATTGCAAGTAGCTGAAAAGCTGCTTCAATAATTTCTACCCCGCGCATTACAGGTACATTTGGCAAAGGAGAGTGGTCATCATAATTTCCTTCCGGAACTACAAATTTCCCAATAGCGATATTCCCTTCAATTATTGCTTGATCTAGCAACAACATCCTCCCCTTATGAAAAAGAATTTTGTACATTTCTTCTTTTGAGATCAACATCATCCCATGCAAAGACCAGTTAATAACCTTCTTCATTTTATACCTCCGTATATTATGTTAAGTTGCTGGTTTAAATACTACATTAAAAGCAGTGAATTTCAATAGTTTTAAATTTTTGTGCTATTATAAACAAACAATCAATAAAAATAAATAAAAAAATACAAATGAAAAGTTTAGTAATAGTTGAAAGCCCTACTAAAGCCAGAACAATCCAAAAGTTTCTTGGAAGCGATTTTGTAATACGCTCATCTTTTGGCCATGTAAGAGATTTGCCAAAAAGAGAACTGGGAGTTGATGTAGACAAGGGATTCGAGCCAAAATATGTTATACCAACAAAAGCTAAAAAGGTTGTAGCTGACTTGAAAAAGGAATCTGCCAAAGCCGATATAACAATACTCGCTACCGACGAAGACCGCGAAGGAGAATCAATTGCCTGGCACTTGCAGGAAGCTTTAAAATTGAAAGATCCACAAAGAATTGTTTTCCACGAAATTACTAAAACAGCAATTGAAGCAGCTTTAAAAAATCCAAGGCACATAGACATAAATTTAGTTGAAGCACAGCAAGCCAGAAGAATATTAGACAGGATTGTGGGATACAAAATTTCTCCGTTTTTGTGGAAAAAAATTGCCAAAGGTCTTTCAGCTGGAAGAGTCCAGTCTGTAGCTGTAAGATTAATTGTTGAAAGAGAAAGGGAAATCCAAAAATTTGTTGCCGAAGAATATTGGGGTATAGAAGCACTGCTCAAAAAATCCAACAATGAATTCAGTTCTTCACTGTCAAAAAAAGACGGCAAAGCAATTGAAAAACTTGAAATAAAAAACAAGGCCGAGGCAGATAAAATTTTAGGAGATCTAAATAGCGCCAATTACATTGTAGAATCCGTAGAAAAAAAAGAAACAAAAAAACATCCTGCTCCCCCATTTACAACCAGCACATTGCAACAAGCTGCTTGGCAAAGATTCAAGTTTTCTGCAAAAATGACAATGTCTTTGGCCCAAAGGTTATATGAGGAAGGAAATATAACATACCACAGGACAGATTCTTTAAACCTTTCTGAAATGTCGCTAAACGCTGCCAAGGATTTTATCTCTGGCAAATACGGACAAAATTATTGGGCTGGCAAAGTTGTAAAATATAAGACAAAAGATGGTTCTGCCCAAGAAGCTCACGAAGCTATAAGGCCAACCTTCGCTGATAAAAGTCCTGATTCATTGGCGGGAATTGACGCAAGACAATTAAAACTCTACACATTAATTTGGCAAAGGTTTATTGCCAGCCAAATGGCTCCAGCAGTTTTAGACTCAGTCTCTGCAGATATTAAAGCTAGCAATTATACATTTCGCGCAAATGGCCAAACAGTAAAATTTGATGGTTTCTTAAAAGTTTATCCTACAAAAACTGAAGAAACATTGTTGCCCGATTTAGAAAAAAACGACAAACTAGACTTATCAGAACTAAAATCCATACAACACTTCACTGAGCCTCCAGCAAGATATACTGAAGCAAGTTTGGTAAAAACTTTGGAAAAACATGGAATTGGTAGGCCTTCAACTTATGCCCCGATTATTTCAACTATTCAAGACAGAAACTACGTAGCTGAAAACGACCAAAAAAGGTTTTTTCCAAGCGAAATGGGAGTCATAGTCAACGATGTCTTGGTTGAAAACTTTCCAGAAATTGTAGATATTGATTTTACAGCCAAAATGGAAAAAGAATTAGACGAAGTTGCCGATGGAAAAGACACCTGGGCAAAAACCTGCCAAGACTTTTACACTCCTTTTGCTAAAAATCTCAAGGAAAGATATGACAAAGTTATTAAGACAGACTTGACCCAAAAAACAGATAAAATTTGCCCAAAATGTGGTTCACCGTTAATTGAAAGGTTAGGAAGGTTTGGGAAATTTTATGCTTGTTCAAAATTTCCAGAATGTAAACATACAGAATCAATTGAAGGTGATCCTGATACTTTAGATATAGCCTGCCCAAAATGCAAAGAAGGAAAAATAACCGGGAAAAGAACTAAAAAAGGCAAAATATTCTACGGATGCAACCGCTTTCCAAAATGCGATTTTGCCTTATGGGATAAACCAATAAATGAATTCTGCCCAACATGCAATTCAATACTCATAGAAAAAGGCAAAAAGATCAGATGCTCTAACAAGGAATGCGACTATATAAAAGATAAATAAATCATCCTAGTCAGACAGTAAAATGAGCAATGAAATACAAAAAATAATAAGAAGAAGCCCAGACCCTAAACTTATTGAGGATGCTTTTGAATTTGCGACAGAATCATACAAGGACAGATTTAGATTTTCTGGAGAAAACTATATCATACATGCAGTAAGAGTAGCTCAAGCATTAGATAAGATGGACCTTGATCCAACAACAATTGCTTTTGGAATACTGCATGACGTAATGGACGATATTCCAGATTCTGCAAAAAATATTGAAATAAAAGAAATTGAAAAAAAATTTGGCAAAGAAATATGTCGACTGCTGGAAAAAATTTCAGCAGTTAGCAGGGTAAGATATTCCTTATCAATTGGAATAAAAGAAAAGAAAACATTCACCAGGGAAAAAATTGAAAATCTTCGAAGAATGTTTTTAGCTTTGGCTGGAGATATAAGAGTTGTTTTAGTTGAACTTCTTTCAAGGCTAGATGGATTAAACCATTTAAATCGCCTGCCAAATGACCAACAAAGGCTTTACGCGCTTGAAACGCTTAAAATTTTTGTCCCAGTTGCCAATAGGCTTGGACTATCTGAAATAAGAAGAAACCTTGAAGATGTGGCTTTTTCCTATTTGTTCCCAGAAAAATTCAAATGGATCAAAGAAAATATAAAAGAACAATATGAGGAAAGAGAAAAGTATTTGAAAAAATTCATACCTTACCTAAAAAAAATACTCCTAAAGGAAAGAGTAAAAATTGTAGACATAAACTACAGGGCAAAATCATATTGGAGCACCTATCAAAAATTAATCAGGCATGAAATGGATTTTAACAAAATTCATGATTTACTGGCCCTACGCATAATAGCTGCTGACGTAGGAAGTTGCTATAAAACTCTTGGCATTATCCACAAGCATTTCAAGCCAATTTCTGGGGAAATAAATGACTATATAGCCAAACCAAAACTAAACGGATATAGATCGCTTCATACAACTGTTTTTTCGCAAGAAGGAAAAATAACAGAAATACAAATCAGAACTGAAGAAATGCACAAGGAAGCAGAATTTGGAGTTTGCGCTCACTGGTCTTACAAAGAAAGAATTGATTTACAAAAAGAAGGACAAAATTTTGAATGGCTTAAAAATGTGCCCGACTTTTGGAAAACCTTTAAAATAGACTTTTTCCCAAGCAAGGTTTTTTCCTTCACTCCAAAGGGAGATGTTATTGTTTTACCAAAAGGATCAACTCCAGTTGATTTTGCATATGCAGTTCATTCAGACATTGGAAACCATTGTGAATTGTCAAAAATAGGCGGTAGAATCGTACAATTAAACCACATTTTGGAAAATGGAGACGTGGTAGAAGTTACAGTTAATAAAAATAAAAAACCATCAAAAGATTGGCTAAGATTTGTCAAAACGTCTTTAGCAAAGTCACACATAAAAAAATTAACTGATGAGGACAATTCTGGTTTTAAATTCCCACTTCCTGGGTTTATAAGAAGAAGAATCACTGAATTTTCTGAGGCTTCAAAAAAAAGACAGGAAGAAAAACAAAAAGTTGAAGAAGGAAAAATTCGCCATATTTATCTTGCTGGGCAAAAAGGAATGCTTATACATGTGGCAAAATGCTGTAATCCCCAACCTGGAGATAACGTTGGCGCCTATTTAGCCAAAAATAGGTCAGCGGTTTTACATAAAGTTTCCTGCGCTAATTTCAAAAAAATAGTCGAGAAATTTCCAGAAAAAGTCATTGAGGCTTCTTGGTAATATGGTAAATAGTTGAAAATTACTTTAAAATAAGCTAAACTAAAACAGAATTAAGCCGAGGTGATGAAATTGGCAAACATGCCAGACTCAAAATCTGGTGCCCTTAAAAGCTTGAGGGTTCAAGTCCCTCCCTCGGCACACTTTACTGTACTCAGTACAGGCAACTAAAACCCCGCTCAGCGGGGCTTTTATTATACTTCGTATTCTTCCATAGGTTCGGGCAAGATTATTTTTAAACCAGTTTCTGGAATAGCTTCCTTAACTTTTTTCCTAGTTTCATCATTAAATACTCTTTTAAAGTGGGCCAGTGCCAGACATTTTACATTTTGTCTTTTAGCCATTTCAAACAAATCTACTGCCACAACATGTCCAGGAAGTTTTTTATCATACATATAGCACTCATGCATCAGCAGGTCAGCATTTTTATAAAGATTCTCATTGTCCCCTTCCATTGGCCCGTCCCCGCTGTAACAAACAACATCTTTTTTATCTTCAATCCTTACAGCTAAGTTATATGCTGTGTGCCCGGTCTTTGCAAAACTTAACTTTAAATCATTGAATTTTATTTCCTTTCCATCTTCTGCAATTACAAACTTAACTTCAAAACCATAACTGTTTATTCCAAAATAAGCATGCTCCGTTAGTCTTTCTATATCTGTTTTGATCTGCTCTGAACAAATTATGGTTAATTCTTTTTTCCTACCCTCTTCCAACATTCTGCCTAGAAGTGCAGGAATTCCAAACAAATGGTCAGAATGCCTATGAGTTATATATAGAGCATCAACTAAAGAATAATCTTTGGTATATTTCCAAATCTGACGCACAGCTGAATCTCCACAATCTAACATTATTGCAGTTTTATCTGATAGTACTAAATGCGAATGATTTGGATACCTTTCATCAAAAGCTTCACCATTTCCTAAAAATACAACTTTCATTATTTTTTTTGATTATGTATTTTTTGAAAACCCAATTAACAAGCCAGCCGGTAATTATACCAACCAAAGCGCCAGCTAACACGTCAGAAGGCCAATGAACTCCCACAAAAACTCGGGCAATGGAAATTAATACAGCAAAAATATAAAACCAAATCCCAGCTTTTTTATTATTTAAAAACACTACAGTTGCCAAGGCAAAGAAAAATGATGCATGGCCAGACGGAAAAGAAGACTCGTTTACTTTGCTCACCAACAAGTTAATATCTGGCATATTGAATGGGCGAAACCTCGGCTTAAACCAGCGGATTAATTCCACAATACCGAATCTTGCTAATCCTGCAGCAACAAAAGCCAACAAAACCATAATCCAATTTTTCTTGTACTTTAGCAAAAATAAAAGCAATAACAAAACTACAAAATATGGAAAATAATTAGCAATAAATATTCCCATAAAATCCACCCATGTCCATTTAAATGCAAACTGGTTTATTGCCCTAAAAATATTGTGATCTAAATTTAATAAAGATTGATAAATCATTTATCTTGGAAGTGGAAACCTCTTACAAAGTTTTATAACATCTACATGAAGCTTGGCCAATACCTTTTCGTCAGTGTGGTTTATTATGGCCTGGTTAATCCAATTGGCAATAATTTTAATTTCCTTTTCCTTCATACCTCTGGTTGTTATAGCAGGCACTCCAATACGCACTCCACTTGGATCAAATGGTTTTCTTGGGTCATCTGGAATCATATTTTTATTTACAGTAATTCCTATTTTATCCAAAGCTTTTTCAGCTTCTTTTCCAGTAACTCCCTTACTACCAAAAACATCAACTAAAATCATATGGTTATCAGTCTGTCCAAACATTATCTTATACCCATATTTTTTCATCTCTAGCTCTAAAGTTTTTGCATTCTTTATTATTTGTTTTGCATAAGCTTTAAAAGACGGCTTTAAGGCTTCACCCAATGCAACAGCTAAAGCTGCAATATTATTCATGTGCGGGCCTCCTTGAAAACCTGGAAAAAGAGCCTTGTCTATTGCTTCGGCAAACTGCTGTTTGCACATTATCATTCCTCCTCTTGGGCCTCGCAAAGTTTTATGAGTTGTGGTTGTAACTATGTCAAAATATGGCACAGGATTTGGTATGGCTTTGCCTGCAATTAAACCTGCAATGTGAGCTACATCAAACATACTTACTGCTCCAACTTTTTTAGCTATATCGGTAAATTTTTTGTAATCAACTTGTCTGGTGTAAGCTGAAAATCCAGCCAATATTATTTTTGGTTTTTCTTGAATTGCCATTTTTTCCAATTCATCATAATCAATCTCTCCCAAAGCATTTGTTTTATACCTTACAAACCTGTAAATCTTAGCTCCCAAAGTAACAGGGTGCCCATGGCTTAAATGTCCGCCATGAGACAAATCCATACCCAAAACAGTGTCTCCTGGCTGTAAAATAGCGCTATAAACAATCATATTGGCTGGACACCCAGAAAGAGGCTGAACGTTAATATGCTCTGCTCCAAATATCATTTTAGCCCTTTCAATAGCCAAATTCTCAACAATATCAGTATAAGCCTGCCCGCCGTAATAACGCTTTCCAGGATAACCTTCGGAATACTTGTTGGTAAAAACCGAACCCAACGCTTCCAGTACTGCTGGAGATACATAATTTTCCGAGGCAATAAGTTCCATGCCTTCCTGCTGGCGTTTTAATTCCCCTTCAATTGCTTTATAAACTTTAGGATCCTGATTTTTTAATTTTGGCATGTTAGTTTCTTATTATTTTAATATTATCACTTGTTAAATCCATTATGATTGAAGGCTTGCCTTTTGGCAAATTACCACCGTCAACAATCAAATCTGGTTTCGTTTTACTATTTTCAAAATAAACTATTACATCATTTATTTTTGTTGAAGCTGGTTGCCCAGAAATATTTGCAGAAGTTTGAGCCAATGGTCCATCAAATTTTCTTAAAATATTGTTCAACAACAGATGTTTGGAAATACGCAATGCAATTGTTTTTTTATCTACTCCAAACAGCTTTTGCCCTTTTTTCCTGTTTAAAATAAAAGTATATTTTCCCGGCCATTTTTTCTTTATTATTTTACTATTCTCCTTTCCAATAAAAGCCAACTCATTTGCCATTTTCATCTCCTTAACAAAAATTGGAAGCGGATTAAATTTTGGCCTTTGTTTTATTTCATATATTTTTGCAACTGCCTTTTTATTTGTTGCATCACAAACTAAGCCATAAACAGTATCTGTGGGCAAGACTAAAACTGCCCCATTTTCCAGAGCAGTAATTATTTCTTTTATATCAGACTTATTTTCCTTTGTTATTTTGATCATTTAAAAATTTTGACAATTCTTCAACATCCTCAGGTTTCCCAAAATCCTTCCAATAATCCTTTATTATTTTAACTTTCACTTTTTTGTCCTTTGACATTAAAGATATTACATCAGTAATCTCAAATTCCCCTCGAGGCGATTTGTTTATTAATGGCAATTTAGAAAATACTTCCGGACTGAACTTGTACAATCCTGCATTTATCAAATTTCCCACATATTCTTTTGGCTTTTCAATTATTTTTTCCAAATATTCGCCATTAGAAATTAAAACTCCATAATTTTCTGGCTTGTCATTCACTAATCCTGCTACATAATTGAAACTGTCATCAACATTCATTTCCTTCAAATCTTCCACTGAAAACAAATTATCTCCGCCAATGAATAAAAACTGTTCCTTAATATCATCTTTTATACACATTAATGGACATGCTGTTCCATATATTTTTTCCTTCGGACCTAAAATTTCAAACTGGTTTACAAAGCTTATTTCAAACTTTTCCTTGCCCGGAGCAGTATAATTACTTTTAAAATCATCCATCAACTCTTTCTTATATCCAACAACTAAAATAACGTCTCTATAACCTGCTAAAAAAAGATTGTCTAAAACATAGGCTAAAAATGGCCTGCCATTTACCTCAATCAAGTGTTTTGGCTTGTCCTTGGACAAATGAAGCATTCTAGTCCCTTGGCCAGCTGCAGCTATGACAACATTAGTTACCATGTCCTAATTCAAAAGCCTTAATATTCAAATCTAAATACTTTTGGGGAATCATATTTTTCATTGCCTGCATTACCGATTCCTTTTTTAAGGGCATCAATTTTTTGCCAACTGCATATCCTAAAAGATATGCAGTGCAAACTATTTCATTTTGTAATTTTTCCTTACAATCCTGTGAAGCAGGAATTAAATAAAAATTCTTCTTTGTTTCCTTTAGTTGCTTTAATATTTCTTCCTTTGGCAAGGAATTCAAAAATGGCAGGAAATATTCATTGACCAAAATTTTAGTTTGTTTGCCAGCTTTTACAGATTCTCTCAAAGCTTCAAGAGCTTCCATGGCTATAATTAAATCTGCCTTTCCAGTTGAAACCATTGGAGAAAATACTTTTTTCCCAAACCTTACATGTGCCTCAACACTTCCGCCCCTTTGCGAAAGCCCGTGAAGTTCAGAAGACTTTACCTCAAGGCCCTCAACCAAAGCTGCTTCGTCTATTATTTGAAGCAAGGTTATTATTCCTTGCCCACCTACTCCAGTAAGTATTATATTGAATGTTTTTTTGTCCATAATTATTTTTTTGCTTGTCTCCTAGCTAAAAGAGCGCAAATTCTTTTACAAATTATTACTGAAACTTCCTCCTTGCCTAAAAATTCTTTCACTGTATTTTCAAACTCCGGCATATTTATAGGATCTAAAACTTTTAAATTCTTTACACCACAAGCTTTTACAATTTCTTCAATACTTAATTCTGGTGCATCCTTTCCCATTAAATTTTTACCCATTCCAGGATTTGGTTGGTGCCCAGTCATAGCTGTTATTCGGTTGTCCAAAATAATTACCAAAGGATTGGATTTATTATAAACAGAATTTATAAGCGGAGCTATTCCCGAATGGAAAAATGTTCCGTCTCCCATTATGGTAATAACTTTCTGACTGGTAGATTTCTTAACTCCATGTGAAATACCCAATCCCGCTCCCATGTCAAAAAGATAGTCATACAAGTTATGAGGTGGTAAAGCTCCAATCATATTACAACCTATATCACCTCCAAAAACTGTTCCTTCAGGAGCAATCCTTTTTAAAACTGGAAAAACATGCCAATAAGGGCAACCTTCGCAAAGCCTGGCAGTTCTTCTAGGAAGATTAATTTGTTTTACCTTAAAGGTTGTAATTTTCTTTCCAATTATTTTTGCTGTAGCAGACAAAATTTTATCTGTATTCAGTTCTCCAATCTCTGGTAAAATGTCTTTTCCAAAAATCTTAACCTTAATTCCCATGTCGTTTGCAATAGCCTTTATTTCCTTCTCCAAATATGAATTAAGTTCTTCGGCAACTAAAATATTTTTTTTGCCTTTCATAAACTCAGCAATTTTCTTCCTTGGCAAAGGATAAAAAAATCCAAGCCTCAAAACTGGAAGCTGTATGCCCATTTCTTCAAAGGCCTCTAAAGTATGCATATAAGAAATTCCTGAAGTAATAACACCAAGTTTTGAGGACGCAGATTTATTTATTATAAAATTTACCTTTGATTTTTCAGCAAAAATTTCAATTTTCTTTAATTTTTCCAAAAGTTCTCCTTTCATTTCCATTACTCTTGGAGGCATAGTGGAAAATTGATGAGGATTTCTAATAAATTCTCCTTTTACTTCACTTTTAACCCTTTCTTCAAAATTAACAATTGCCCTTTGATGAGCCACGCGCGTAGTCACTCTTAAAATTACAGGAATATTGAATTTCTCTGATATTTCAAAACCCAGCTTTGTAAAATCATAACATTCTTGTGGACTAGAAGGTTCTAGAAAAGGTATATGAGACAAATAAGCATAACCCCTTGAATCCTGTTCTGATTGAGCAGAACTCCAGCATGAAGGGTCATCTCCCACAAATATTACCATTGGAGCTTTTGTTCCAGTATAAGCCAAGGGTAACAAGCTATCTGAGCATACATTTATGCCAAAACTCTTCATATTTACCAAGGATTTTAAGCCTGAAAAACTGGCTCCTATGGCAGCTTCCAATGCAACCTTCTCATTTGTTGAATACTCGGCATAAACTCCGTTTGCTTCGGCAATTTTGCCAAACTCATCTCCAATTTCAGCTGATGGACATCCAGGATACCCAGAAACGAAAGAAACACCTGCTGCTAAAGCTCCCCTAACTATTGCCTCGTTCCCCAATAAAACTTTTTTCATTAAATTACTATGTTAATTAATTTGTTTGGTACGAAAACTATTTTTTTAACTTCAACTTCACCTATCAAAGCTTTTATTTTTTCAGACTTCATAACTATTTTTTCAGCTTCCTTTTGAGTCAGCCCAGCCTTTGCATTTATTTTATCTCTAACTTTTCCATTTATCTGCACAATTAAAAGTACTTCTTGATCTTCAATTAATTTCTCGTCATATTTTGGCCACTTCTGCAAACTGCACATTTCCTTCAGTCCAGCGTTGGCCCAAAGTTCTTCAGCTAAATGCGGAGCAAAAGGAGAAAGAATAATTAAAAAGTTTGCCAAGTCCTTTTTATCCAAACCTGTGGCAGAAACTTGTCCCGCGGAGCGGGATCCCGTTACACGGGACCACTCATTTACAAATTCCATCATCGCACTTACAGAAGTATTAAATTTCATCAATTCAATATCTTCTGCAACTTTCTTTACTGTCTTATGCAAAATCTTTTTCAATCCTTCTTCAGTTTTTACTGCAGCAGTTTTTTGCGATGCTAAATTATAAATCTTTTCCACAAATCTCCTGCATCCAACAACTCCTTTTGTATCCCAAGGAATCATTTGTTCAAATGGACCCATAAACATTTCATAAATTCTCAACGTGTCGGCTCCATATTCTTTTACAATTACGTCTGGGTTAATAACATTCCCCTTAGACTTTGACATTTTAATTCCCCCTTCACCCAAAACCATTCCATGTGAGGTCCTCTTTTTATAGGGCTCAGATCCAATAGACAAAGGTACAGCTTTGATATCCCACAAAAATTTAAAAATAAATCTGGAATATAAAAGATGCAAAGTTGTATGTTCCATTCCACCATTATACCAATCAACTGGAAGCCAATATTTGGCTAGAGATTCATCAACTAACTTTTTACTATTTTTAGGATCTATATATCTTAAAAAATACCAGTTAGAACCTGCCCAATTTGGCATAGTGTCGGTTTCCCTTTGAGCTGGACCTCCACATTTAGGACATTCTGTTTCTACCCAATTTTTAATCAAAGACAAAGGAGATTCTCCCGTATCTGTTGGCTTATATTTTTTTACATTGGGTAATTTAACCGGTAAATCTTTTTCAAAAACTGACTGCCATCCACACTTCTTACAAAAAATCATTGGTATTGGCTCACCCCAATAATGCTGTCTAGAAAAAACCCAATCTCTCAGTTTATAGCTTATTTTTGGTTGGGCAAATCCTTTTGAAGAAAGCCAAGCAATTATCAAGGGTCTCGCCTGAGCAGATTTCATACCGTCAAATTGAACAGAATTATAAAGAATTCCATCTCCTTCAAAACACTCCTCCAAATTCTTAACTTTCTGAGTAAGCAATTCATCGTCCGGTTTTATGGAAGTTCTTAATGGAATGCCATATTTCTTTGCCATTTTAAAATCTCTCTTGTCATGGGCATCAGCAAATACTGCTCCGGTTCCATATTGCTCTAAAACAAAGTCAGCAGTCCAAACAGGCATTTCCTCATTTGTTGCAGGATTCCTTACCAAAATACCCTTTAGCTGAACACCAGTTACATCTTTATCTTGATTGGTCCTATCCATATCAGAAACATTTTTAGCTTCCTCTCGATACTTTAAAACTTCATCAATGTTTTCAATTCTGCTTTTATGAGTGTCTATAAAACTACTTCCAGGAGCTACAATTAAAAAAGTCCCAGAAAATATAGTATCTATTCTGGTTGTAAAAACATCTATAGATTCTTCAACTCCTTCAATTGGAAACTTAACTAGGGCTCCATGAGATTCTCCAATCCAGTCCTTCTGCTGTGTTTTAATTTTTTCCAAATAATCTACATTTTCCAAATCTCTAATTAGCCTGTCAGCATAATTTGTAATTTTTATCATCCACTGCTCTTTTTCTCTTTTTTCAACTTTTGTCCCACATCTTTCGCAATTTCCATTTACCACTTCTTCGTTAGCCAAACCAATCAAACATGACGGACACCAATTTATATTAATTTTACTTTTATATGCCAACCCATTTTTAAACAACTGAATAAAAATCCACTGAGTCCATTTATAATACTTTGGATCTGTAGTATCAATTTCTCTTGACCAGTCAAAAGACCACCCCATTCTCTGCATCTGTTCTTTAAAATATTCAACATTCTTTTTTGTGACAACAGAAGGATGGACTCCTTTCTTAATTGCATAGTTTTCCGTAGGCAAACCAAAAGCATCCCAACCCATTGGATACAAAACATTAAACCCCTGCATTCTCTTCTTGCGAGCTATTATATCTAAGGCTGTATAACTCCTACAGTGTCCCACATGAAGCCCATCTCCAGAAGGGTATGGAAACTCCACCATGGCATAGAATTTCTTCTTCTTAGAGCCGTTTTTAGCCTTAAAAACGCTCGAATTAAACCACTTTTCCTGCCATTTTGCCTCTATTTTTTTAGGATTGTATTTTACCATATAGTTATCCTCCATAATAGCATAACCGTATAAATTTTAAAGATCTTTAACTGTGAACAAAAAAAATCCGCGCATTGGCGAATTTTCTAAATTTTAAATTATATATTAAATAATTTTTTGGCGTTTTCAGTAGTTTTACTGGCAATTTCTTCAAAACTTATTCCTTTAAGCTCAGCTATTTTTTGAATTACATGTTTTACAAAAATCGGTTCATTTCTGGTTTCTTTCGGGCCAGCTTGCGGGGGTGTTAAGTATGGGCAATCTGTCTCAACTAAAATTTTATCGAGCGTGGTCTGTTTTATAACCTCGTCTATATCGAACTTGAAAATTATTCCATTTATACCCAAGGAAAATCCCAAATTTATATACTTTTTTGCCTCTTCTAAACTGCCAGTAAAACAATGAATTACTCCCTTATTTTTCCTATTAGCCAAAATTTCCAAAACATCATTATGAGCCATTCTGCAATGAATTATTACTGGTAAATCTAATTCCTCTGCCAAATCCAACTGTTCAATAAATACTTTCTTTTGTAATTCCTTAAATTGCTCTAATCGTGATGTTGTTTTAGGCCTATAATAATAGTCTAAACCAATTTCACCAATGGCTACCACCTTTTTTGACTTAGCCAATTCTCTATATTTTTCTTTATCAAACTCCTCTCCAAGCGGAGCAAAATTACCTTCTTCTTCATCTGTCCTTAGCTTCATTAAGTCTGTCTTAATATGAATTGGATGTAAGCCAATAGAAGCATATATTCCTTCATTCTTTTCAGCCAATTCAATTGCGTTTTTGGAAGTCTCATATTTTGTCCCAATATCAATACAAATAACACCTTCTTTCTGAGTGCATTTTACAACCTCTTCCCTGTCCTTATCGTAAGCCTTAAAGCTTAAATGGCTATGTGTATCGATTATCATAATAATTTAAAAAAATGTTGCCGTAAATAGTCCGATGGCCCCCAATATAAAACCGACAATCGCCCCAGGGGTAGGAATTTGCTTAAAAAATACCCAGGCTAAAATTGGTTCCATTAATAAAATTGATGTTATTGAAATTACGCTTACTACCCAAATATTTTTAAAAACATTTATCCCAAGCATATATCCAAACAACACTGTTCCTCCAGCTATAGCGATAATCAAAAAAGCCTTTAAAAAAACATTCCAAAACGGCTGCGAATTTAAATAGTCCCCTTTTGCTCCAAGCATCTGTCCGTAGATGTATAAAGCTTCTCCTAAAAAAACTAAGGCAATAATAAAAATTTTAGGCCACAATCCTGCAATCATATAAATTTATTTAATAATTCTCGGAAACAAATTTTCTGATTTTTTATTTTCGATTGCTTTTATAATCTTCTCAGCTGTTTCAGGAATAAAAGGTAAAAGCAAATTTCCAATTTCTTTTATAGCATAAAACAGATCGCTTATAACTTTAGGATTTTTTGTCTCCCAAAGCTTTTCCTCATTTATGTATTTGTCGCAGTGGCTTATTAATTCCCAAATACATATCAAAGCCTCGTTAAATTTAAATTCCTCAAGTAAAGTATTATATTTTTCTTTTGACTCCTCAGCTTTCTTAATAATTTCCTTTGAAGGTTTAGATTCTTTAAAATCTATTTTAGATGAAATTCCCAATACCCTAGCAACTAAATTTCCAATACCTCCTGCCAAATCTGAATTATACCTTTGCTCAAATTTTTCATATGTAAAATCACCATCCTCAGTTGGAAGAATTTCTCTTAGTAAATAATATCTCACAGCATCTACTCCGTATTTTTTAACTAGCTCAAAAGGATCAATTACATTCCCTAAAGATTTGGACATTTTCTGACCATCAACGTTTAAAAATCCGTGCACAAAAATTGACTTTGGTAGTCTTAAACCGGCAGACAAAAGCATTGCCGGCCAAAATATTGTATGAAACTTCATTATATCCTTTCCTATGCAATGCACGTCGGCCGGCCAATATTTTTTAAATTGTTTGTTTTCTTCTGCATATCCAATGGCAGAAATATAATTTGGTAGAGCATCACACCAAACATACATGACTTGTTCGGAATCACCAGGAACCTCAAAACCCCAATATTTGTCCTTTGTCCTGGAAAAACTAACATCTTCCATACCTTGTTTTAGCATGCCTAAAGTCTCGTTCTTTTTCGACTCTGGAATAACTTGTAATTCCCCACTAATAATCAACTCCTCTATTTTTTTATTATATTTTGAAAGCTTAAAAAAATAATTCTCCTCTTCCACAATCTCAAGAGGCTTTAAATGTATTACACATTTTCCATCAGTTATTTCTTTTTCTGTTTTAAAGGATTCGCAACCAGGACAGTAATAACCTTTATATTTCTTCTTATATATGTCTCCACTAGCATCTAACTTTTTCCAAAGCTTCTCAACAGCAGGCTTATGTTTAACTTCATCAGTTGTTCTAATAAAGTCGTCATTGGAAATATTTAAAGCCTTAGTCAAATCTCTAAACTTACCAGAAACTTCATCAGCAAAATCCTTAGGATCTCGCCCAAGTTCCCTAGCAACTCTCAAAGTCTTAATTCCATGTTCATCTGTGCCAGTCAAAAAGAAAACATCTTTTCCTAATTGCCTGTTGTATCTTGCCAAAACATCGGCCTGAATTGCCTCTAGCGCAAAACCAACGTGAGGTGAAGCATTTGTATAAGGTATGCTGGTTGTTATATAAAACTTTTTCTTTTTTGTAAACATAGTATAATTACCTAATTCTATATTATTTTAACTAAAATTCAATGATTTTATTAGTACATATGCTTTTTGGAGCAGCTATTGGGTATACTGTAGGCAATATTCCACTTGCTATATTACTAGCCTTTTTAAGTCATTACTTTTTGGATTTATTCCCACATATTGAATATAATATCGACGCAATTGAAGAAAAAAAAATAAAGGATAAACTACCTGTTATTTTTAAAATAGCATCAGATTTATTATTTGGAATTTTATTAGTGTTTGTACTGTCTAACAATCAACTAATTGCATATATAGGCGCATTTTTTGGCATATTACCAGACGGACTTACTATTATGCAAAATCGTTTCCCAAATAATTTTTTGTCTTTCCACAAAAAATTCCATACGGAAAAAGTCCACTTTCTTAAAAACAAAAAATTCTCCAATTTTTGGAGAATTTTAAGCCAAATTACAGTAATTATAATTTCTATAATTTTATTAAAGTTTTAATCAATAGATAAAGCTTCTTCTTTTCTCCTCTGTAAGAATTCCTTCACAAACTCATAAATAATTCCAAAAACCGGAACAGCAAAAATTGTTCCCAAAAATCCGAAAAGTTTGGCTCCAATAAGCAAAGAAATCAAAACTAAGACTGGTGGCACATCCACTAGTCTTTTCATTAGAATTGGAGTTAAAAGCTTGTTTTCCACTTCCTGAATTATTAAAACAGCTATCATCACATATAAAAGTGTTACCCATGAACCAGATGAAACAAGAATAAAAACAACAAGTAAAATAGTTGTTATCCAAGGCCCTATATATGGAATAAAATTCATCACTCCCGATATTAAACCAAGAATAAAAGCATATTTAACTCCAAAAGCAAAAAAGACTATATACGAAGCCAAACCAACAAAAATACATGAAAGAATTCTAGCTCCAAACCACCCGGAAATTTTGTTTTGAGCCCTTTGAAAAAGAGCAACAATTCCTTCCTCATATTTTTTAGGCAAAATTAAGGTTAGAAAGTTTTTAAATGCATCTTCTTCCAAAGAAAGAAAAAATGCAGTAGTTAAAATAAAAGCTGTAGAATAAAGACCACCAAAAAAAGTTGAAATAGCACTCATAATACCCTTAGAACTTTGAGACAATCCACTGACTAAAATTTGGGTAAAGTTGTCAAAAGTCGGCGTAATATCAATGCCTATTTGTTGCATAATTGGATTCATTTGGTTCCAATAATCTGGCAAATACTGGGCCAATTGCTTCAATTCAGAAATAAATATTGGGGCAGTTAAATACATTAATAAGCCTAAAATTCCAAAAATAGAAAAATAAACAATTAAAATAGCTATTATTTTAGGAATCCAAAATTTCCTTAAAAAGTTGATGGCTGGAGCCAGCAAAACTGACATTGCCAAAGCAAAGAAAAACCACAAGGCAATTTCCTTAGTCAGATAAATAAAATAAAAAATAAAAATCGCAACAAATATCTTCGCTATTGTTTCCCAAGAAATTTCTAAAACTTGTTTTGTTTCCATTTTATTAAATTTTTAAAAGTCTTTTTATTTTTTTGGAATCTTTTTCCTCAACTGGTCCAATAATTGCTAAATTTAACTTTTCTGGCACGAAAATATCTTTTGCTATTTCTTGCACTTCTTCTATTGTTACTTCATTAATTTTCCTAAACTTCTCCTCAGGAGTAGAAATATCCTTTTCAAGTAATTCCTGCATTCCATAAAAAGATGCCTGGTTATCTGAAGCATCCAAGCTCAAAGAAGTAGCGCCCTTCAAATAATCTTTAGCTTTTTGTAATTCTTTGACAGAAATTTTCTTGGTTTTCATTTCTGTGTACTCTTTGAGAATAAGCTCAATGGATTTTTCTAGATTTTTGTGGTCTATACCAGCTTGAGTCACCAAATATCCGCAATCTGTAGCGTTGTCCACTGAAGTATGGATTGAATATGCTAAGCCATTTCTTTCTCTAACCTTAATAAAAAGTCTAGAACTCATATTACCCCCCAAAATAACAGCCAATAAAGCTAACGCATTTCTTCTTTTATCAAACAAATCGTAAGCTCTTACTCCAAGGCAAAAATGTGTCTGGTCAGTTTTTTTATAATGCAATAAAACTTCCGGCTCTGATTGTATTTCCTTTACTATAAGTTTTTGTTGTTCCGGGCTTTTCTTTACACCTGAAAAATAATCTTTAACTTCGCTTTCAATTTTGTCTGAAGATATGGCTCCGGCAACGCAAACAATTACATTTGATGGAGAATAATGCGATTTGTAATAATTTACGACTTTTTCCCTGTTAAAACTTAAAATGCTTTCTTTTGTTCCTATGGCGCTCCAGCCTGCAGGTTGATCTCCATATAAAAGCTTTTCCCAAAGATCCCCCAAATAAGCTGTAGGAGTATCTAAATACATATTCATTTCCTCTATCACAACCCCTTTTTCTCTTTCCATCTCATTGGCATCAAATTTGGAATTCAAAAATATGTCAAAAATCCAGTCAAAGGCAATTTTATAGTGAGATTTGTCTACTTTTGCGTAAAACCCTGTGACCTCTTTAGAAGTAAAAGCATTGTACTCTCCTCCAACCATGTCTAAAGTTTCTGAAACTTTTAAAGTGCTTGGACGCTTTTTTGTCCCCTTAAAAAACATATGCTCTAAAAAATGAGAAATTCCATTAATATCTTTTGTCTCATATTTTGACCCAGTTCCAACCAATATCAAAACCGTCACACTGTTGGCGTTTTCCATTGGAACAGTTATGACTCTCAGCCCATTATCTAATGTTATTTTTTTATATAAATTCATTTTTATTGAAGCTTATTGTTTAAAAATAATACCAAGTCTTCAATTTTAATCCTTTCCTGTTTCATTGTGTCTCTATCTCTAATAGTAACATCATTTTTTTCTAAGGAATCAAAATCAATAGTTACACAAAATGGAGTTCCAATTTCATCCTGGCTGTAATATCTTTTGCCAATATTACCTCTTTCGTCAAAAATTACAACAAAATCTTTTTTCAGCATTTTATAAACTTCTTTTGCTTTTTCAACCAATTCTGGCTTGTTCTTCAAAAGAGGAAAAACTGCAATTTTATATGGGGCCAAGCTTGGCTTTAATTTCAAAACAATTCTCTCATCTTCTTCTGCATATGCATTACACAATACAGCCAAAACTGACCTGTCTACTCCCCATGTAGGCTCTACAACATGCGGATATAATTTTTCTTTAAGTTCAATATTTTCATATGGCGCCTCTTTAAAATGGTTCTTTAAATCAAAATCAGTCCTGTAAGCCAAACCATAAAGTTCTTTTCTGCCAAATGGAAAATCATACTCAAAATCAATTGTTTTTTTAGAATAGTGAGCTCTCTCTCCATCGGGGATATCCAACTCATGTATATCTTTTTCTTTCAACCCCAAAACATCAGTCATCCATAACTGCATTTCTTTTCTCCACATTTCAAAAACCTTTTCCCATTCCTCTTCTTTTATAAAATATTCAATTTCCATTTGTTCAAACTCCCTTGTCCTAAAAATAAAGTTTCCCGGAGTTATTTCGTTCCGGAAAGCTTTACCAATTTGCGCAATTCCAAATGGAAGTTTTCTTCTGGTTGTGTCCAAAACATTCTTAAAATCAACAAACATTGCCTGCGCAGTTTCTGGCCTAAAATACACTATGCTTTCATCATTTTCTACAGGGCCCAAAAAAGTCTTAAGCATCAAGTTAAATTGCTTAGCTGACATTAATTCTCCTTTGCAGTCAGGACAATTTTTACTTTCCAATTGATCTTCTCTAAACCTATGATGACATTTTTTACATTCTACTAATGGATCTGAAAAATTTTTCAAATGCCCTGAAGATTCCCAAACTTTTGGATTCATTATCAAGGCTGCGTCAATTCCAACCATATCATCCCTCTGGTGCACAAACCTTTTCCACCAAGCATTTTTTATATTGTTTTTCAATTCAACTCCCAACGGCCCATAATCAAAAGAATTAGCTAATCCTCCATAAATTTCCGAACCAGGGAAAATAAAACCCCTTCTTTTACATAAAGAAACTATTTTTTCTATTGAATTACCTTCCTCTTTTTTTACCATATAAAATAAAGTTAATTGATTTATACTACCCTTTTGACCCTATTAATTCAATATTCCCTGATTATTGGACTATGCCGCCGGCTGAATTGGCAAAATCATCAGGCAAATTTGTGTTGACCGCCGAGTCTTCCGAAGTAACAGTAGTATTGGTAAATTGGTTTTCCCCTGAAATTTGCGCTGGTCCTATAAGCTGAGCCGTTGATCCTTTTTGAGAAACATTTGGAGTAAAAGAAACTTGAAATGAAAGTTCTACTGGGTCTCCAGTAACTCCCATACCGGCCTTTATATCTCCAACTGACCAAACAATTTCCCTGCTGGCAGAATCAAATGAAAAATCAGATGCCTCATATTGCGAAGATATTTGACCAGTTAAACTAACATTATCTGGTAATACTGCCTTTACCTTAACATTTTTTACATCACTGAAATAATTTTTAATACCCCAATTAATTGTATACGTAGTTGCCTGACCAACCTTTGGCGGAATGATACCAGAGTTGACAATGTTCGCATCTTTGTAAAAACCTTTTTGGGAAATTATTAATCCCGAACTAATTTTAATAGTAAATTTCTGAGTTATTTGCGAAATATTAACTGAATCTGTAATTACTGCACTGTTGGCATCAATTGCAGATGGATTCCAATCACTTCTTACTTTTACACTGAAATCAACCTCTCCCTCCTGCTGAACATCCAAATTTCTCAGCTGTGGCGCCTGATTGTAATCCCAAACAATCATATTGTCATTTGGCTGAGCTTGTCCTCCATCTTCAGCTTGTATTGTTGACATATCTAAAGCTGGGCTGTCAATTTTAGCTACCATAAATAAGTTTTCAAATGGAGTTGAACCTATATTCCTGAAAAAAATCTGATAGCGGAGTGTTTCCCCAGGTGAAGCCACATAAGAAGCAGAACCATTAACCTGCTGGGAAATAAACAATAATGGCTGAATAACCTGTACATTTACGCTCGTTTGTTTTATCACTACAAAATTACCATTCTGCCACATTCCCAGTGAAGCTGAAAAAACCAAACTTTTATTAGTATCTGCAGAAACTTTTCCAGAAATATTAATTCTTCCACCTTGAGCTTTGTTTAAGGTCTCCAATTTCCATTCAGTATTGTCTAAAGATGTCGGATCTGCTGAAACAAAATCAAAACCAGGTGTAGGATCTATTTTTATACTTAGGTTTTCCAGTGGATAATCAACATTAGAAAAATAATTTATTGCATATTGCAAACTTTTCCCTTGTTCTACCTTAGTTGGTAAATCAAAATCCAAAGTTATAGTAGCAGAATCTATTTTAGTTATAAAAGTTGTTCGTGACTCATAAGGAGCAGTAATATTTTTAGGAACATAAGATAAAGAAGCCTTGGCAGTTTTAAGATCTCCATCTTTACCCAAAAGACGCACCTTAAATTTTACTGATTCCTGATTACCAGGGTATATGTCACTCAAATTTTTAACAAAAAGAGTTTTACCATCTTCAGTCAAAGAATTATCTGGTAATTCAAAAATCAATTTCGCTTTTTCCAAAACAAAATTTCCATTATTCTTGTATTGCACATTGTATTCTATCTCATCTCCAACCTTGGCATTGTCTGGCCCTAAAATTTCCAGTTTCAAAATTTCTTTGGAAAACACTCCTCCCCTATAATAAAAAAACAAAGCAAAGCCTAGTACAACAACTATTAATAAAATAAAATATATTATTTTTTTGTTCATAATTTTTAAAATTAAAACATTACTTAATTATATCACTCTGCTTTACGCATTAAAATATTTTTTGAAGAATTGTCTGATAGTGTATAAAAATAGTAACTATCTGATATTTTCTTAAACAACTTCTGACTTGGTCCACTTATTTTTATTTTACAAAATAACGGCCATTCTTTCTTAAAAATCAAGCGCAATAATTTTACAGCATCAGAATTTATTATTAAAACTTTTAAATCATCACTCAAGCATTTTTTACACACTGCGCCTCCTGATTTATTGGAAAAATAAATACTTTCTGGATTTAATTTATTGTTACACACGCTACATTTTTCCACTTCTGGACGATACCCTAATAGCGAAATAATATTCCATAAAAAATAATACTCTAATCGCGCACATTGTCTATCTGTTAAATTTTCTTTATCTAACCTATCAAAAGTTTCCTTTAGCAATTTAAATATGTCTTTATCTCTTTCTTCGCCAATTATAAAACTACTTAAAATTTCTCCAATATTATGACCAATTTTAAATTTTAAGGGATTTTTTCCAATATTTTTTAACTTTTCAATAATAACAGCATCTGTAAGTGTTTTCCGCCTTTTGCCTTGAATAAACTCAATTTCAGAAAAATAAAAAGTATCTATTCCACTCCTTAATTTGGAAACACCTTTCCTTATTGCCTTGGCAAAAATATCCAGGCGCCCAAATTCATCTGTAAAAACTGAAAAAATCCTGTCAAATTCATTTACATCGTTTTTCCCAAAAATAAAAGCTTGAGTCTTATATCTAGTTGTCATTTCATTTTACCAATTTTGTTCAAAAAAATCTTCTCTTTTCTTAATTTTTCATGTTTAACTTGATCAGTGGTATTAAGTATTTTTTTATTTAAATCTTTAATAGCCAGCTTCACATCACCCCTAGAAATATTTCTCCCATAATAAGATTTAGAAAATACCTCTTTTGCTAGTTCCTCTCTCTGTGTAGGGCTTAAAAAAAGACCAGATTGTCTTGCCGCTTGCCAAATTTTAGGATCTTTTCGAAATTCATGTGCTAATTCTTTTTTAGAAATTTCCCCATCATTGCCAAAAAGACCCTCATTTTTATCACCCTGATGGTTAATTTCTTTCTTATCTTTTATTGTCGACGATTTGAAAATATCAGCAATAGAACCAGCAGCTTTTTGACCTTCCTGTACTGTTTTCTTAGCAGCCTCTATATCTTCTTTTTCATAAACCAAAGATTGATTATGTATTTTTGCACTTGTAGGTATTTTTATTTCTTTATGATTATCAATTTCTATACCAGCGAATCTTGAAGGCATTTTTGATTCCAACGTCCCCTTGCTTCCAGCGCCGTTATGCTTGAATTTTGCAAGACTATCTGCAATTCCTTTTTGTTCTTTTTCATTGAAATTCTGCTTGCGGCCTTTTTCTTTTTCATCTTTTTCTTTTTCAACTTTTGAACTGTCAACAAACCCGCCTCCACCAGAACTTTTTGGACTTTGTGCCAAAGTACTGTCTCCAGGATTACTGGAATGATTTTCAGTTTTTTTTTCTTCCTTAAATTTATCGTAAAGAGACATAATTGCTTTTTAAATTAATATTCAGAATTCTCTGCCTTTGAAAGAGCCCAAGAAAAAAACTCCTGGTCATCTTGCAATTTTTGCAAATCTTCTTGTTGAAAATCTTTCTGCTTTTCAACCCACTCTTTAGTCACCAATTTTTCTACATCTGTTGCGTTCGCCCAAGATTTTTTATTTTCTACTGATTCTAATAAATCTATTAATTCTTGCTGATTCTTGTCTTCTTGACTATCAGAATCAAAAATCTCTTTAGAATCAAGATTATTTGCTTTCAATCTCAATTCTGCTTCCCTGTCATAACGCAACTTATATGAAAACCTATTTTGCCCAACAAATTTTTCCTTTTCCTTTTTCCCCAATAACTTCAAAGCTTCCTTATCAGCCATTTTAATTCCCTTAATTAATAAGAAAACAAAAATAAAAAAAACTGTTAAAAATATTATAAGAATCAAAGCTAAAAATATTAAGTTATCCTTATTTGTAAAATCAATATTTTTTAGTGCAGAAAAATCAAATTGCATTATGTTTTCTTTATTTCCAATATTAAACTTTTACCGTTAATAACTATCTCTTTTTTAATATCACTATTTTCTAATACATCTACAATACTCTTTGATCTTATTTCTTTAGAAACAAAATCTCTATTTTTTCCAACAATATTAACAAGTTCACTGTCTCCAATAAAACAAGCTAAAATTTCATCAGATGGTTTTAACCCCGCATCTTTTCTAGTTCCCTGTGCAAACCTGATTATTTCCCTTACTGTCCCCTCTTCTTTCAGCTCTTCAGTAATATTCATATCTAACTCTATTTCGCTGGAAATATTGCTGTCAAAAATAATTTCTTTTACATTAACTTCATCTTTTATTAATTCTAGCAAATCTTTCTCTTTATTTATTTTTACCTTGTCACTTTTGATTTTAAGCAAAGATAAAGGTTGTTTTACTTTTATGCCTTTTAAAATCCTTTCTGCCAATACTAAGTTAACAACAGACCTAACTTCATTCATTTGAGAAATTAGAATATAATTATTTTTCTGCTTTTTATTTTTTGGCCACGCAACCAGATGCACGCTTTCTTTGTCATTACTTTCCCTCACGGCATTAAAAAGATAATCGGCAAAAAATGGCATTGAAGGAGCCATAATTACAGAAAGTAAATAAAGCACATATCTCAAAGTAGCAAGTGCATCAGTTTTGTCAGATTTTTTTTCTGATCCCTCTTCCTTAAACCTTTCCCTGCTTCGCCTCAAATACCATACTGAAAAGTCATCAATAAAATCAATTAATGGACGAGTAGCCAAGTCCACCCTGTAATTCTCATAACCATCTGTTACAGTAGAAACCAATTCATTCAAACGAGATAAAATCCAAACATCAAGCACATTTTTACTATTGCCTTTAGCTGGAGTTCCGTCCTGGTAAAGTTGATAAAAAGAAAGCACATTGTAAAGTCGGCTAATATTTTTCTTGGCAATTTCATCAACTCCCTGTTCGGAAAAGGAAAGGTTGTCTGCTTGAACTACTGGAGAACTCATCATATAAAACCTCATGGCATCGGCCCCATATTTTTCCATAATTTCAACTGGATCAGGATAATTTTTAAGCTTCTTAGACATTTTCTTTCCATCTTCAGCTAATATTATTCCAGTCACAACGCAATTTTTAAATGCTTGTTTGCCAAACAAAGCCCCAACCAAAACATGCTGATAGTAGAACCATGCTCTTGTCTGATCTTGAGCTTCTCCAATAAAATCAGCTGGCATAGGCCTTTTTGTAGCAAAAGGTACCGAGCCCGAATCAAACCAAGTATCCAACACATCTGGTACACGATAAGCTATTCCACCACAAGTACATTTAAAAGATACTTGATCAACTATATCTTTATGTAAATCATTAACTTTTATTCCACTTGCTTTTTCAAGCTCTGTGGCTGATGCAAAAACATTTTCCTTTTTACAATTTTCACATCTCCATACAGGAATTGTATTTGCCCAAAAACGCTGTCGCGAAATAGACCAGTCGCGTGCTCCCAAAAGCCACTGACCAAACCTGCCCTCTTTTATGTGTTCTGGAGACCAATTAATTTTTTTTGCTATTTTTAACAGTGCTGGTTTTATTTTTTCTACAGCAACAAACCACGAGCCTGTAGCATAATTTAAAAGCGCGGTATCACACCTCCAGCAATGAGGATAGCTGTGCAAATATTTTTCTGAAGCAAACAATAATCCTTTTTGTTCCAAATATTTAACAATAGTCAAATCTGCTTCCCTTATTTCTTCTGGTTTATCTTTGGCTCTTGGCTTTAAATCAAGACCAATAAATTCTCCCATTCTCTCATTGAAAGAGCCATCCATTTTTACATGCTGAACAAATGGTAAATTTTCTTTTTTACCAAGCGCCATGTCGTCAGCTCCAAATGCTGGGGCAATGTGCACAATACCCGTGCCATCTTCTGTATTTACAAAATCTGCAGCATAAACTTTCCAACCGTTTTTATGATTTTTTAAATTTTCATCAGTAGCATAATTGCCAAACAATGGTTCATATTCCAAACCAATCAAATCCTTGCCAATAAATTCTTTTTCTATTTTGTATTCTAGTTGTCCTTCTGCATTTTTAAAAATTTCTAATAATCTGTCTTTAGCTAAAATATATTTTTCACCACCTTTAACAACTAAAACATATTTTATTTTTTCTCCTACAGCCAAAGCAACGTTACCTAGCAAAGTCCATGGAGTTGTTGTCCAAGCAAGTAAATAAGCATCTTTTGTTTTAAACTTTACTGTAGCTGATAAATCTTTCACATCTTTATACCCATCTGCTACTTCTCCCTGACTTAAAGTAGTTTCGCATCTTGGGCAAATATGCATAGATCTATAATCCTCATAAATAAGCCCCTTCTTATATAACTCCTTAAACGCCCACCATTCTGACTGCATATACTCAAAATCCATCGTTTTATACGGATTTTTCATATCTGCCCACCTGCCAAATCTTGGGATAATGGTTTCCCATTCATGCATAAAAGTAAATATTCTCTCTCGACACAAGTCATTGAATTTCTTCACACCCATAGCCACAATTTCTTTTTTGCTTTTTGTACCAAGTTCCTTTTCAACAATATTTTCTATTGGAAGCCCATGGCAATCCCAACCCCACTGACGCGCTACATAAAAACCCCGCATAGTTTTATACCTTGGAATTGCATCTTTAATTGCGCTTTGAAGCAAGTGCCCATAGTGTGGAGTTCCAGTGGCAAAAGGAGGGCCATCGTAAAAAACAAAGGCTTTACCTTTTTTAGTTTGTTCTAAAGATTTCTCAAAAATCTTATTCTCATTCCAAAACTTCAGTATTTTATTTTCTTCCTCAGAATAATTGTATGGCATATAAGGACCAATTTTATTTTAATTTAATTTTCTTAATTCAGCTGTACTTATTTTTTCTCTTTTTAAGAAAAAATCTTTATTAGGTATCTTTTTTACTGCACAATCTAAAAGAAGAAGTGGAAGCTCATGACTGACAAATAATATATTTTTTCCTTTGTATTTTGAATCAACTTTCTTTAAAAAATCAACCATTCTTTTTTTAATTTCAATGTAAGTCTCACCATTTTTCGGCAACAATTTGAACCTTCGCAAACCTTTTTCGCCTAAAAACTCCTGAAGTTTCTCAAATGGTTGTCCATTATAAATCCCGCAATCAACTTCCTTTAACTCCAAAGTAAATTTTGGTTTGACTTTTAGTGCTCTACCAACAATCTCAGAAGTCTGCTTTGTTCTCAAGAGTGGAGAAGCAAAAATCATATCAATATCTTTTTCCTTTAATTTTTCAGCTGATTCTTTTACTGCCGTTCTGCCAATTTTTGTCAGTGGACTGTAAATTTTTTCTGGCCAACAATCACATATTTCTTTCACATTTGAAATAGACTGCCCATGCCGCATTATATAGTAGGTGTTATTTAGCTTCATATGTTTACATCCTCTCAAGCGACTTAATTCCAAGCAACCACATTCCATTTTTCATAATGACAGAAAACGCATTTACCAAAGCAACCTTATATGGAGAAAATTCGTCATTCTTATCTACTATTTTATTTTTAGCGTAATAACCATTAAACAATCCTGCAAGCTCAGTCAAATACAAAGCCAGATAATGCGGTTCATATTCTGTTTGTGCTTTCAAAACTACTTCTGGAAAATGATACATTTTTTTCTCCAATTCAGAAACTTCATTGGAAACTTTTTTAAACGAAAGCTTTATTTTTTCTATTTTGGCTTTTCTCAAAACAGATTGTGCCCTTGTATATGAATACTGCAAATATGGCCCTGAATCTCCTTCAAATGAAATTGACTTGTCAAAATCATAAATAATATCAGATCCGGCTGATTGTTTTAGAATAGAATACCTTATGGCTCCAACTGCAACATTTTCTGTTATTTCTGCCTTTTCTTTTTCAGATAACTCCCTATCTTTAATTTTTTCTTTTACCAATTCCTCAACTTTTTCTATTAAAGATTCTCCTGTTATAACCTTCCCTGTTCTAGAAGACATTTTTCCTTCTGGCAAGCGTAACATTCCATGCCCAATATGCTTTGTTTTCTCTGCTAATTTTGGAGCCATTTTATCCAAAGCACAAAGCATAACCTTGAAATAGTCATTCTGCTCGCTAGCAGTAATAACCACTGATTGGTCATACTTATATTTTTTATCCTTAAACTCCGCCAACCCTAAATCTTTTGCCTCATAAGTTGGCAAACCTTCTGAATTTATAAAAACCCTAGTATGGAGGCCATATTTTTCTCCTTTGAAAATTATTGCCCCATTGTCTCCCTTTTCAAATACCCCATTTTTCAATCCTTTCTCAACAATTTCTTTTCCAATTTTTATAACTTGGCTTTCTGAAATTAATTCATCAAACTTTGTATCTAACTTTTTATATATTTTATCAAAATGTTCAAGGCTTATTTTCTTTCCAATAAAATACAGCTTGTTTATTTGCTCATCGCTTTTTGCAAATATATTTTTATTAATTTCTATAATTTCTTTTTTAGATTCTTCGTTATTTTCATAATCAGAAGATCCAGTTGCATATGCGCTTCCCAAAGCTTTTATTTTATTTTCCAATTTTGAATTTTCCCAATCCATCTTTTGCATACCATAAACAGCTTTGGCAACATTTAGTCCTATATCAGATTGGTAGCAAACTCTTTTTACTTTAGCTCCCTGAAATTCAAATATGCGAGACAAAGATTCTCCAATGGAATTATTCATCAAATGCCCAACATGAAACTCCTTAAAAAGATTAGGATCTGTATAATCAATGATGATTTTCTTGCCCTTTAAATTATTCCCTTTTCCAAAATTTTTGTCTATGCTTTTTATAGAATTAATAAAAATCTTGTCTGAAACAAAAAAGTTTATAAACCCAGGACCGGCAATTTCTATCTTACTGAATAAATTAGGCTTTATTTTGCCTTTTATATCCTCTGCAACTTCCCTCGGGTTCTTCCCAATTTTCTTAGCCAAAATTAAAGCCACATTGGTTGAATAGTCGCCATGTTCTTTTTCTCCAGGCACTTCAATAGAAAAATTCAAAGCTTCTTCTGTCAGCCCTTTGACTGCGTTTTCAATTATTTTTTTTATTTCACTTTTCATATCTAATTTATTACTGTTCCTATAAAAGGCTTATTATTTAAAAAGTCTTCCAGCCTTTCCAAGTTTTTACCATTGATCATAGCCACTTTCAATTTTAAACTGGCAGCTAGTTTGGAAGCCTTAGGATCAAACGGCATTGAAAGCCCAGGTGACCACTTGTCTCCAACAATTCTCAAAAAGCTTTTCCAATCAATTTCTTTAAATGGTTTGGCATCTGGAAATTCATTGGGATTTTTGTCGTATACATAATCAACATTTGTAAGATTGATTATAGTTTTTATATTATTATTCTTTGCCATTAAAACAGCATCATAATCTGTTGACCACCCTGGCTTCCACCCTGCCCCAACAATAATATCCTTAGTAGTTTTTACTTTTACATTTGGATCTGTGACAACTTTTGGAAAACAATTTCCAGCAAACATTTGTTTTATAACTTCGGCATTCAACCTGGTAATGTTAATTCCCATCCAATCCCTATCTTGGCTTTTTGCGCCAAACTCCAAAAGCGCCTTTTGATAGTTTCTGGCAACTTTTCCTCCCCCAACTAAAATAAAAAACCTATATTTCTGTCCCGCGGAGCGGGATCCCGTATAGCGGGACAAAGAATATTTGAAAGTCTTTAAAAAACCTATGTCTATCTCATTTGGAGCCACTAACGACCCGCCCAGAGATATTATTATTGTTTCCTTTATGTTTTTAGCCATATTATAGTTATTTTTATCACAAACTAAGACAAAAATAAAGCCTTTTTACAACAAGAAATAATAAAAAAGCGGATTCCCTAAAAAGAAAAACCCGCTGTTATAAATTCTTATTAATCTATTTTTTTTCACGACAGAGTCGAACACAAGGATATATTTGTCCTTTGGTAAATCTACTATTATTACTAGAACAACTGCCTAAGCCCCCAATTTCATCATATGCGTATGTAACAACATTGCCACCTTCTTCTTTTCCGCTCCAAGGCGAAGAAGACCAATAATATTTCCAAAGTGAAAAACCACTAGGCTTCATAGTCCTTAGCGCCCGATCAAGTTCATCTTCGGTCGGCAACCTCCAACTTTTTCCACACGCAAGATTTTGGACTTCTATGCACTTCTGCAAAGATAACTCAGGAGTTTCTCCAAAATCTAAACTCCACTCCAATGGAATGTAAATCATGCCTTCTGCCCAAGTCGGCTCTTCCCGAAGACACTTCTTGAATGCAGCTACCCATTTTTCGGGATTTTTACCGAGAAGATGCTTGTCAATCTCTTCACGCAGTCCATGATATTCACGGAGTGCATCACTGAGCATTTTTTTCATGGTCAGTTTTCCTTTCTTTGTTGTTTTGCTTGAGTGCCGTGATAGCAGTCATAGCCAAAAATACTCGAGTTTCCAAGAACTTTTGGCTACAACTGCTTACAAAAATATTATTTCTTATAAAAGTGCTGTTTTGATTAATGTGTTAATATATAACCTTTGCTATATATTGTCAAGGGTAATTTTTTGTGCTAATATGATATGATAATAAAAGATATGAAGATATATTCGGAAAATAAAAAGGCTGGATTTAATTATGAAATATTAGAACGATTTGAGTCGGGGCTGGTTTTGTTTGGCCAAGAAGTAAAGTCTATAAGAACTGGGCATATAAATTTAGCTGGATCTTTTGTAACTTTAAAGCCACAAACTGGCGGAGGTTATCCAGAGCCATACTTGGTGGGAGTAAAAATACCTCCCTACCAGCCAAATAATGCTGGGGCAGACTACAATGAAGACCGCCCACGAAAGCTTCTTTTGAACAAAAAAGAGATAGTTTATCTTGCAGGAAAGTCAAAACAAGCGGGTTTTTCACTTATACCCTTGAAAATTTATGACAACAGTGGTAGAATAAAACTCGAATTCGGATTAGCTAAAGGAAAGAAGAAATACGACAAAAAAGAGAAAATAAAGAAGCGCGACGTAGAGCGCGAAGTTAATCGTGAATTATCGGCCTAATCGCCCACATGGGGATGATTGTTTCGATGGATTGTTCTTTAAAGTAAGGCAAGTTGAGCTTTCTTGGGGCTCATTAATCTCCTGAGAAAAAACATAATTGCTAATTTATTTAACTTTAATAAGCAACCAGCTTTAGCTTTTGCTTAAGCTGCATCCTTACCGATGATTCCTAATGGGCGGATCAAGGGTGTTATATTATTAGGATAGGCATCTTCATTCTCCGGGGAAATGCCAAAACTAAGGAGATAAAGCATTAAAAATTTTGCTAATTTTTTATTTAATGCTCGAAAAACAAAATCAGCTAAACTTGTAGAATTGCTTTTGAGAATTTTTCAGACGCGGTTTCAATACCGCCATCTCCACCAATAATTAAAATATTCAAATACATTGGATAAAGTATTAATCAACAACTATATAAGGGCTAAAGAGGTACGAGTAATTTCAGAAACAGGTGAACAACTTGGAGTAATGAATATTTTTCAAGCAATTGATTTAGCAAAATCAAAAGGTTTGGATTTAATTCAGGTGACTGAAAAAGTTGAACCTCCAGTCTGTAGAATTGCCAACTACGGAAAATACCTTTACCAGCAACAAAAAAAGGAAAAGAAAATGTCAAAACCAAAAGGCGGAGACTTGAAAGAAATAAGGCTAACATTTGGCATTTCCCCACACGACATGGAAGTCAGGGCAAATCAAGCAAAGAAATTCTTAGATGACGGAGATAAAGTAAAAATAAACATGTCTCTTAGAGGAAGAGAAAAAGCAATGGGACAATTTGCAACAGACAAAGTAAAATTATTTCTAGAAAATTTAAATACATTAATACCAATTAAAACTGAAAGAGAGCTAAAGCGTGAGCCCAGAGGATTCACAATGATAGTCTCTAAACAGTAAACATAACATGAATAAGACAAAAAAAGCCTTAGTGAAAAGATTCAAGATAACCAAAAATGGCAAAATCTTGAGAAGAGTAACTGGCCAAAACCACTATAGGTCGAAAAAAACAGGAGAACAGAAGAGAAAAGGTCGCAAATGGATCACTCTCTCTGTAAAAGAGGCTGGAAGAATAAAAAAGTTTTTAACCAAATAAATTTAAACCGCGACGAATAAAGAGTTCAGCGTAAATTGGGCCTAGATGTATTAGATTATAATCAGCCCAACTTCCGAAGCAATCTTGTTCGCCTCGCTCACAAGACCGTGTCACGAGTAAAAAGATCAGTACAAGCCCGCAAGCACAGGAAAAACATTTTAAAGCATGCTAAGGGTTTTAGACAAGCAAGAAATTCTAAATTTAAAGCCGCTAAAGATGCCTTGAGGCATGCTTGGTCTTATGCATTTAGAGACAGGAGAGTGAAAAAGAGAACCTTCAGAAACCTCTGGAACTTACAAATTAATGCTTTGGCCAGGGAAAACGGCATAACATACAGCAGGTTCATTGAAGGATTAAAAAAGCACAAGATAGAATTGGACAGAAAAGTTTTATCAGAATTGGCAAACACTTATCCAGAAGTATTTATAAAAATAGTGGAAGAAGTAAAAAAATAATTACAATAAAAGAACCGCTCTCTAAAAGAGGCGGTTTTGTTTTATTATTTTAAAGCAAGCACAAAATCATTTGCCTTTTCCAATAGTTTTTTTGAATTTTTGAACGTTGTTTTTTTAACAGCTTCGTTAATTGGGAGCCAAACAAATCCTATGTGTTCATCAGAAATTTTAACATCCTTTGTTTTAGTTTCTGCCAAGAAAAAAACTACTAATTTAAAAACCCAAGGCGCTTTTTTCTTTGCCTCCCCTTCCAAGCCATAGCTTTTTCTGAAAAAGTACTTCTCTAATTCCTTAAATCCAGATATTATATTTAAATCTAAAATACCAGTTTCTTCGGCAATTTCTCTTTTTGCTGTTTCAAGTTCTGTTTCTCCTTCCTCAACATGACCTTTGGCAAAACCCCACTGCCCCTTTTTACCTTCATTGGACGGTGTATAATGCAAAAGCAGATAGTAAGGTATGCTATTTTCCATTCTATATATTATAGCTCCAGCTGATTTTTCTTTAGGCATTTATTTAAAATAATCTAATAATTTTTCAACTGACAATGTATTTATTATATCTCCTTTTTCTGCCCATCCACGTCTGGCTTGCCCCACTCCATATTCCATAAAGCTTAGGTGCTCTTTTTGATGGCTATCTGTGTTAATAATCATTTTTATACCCTTTGCTTTTGCTCTCCTAATATTAAACCCATTTAAATCTAACCTTTTTGGAGTGGCATTAATTTCTAAAACAGTCCCAGTTTCTTTGGCAACTTCTAAAATCTTTTCAAAATCCATTTGATACTCTTCCCTCTCGTTAATAAGTCTACCCGTTGGATGAGAAATAATATCAACATTAGGATTCTGCATCGCTTTTACAATCCTGTCTGTCATTTCCTTTTGTCCCATTTTCATTGAAGAATGTACTCCAGCAATAACATAATCTAACTTTTCCAAAACTTCGTCCTTAATATCAATCGAGCCGTCATTTAAAATATTCGCCTCACATCCATGCAATATTATAAACTTAATTCCTTGCTTTTTTAATTTATTATTTATTTCTTCTATTATCTCATGTTGTTTCAAAAGTCCTTTTTCATCTAAACCATCATCAATTTTCAAAAATTTAGTATGGTCTGAAATCCCAATATACTCATATTCTAAATCTATGGCTTTTTGTGCTATTTCTTCAATTAATTTTTCAGCATTATTTGAATGACGAGCTTCATCCGGCTTTGAATGGCAATGTAGATCACCCTTTATATCTTTTAACTCTACTAAAATTGGTAAAAATCCATTTAAAGCAGCTTTTATTTCTCCGTCATCCTCACGCAGTTCTGGAGCTATATATGACAATCCAAGAACATTATAAACATCTTCTTCTGTCTTGCCAGCTATTTGTTTATTACCTTTGAAAATTCCATATTCAGAAAGCTTCAGACCTTTTGTAATGGCAATTTTTCTAGTGGCAATATTATGTTCTTTAGATCCTGTAAAATATTGAAGAGCCGAACCAAAACTTTCTTTCTTTACCATTCTCAAATCAACATCAAAACCCATTTTTAGCCTAACAGAGCATTTTGTTAGACCCTCGGCCCAAACTTTTTTAACTTCAGGCAAGTTAACAAAAAAATCAGCTGTTTTCTTGGAATTTTCCGATACAACCAAAATATCAATATCCCCTATTGTTTCCTTTTGACGCCTAACTGAACCTGCCACGCTTATTTCTTTTATTTCTTTTTGTTTTTTTAAGCTGTTTATTATTTCCTTAACAGTTGGCATAATATCTCCCAATAAAAATCTTCCTTTGTTCTGCTTTAGAAATTCCAAACCCTGCACAATATTCTTTTCTGTTTTTTCTCCAAAACCAAATAAAGGAGCTATTTTATGTGCTTTAACGGCCTTAGTTAAATCTTTCAAATCCTTAATCCCCAATTTTTGATAAAGAGTTTTTATTTTCTTAGGGCCAATTCCTTCAACTTTCAGTAACTCGTCTACCTTCAAAGGGAGTTTATTTTTAAGATCTTCAAAATGCTTTATTCTCCCAGTTTTTAAATATTCTTCAATTCCTTTGGCTATTCCTTCTCCAACTCCCGGGATTTCTTCAAGCGCCTTTAATCCGCCATTTCTATATATCTCCGCTACATCTTCCTTGTAATTTTCCAATAAAAGAGCTACTTTCCTATATGCATAAGGTTTAAAACTAACTCCATCTATTTCCAAATAGTCTGCTATTTCAAAAAATATTTTAGCTAATTCCTGATTCTTCATAAAATAATTACGGCTCAACAACTGGCTTTTCTCCAGAGAAAGTAGCCTTGTGCCTATTTCTAGAAAAAATATTATTTTTAACGAACAAAAATATGAATGCGGATAAAAAAGTAAAAATACTCACAATTATAAAAAGATTTTCAAATCCGATTTCTTTTACCAATAACCCGCTTAATCCACCAGCTATTCCAGCTCCAGTTCCAATGGCAGTAGTTTCTAAACTCCATTCAAATGCTTCTCTACCTTTATCTATGTGACGCGTAAATATTGCCAGCCATGACGGGAGAGCCATTGCCATACCAGCTGCATAAACTACCTGTAAAATATATATGTGCAATGGCATAGTTGAATAAATATATCCTACAGGTACTAAAGATATAATTAACATTCCTACAAACATAAACCAAAAATCGTCTTTTTCACCGTGGTTCTTGTCTAAATAAATTGCTACTGGTATTTCAAAAAAAGATTTTGGTATCCAGTAAAAAAGAGCTGCCAAACCTGCTATTTCAGCAACCTGAACAGCACCAGTATTGGAAATTTTCTGCAATATGAAAATAGCAAATATTGGTGACAAAAGACCCCATCCTAAATTCAAAAACAAATCACTTATCACTAATGTTTTTATGACTTTGTTTATAAGTTTTGCCATATTTTCTAATAAAATTAATTACCAATTTATTCATATATTATAGATACAGGAGAAACAAAAGTAAACCCCGTTAGAAAATATTTCTAACGGGGTAAACAAAAACAGCCCTTTTAAAAGCTGTTCATTGAAGCTTTTAAATACTATCCCCAGTGGGAAATACCATTAATTCTTCTTGCAACCAAAATTATTGTGCTTATCCCAAAAATTACCAAGCTTATTCTAGCTAAAATATCCAAAAAAATCATACTATTTTCCTTTATAAAATTCTTTACTAATATTTTCTATAAACTCAAGCAAAATAGGATCATCATGAAGTTCGTGAGCTCTTATCCAAAAGGAATCCAACGGAGGTTTTTTATATGCTCTCCAATATTCAGCAGCCTGCAAAAAACTTTCAATTTTGTCTACATGCTTAAAAAACTTTCCTTCAGGACTGGACTCATTTTCACATTCTAACCAAAGGCTTCGCATTTCAGATTTCATCTTTGGAGATAAACTACTTATTATTCTTTCCAAGCCTTCGCTCTCTCTATTATACTTTTCCTTTGCTAATCTAATTTTTTCTTTTGCAGAAAATCTTGGCCATGTTTTCAAAAGCTCCTGTCTTTTCTTTTTGTCCTTTGGCAAAATTGAATCATATGGTGTTGAATCTCCAGCATAAACTTCGCATATGTCATGGACCAAAGCAATTTTCAAAAGCTTTTCCAAATTAAGCTTCTTGTGTTTTTTGCTGGCCAAAACCCAAGCCATCATTGCTGACCTAAATGTATGCTCGGCTATACTTTCAGGATTTTTTATATCCCTAATAACCCAGCCACGCCTTGGCATGCCTTTTAATTTTCCTACTTCTGATAAAAATTTGATTATTTCTTTCATACTTGTTTCTTATAACTTTACTTTCTAACAAAGAAAATATTTAGTCAAGCAAAAAGAGCAAAAAATTGCTCTTCTTGAGTTTCTAACTGACTTCGTACTTTATATTTTTTATTTTGTAGGTTATTTTTATTGGAGAAGAAACAACAACTGCGTCTCCGACCTTGTGCCCTAACAAAGCTTTGCCAACAGGCGATTCATTGCTTATCTTTCCCAATGCTGGATTAGCTTCCAAGGTACCCATAATTACAAATTCATCTTTTTGCCCGTCTACAGATATTAAAACTTTAGCTCCAAGCCCAATAACACCTTTTTGATCTTTAGGTGGATTTTTAATAAGCTGATGACGGTCGATAATATTTTTTAATTCATCAATTCTAGACCTTAAAAAACCGACATCCTCCTGGAAACTTACAAATTCCGGATTCAAATCTTCAGATTCCAAAATTTTTGGGGCCTCTTGGTCCAAGGATTTCTTGTGCTCTAAACTTACAAGATCTTCATACTCTTTTTTTATTTCCTTAAGTTTGCCCTTTGTTATGTAAAAAGTTTTTCCGTCCATTTTTATTACTTTAATTATATGGCTTTTCCATTTCTGTGGGTAATTAGAATAATATTCCTCTATGCCCAAAATGTCAATCCTTTTTTGAAAATATCTTAATTTTCCCATATACGCCGTCATATCCTGGTTCGACAAAAACCTTGCCCTCCCTCATTTTTATCACTCCCTTGGCAATTTTTGACAAAGAATTTACTTTTATTTCCTCTTCTGTGGCCTCTAGAAGTATTTTAATTTCCGAACCTAAATTATCTATTAATTTATTATAATATTTTAATACCTCCTTGGAAAGTGCAGAAACTCCTATTGATTCTGCAATTATCTCATTAAGTGGAATCAGACTCTTAAATGGAACTACATTTTTAGGAACAAACCCCTCTGGTCTATCGGCTAATTCTTCAACTCTGTTTAAAACTCCAATAACTAAGGGCTTTTTGCACTTTGGACAAATATTGTTGTATTTTTTTGACTGCTGAGGTTTCAAACTTAATTTACAAGATTTATGTCCATCATAATGATATTTGCCACCTTCAGGAAAAAATTCTATTGTACACAAAAATTTCTTATTATTTTTATTTTTTACAACATCCATGATACCTTTATAACTTAGTTCTGTATCAAAAACATTGGCTTCTCTACCAATTTTAGAAAGCGAATGGGCATCACTGTTTGAAACCAAATTAATTTTATCCAACTTTGACAGTCTCCAATTCATAGCCGGGTCAGAACATAATCCTGTTTCAATTGCATAAATATTTTTTGTCTGTTCCTCAAAGCATTCCTCCAAAGAATCAAACCCAGATTTTGACCCAAAAATAGCAAACCATGGCGTCCAAACGTGAGCTGGAATTATTAAGCAATTTTTATCTGCCTTTATAATAATCTTTACTAATTCTTTAGCGTCTAAACCTAAAATTGGCCGGCCATCTGCTTTTAGATTCCCTATCTGACCTAATCTTTTATTTATTTTTTCTACAGTATTTATAGAGGGTGCTAAAACAATAATATGAATCTTTCTAACTTTGCCTCCCCCGCCTTGACTCGACGAGGCAGGCTTAGAATAAATACAGCTTATTTCAGAACTTAAAACAAATCTAGTGCCAATATCAGATCCCTTCAGCTTAAAAAGGCCCCATTCTGCGGGGCGCAATTTACTTTTTATTTCCTTTAGCCATTTGGGGTGTGTAAAATCTCCAGTACCCAAAACATCAATTCCTTTTATTTTCGCCCACTTATCTAAATTAACCAAATTCATTAAGGGCGAAACTGCCCTGGAATATTTTGAGTGAATGTGAAAATCAGCTGTAAACTTCATCTTTTAAATAAGCCCTCCTTGATAATTTAACTTATAAATACTCTTTTCATGCACAGATATTTCCTCCTGCCCAAAAAATTCATCCAAATTACCCTGGCCTTTGTCGCTATACACCAGCTCTCTCTTTTCATATTTACATTCTCCACCAAACCTGCATTTTTCCGCCAACTTGAAAAGTGATTCCTTCAAAAATTCCGTTTCCAATTTCCCAAGTTTTTTTCCAACGTAATTCATGCCCCAAATTGGCTTTGACTCAAGATAAATTATTTCCTGACCCATGCGTTTTTCATCTCCAGAAAAATAAACATCTCGATAAAAATAATCGCCCTTCTGAAACTCAAACTCATAAGATGCCAAAAGTCTTTGGTTTCCAATACTGGAAGCTCCAGAGGCATAGGTATTTCTACGAGCCTCGCATAGAAATTCTTTCAAGCTAGATAAATTTATAGATTTTTTTTCATATTCGTTTTCTCCAAAATCAAACTTCCCGCCTTTCTCCAGAGAATCCAATATAAATTTTCCCAATCCTTTTGTAAGTACAACAAATTTGGAATATTCATTTTTGTTCTTTGTATCTAGTGGAACACCAAATTCCAACATTTTTTCGCCACCTTCAGATTGCACAATTTTTGCAGTATCTTTAAGGTGCAAAGATGGAACAAGCCATATAGAATCACTTATCTTTTGCCTTATTTCATCAAAATAAACAAACAGCAAGTAAAAATTTTTATCCGCTTTAAATTTATCCTTTAAAAAATCTTTTATAAAAGTTTCACCTTCAACAGGCCCAACAAGGCTGTTAATCTGAAAATAAACTGCTCCTTCCTTGTAATTTCCCCTTCTTTCCACAGCCAAATCAGCGCCAAATTTATTTTTTTCTGGCTTTACAATAATCAACCGTCCATTAACCCCAGCATTTATACAGTCAATAACCTTGTCTTCAATTTCTTCTTGTATGTTGCTTGTCATTTAAGCTTTGTAGACTTTATATCCTTCGTGAACTTTCTTTTCAATTTTCATACCTACAGAATCTCCTTTTTTAGCTGAAGCAACTTCCACATGTTCAATTTGCATTGATTTTACTTTCTGCTCAAAATCTGTATCTTGCCCGCCAACTACCCTAATTATTTCCCCGTCTTTCAGCGGAGCTTCCAACTCAATAACTGCTACCTCAATATTTGAAAAATAATGAGTTATTCGGCCAATTATTTTACCCTCTGGCTCTACCTTGGGCATTATAGATTTTGACGCAATCTTTTTAACTGCTTTTTTGACTGCTTTTTTAGTAGCCTTTTTTACAGTTTTTTTAACTGCCTTCTTAGTTGTTTTTTTGACTGCCTTTTTTATAATTTTTTTCTTCTTAGAAACTACTTTCTTTCCCGATTTCTTCGAGGATCCTCGACTGCTTTGCAGTCGGGACTTTTTTGCTTTTGCTTTGGACACGGTCTTGTGAGCGAGGCGAACAAGATTGCTTCGGAAATTGGGCTAATTATAATCTTATACATCTAGGCCCAATTTACGCGGAAATACTTTGTTCTGTCGCGGTTATTTACTTAATAATTTGTACATATGACCTTTGCCTTTATATTATCACTATACGAAAATTTTTCAAACAAAAACCGCCTTCGTAAGAAGCCGGGCTTTGAAGAGGGGGATAATAATTTACAGCGATCTCGGTGAACTTCTCGAGCTGAATTCGGACAATGAATCCAGACATATAATTTTTCCTCCTTCGCTAAAAGTTATTATGTCCTTAAGATAAATCTCGCACCCCCTCATAACTGCCATTGTATTCTAAAACCCGTATAAGTCAAGATAATTACAGCAAAGTAATTATTAAGCCTATAGCACCAAAGATAAATCCTATGGCGATTTTCAGAGTTGGGAGTTGCTTAAAGAAAAACCAGGCCAATATTGGTTCCATTATTACTATAGCTGCCACAGACATGACTGCAATTATCCAAATATTCTTAAATATGTGCATTCCAAAATATACGGACCCAAGAAACAACGCTCCCCCAATTAAAACAATTAAAATAGCCAAAGTAAAAGTTAACATTTTTGAAGAGCTACCAACTGCATTTTTGGCAACAAACATTTCCGAATATAAATAAAAAGATTCGCCAATAAACAAAAACAAAATTACTAAAAATTTATAAAAAAGAATATTCATATTAAAAAAATAGCGTTATAAAGTATCCGATAATAGCGCAGAGGGCAACTGGAGGCAAAGCTGGAATTGGTTCTGGTTTTCCATTTTTGGCTTTTTGAGAAGTAAAAAGATAATAAGTAAAAAATGATCCTACCAAGGAAAACAAAACAATCAACAATGCCCTAAAAAATCCAAAAGGCACAACTGAAACCGCTAATAAACTTGGAAACACCACGTCTCCCCCACCTAAAATCATAAAGTTTCCTCCTTGCTTTACCTTGTGCAATTTTTCTTTAAAATGCTTTGATTCTTTTGGAATTATAAAACCTAAAATTACTTTCTGGTCTATCATTTCCTTTGCCATTAAAATCATATGTTTGGTTTTATAAACTGCCACAAAGTCGTAAACAGAAAATATCATTAACAAAGCTACAACAACTGCTGGTGTAAAACCCAAACCAAAAAAACTGGCAGCCCCGGCCAACCCCAAAACCATTAAAACATTATGCACCCACACTGAAGGAAATTTCAGCCAAATCGCCAACAAAACACCTATTGTTAAAATTGTGACAGTTATAGGCAAAAATAAGTTTAAAAGAGTAATTCCTCCCCAAAACACAGTTAACAAGAATATGCCTTTGTAAATTATTCCTTTAAATTTGTTTATTTTTTTGTTTTTATATACTACAAAAATTAAAACAAAAAAAGTAATAAATATAAAGGAAAAAATAAAATCTTGCAAAGATGTTTTAGGTAGATAAACTTCTCTATTCTCAGCCATTCTATTTAATTCAAATCCTCCAACTGCAGCTAAAAGCGAAGTCAACAAAAACAATCCGCCTTCAAAACTAAAAACTTTCCAAAACTTAATTTGATCTTCTTTTTTAGCTTTTTTTACTTTAACAATTTTTGGCTCTATATATTTCATATTACAATTCTACCAAGAAATCAGCTTTTTACCAACAAAAAATCCCGCAGTGGGCGGGATCTTTTAATTTAAATTTTTATTTACACTCTGGAAAATCTAGTAAATCCTGAACAGGCAACAATTTCAATACCTTTCTTTTCTAATTCATCCATCAGCAAGTTAACTCCAAGAGAATCAGATGATATGTGGCCAGCTATTACAATATTAACATGAGCTGATTCTGCATCTTTTCTGTTGTCCTCAGAAATATGCATTCCAATTACAGTTCCAATACCTGCTTGAGCCATTTTTTCATAAAGTTTCCCAGAACCCTCTGTTCCCCCGGTTATTTCTGATAAGGCAATTTTACCGCACCTGTTTTCTGGCGACCCTGTAAAAATCTTTGGTCCTACCCCAATTTTCATTGCTTCTTTATATTCTGGAATTTCTTTTAGTGCTTCAACTAATTCTCCAACTCTCTCAAAGTTTTTTTTCTCAACAAATTCTTTTAAAAATTTGGCTGCCAAATTATCACATGGAGTATGTGAATTCATCAAGTTAACTTTCATCAGCCTAGCTGCGTCAACTGTTCTCTGATGGTTTGAAGCATTAACTCCCCTGGCAACTTCAGAAATTCTTTCTTTCATTAGACCTTCTGCTACGTTAATTGGTACTCCGTAGTAATTACAAACATCTGCCTGAAGTTCCATAACATCAGCCAACTGAGCTAATCCTTTACCAATTGGATGGTGAGCTATAACTAAATCAATATCTCCCAATTCCCTGGCAATTAAAATTTCATCAGGACCAATATCTATGCCCACTAAAACTTTCTTAATTTCTTTGTCATCTGAAACATTATAAACTCCAGAATCTAAAAATGGATTTTCTAAGGCATCCTTGTCAAATTCTACCTTGTCTTTCTCTGATAGCTTGTCAAATCTCTTCTTTTTATTGTCCAATAATTTCTGCACGCCCTCTTTTCCCCTGAAATCAGCTTCAGTTCCCATTTTTATCATTAACTTGTAAATATCTTGTATTTTCATGGTATTGAAGTTATTTTTATAATTAAACTACTGCTTTTGCATTAAGCTTATTATACATCTCTTTTATCATTTCTTCTTGCTTTTTTACGTCCAAAAACTGGCGCCTTATCTGCGCTTTTTGAGTCCTGACAAATCTCTTTACTGAATGTGACAACTCTTTAAATTTTTCCATGCTAGTTATATTTTTAATATTATTATATTTTAAAAAGACACTATTACATGTCTTTTCTATTTCTCTTATACAGTACCACACATTAAGGAATAATGAAAGCTACCTACCTTTTAGTGCCTCACGGGCAATTTGGCGGTCATCCCAGGGAATTTTCCTGCCATTTTCCAAACACATCCAAGGCTCTGACCCTTTACCAGTTATAATAACAACTTCACCTGGTTTGGCAACACTTATTGCAGTTTTAATTGCTTCTTTTCTGTCTAATATTTTTTTAGCATTATTACCTGCAGTTGCCATAACCTGATTTACAATTTCCTCAGGATTTTCGTCATATGGATCTTCATTAGTAATAATTATTTGCTGGCAATATTTTTTTGCCAACTCTCCAAGCACAGGTCTTTTCCATTTATCCCTGCCTCCCCCACATGAACCCAAAACACAAACTAAATTTTTACCAGCAAAAGATTTATAAACTGCTTCAAGTTGATCTGGAGTGTGTGCATAATCTACAACTACCTTGATTGGATTTTCAGCCACAACTTCCATCCTACCAGAAATTCCTTTTGCTTTTTCTAAAGCTTTTTTGCAATTTTCCAAATCAACTCCATAAACATTGGCTACAGAAATTGCCGATAAAGCATTCATAATATTAAAATCTCCCATTAAATTAAGTTTCAAATTAACCTTATCTGCATCTTTTATAGAAAACTTAATTATTTGTTTTGCTTTGATATTTAAAAAATATTCTGCATTTTTGTCGTCGGCATTTATAATATGTATATTTTTACAAGCTTTGAAAAGTTTCAATTTTTCATTCCTATAATTTTCAAAACCTCCATGGCTTTCAATATGTTCTGGAGTTAAGTTAGTAAAAACAACTGTGTCAAAGTTTATAAACTTGTGGCGAAACTGCCTGATTCCCTCTGAAGTAACTTCTAAAACTGCGTATTTACAACCTGCTTTTACAGCCTGACTTAAAAACTTCTGAATTACAAATCTACCAGGCATTGTCATTTTATATTTGTTATCCCATTCTTTCTCTCCAACTTTAAACCTTATCGAAGAAGCAGAAGCTACTTTTTCATCAGCTTCTTCCAATATTCTAGTAATTAAATCAACTGTAGTTGATTTACCACTAGTTCCAGTAACGCCGATTATTTTTATGCTTTTGCTTTTACCTGGAAAACCAAAAACTAAAGCTCCAAAAAAAGCTAGTCCAAAATGATAAGCCCTCAGCAAAAACTTCGGTATGAATTTTTTGATATTTTCTTTAAATGTCATTATTTATAATTTAGCACAAGTAACAGACAAAAAAAAGCCCGCCTATAGCGAGCATTAAAGTTATAAAATAAAAAAAGAAAATCATCCAAATGTTGCTCCACGACTAGTTGCCCATACTGCATCACGATGCATTTGTTCGATATGAGCAAACACTGCAGGATTATATACTCCCATGACACTTATTGATCCATCTCTGGAATAATAAGAGTCACCAACAGGATATGCCCTGTCTTTATAGATCCAGTTTTGGCCATTTTCACTCAAGGTCACCCCATGAGCTAGCCCTTTAACAACCTCGGTATGAGTTGTGTTTGGCGTCCAAACCAATGTTACCAAGTTTACTTTCCCAACTGTTTTTTTCTTCTTCATTTTTTACCCCCTTGCATAAATTTACAACGACCATAAAACAATATTATAAAATTTTAATCTCCTAGTCAATAAAAAAGCCGGCTTATAAAACCGGCTATGCGCTTAGTGCGCTTTTAAAATCACATATTCTAACCCATCAGTCAGTGCTTGCAAACTTGCTTCAATGGAATCAGTTGAGCAACCGGTTGTGGTCCAATTTTCTGAACCATCGGAAAAATCAACCAAAACCCTAACCGGTTTTGCAGTTCCTTTTTCACCGGGCAAAACTCTGACTTTATAATCAATCAGTTTAACCTTTTCAAGATATGAAAAGCTGGGCATTAATGCTTTGCGTAAAGCATTATCTAATGCATTCACCGGCCCGTCGCCATCTGCAACTTGGTAAGCAATATTATTTACTCCTCCATTTATATCAACCTTAACGATGGCAGAATCTACTGGATCTTCTTGACCATGTTGCTGAGACCTTACGTCGCGGCTTAATATTTTAAAAGGACGAGCATATCCATCCTGCTGGCGCATCATTATAAGCTTTAACGAGCCGTCAGCTCCTTCAAATTGAAATCCTTTGTTTTCCAGATTTTCAACTTGTTTTAAAACCTTTTTTGCCTGCTCAGAATCCAATAATATGCCGAATTCTTTTGCCTTGATTTCTATGTTGCTTCTTCCGGAAAGTTCTGACACTGCCACTGATGAAACGTTTCCAACCGCTTCAGGTTTTATGTGGTGATAACTGTCAGGATCCTTGGAAATTGCATTAACATGCAACCCGGCTTTATGACGGAAAGCTGAATTTCCAACATACGGCTGCTGAGAATTCAATGGAAGATTCGCTATTTCCGCAGTGAAACGAGCAAGATTTGTCAGTTGTGTCATATTCTCTTCAAGCAAACATGGCAACAACATCTTGGCCTTTAAGGCTGGAATAACAGAACAAAGATTCGCATTTCCACAGCGTTCTCCATACCCATTAACAGTCACCTGTACTTGATCAGCACCGGCTTTAATAGCAGCCAATGAACTGGCCACTGCCATTTCACCATCATTGTGAACGTGAATGCCAATTGGTATTTCTAACTTGTTTTTCACTTCTGCCACAATAGATTCAATTTCCCATGGCAAACTACCTCCATTTGTATCACATAATACAACCCTAGAAACTCCGCCTTCTATGGTGGCTCTTACACAATCCAATGAATACTCATCGTCTTGCTTAAAACCGTCAAAAAAGTGCTCGGCATCAAAAAATACAGTACGCTGGTTTTCCACCAAAAATCTACAGCTTTCCCTTATAAGTCGCAAATTCTCTTCCAGTGGAACGCCCAACACTTTTTCCACATGGCGTCTAGAAGCCTTTCCAACAATGGCGACAACTTCAGTCCCAGAATCAATCAGCATGGCTAATTGTTTATCTTCTGCTGGGTTTTTGTACTTTGCGCAAGTCATTCCAAAAGCAACAAATTTTGCATTTTTTAACTTCATCTTTTTTGCTTCCTGAAAAACTTCACTGTCTTTTTCATTTGCTCCCGGCCAGCCGAGCTCGATATAATCGACCCCTAGCTGGTCCAGTTTTTCTGCAATTCTCAATTTGTCATCTTTGGAAAATGAAATTCCCGGCTGTTGTCCCCCGTCCCTTAAAGTCGTGTCATAAATCTCGACCATTTTTGCTTTCATAATCTTTTCCTTTCCTTATTAAATTTTCAAGTTGCTGTCAAAAAGAGATTTTTTAGAAGCACCAGCCCCTAAAAAACAAAAACCTCTTTTTGAGAAGAGGCGCTTTTTCTTTTAATGAAAACGCTCCTTCTCTAAGAGAGGTTAATAATAATTATGTTTTGTGAAACTGTATAATTCATGCTTACTTTTAACTTACGCCAACCCAATATGTTTGTCAACTATTTCCCTAGGGCTTTTAACGCGATTTTTATACGCTCTTCGCTATTTTTAATATTATCTGGTACATGGTTTAAAGCATCTTTGGCTTGCTGTTTGGAAAAACCAAGTTGCATTAAAGCTCCTTCTGCCTCGTCGGCATTATCTTTCTTTTGCCCTAGCATTTTTATTTTGCCTGTAAGTTCTAAAATAATTGTCATAGCTTTTTTAGAACCAATTCCAGGTATGCCTTCAAAAATCTTTTCGTCCTGTTTTAAAATCCTGTCTTTTATCTTATCCAAAGAACCCAAGGCTGAAATATCCAAAGCAGACTTTGGACCAACTCCGCGTATGTCCATTAAAGTTTCAAAAAATTCCAAACCTTCGTAAGTTGGAAAACCATAAAGATCCAAAGCTTCCTCCTTCACATTTTGGTATATAAAAAGCTTGATTGGCTCGCCAATTTCTGGTAAAGTTATCATGCTCTGGCGGGACAAAAAAACCTTGTAGCCAATATTGGCCACTTCAACTATAATAAATTTGTCACGCTTTAGTATGATTTTTCCGTATAAATAAGATATCATAAGTTTATATGCTTTATTACATTGTATATGCAATTTGAAGTAAAATCAAAGTTCAAGCCAAAGGGCGACCAGCCTCAGGCAATAAAAAAATTGACTGAGAACTTAAAAGCCGGGGTTAAAGACCAGGTGCTTTTGGGCGTTACTGGGTCTGGAAAGACTTTTACAATGGCTAAAGTCATAGAAAAAATACAAAAACCCACTTTGGTCATTTCCCCCAACAAAACTTTAGCTGCCCAGCTTTACCAGGAATTCAAAGAATTTTTCCCAAACAATGCTGTGCACTATTTTGTCTCATATTACGACTACTATCAGCCTGAAGCCTATATTCCCCAGTCAGACACATATATAGAGAAAGATGCAAAAATAAACGAAGAAATAGACAGGCTAAGGCATGCGGCAGTCCAAGATGTGACTATGAGAAAAGATGTAATTGTTGTAGCTTCGGTTTCCTGCATTTACAACATTGGCTCACCAGAAAACTATGAAAATGTTTCGCTAGAAATAACAAAAAACCAAAAAATAAAAAGAAAAGATTTTTTAATTCTGTTAAACAATTTGCAGTACCAAAGAAATGATATTGATTTTAAACCTGGCATGTTTCGCGTGCGCGGAGACATTGTAGAAATATATATTGTAACAGGCGAAAAAATAATTCGCGTGGAATTTTTTGGAGATACCATAGACAAAATTTCAGAAACTTTGCCAGGATTTGGACAAAAGTATAAAAGTTCTGGAGACAAGCTCAGACTCTTCCCCGCTCACTTTTGGGTGACACCTCAAGACAAAGTTAACATTGCCATAAACAATATAAAGCTGGAATTAGAACAAAGATTAAAAGAATTAAAAAAACAAAATAAATTAGTTGAAGCTCAAAGGCTTGAGCAAAAAACAAATTACGATTTAGAAATGCTTAAGGAAACTGGCTGGTGCAACGGCATAGAAAACTATTCCAGCCATATGGAATTTAGAAAACCAGGCCAGGCCCCATTTTCCCTGGTTGATTATTTTGATTATTTTAACCCTTCGACGGGCTCAGAGCAGGCCCAGGGCGGTTCTTTAATGTTTATAGACGAGTCGCATATTTCTATTTCCCAAATTAGGGCCATGGCAATACAAGACAAAATAAGAAAAGGCACTTTAATAGACTTTGGATTCCGCCTGCCTTCAGCCATAGATAACCGGCCCTTAACTTTTGCTGAGTTTGAAAAGCGCCAAAAGCAAACAATTTATGTTTCTGCTACGCCAGCTACTTTTGAAAAACAAAAAGCTGGCAAAAATATTATTGAGCAAATTATTAGACCTACAGGATTATTAGAACCAGTTATTGAAATTAAAAAAACTGACAACCAAATAAAAGACTTAATAGAAGAAATAAAAAAACAGGTTGAGAAAAAACACAGGACTTTGGTTGTGACAATTACAAAAAGACTAGCTGAAGAAATAACCAATTATCTTGTTGACCGGGGCATTAAAACCCAATATCTACACTCGGAAGTAAAAACCATGGAACGACCTAAAATACTAAAGGAATTTCGTGAGGGCAAATATGACGTTTTAGTGGGCATAAACCTTTTAAGAGAAGGCTTAGATTTGCCAGAGGTTTCTTTAGTTGCAATTTTAGATGCCGACAAGGAGGGTTTTTTAAGAAACGAAACAACCTTAATTCAAACAATGGGCCGAGCTGCCCGTCATCAAAATGGCAGGATAATTTTGTATGCAGACAAAACAACCATGTCTATGGAGTCTGCAATTAACGAAATAAATAGAAGAAGAAAAATACAACAGGCATACAACAAAAAACACAACATAACTCCCAAAACAATTATTTCTGGCATACGCGAATGGGGATTTTCCAAAAAAGAAGACATTGATTCGGAATTCTGGATGATTCAAGACAAAGAAACTCTAGAGAAAGAAATGAAAATAGCTGCCAAAAATTTAGACTTTGAGCGGGCAGCGGAAATTCGCGATTTGATTAAAAAATTAGAGACAACAAAAAAGCCCGTTTAACCGGACTTTTTTCTTTCTAATTTTTCTTAATTTTGTCTTTAACCTTAGCAATTTCCTCTTTGAGCTTATCAATCTTCTTTTTAATTTCACTAGCCTCTTTTTTTTGAAAAAACTTTCTCCCATCTAATAATGTTTTCTCTAAAGAATCCAATGATGACTCCAAATTTTCTTTTGACTTTTTTCTGTTAATATCATTTACAATACGCGCAATCTGTAAATTTATGTAATCCTCTGTTGCCTCTTTGCGTATTTTTTCCATCTTTTCATCAAGCATTTTTATTTTAGAAAGATCAACCCCACCCTCTTTTGCTTCCTTGATATTTAGGATTAATTTATCAACCCTGCTAGGCAAAACTGTTTTACCAGATTTTAAATCTAAATTGAACTTAGTTAATTGTTTTTTAACATAAGCTGAATCAATAGATTTTTTTTCTTCTTCTTTTTTATTTATCTTTTCGCTTTTTCTTACAGTTTTTTTAACTGGTTTTTCGTCCTCTACTTCTAATTCAACAGTCTCTGTTGTGCTAATACCTAATTCTCCAAGTGAATTAGCCTTGTTATTTGACTTTGTTAATGCTTTATCATCTTCTAGATTTTCCGCTTTAGATACAATATTTTCTGCAGTTGTAACTTGGCCATTCTTACTTTCAGGCACCTCACCTGCTTCTTTTTCAGTTGGTTTCTCTAAACTATTATTTTTTAACCGTTCTGACATCATTCTGTTCGCTTCTTCATTTAAAACCATCAATTTATTCCACTTTTCAGTTGTTGCTACACCATCGCCCTCCATTATCAACTTTTTCCTCTCAGCCATTAATTTTTCGAAAAGAACATCTCCTAAGGGCATCCTATTATAATCATCATAGTTGAAATTTACATTTGGCGCCATTTTTTCCTCTGGCTTTGGATCTTTTCCCTCACTATTTGGTTCTCCAGTCTTTGGCAAAACTGGCTCATCTTGTCTTTTTTCTTCAGATCCCAGAGTTTTCAATATGATTGGTCTCGCTGTTTCTGGCTCAACCGGGTTAGACTCATCTTTTGATTTTTCATCGGGTGGCAAGTTTGGCACAGCTTCTTCTGTTTTTTTAGGCCTAAAAAATTTAAGCTTAGGGGGTTTTATCGCTTCAGGTTCAACTGGCGGGATGATTGTCGACTCCTTATTTTCTGTGGGCTTTTTATCTTGCTTATTTTTTATACTTTCGTCAAATTCATTTACAGCTTGCCAAATTATTTCTTTTGCACAAGCATTTTTAGTATCTACTAATTTTTTCCTTGCTGAAGCAACTTTTTGATTTGCCATCTCTTCTGCTTCTTTACTTGTATCTTCTACAGCTTCTTTCAAAAATTTTTCAAAAAAATCTTTTTTACTATCATATGTAAAAACTTCACCACTCAATATTTTTTCTACTGATACTTTTTCAATTTTATTTTTTTTAGAAAACCAAAAATTTGATTTTTTAGCTTCTTTAACAACATATCCACCATTTATTAGCTTATCAAAAACAATAGTCCCTTCACTTCCTTCCAATCCTAACTTATTTTTCTCTTTTTCCATAAACTCTTCTATTTGTTCTTCTTTTAAGCCTGCATGCGTAAACTCAAAAATCCTTACAGCTCTTTCATGATCCCTTTGTTTAATTTCTTCTTTAAATTTTTCTATCTTCCCCTGTCTATATGCCTCTATGGCTTTTTCCCCTCTAATAATATGCAACCCTTCTTCATTTAATTTTTTTATAGTTGCATATTTCCTCAATTTTCCAAGATTTTCTTCCCCATTTTTTAAATTCCTAAATTCTCGTGCTACTTCTTTAACTGACACTTTTATATCTTTGTCTTCTTTATCAAGAATTTCCTTCGTAAGAAAATCTGCTGCATGTTTCTTTTCTTCTTCTGTTTTTTCAACTTTTACCCTCTCTGGTCTTACCCATTCCTTGCTCGCTCCAATATTTCCCTCTGCATTATCATTTTTTTTATCTGAAACTTCTGTATTATCTACACCATTTATACTTTTCTTAAGTTTTTCTATTTCTTCCTTATCTGCAGGCGAAATTTCTGGCTTATTAATTAAAGGTTTTTCATCACTTTTTCTTTCTGGAAATGGAACGGGTATCGCATTCCCTGCAGTTTCAACATATGATTTTTTACCATTCAAAATATCCCAAGCATCTTCTGGCTTAAGTTGACTAATATTTTCTTTGTTCAAACCTAACTCTCCCAACTTTTGTCTCATACCATTAGTAATCATTAAAGGCACTTTGACAGATTCCTCTTTATTATCTTTTTCTCTATTATCTGAATTTATTTCTGACATTTTTTTACAATAAATTTATTTTATACTTAATTTTACCATTGCAGAAAAAATCCGTCAAACAATAAAAAAGCTGGCATAAAAACCAGCTCATTAGTAAAATTACATTAATTGCCAACTAAGGTACGGCATGAGGACATATTGGAATATCTGGGCGGTCTATTACCGCTTTATTGCGCTCATAAAAAGTTGGAGGTTCATAGGTAAAACCTTCGGCCAGCCTTTTTTCTTCTTTGCGAATTTTGCGTAACAACCAATAGCCTCCAACAAAAGAGAACAAGCGAGACTTCCAGCCGAATTCGGCGTGTAGTCTCTGTAATAAGTCCTCCATTTTAGCATGCATTACTTTATTATCTTTATAATAAAGTTTAGTTGCTCCAACCAATGCTGAATAACCTGTGGCAAGATCTCTTGCCTCCCAGGTAAAGCGATTCCTAACACATGAGTCTAGGTGATTTTTGTATTTCAGCCAGCCTTTCAGTGTAGTTTCAGCAATTCTGACAATACTGGGGCCATTAACTTCGAAATCTCGGTTAAATGCCCTAATCATTATCTCTGCTGTCTGTTCATCGCTAAAATTTGGATGCTTATATGGAAGAATTGTCTGTCCGGTTATTTTATCAGGAGAACATTCACTTCTCCCTTTCATTACACCTGCTTTACTCATTTCTTCATAAAGCTGTGTCCCGGGGTTTGGAGTATAAAGCATAAATTGATGGAAATCAGAGTCATGCTTTACTGCATACTCAATAACCCTGTCAATATTTTCTGGCGAATGATCTTCAAGCGCCATAATTGTTGACCCAAGTACGCGAATGCCGTTTGACTGTAGCTTCTGCACCAACTCAAATGTATCAACGCCTTTGAGTTTGTCATACCGGCTATCTTTGCCTTCCAAGCCCATCCAAACCCAGGAAATTCCCAGGCGGACAATTTGGTCCATTGTGTAAGACTGCAAAACTTTTGCAGATGTAAACACATAAATCGACCAGGCTTTGTTGTTTTTTTCCATTAATTCCAACAACCTCAATGCACGAGCGCGATGAAAAAGAAAATTCTCATCCATCATGAAAAACGAACGGACTTTTAAACTTTTGGCAACCTGTTCCATAACCGAAAACAGTTCGTCGCCAGTTTGATAAAAGTCAATCCACTTACCTTTTCCGCCAAACATAGCGGAGGTTGAGCAGAAATTGCATCCAAGAGGACATCCTACCGAAGGAATAATCACAGCTGCAACATCTCCACTGACAGGTACACCCGCACTCCGTGGATTTAATCCAGAAATAGTTATTGGATGATTTATTGGACGATTTACGTCTTCGCCCAAATAATGTCGAAACCAACGAATACCGTCGCCTTTAACAACATAATCAGCTCCAATTTGCTCTTTCAAGCCCGCAACATTGGCAATGTGTCCGCCGACAACAATTCCAGTATTTGGCTGATATTGTTTGATAAGCTCGCACATTTTCTGGACTTTAAAGACATTGGAAATAATTGACGAAATGCCAATTATGTCATAGTGTTGTGTGCGGATTTCCTCTATAAAACGCTCAAGCGTGGGGAAATCCAATAATATGCATGGCGAATTAATATTCGCCTGAATCATCATTAAACCCCAACTGCGATGAAACATCCGCAAGGAAAACGGGCCTTGAGTCCGTGTAACTTGGTTTTGATAAAGCTCCATTGGATTTAACTTTCCATACTCGTTATCTTGACCATATGGACCAAAAACACTACACAAAAGCACTTTTTTTATTTTGTCATTCATACCTCTTCCCTCCTTATTAGTGTAAAATTTACTATATTTTGCTTATTTCAAAGATCAGTAATTACTAGAAAAACTGAGTTTTAACTATATCACAAGGGTAGGCCCATTGCAAAAAAAATAAGAGTGTGGTATCTTTATTTTATATAAAAAACATATGGCAATAACAAAATCAGCAAAAAAAGCTATTAGACAGTCTGCAAAAAGAAAAGAGCAGAATTCAGTCTACAAAAATAATATAAAAAAGGTTGTTAAAGAAGCCCAGGCTTTGGTTACAGCCAAAAAGATGGATGAAGCTAAAAAACTTCTCCCAAAAATCTACGAGGCGCTAGACAAGGCAGCCAAAGTGGGAGTGATAAAGAAAAACAATGCTTCAAGAAGAAAATCAAGACTTACAAAATTAATAGATAAAAAAGCCTAGGTTCTGCCTAGGCTTTTTAGTTTGTTTGTTTTATATCTCAGCAAGCAGTAAATCTAGCGCCAACTCAGGCTCTATCTTCCCCGTTTTGATGTCAAAATCTACCTGAAAAATCTTTTGGTAGATTTTTTTTAGCCTTTCAAAAGTAAATTGATTACACAAATAAAAGCTTTTTTGGACCACAAAAGGGTGTATCCCGCTTTTTTTAGCAATCAAATTGTACGGCATTTTCATGTCCTGTAGTTCCTTTATAACCAGCAAGTTTCTAAACTGATAAGTAATCATAGAAAGCAGATAAAGTGGAGCGTCACCATTGTCCAAGTGTTTATGAAGTAAAGACAACGCTAAATTTTTGTCCTTGGAAGCCAAAGCATCAATTGTTTTAAAAATATCGCTTTCAGTATTTGGCCTAACCAATAATTCTACATCTTTTTTTTCTACCACTCCCCCAGCCTTATAATTAGATAATTTATTTATTTCGTTTTCCATGGCCCACAAATCTCCTTTTATAGACCAAACCAGCATTTCTAAAGCATCTGAATTTATTTTTATTTTATTCTTATCAAATTCCTGGGTTACCCATTTTTTAAGCATGGCAGGCTCCAAAAAACTAAACTCTTGGCATTTAACATTTTTTTGAAGAGCTTTAAAAAACTTGGTTCTCTGATCTGGAGCCTCATCTTCGTAAACCACAACTATGTCCTTTAGCTCTTCTAAACTTTTTAAATTTTCTGTAAACTCTTCCTGAAATTTAGATTCCTTGAAAACATTTTTTAAAATTATAAGTTTCTTTTCAGCAAACATAGAGTTTACTTTAAGGTTGCTGTAAAAATCTTTAAAATCTTTTTCCTTAGCATCTATGTAAGCCAAACTCAACCCAGACTTGTGGATTTTTTTGTATTCTAAAATTATCTCTTCCAGTTTCCTTTTTGACCTATATGAATCTTCCCCAAAAATAAAGTAAATCATATTATAACTTTTGACAGAATGAGCAGAAGAATGAGCTTCTACCACCAATTTTTATTCTTTTAATTTCTGCCCCACATCTTTTACATTTTTCTTCTTCTCGACTATAGACTTTTCTTTCAGTGTGAAAATTTCCTTTTGAACCGTCTACTTTTCTATAATCAGAAAAACTATCCCCACCAAGCTTAATACCAAGTTCTAAAATCTTTATTATTGTCTGATAAAGTAACTTTAACTCTTTTTCTTTTATGTTTGCAACATTTGTTTGCGGATGTATTTTTACCTGCCACAAAATTTCTGAAGCATAAATGTTCCCAATGCCTGCTATCACTTTAGGATCCATTAAAACCTGCTTTATTTTTCCTTTCTTATTTTTAAAAACTTCCTTGAATTTTTCAAAAGTAAATTTTTTATCCAGAGGTTCAGGTCCTAAATCTTTCAAATCACTAGAGTCCAACAAGTCTTTTGTTTTCCATAATTCTAACTTGGCAAATTTTCTGGCATCAGAAAGCGCTAACATATTTTTGTCATCCAGAAAAAATATTATATGCAAAAATCTATTATAGGGGTCATTCAACGGACCTACTTTAATTGGCTTCCATTTTCCCTCAATTTGCTTCCACTTGCCTACCAAAAGATGCCCAGTCATTTTTAAGTGCACCAAAAGAGAATACCCCTCAGACAAATCAAAAATAATATTTTTAGCTCTGCGCCAAACTTTTATTATTTTTTTATTTTTTATTTCTCTTTCAAATTGCTTGAAGTCTTTCGGTTTTTTTACTAATTTACTCCAGTCTGTCCAAACATCAACAAAGGCCCTTTTAAGGACCTTTGAATTTAAACCGTTTACAGTTGTTTGAACTTCTGGAAGCTCTGGCATACTTATTTATTATTTGAAATTTCTTTCAGCTTATTAGATTCTTCTATTAGCCTTTCCAACTCAATTGTCCTATTTTTAACTTTTTGTTCCAAAGCATTTATTATTTCCTCCAAATCATTGGTCTTGGCTTTTACTTTTATCCCAATAGACCTTTCAATATCTTCTTTCTGCACTCTGCTTTCCTTTAGATCTTCAGCAATTTTATTAAAAGTTTTTGCCAACTCTGCAAGCTCGTCTTTTGTGTCTAAATCAACCCTGCTAGACAGGTTCCCTTGGCTAAGCTCTACCGCTTTGCTCAATATTTTTTTAACATGCTTAGAAATGCTTTGGCCTATAGCTATACCTGAAAAAAATACAAAAACTACAATAAGCAGAATAGTAACATAAAAAGACTTGTCTATATTTTGATAACTTATTGAGACAAAAGCCAAAATGGCAAATATGCCGACCAAGATTACAGGTATCGCTATTTTTATTGTTAATTTTGACATAATATATCTAAACGATTAATAAGTGAATTAAAATCTAATTTTTTAAATATTTCTATAACTTTATTTTTATCAAAAGTTACAAATTTACAATCCTCAATTTTGAAATCTATATCAACGTCGTTTTTCATTTGAGCTAAATCGCGCGACATTAAAGCTGACTCTTTATTTATCTTCAACATCTCCTTAACTTTTGGTTTTAAAACTGCGGTATCTGTGGCAAGCTCCTCATATAAGTTTTTTATACTGCCATATTTCTGAATAATTTCTGCAGCGGTTTTTTTGCCAATTCCTTCAACTCCAGGAATATTATCTGAAGGGTCACCAGTCAAAGCTTTAAAATCTACCATTTGATTTGGGTTTACTCCAAATCGCTCTACTACCTTATTTATATCATAAATTACTGTATCTTTGATACCCTTACCCAAAGTATAAACTTTTATATTCTCATTTATAAGTTGAGTGTTATCCAAATCTCCAGAAACAATATATATTTCCATATCTGAAACTTTTTTGCATATAGTAGCAATTAAATCATCAGCCTCAACTCCTTCCTTGGCAAACACTGGAATTCCAAAAGCTGCCAAAACTTCCTTAGCAACTGGTATTTGTGAAATAATTCCAGATGGAGTCACTGGACGTTGAGCCTTGTATTCCAAATACATTTCATGCCTGAATGTTGGAGCTTTAGTATCAAAACAAGCAACAATATAGTCAGCTTTTAAGTCGCCAATAGCTTTAAACAAAGTCAGCAAATACCCATAAACAGCCCCAGTCTCCTGCCCACTTTTTGTCATCAAAGGCGGAAGCGCATGAAAAGACCTGTGCAACAGCGCATTAGAATCTATAATGATTAATCTCTTTGCCATATTTTATAATATCATATTGAAGAAACAAAAAAAATAACCCCGCTTGCCGAGGTTATTTAATAATCTAATAATTATTCTGCGCCTCTAACTGGAACAAAATGAAATTTTGGTACATCATGGCGTTTATCCTTCATAGCGCCTTCTGGCGAATCAGTAGTATTTATGTAATCCTCACCTCCTTCATCTGCAGTCCAATAAAGGGCTTTTTCAAATTTTCTTGCTTCTTCATCTTCTACATCTGTTTCACTTTCAGGTTTGAAATTATCCTTTCCTTCAATTTTTGTTGCAAACCTCCAAGGTTTTTCTCCTTCTTTTAAATTCTTATTTAAATTTTCAATCATTTTTTTAGCTTCACTCAAAGACATTTCTCCATAATCTTCCCCCAGTATTAATTTTGCCTCGTTTCTTTCTGCTTTATTTCCTTCGCTCATAGTTTTATAAATTTATTTAATATTATTTTGTATATCTATGATAGTACTCTTAGCTAATTAATCAAGCGCTTTTAAAATTAATTTCTCTTTTATTTTTATCAATAAATCTAAAGTCTATAAAAATAATATTCTTTGGTAAAACTCTTTTCACTTTCTCTGGCCATTCAATTGCCACAATGTTTTCTGGGTTGGAAATTATTTCCTCAAAGTCTAATTCCAAAATGTCTTCGGGCTTATCAAACCTGTAGCAGTCGAAATGATAAAAGTTTTTAAAAATTTTATTCTTAATTCCAAACCTTTTCATTATTACAAAAGTCGGACTGAGTATTTTTTCTTTAACTCCTAAACCTTTGGCAAACCCTTGTAAAAAAGTGGTCTTCCCTCCCCCTAAGTTTCCCTTTAAACCAATAACTAATGCTTTTTTACCTAGCATTGCATTTAAAAATTCCTTGGCAGTTTTTTCTCCAAGCTTTTGAGTTTGTTTATAACTAGTTGTCGTATATTTTTTATCCACTTGCATTATTTTTTTAATTCGATTAGGGTATATTAATTCTACAAAACATGGAAAATTTACAAGAATCCCTCGGCCATAGCCCTACGGGCGAAGCCAAAAATTTAATAACCGAATCGAAAAATATTTATTTAATTACTTCACAAGAGCCAGAGGCCCTTGGCCGTAGCACGGGCGAGGCAATAACCTCTACACTGGCTCTTTTTTATACTTTAAAGGAATTGGGCAAAAATGTAAATCTTCTTATAGACGTCTTACCAGAAAATCTCAAATTTTTATCTCCATCTTTGGATTTTATTTCCTACCCAAAAAACTTTGTAATTTCAGTGCCAAACAGCGTTGCTCAAATATCTCAGATTTTTTACGAAAAAAATAGCGACGCTTTAAAGATACATTTAACCCTGGAAGGTGGTAATATAAAGAAAGACAACATATCATTTTACTTTTCAGAAACAAAGCCAGATCTCATTATAACTGTTGGCATTAAAGACTATCAAAAAGAATTATCAGAAAAACTAAATTCATTTGGGTTTTTACTTGATTCCCCTATTTTAAACATTGATACTTTAGCGGGCTCAGTACAAGCGGGGACAGAAAACAAAAAATTTGGTAAAATAAACTTGTTAGGGCAGAATTCTACAACTGAAATTGTTTTTGCCTTAGTAAAAGATATAAATGGAGACAATATAAAGAAAGAACCAGCTCTATGCCTTTTGTCAGGATTGGTAATATATACAGAAAACTTCAAGAGTAAGCTGACAGCTGAGGTTTTTGAAACAAGCGCCAACTTAATGAAAAAAGGAGCTGACTTAAAAGAAGTAACAAACAATATTAAGTTTAACTAACAAAATAAATGGAGGATGCAAAAAGATTATTGGGGTCAATCACAATTTCCCCAAAAATAATTGAAGAGGTAAAAGCTGAAGTAAAAGACATTATTGGATACAAGACAAAAATCCAGGAATATTTGGCTGGTAACGTAACAGAACTTTTGGATGCAATTTTATTTGGAGCAATAAACCTTAACACTTCCGACGTTCATATTGAACCTCAAGAAGATGAAGCAAGGCTTAGAATTAGGTTAGATGGCATCTTGCAGGATGTTGTTTTTTTTGACCACAATACTTACCACCATTTGCTTTCCAGATTAAAACTCCTTTCAAAATTAAAGCTTAATATTACAGACAAACCACAAGACGGAAGGTTTTCCATTGAAGTTGAAGATTTGCTGATTGAAATAAGAAATTCCAGTTTGCCTTCAGAATATGGAGAATCAATTGTTATGAGAATCTTGAACCCAAAAAGCTTGATATCCTTAGATGACCTAGGTTTACGCGAAGATTTATATGAAACATTTAAAAAAGAAATAGAAAAGCCAAATGGAATGATTATCGTTACAGGTCCAACTGGATCTGGTAAAACAACAACCTTGTATGGATTTTTAAAGAAAATTCAAAACCCAGAAATAAAAATTATAACAATTGAAGACCCAATTGAATATCATTTAAAAGGAGTTTCACAAACACAAGTTGCTCCAGACAAGGGATATGACTTTTCCGACGGCTTAAGATCTATTGTCAGGCAAGACCCCGATGTTATCCTAGTTGGTGAAATTAGGGATTTGGAAACCGCAAAAATAGCCCTGCAAGCAGCCTTAACTGGTCACCTGGTATTATCGACCCTCCATACCAACGACGCAGCTGGAACCATCCCACGTCTTGTAGACCTTGGTGTAGAACCCTCATCAATCGCATCAGGATTAAAAATGGCAGTAGCACAGCGATTATTGAGAAAAGTGTGCAAAGAATGTTCAACCCTCGCAGAACCAACCAAGATTGAATCGGCCGAGCTTAAAAAAGGACTTAAAAACCTACCTATAAAGATAAAACTTCCAGACTTAGATAAAGTAAAAGTTGCCAGAATAAAAGAAGGCGGGTGCCCAGCCTGCAACTTTACAGGATACCGCGGAAGACAAGGATTATTTGAAGCATTTTTAGTTGACTCTGAAATGGAAAGATTTATTTTAACCAATCCCCCAGTTTCACTTATCAGGGAATTAGCCATAAAAAAAGGAATGGTAACAATGTACCAGTCTGGATTAATAGATATTGCATTGGGCAAAACAACATTTGAAGAAGTTGCCAGAGTTGTAGAGGCCGACGAAGAAAAATCAGAAATAGAAGAGCCAAATAAATAGTAAATTAAAACGGCTCTAGAGTTGGAGGTAGTTTTATGTCTGGGACATAAAGAAAGATTTGTCTGAGGAATAATCGAGCCTGAACAAGATTATCCGAAGCTGAGACAAATCCAAATAAATACCTCCAACTCTAGAGCCGTTTCTGCTATATCTCTAGAATTTGAATATAGACTTTCAATAAATCTAATTATATCACCTTATAGCATATATGTCAAGCATTATGCCAGAGAAAATCAAGAAAGAAGACGAAGTATTGGATTCGGCTTTAAGGCCGACTTCTTGGCATGAATATGTAGGGCAGGACAAAATTAAGGAAAATATCCGCATAATTATCACAGCTGCCAAGCAAAGAAGCCAAAGTCCAGACCACCTACTATTTTATGGCAACCCAGGACTTGGCAAAACTACCTTAGCCTACATAGTTGCCAATGAAATGGGCAAAACCTTAAAATCTACATCTGGACCAGCTTTAGAAAGAGCTGGAGATTTAGCTGCAATTTTAACCAACTTATCTGAGGGAGACGTTTTATTCATAGACGAGATACACAGAATAAATAAAACCATAGAAGAATACATTTATCCTGCTATGGAAGACTACAAAATAAACTTGGTTTTAGGCAAAGGCCCAATGGCCAGGACTATGGAATTAAAACTGCCCAAGTTTACCTTAATTGGAGCTACAACAAAACCAGGTATGCTATCTTCCCCACTTAGAAACCGCTTTGGCGCTACTTTCCAACTCAACTTTTACAACAAGGAAGATATAAAAAAGATAATAGAAAGATCAAGTAATCTTTTAAAGATAAAGATAGAACCTGAAGCAGTAGAAATAATTGCTACAAGGTCCCGCTTTACTCCCAGAGTTGCTAACAGGCTTTTAAAAAGAGTTAGGGACTTTGCCCAGGTTAAGGGATTAAATACTATCACAAAAGAAATTTCAGAACATGCTTTAAATTCTTTAGAAGTAGACATGCTCGGCTTAGAGCCAAGCGACAGGTCAATACTGCGTGCCTTGATTGAAAAGTTCAATGGCGGGCCAGTTGGATTACAGTCTTTATCTGCAGCTGCCATGGAAGAGGAAGATACAATTTTAGATATTTATGAACCTTATTTAATGCAATGCGGATTAATTGAAAGAACTCCTAAGGGTCGAGTTGCCACAAGTCTTGCTTACGAACATATGGATCTCAAACATTTAAAAAAGCAAAGTAACTTACTATAATTTTACACAATAAAAATGCTCCGGCGGTCAGCTGGAGCTTTTTGTTTTGACTTTATAACAATTCTTTTTCAAAGTGGCGCAGGAAGGCGCCGAGAAGCCATTCGGCCTCCACTTTTGTGCCTTGAACTCCAAGTTTCATCCTGGCTTCACTTTCGGCACATTCAGCCCACCTAATTAAATGCTCTAAAAAAGTATTTATTATTATTTCAGGTTTGTGCCTCAGGTGGCGAAGAAGAGCTATACGAGTCCCCCCTTTAAAGCTTTCATGTCTGGATATTACCCAGACTACGAATTCTGGATGCAGTACCCCTTTGATTTCTTCAGCAAAGCTGTCTTTGAGAATTTGCACCAGTTCCTTGGCTGTTTCAAGGCTGTTTACAACTTCAATCTTATCTGACTTGAGCTCGGTGTTAGCTTGTATCACCCAGTCAACCAAATTTGAAGAAATTATTTTTTCAGCCTGATCAGGATGAAACTTAAGTGTTGCTAAAATAGCATTTTTAACCCTTGGGTTATATTTCTTAAAATGCCCAATAATCCAAGTCTTAAATTGCTCATTCATTTCCAGTCCCTTTCATTATTGTTAAATTAAATTTTAAAACAACTATGAGATAGATTATACAAATTTATTTAATATTGTCAAGGGTAGACTTTAAAACCAACCAAGATTTATTGTATAATATATAGAATGAAAAAAGTTTTACTAATATTACTTATTTTAATCATCGCTCCAACGGGCACAATTTTTGGGTTAGACAAAGTGGATATTAACACTGCTTCTTTAACTCAACTGGATACCTTAACTGGCATTGGACAAGTATATGCGCAAAGAATAATTGATGGGCGACCATATTCTTCAGTAGACGATTTAGACAGAGTGAAAGGAATTGGTCCAAAAACTTTACAAAAAATAAAAGACCAAGGTTTAGCTTGTGTAAACTGTCTGCCTGTGCAGGCAAAGCAAGCACCACAAGCTCTTGCAACAACCGAAAATATTAAGGTGGTCAATAATACCACCCCGCCACAAACCCCTCCCCTAGAGCCAATTAAGCCTTACCCAGTTGGCGTGATAATAAATGAAATTATGCCCAATCCACAAGGCGCAGATGAAACCGACGAATGGATTGAGTTATATAACTCAAATACTTCCGACGTTGATTTGTCTAGCTGGCAAATTCAAGATATTGCAGGAACAATAACAACATATACAATCCCCCAAAATACCAAAATACTGGCTAATAGTTTTTTGGTTTTCAAAAGGCCTGAAACAAAAATAATGTTAAACAACGACGAAGATGGATTAAATTTGCTAACTCCAGACAAAAAAATAATAGATTCAATGACTTTTTCCAAAGCTCCACTGGGCCAGTCTTATAATAAAGTAAATTCTGCATGGCAATGGAGTACCACTTCAACTCCTGGAACAAAAAATATTATTGCCGCGCAAATAGTCTTGCCAAAAGTAAAAAATTCTGTTAAAAATGAAGGTACAACGCCAGGGTTGGCAGATATAAGCCAAAGCATTAACCTAAACCAAGATAACAATAGCGTAAAAAATCCTTGGTTTTTATTTTTTATTGTCTTAGCTTCAACTGTAATTCTGGCTATTTTGGTATTATTAATTAAAATAAGGTTTCTAAAACCTAACAACTAATTATGTCAGGACATAGTCATGCAAAAACAGTCATGGCCACTAAAATGGCAAATGACGCCAAAAAAGGAAAAGTATATTCCAAATATGGAAGACTTATTACAATAGCTGTTAAAGAAGGAGGCGGATCAGGAGACCCGGAAAAAAATTCCAAGCTCAAGACAATTATTGAGCAGGCTAAAAACTCCAACATGCCTAAGGAAAATATTGAGAGAGCTATTAAAAAAGGAACTGGTGAATTGGCCAGCGAAGCTTTAGAATCCGTATCTTACGAAGGTTTTGGGCCAGGAGGAATTGCTTTGGTAGTAGATGGAATTACCGATAACACTAACAGAACTTTAGGAGAAATAAAATCTATTTTTAACCAAAATGGAGGTAAAATGGCAGGAGAAGGAGCTGTAAGATGGATGTTTGAAAGAAAAGGAGTTATTGCAGTTGCTACAGAAGGAAAAACAAAGGAGGAATTGGAATTGCTGGCAATTGAATTGGGAGCTGAAGATTTTTCATTAGTTGGAGACACTTTGGACATTTACACAAAACCAGAAGATTTAGAAACAATGAAAAAATCTTTAGAAGAAAAGCAGATAAAAGTTGAATCTTCAAGTATAGAATTTATTGCCAAGGAACAAGTTGAGCTTTCAGAAAAAGAAAAGGAACAAGCACAAAGGCTTTTTGAAGCTTTAGATGAAAACGACGCAGTCAACGACATATACTCAAACATAAAAAACTAATCTCAGTCATTCCCATGAAAATGGGAATCCAGACAACAAAAAATCCGCGATTAATTTCACGGATTTTTTATTGTAGTAATTATTTTTCCTGTGATAAAATTATCCCTTTAAACTTGGCATCTTTTGGATTTCTGTATCCTGAATATTCTTCATTTTTTTCCTCATCTGCCCCCTCATCTACAATGCCTTCTTCCACTGGCGATTCTGCGTCAATATATTCATCAGCATCTTTTCTTGCGGTAAACCAATCTTCCGGCTTTTCACTTAGACTTGCCAAAGGTTCAGAACCAATACATTTTCCATCTTTATAATACCACCTACGCTCTGTTAATTTTAATTCTGATTCTTGAGATCCTCTTTCTTTTTGTTCTGGCATAAATTTTATAATTTAATAATATTTACTTTTCTTATAGTTTACCCCCCCCCGCAACAGGTTTGTCAACACAAAAACAGCAAAAATCGCCTTTCTGCCATGTTTTTGTTTACACTGAGTTCGCCGAAGTGGTATTATATAGGTAAATTAAAATAGATTAATAAAAGATTATGATTATCATCGGAATAGATCCGGGGTCGGTGATCACGGGGTATGCAATTATCACAAAAGAAAAAGGACAAGAAGGTCCTCAGCTTAAGGTTGTAGATTTTGGATGTATAATAACTGACAAGTTTGCCACAACTGGTGAAAGACTTAAAAAAATACACGGCGAAATAATTAAACTGATTGAAAAATACAAGCCAGACGCAATGTCTATTGAAACCTTATTTTTCTTTAAAAACGTAAAGACTGTCATGCCGGTCAGCCAAACCAAAGGAGTTATATTGCTGGCAGCTGCAGAAAAAAAATTGTTTGTTTATGAGTTTACTCCCCTGCAGGTAAAAATGGCTATTGCAGGTTATGGAAGAGCAGAAAAAAAGCAAGTACAAAAAATGATTGAAAAAACTGTTGACTTAACTAATTTTGACCTTAAAAAAAACAATCGGAAAAAAGATGACGCATATGACGCCATAGGAGTTGCTATATGTGCAGCTCTAAAAAGTTATTAAAAATGCGTTGTGGAGAACACGGTATTGACAACAGCCTGTAAAAAAATATAATAAGAAAAATAAGATAAAATAAATAATAAAATTAAATAAAAAATAAAAAATGCAAGAAGAATTTTTAACCAAACTTATTAACAGCGATGACGATTTTGATGATACAATAAGTTTGGATGATGAAGAAGACGACAAAGATGATGATGTAAACGATGACGACGATAATGATGACGATGATGATGAAGAAGATGAAATAGTAGAAGAAGAGGAAGAATAAAAATTTACTTAGTCAAACAAAAAAAACTCCTTTAACTGGGAGTTTTTTATTGTATTTACACATATTATTTGTTTCATCCTTGCTTTTTATTGAATCTTCTTTATAATGTTGTTTTAGAGTATAATATATGAATATTTAAAAATATACACAAAATGAAATTTATAAGCAATTTAAAGAAAAAAGGAATTTGGAAAACCATTGCAAAATACTTGGCTTTTTCATTTTTAGGAGGATGTTTTTTAGTTTTAGCTTTGCTGGTTTATTATACTTGGGATTTGCCTCAACCTGAAAAATTTACCGAAACACCTTTTATACAATCAACTAAAATTTACGACAGCACTGGCAAAGTTCTTCTTTATGACATATATGGAGAAGAAAAAAGGGAAATAGTTTCTTTTGATAAAATATCCGACAATTTAAAGCACGCAGTTTTGTCAGCTGAAGATTCTAGATTTTACCAGCACGGCGGAATAGACATGGAAGGAATTTTCAGGGCAATATTAATAGACCTTAAATTGCAGTCAAAGAGCCAAGGAGGTTCTACAATAACGCAACAACTTATAAGATCTGTATATTTAACCAATCAAAAAAGCATTGCCAGAAAAATAAGAGAAATTGTATTAAGTATAGAGCTTGAAGGAAAATATTCCAAAGACCAAATTTTTGACTGGTATTTAAATGAAATACCTTTTGGAGAAAATGCCTATGGTTCGGAAGCTGCCAGTCAAACTTACTTTAACAAGCCAGCATCTGACTTGTCTTTGGCGCAAGCTGCAACATTAACTGCCTTAATTCCCGCTCCAAGCTTTTATTCTCCATATGGCCCAAATAAAGCAGAACTGTTTAAAAGAAAAAATATCATTTTGGAAAAAATGCAGAAGTTAGGATATATTACCGACAAACAGTTACAAGATGCAAAAAACGAGAAAATAACCTTTTCCGAATCTACTTCGCCAATAAAGGCTCCAGATTTTGTAATGTATGTAAAAAAATATTTGGACAATAAATATGGCGAAGATTATTTAAGAGAAAAAGGATTGAGAGTTTATACAACTTTAAATTATGATATTCAACAATATGCTGAACAAGTCATAAAAGACGCTGACGCGCATAATAAAAGTAAGGGGGCCAATAATGTAGCTATGGTTGTTTTAAACCCCAAGACAGGCGGTATTTTAGCTTTGATAGGGTCTAAAGATTACTTTAGCAAGTCATATCCTGATGGATGTGACGAAAAGGGTCCAGGAAATTGTTTATTTGATCCAAAATATGATGTAGCCACAATGGGTACGCGCCAACCAGGTTCTTCATTCAAGCCTTTTGTTTATGCTACTGCATTTAAAAAAGGTTATACTGCTGACACTATTTTATGGGATGTTAAAACTGAATTTAACCCAAATTGCGACCCAAACGGAGACGCCACTGTAGATCAAAATGGAAATAATTGCTACAACCCGCAAGATGCCGATGGAAAATACAGGGGTCCTGTGACTGTTAGGACAGCATTGGATTTTTCTCTTAACATTCCGTCTGTAAAACTTCTTTACTTGTCTGGAATTAAAGACGTTTTAAAAACAACAAAAGATTTTGGCATAACAACCCTTACAGATACCAGTAATTATGGCTTATCTTTAGTTTTGGGCGGAGGAGATGTTAATTTATTGGAAATGACATCTGCTTACGGAGTTTTTGCAACTGAAGGAAATTATATTCCACCTGTGAGTATTTTAAAAATTACCGATTCAGATGGAAATATTCTTGAGCAAAACAACGAACAGCCTACAAAAGTTTTAGACACACAAATTGCCAGGCAAATAAATAATATTTTATCTGACAACAATGCAAGAGCTGGCTTATTCGGCGCAAATTCTCCTTTATATTTACCTGGATACCAAGTAGCTGCAAAAACAGGAACTACACAAAACATGGTTGATGGTTGGACAATGGGATATATTCCTTCAGCTGTTGTAGGAGTTTGGACTGGAAACAATGACAGCTCGCCAACACATGACGAGGGTATAGGAATTGCTTCTCCAATGTGGAATAAAGTTATGCAAAAATTAGTTACAACAAATTCTGTAGAAAATTTTACTGCGCCAGACCCAATAACAAATAAAAGTCCTGTTTTACTGGGCCAGCTTCCAAAAGATGATACACATACAATTTTATATTATGTCGATAAAAATAACCCAACTGGCTCACAACCCCAAGATCCAACAACTGATTCCCAATATTTTATGTGGCAAACTGGAATTAATAATTGGCTAATCAGCAACCAAAAAACAAATATTATACCAGTTACAAATCCAAATCCGCAAACTCCAGTTATAATAAGCCCAGGCGATTAACATAAAAAACAACCCCTTTTTCTGGGGTTGTTTTTTATTCTTTTTTAATTAGATTTAATTGGCATTACCACATAAATATAACTAGCGTCTCCAATTGGCTTAAAAATGCATGGCCCCTCTTCTTTACTCAAATCAAATGCAATTTCCGAACTTTTAATATTTAATAAACCATCTGTTAAAAATTTATGATTGAATGAAGTTTCAATTGCCTCCCCTTCTATTTTTGCCGAAACACTTGATTGACTTTCTCCAATATCTGGATCCTGGGCTGATATTTGGACTTCTTTTGCTTCTGGATTTATTTTTATCTTTACTTCATTAATCTTTCCAGAAAAAAGTGAAGCTGCTTTTATTTGATTTAAAAATTCATCTCTCTTTACAACAATATGTGTTTTGAATTTCTTAGGAATAATCTCTTCATAATTTGGATATTCCCCTTCTATTAATCTTGAAATAATCTGCACTTGAGGATGTGGGGCTTCTTTCATTGGAAATTCAAACATAGTTTGATTTGCAGAAAAATATATTTTTAACTTACCCTCCTTCTCTCCTAAAGTATTAATTATTTCCCTGGCTGGCTTTTGAGGAAGAATGAATGAAATATCCCTTTTAACTGGCTCATCTAAATTTATATTTTTTTCCGCCAACCTAAAACTGTCAGTAGCTACTATTTTCAAGGAATTTTTGGAAAATATAAAGTAAATTCCAGAAATTTCAGGTCTTGATTGAGAAGGAGAAGCAACATCAACTATCTGAGCTAATCCCTGGCAGAATTTTCTATTATCAACTTCTATAAATTCCAAATCCTTAAACTCTGGAATTAATGGAAATTCTTCCGCATTAAACCCTTGAATTTGGTTTTTAAAGCTTCCACACTCAACATATAATCCTTGTTTTTTTTCTTCTAGAGTTATTTTTTCGTTTGGAAGTAAAGAAATAAAACTTGAAAGAAATTTTGCAGGAATCACAGCTTTTCCCTTTTTTACAATTTTAGTTAAAATCCATAACTTAATAGCAGTTTCTAAATCAGTTGAACTTAAACTTAAATAATTATCTTCTGTGCTTATTAAAACATTGTCTAAAATTGGAAGGGATAAATTTTTTCCCACAATCTTTTCAACAATATTTAATCCATTTTTTAAATTTTCTTTTAAAATTTCTACTTTCATGTTTTTACTAACTATATTATTAATTAATATATTATTAAGATTATTGTTATTATGTTTGTGCTTTTTTAAATTTTTGCTAGGAAAATAACTATAGAATATATTTTTTTACTCGTAAATTTTGTTGTGTAAAAGGTGTGGATAAAATAATGGAATAAAATGTGTAGTTTAATGTGTTAAGTTTTGCTGGTTAAAAATTTACTACTTTTTCACACCACTTATGCACTGTATATTCTCTGTTTTATTAAGTTTAATTCTTCGGTTAATTTACTGTTTTCTTCATTTTCCTGCTGGATCTTTTTAAAGGCATATATGGCTGTTGTATGGTCTTTTCCTCCAAATTTTCTTGCTATGGCTGGAAAGGAATATTTTAATTCTCTTCTTAATAAAAACATGGCAACCTGTCTTGGCTTTACAATTTCCTTTCGACGCGTAGGATCAAATAGATTTTTTTCTTCTAAATTGTAAAATTTTGAAACTGTTTCTATGATTTTTTTGTAATTAGCCACATCAAACGGTGAAAATACAAATCCTTTTAAAAGCTTTTTTACTGTTTCCAGGTTTAACCCTTGGTTAATTTTGTTGTAGATTAATATTTTATTAAGTGCCCCTTCAAGCTCACGAATATTCTTTTTAACATTAGTGGCTATATAGTCTAAAACATCTTCTGGCAGGTCCATATTTTTCTCCTGGAGCTTGGTTTTAAGTATTACCAGCCTTGTCTCATAATCTGGCAAGCTGACGTCAGCAATCATTCCCCCTTCGAATCTGGATCTTAATCTTTCTTCAAGCTCAGCTATGGCATTTGGCGGTCTGTCTGAAGATAATATTATTTGCTTGTTCTTTTCATATAAAGAGTTAAAAACATGAAAAAATTCTTCCTGGCTTTTGTTTTTTCCAGCTATAAATTGTATGTCGTCTAAAATTAAGACGTCTATTGGGGCAAGGCTTGCCTTAAATGTTTCCATACTATTTGTTCTTATAGCAGAAACTATACTGGAAACAAATTTTTCAGAAGAAATATACTTTACTTTCTTTTTCTTTGATTCTTCGCTTATCTTGTTTCCAATGGCTTGTATTAAATGTGTTTTTCCCAATCCAGTGCCTCCATATACAAATAATGGGTTGTAAGTAAGCCCTGGATTTTCAGCTACAGCCAAAGCTGCAGCATGAGCTAATTCATTGAATGATCCAACCACAAAATTACTGAATAAGTATCTTGGGTTGAGGTTTGTTTCTTTGTTTACTTTAAATTCTTCAAACTTAAGTTGTGAATCTTCCGGGCGTTCGTTTTCTATAGTAATTTTAATTGGATTGTTTTTTAGAGGTTGTGGCTTTATAACAAAATCCAGCTCTTTTATAGAGTCGTCAATATCGTGGAGGGTTTTTAAAATCAATTTATTGTATTTGTTACTCAACCATTCTTTTGAGAAAGCATTGGGAACTGAAATTATGATTTTCTCACAGTTTTTTGAGATAATTTCAGTGTTTTGAAACCAGGTTGAGAAGTTTGCCTTGGAAATGTGAAATTGCATTTGTGCCAAGACCGATTGCCAAAGCTCTATATTGTCCATAATTATTAACTAAGGGATAAAAAACTTATTTTTTCGACTGGATTATTTAATAATGTATTTTTCACTTTTTTAAAACCTTTGTCAAATGGAATCGCGCTCCAGGGAGATGTTAGTAACCTGTGGATAACTTGTGTTGATGGTTTCTACAGAGACGCACAATAAAATTTTGAAATTCAAAATTGGAAATAAAAAATAATTATAAATTTAGAGCAATTATTTTCAGGTTTTTATGATTGACCAAAGTTCAATTTTGTACTATACTGGTTATATTATACTTAATTAAAAAATATATACAACGATGAGCTTAACATATAACCCAAAAAAGAAAAAAAGAGCCAGAACTCACGGTTTTTTGAAAAGAAAAAAGACTAAAACTGGTAGACAGGTAGTTGCTAAGAGAAGGAGAAAAGGCAGAGCAAGAGTAACAATATAAGCTTTAATGCTTCCAAGAGAAAATAGGATAAAAAAGAAAAAGGATTTTGAGCTTATTTTCAAGAATTCTAAAAGCTTCAAAAACAGCCTGTTTATTTTAAAAGCCTCAAAAAATAATTTAAACTTTAATAGGTTTGGATTTGTGGTCAGCCAGAAAGTTTCTAAGAAAGCTGTGACAAGGAATAAAATTAGGCGGAGATTAGCTCAAATAATGAAAGTTAAAGACAAAGATATAAAATCTGGGACAGACTTAATTTTTATTGTTTTGTCTGGCGCAGACAAAAAGGAATTTCCAGAAATGCAGGCCTTGGTAGAAAGTGCTTTGATCAAAATGGGATTAATTAACTTTTAAAAATAAAAATGTTTGCAACTCTTTCGCATTTTTTCTATATTATATTGTATCAGCCATTATTCAATGGCCTTATTTTTCTGTACAATTATGTTCCTGGACATGACTTTGGAATTGCTATAATTCTTTTAACTATAATTATAAGGATTGTTCTCTACCCTACTTCTGTAAAAGCGGTGAATTCTCAAAGAGGATTACAGAAGCTTCAGCCACAAATTCAAGATCTTCAAAAAAAATATAAAGATGACAGGGAGAAGCAAGCCAAGGAAACTTTAGCATTGTACAAGAAAGAAAAAATAAATCCATTCTCTGGCTTATTTTTAGCCTTGATACAACTGCCAATATTAATAGCACTGTACCAAGTTTTTTGGAATGGGTTAAAATTGAAAGATTTAGGAACAATATTGTATGGTTTTATTTTAAATCCTGGAGTTATAAACCCTTCTTTCTTGCATATTTTAGACTTGTCTAAGCCAAATATGGTTTTAGCTGTGTTGGCTGGTTTGACGCAGTATTTTCAAACAAAAATGATGCTTCCTAAAAAAAGCTCTACTACACCACAAAGCAAAGAAGCTGATTTTGCCAATATGATGCAAAAACAAATGACTTATTTTTTTCCAGTGTTTACTGTAATAATACTTGTTGGCCTTCCTTCTGCTCTTGGCTTATATTGGACAGTTAGTGGATTGTTTTCCATAGTACAGCAATATTTGATAATAAAAATTCACACTAAGCCAGAAACAACAAATATATGATAGAAAAAAAAGAATTAAATAAAATAAAGGAAACAGTTGAAGAATTTTTCGAGAAAATGACAATTGAAGTTTTAAGCATAGATATTGCTACTTCAACAGAAAAAGCTGAAACTGAGGAAAATAGAGATATTGTGGACTTGGACATTAAGCTTGCTGAACCGCAAATTTTAATTGGCCAGGGCGGGCAGACTCTTTTTGAAATTCAAAGGCTTTTAAGAAATGTTTTAAATAAGCAAATGGGTAAAATTTTCTTTATAAACCTGGATATAAATGATTATAAAAGAAATAAGATTAGTTATTTGAAAGATTTGGCCAAGGAATTGGCAGATCAGGTAGCTTCAAGCAAAATACAAAAGGCAATGTTGCCCATGTCTTCTTATGAAAGAAGGGTTGTACATGCTGAATTGGCCCAAAGAACAGATGTCACCACAGATAGCCAAGGTGAAGGCTTTGATAGACATATTGTTATAAAAGCAAAATAAACCACAAATAAAAAACTGCCTTATTAAGGGGCAGTTTTTAATTGTTATGGTTTTATGGGGATAATAACTACATAGTTAGGAATTTGGCCGGTATAATAACTGTTTACGTTTTCCCATTTTGTTTGTTGAGGCCCGCTTTTATTTGTATCTTCTGAAGTTGGGAATTCTTGGCAAAAGGTCCAAGGACCGGTTGGTACATCTCCGGGCCCGGCGTAGACAAACAATACAACATAATCTCCATTTATTTTTACTGAGGCAATATTTTTTCCTCCAAGAGACGGCATTTCTCTTGCTGTACATTCTCCTTCTTTGTCATACTTTGTACAGTTTTGTTCTGGTTCTGGCACATTTGTAAATTTAAGATCATTAAGATTTCTTACATATAGGCTTGTGCTTCCAATATTTCTTATTGTTTCGTCGGACACGCAAAAATATCCGCCTTGTGGGTTAAAATATGATTTGCGATAAAAACATACCTCTTTGCCTGGGTTGCTGACTGTAGAGTTGTCAAACCTGTAAACCGAGGCTGAAGAAGCAAATGGAGGGTTTACTGTTTGGCAAGGAGTGTTTCCATTAATATACATGCATTTTCCTGAAAATCCCGGGTTTTTGTACAAAATTGTAAAGTAAGCTATTTGAGCAGCAGAATCTTGGGTAATGTCTACTTTTGTTATTTTATTGTTTAGCTTTTCGCCAAAATCTGCGATGCTTGATCTGGTATTTGTCCATCCATCTGGTTCTGGACAAGTGTTAGTGGCAGTATAAAAATAAACAGCAGGAGTTGAGTTAACAACTGGTGGAGGCGGTATTGGTGGAAGTTCAGTTAATTTAAAAATACTTAAATCTGGATTTATAGTAGTTATAATTAAATAGGTTAAAATCAAAAGCAAAAGGCCATATACAGCCCCCCTAAATCTTTCTTTAGATGAAGCTAATAAATCTGGCTTTGCTGGAGATAATAAGCGCATTGCGCCTGCCCAAACCATGGAAATAGCAACTGAGGAAAAACCGAAAGCCATTCCAAAAGCAAAAATATATTTTGCAAAATCTGGGAATTTAACATCTGTAATTGGTAAAGCTTGGCCCATTACAGTTGGGTATGTAAGCTCTACACCCATGGCATTTACCTTACTTATAAAAAGGCAAAAAAATCCTGCGGCCAGAAAGTGGAAAAAAAATATTCCAATAAAAATTTTATATTTTTTTGTCATTTTATTTTACAAATATTACTCGTTTTTTAATGGCACAATCCAAATATCTTTATTCAAGCCATTTGCAGAAATTTCGCCTGGTGAATTTTTATAACTGCCAGTTGCGGCTATTGGTTCTTTTTCCAGAACGGGGACATTACTAGTAAATGTCTGGCAATAAGGCAATACTGATGTTCCAAATACCGATGTAGAGGCAGTAGAATATAGAGCTACTAAATATTTATCAGAAAAAATTATTGAACCAGGGCTGTCTTTAAAAGTTTTAAAGCGGTTTCTATATGCTGGGTTTCTTTTTGTGGCGATTGGCCAGCTAAAATTCATATTGCTTGGAGTTAACGTTAAATAATGCTTTCCGCTTCCAACAGGGAAATTTGTTGGTAAAACCTCATAATAACCAGCGTCAGATCCTGGTGTTCCATAAGGCTCACTGTAAAAAGTAAGTTTGTCCCTGGATTTTACAGGATCCATAGTTATTTTAAAAATATCAGCAGAAACCGCATTTAATGAATCTGCATTTTGTATTGGTATACACATGTTCCCAGCTCTGTTAAACATGGGAAGAGAACAAAGCCCTCCCCCGCTTTGAGAACCAAGTTTTGATTGGTGTAGTACAGTTCCAAAATAAAGGTCATTTGCAGGATCATTGATAATTTTTATGCCTTTTATAATTTTTGTGCTTAATATTGTAGAGCCAGACGCAGGCTTAGAAAATGTACTTGATATATCTGCAATTGAGATTGCTTGTGCTCCAGAATTATCACCACTGCAATCTGCTTTGTCGTAGAAGTAAACCCCCGGGGCTGTACCCTGTGGCCAGTCTGCCAATTTAGTTGGTTCTGGAAAATTAAAAGAAGTTAGCTGAGGGTTTATTGTGTTGGCAATTGCGTAAGCGGAAATTGTTAATACTAGTCCTATAACAGCACTTTTCATTCTGCTTTTTCCACTAGTAGCCATTTCTGAGCTGTCTCCAGAAATTATTAAAAATACAGCACCAACTGCAAAAGATATAACAGATACTACTCCAGCAATGGAAATTCCCCAGGAAAAAAGAAATGCAGCATATTGTGGAAAACTTGGGTTAGCACCCAACTTCAAGTCTACTTCTAAAGCTCTACAAAAATCTGCGTTTAAAAAAGTAAAAGCAGTTAAATATAATGCAAATAAAAAATATTTATATTTTTTTGGCATTAATATGTAGGTATTATATAAAGGCTTCTATTTAATGTGGCGCTAATACTTGTGTTTAAAAAGGTGGTTGTTTTTAAAGTTGGAACAGTTTCAGTGAATGTTTGGCAATATAACAAAGTTGAAGATGAAAGGTCTGCAGATGAGTATAAAGCTACTATGTAAGATCCACCAAATTTTATAGCTTCTGGCCTATCTTGGAAGCTTTTATATTTACTTTGCCATGCAGGGTCATATGGGGTGTTCTTCCATTCAAATTTCATTACAGCAGGATTTTTTATCATGTAAAATCCAGAAGAAAACTCTTCTGGTTTGATTTCATAATAACCACCTCGCGGGCCGCCGTCTTCACCATATCCCTCGCTGTAAAATTTTAATCCACTTCCAGATGTTTCAGGCATCATATTTATATTAAAAATATCAGCTGAGGCTACGTTCAATCTATCTGCGTTGACAATAGGTTGGCATTCTCCTCCAGTTGCGCTTGTTGCTTTCATTGGCAAAGAACAAAATCCACCTTGGTCATAACCTGTTTTTGATTTGTGCAAAATAGTGCCGTAATAAAGATGGTTTGCTGGGTCATTAATAATTTTTATTGCTTGTATTGTACCTACGTCGTTTATATTTTTTATAGCCTTTTTAAAACTTCTTGCTACGCCATCTGTTGAGATTTTTTGGGCTCCAGAGTTGTCGCCACTGCAGTCTGGCGTGTCATAAAAGTAGACACCAGCACCAGTTGGTTGTGGCCAGTCTGCCAATTTGGTTGGGTCTGGGAAATTAAAACTTGTAAGTTGAGGGTTAATTGTACTGATAATTGTGTAAGAGGCAAGAGTTAATACCAAACCCAAAACAGCACCTTTCATGCGGTCTTTTCCACTGGAAGCCATTTCAGCATTGTCAGCAGATATCATTAATGATATAGCTCCTAAAGCAAAAGATATAACAGAAACTAGTCCCGCAAGTGAGATGCCCCATGAAAATAAAAATTTAACATATTCAGGAAAACTTGGGTTGGCTCCAAGGCCTAGGTCTATTTCCAAAGCATTGGCATAATTTGTTTTTAAAAAAGCAAATATAAGTAAAAATGCAAAGAAGAATAAATAATTGTATTTTTTGTTTTTCATTTTTTTATTCTATTAATATCTATTTGGGTCATATAATGGGTTGTTATTTGTGGTTGGATTTTTGCTGTATTCTTCACAACAGAACCAGTTGTCAGTTAAGGTAGTTTCTGGAGTTAAAATTTTCCCCAATTCTTTTCCATAACAATATGCAGGAACTGTTTCATTATTAAATGTTGTTGAAAGCGATTTGATTGGATCAGTCACTTCTTTTTCAGCTCTTGTACAGCTTAACACTCTAACCTTGGCTCCATAAGCATTGTTTGTTAAACTGCATTTGCCTATTGCTTGCCTGGAGTAATCAAGCTCTTTCATAATATCGCTTCTTGGTTCTACAAGCATTTTTGTATAAAAATCTGTAAATTCAGTTTTTAAGCCTTTGTAATAATTCCAAACTGCCATTAGGTAGAAAGCAACTTGGTCACATGGACTTCCTTTACATGCCGTGAATGTGCATGAACAAGCTGTATATCCTGGAGAATAAACTCCGCCTATTGTTGTGGCTGGCCAATGTTTTTGTTTAAATATACAATCAGTTGTGCAGATTGGTTTGCTATTATCAAACTTGGCCGTGCACATGCAGTATTTTTCAACCCCATTTGATTGGTTTATTGCTTGGCCGGCTTTTTTCATTTGAGTTATCATGCCAGTTATAAAACCATTCATTTTATTGGCGGAAGCTATTAAGTCGTCAGCCCATTTTATGGCGTCGTCAACAGTTTGGCCAACTGGCACTTCTCCTTCCTTATTGCATTTTTTTTCAGCTCCAATTGGGATATCTCCTGTTCCTTCTTTGCTTTTGTCTGTAGCCCAGCCCGATCTGCAATAAAAAGTCAAAGGGTCGTCGTTGTAAGAATAATTGTTGCACTGAGGTCCAACTATTTGGTGTCCAGAAACCTCTTTTGTAGTGGAAACATATTTGGAAATTCCTGATTTAGTAATTGAATCTGGCAAGGAAAAATCAATTGATAAAGGTTTTGTTGGGTCATTTGGATCGCTTAATTGGTCACATGGACAAAATGGGCAGTCAGAGGAAGTTGGACATTTAGTAGTTTCGGGGCACAATTCTTGGCAAGAAGTTCCTGTCTTAACAGTACTACTGTAGCAAGCGCTTCCTGGGCTTGGTGAAACATAAGGGTTTGGACATTTTTGGCATTTTTTGTTGTCTGCTTCGTAAAAATATGAAGAAGAAAATTTATCTGCCGAGCATCCGCTAACTGTGGTGTCTATGCATTCTTGGTAACCAGCATATTCGCTAGATCCATTTTTACATTTATAGGCATTATTAATACAATTATTTGTATTTCCTTGGTCAGTAGGCTGGTTTGTACATTCTATTAAATTTGAAGCTCCAAACAAACAGCTCCCAGCGTTGTCTGTTAAAACGCATTTTGAATTGTTGTTGCATTGGCTGTTGCAGAAAATATATTCGTCAGAACAATTAAGATATTTTTTAGCACAAGTGTCCGAACAACTGTTTTGACATGAGCTTATGCATTCACTAAATATTTTAGGGCCATCTGAAGGGGCATTTTTGCACGGCCTTTTGTTATATGCGTCTTCTATACATTGTTCCTGTTTGTCTGCATTGATACATTTTTTAGAAGCGTCGTCGCATATGTCCCCTATTGGGCAGTCGTCGTAATCACAAGTAAGTCCACTTCCCGTGGCAGCAGCTATGCCAGAACATTTAGCATAAAGGGTTAATGCTTCTTGGCTATTGTCTGGACACATGTCATTACACTTTTTCAAGCAACTGGAATTTTTATAATTAAAACCTTGGCAGTATTTTGCCACGCTTATTGGAGTATTGGTTTTTGGATCTGAAAAAAGTTTGTTGGTTGAAATTTCAAGGACTTTATTGCTGGTTATTTTTTCAGTTTTTAGAAGATCAATATATGGTATTGCTAAGTAACATTCACCTAGAGTTGTTGTTGCTGTTTTTAAAACATCTTCATCAGCTTTTATTTCACTCTTTAGCTCACCTATTTTTCCATTAATATATGTAAGCTGGTCAATTAATTTTAAATTATACCAAGGCGAGCCTTTTTGACATTTATTTTTATTGTCTTGGCATGCAGTAAAGGCATCTTCACATTTTTTCTTATCTGTAAGGCACTTGGCGTAAATTGGCGGGGTCATTGTATCTTCATCGCAATCTTGGCAATTATTTATGCATATTCCACAGTTTCCCGTTTTAATAATTGTTACGGTTCTGCCATTTATATCTCTAGTAGTTTCAACATCATGCTTTATTTCAGAATAAGTTTTAGTAGACCTAAATTCATCTAACCCGGCAAAAATTCTTGTTTCCGTTTTACAACTTTTGCTGCCTGTACCTGCATTGGTTTCTACGTTGACATTTATTGGGCCATGTTCAATTTGCTCTTTTACAGTTAAATCTTTGCCAGTCAATGGATTTGTAATGTTTTTACCGGTTTTTGGATCTATTAATGGTGTTTGAGTTGTTGGTAAAGTATTTGGGTCTAAAGCTTGTGCAGGACAGCAATCTGGAGGTGTTGGCAAAGGATCTGGCATTTTGCATGGAGCTTTGACACAGGGTTGAGTACATCCGCCAGAACACTCATCTTTACCGCCATCTATTGTTACACCAGTTATCTGTTTGTTTGTTAAAACTAAAGTGCAGTCACTTTGTCCCCCGCAAGTTGGTGGGCATTTGCCAAGACAAGAGCAAGTGTCCATTAATTTCATTATGTCTTCAGATAAAGTGGAAATTAAGTGTCCTTTTTTTTGGGCTCCGTCCAGCAACTGTAAAAGGCAGTCGGCGCGGTCGTTGTTCAAATATGTTGGCCTGGCTAAAGTAGAGTCAATGGAAATGCCGTCAACTGGGTTTCCTTCTTGGTCAAACCCATAGCAGTCCATTGTCCGTGTTAAAAGAGTTTCAGTTAAAGTTCCAATTGGAATTTCATTATAAGTAGCTTTGGGGACAGTTGAAACTTTAGGAGAGCTTGTAGGTAGTAGAAAAGTAAGTGGAGTTAAAACTCCCATTTTACAAGAGGTTAATTCTGGGTTTATTGTGTAGGCAATAGAGTATGAACTTATAGTAATTAAAAACCCTAAAATTCCAGCTTTAACCCAATTTTTGCCTTCGTCTTTAAATCTGCCCCTGCTGTAATCAATTAAATAATATATTCCTCCAATAGCTATGGCAAGCATTCCAATTATAGCAGCCAGGTTGATTCCATATCCAAAAAAGTAACAGACATATTCTGGAAAAGAAGGAGTATTCCCCAACCCAGGTAGTGGGACTTCTAAGGCAAAAGTAAAACTGGCTCTTAAAAAAAAGACAAGAGCTGTTGTGAAGAAAATTATTTTTTTATTTACTTTATACATTATTTAATCACTACTTAACACTAAATAAACAAATCCAATCCACGAGGCAGGTATTTTTATACTAAAAAGCATACCAATCGCGCTTATAAAAGGAGTTATGTCGCTTACAATAGGAATAGCCTCTAAAACAAGGGCTATGATAAATTTAAATGCTAATTTATTTTTCTTTTTAAATACAAATGCCCACATTCCAAAAAAAATAACACCAATTGCGTCAGAAATCCAGCCAACACCTGGAAATAATCCAACACCGTCGAATATGACCGCCAAGGAAATCATTAAAACTCCCTCTGGGGTAGTTAAATTACCCATCCCACTTTTTGCTCCCCCTTTGGCATCATTTTTTGGTTTTTCTTCGCTGCCACTTGTTGGTTTAGCAGGTGGTTTGGAAGGTGTTTTTACCGCCATTTTATAAATTTAAATTATAAGTTTTCCGAAAGTTCCAAATCTTTTTTATCTTGCCTGTTTCTTAAAACTTCTTGTGGGTTAGTTGTGACAATTCTATTTTCTGTGGCACTGGCAACAACAGATAAGTATACGTGTTTTCTACCGGCAAAGAATAAGCCCTCCCCCACTGAAGCTTCCAGTAAAAGATATTTTTCCTGTTCGGTTAAATTGAAAACTTTTTGCAAAGAATCAATGTCTGCTGTAGATTGTTTCATTAACAATTGTAAAGAAGAGTTGGTAATAATTGCCTTGCCGTAGTCTGTGCTCATAAAGTCTGCCACGTTCTGAGTAATAGTGGTAACCCCCAGCCAATATTTTCTGCCTCTTTTTGCCATGCCAAACAAGAATGATGCTCCGTCTTGAGACTGCATAAGCGACCAAGCTTCATCAATAACTAAAATTCTCTTTTTTAACTTTGACCTGACAATGTTCCAAATGTATCTCATTACAATATACAAGGCAATTGGTTTTAAAGAATCTTCCATGTCCCTTATTCCAAAAACTACAAAACTCTTGTCCACGGAAATATTTGACTGCTGGTTGAAAAAGTCAGCAAAAGTGCCTTTTGTATATTTACCAATTCTTTTTACCAGTGATTCTGTTCCAGACATGCTTTCCAAAACTTCCTGGAAGTCAGACATTAAAGGAACATTGTTTACCCAGGTTTTTGGATCTGACTCAGGAGTAATATCTCTTACAGCATAAGTTTCTGTTAAAGCTTCATCTAAAATACTGTCTTCTTCGGGGGTCAATCCGCCCAGCATAATTCTTAAAAGCCCAACCAAGTTTATAACGTTTGACCTTAATACATCTTCGGGGTTGTCATCTGGTCCTGGAACTGGCAAGTCAAAAGGGTTTAGGTGGTTGGCAGAAGTTAGAGAAATTTTTAAGAATGATCCTCCTACTGCGTCAGCTAAAAATTCATATTCGTTTTCTGGGTCTAAAATTATGCAGTCTACTCCTTGCATTAAATACCTTAAAATTTCCAGTTTTATTGCAAAAGATTTACCAGAACCAGATTTAGCAAAAACCACCATGTTGGCGTTTTCTAAGCTAAATCTGTCAAACAAAACCAAGGAGTTGTTGTGTCTGTTTAACCCGTACAAAATTCCTTCGTTTGAACTTAAGTCAAAAGAAATAAATGGAAAACAAGTAGACAAAGGAGCCGTATCCATTGGAGTGTGCACTTCAATTAAGTCCATTCCATATGGGTTGCAGGAAATAAATCCCTCTTTCTGCTTAAACAAGGCAGGCTTTATATAAATTAATCTTGATTCAAAAATTGACCTTAAAGTAAGCTCGGTATCTTTCAAAGCTTTTTCCGAAGTTTCATAAATGGTTATGTAAACTCCAAAGCGAAACATTTTTTCCTGAGCGGTCATTAAGTTGTCTCTTAAGGTTTCAATGTCGCGGTATGCAGTTTCCAAAGCTGGGTCTCTTATTAGGCCTTTCTCTTCCCTCTCTAAAATTTCAGAGGAAACTTCTGTAATTTTTTTTCTGAGTTTTTTTAAAATTAACTCACTGCTAACAGGATGTATGAAAAATGAAATGTCCATTGGTGTACTCAAATCTATAACTGGAGAAAACCAACCAGTATTTAAATATCTTGGATAAGAAAAAACAAAGAATGATTTGGCAAACCTTTCTCCAAGTTTTATGTGGTCTTGCATAACCCCTATATATGGAGGAGCAATAATATCCCTTACATCAAAAGCTTCTTCTTGGAATATTTTGTCAGTTAAATTGTCTTGTTTCTTCCCTATTAAATTGTCTAAAAACGATGCCATATGTGTTGAAGTTATTTTAATAACTCTGGTAAAATTTCCGGGTAGTACCCAATTTCTGCCTGATCTGGGTGGTGTATAGACCAAAAAAGTTCTATGAGTTCTGGAGTTGTTAGTGGTACTGCCTCCAAACCACACCTTCGCAAGCCCATGGACAAATATTCCATTCTTTGCCAAAGCTGTGCTTTACATCTTTGGAATTCGTCATCTTTCATAGGCGCGCCTTGCGATCCTGATCCTGACCCAAAAAGGTTAAAACTCTTAGCCGCCCCTTTTACGCCAAGTATTTCCATAAGGTTGTATGGAATTACAACATAAAAGTTTTTTGTCATGACGCTGTCGCCCACAACCATTCCTTGTATAAATTCTCGGTATGAGGCAGTTTGTTCACGCAACAAAGAATTGGTTTGTTTGTCTTCTAAATCTTTAAGGCTGTCCAAATACGGAGTAATGTTTATATTTCTTGACTGAATAACAATTTGGCAGAAAAAATCTAAAGAGTTTAAGAAATTCTGAAAAGCATAAATTATAGCGGTTTGTTCTTCTTCGGATTTCAAGGCAAAGTTGATGGAAGAAACCATTAAAATTCCCCTTATGGAATTGTTTTTCAAAATTACAACTCCCTCTCTTATGTCTTGTACCTCTAAAAATGCTTGTGTTGCTGATTCTGCCATATTATTTAAAAATTATTTTGTACGCATTTCTATTTGCGTTCTTGTTCTTTTTAATTGGCTTGTTTGAGCTTGCAAAACTGGACCTTGGTCAATTTTTCTAATTTGAGTTCTGGTTATTGGCTTAAATGGATATGGAGATTCCTTTTTTTTCCAGGTGTAATCCTTCCCTCCTATTGAAAACCCAATTGACCCTAAAATAAAATTCAACAATGGAGTGCCGTTAACCTTTCCAAAAGCAAGAGCAATCATTACGCTAAAAATTAATATGGCAAACAAATAAAACAATGGTGTTGGAAGCACAAAGTAGAGGAAAAAGCAGGCTATGCCAGCTCCCACTAAATAGAAAAACTGCCTGAATGAGATAAAGAAGGCAATTTTGCTTTCTGACTCAATAAACTGCGGTATTGGATATTGTTCCATATGTTTGTGGTTAAATTACTCTATTATATCACGTATAAAAAAGTACAGGCAATACGAGTTGTAAACATATTGACAAGATGTTTGTATTGTGATATAATAAATCTAGGAAAGTTCATTGAGAAAGCACGGTTTTTAGATATAGGTGTACCCTATTTCGCCGTTAATATTTGTAGTGAATTTAAAAACAAACAAAGAAAAGGAGAGTGTCGAATGAAAACGCTAATTGATTTGTTGATTGCGATGATGATTGTGTTGGGACTCTTGGTTTTAACTTTAACTGTTGGAAAATGGGTAGCCTTAGTAGGGTTGCTCTTGTCCATCGTTTGGTTCATAAAATCTTTAAAGGTTATTGGACCGGATGAGGTAGCACTCATGGTTGTCTTCGGAAAAATTATAAGAAAGATTTTCCGAAGTGGGTTGATGTTTCTGCCTTATTTTCCTGGGGTCAGGTTGATAAGGATAACGACTAAGCAACTTCCCTTAAGGTATGAAGGGAAGCTTGAGCACCGGGTCTGGTCAGGAGACAGGCAGGGACTCTTGGTAGACGTTACAGGGGCAGTGAGATTCCCCTTTAATGAACTAGACTCACTTATTTTGATGGTTCAATCAGGGGTGCCTTTAGACCAAGCTGGCCTGCAAGAGTGGGCAGAAGATGAGACGATTTCTGGTCTAAAAGATATCGCCGCTGGATTCACCTTGGAGGAATCTTTGTCGAAATCTAACATCACAGCAATAAATGCGGCTGCGATGGCTTTTTTCTTAAGGCCAGACGGTCTCTTCGCCAAGTCTGGAATTTGCGGGAATAATCCTACGAATTTTGAGCCGGGAACAGGTGAAGTCATCCTAAGGATTGAGCAAATCAATCCTACGGAAAAAATCCAAAAAGCAATGGAGTTGACCGTATCGGCTAAATATGAAGCCAATGCCGCGCGGGAAACTGCCAGAATGAATGCCGAAGAAGTCGGCACTCAGATTATTACAACAGTGGCCCTGTTATCTGGGGTTGATATTGACGATCCTGCAAAGCTTAAAGCTTTCAAGGAAAAAATCAATACTGACCCAACTCTCAGAAGCAAACCAGCTTCAGATGGTGGATACAAGGAAGTGTTTGATGCGGCAATAGACCAACTCAAGAGAGACAGGTCTGGTGCTCAAGACATACGCGTTGGCAATGCTGACGGTACCGCCATGAATGGTGAACTTCCAGCTTTTGCTGCAGCCGCACTTTTGCTTAATAGAGGAGGTGGCCGCGGTGGAGACGGAAGAAAAAACAAAGAAAAACTGTCGCCACTTGAGTGGCATGAGAAATGGAAAAAAGATAAGGGATTTTAGGAGAAATCCCAAAAATAAAAGGCTGGATCAAGAGATCCAGCCTTATTTATTTGTATAATATTTATTCTACGGACTCTCTATATTTGTCTGGACCGCTTTGTTGGATTGGTGGTTTTGGTGTTTCTATTTTTGTAGTAGTTGAGGTTTTTTTTATTGGTCTTGGAATTTTTACGGTAGAGGTTTCTTTTATTGGAGCGTTTTCAACAGTCCTTGTTTTAATTACAGGAACAAGTTTGCTTTTAATTTCCAAATAAACTGTTTTTGCAACTTCATCTAAAACATTCAACTCTGTTTTTAGAAAAGCACAAATATTTTCATCTGGTAGTTTTTCAAGAAGTATTTTTTCTACAGCGCTTATAATTATTTGTCCCTGCACTGGCTTGCCTTGAGACAATTTCTCCATTATGTCACTATCTGATTCTTCTATGTGGTTATTTTGCAGAATTCCTGTAATTATGGGTTCAGTATCAACTTTGGAATATATTTTTATATTGTTTGGTTTATCCATAAAAGTAAATGTGAAATAATTTAATATTTTTTATGCAACTCCACCACCTTTATCATGCTGGTCTTCATTGGCAAATTCATCTTCAAATTCTGCATCTGGATCTAACCTTCTTGTAGCTTTTTGGTGTATTTTTGCACGTTTTACAGCTTCTGCTTTTTGTTCATCATTTCCAATTTTTAAATTGTCTACGTTCTCTTTATGAGCTTTGTCAAAGGCGTCAATTTTTGCTTCGCTACCATTTCTAAGTAAATTGGTAATCTGAGCCTCTCCAGCATATTTTGCAAATGCTCCCATAGCTTCTGTAGGTAATTCTGAAACTTTGTGAGCAGGATATTTTTGTACTGCTTTCTGAATTCTTTTTTCGCTCAATGTAGTTTTTGTATTTGCTATTGATTGGTCAGAAGGTTTGAATTTTGCCATCTCCGAAGCAATAGCTTTTTCAGACAATCCTGCATCAACATGTTTTTTTCTTTCATCATTAGCAAGTTCGTTGTAAGCATCTTTATCAGTTAATGGAGCAAGGCCAAGAGCATTTTCTGTAGTTTTCTGTTTTTTGATTTCCTGTCGAGCTTTATTCAACGCGCTATCAAGAGCAGGACCTTTTGTTGGCATAGCTCCCTTAGCCATTTTTTGAGCTTCTTTCATAGTGCTTGCTTTACTGTCTTTCAAATATCCAGCAGCCAACTGATTTTGCATGTGGGCTGCAGCTTCTTTGTCTGTGGCAACTGTTCCAAGTTGGGCATCAGCTTTGGTAAATGCTTCTTTAGAAGCTCCCATGCTTTGAGCGTAAGCTGCAATTCCAGGAAGTTTTGTAGCATTAACTTCTCCAAGCGCACCTCTTTTAGCCAATATTTGGGCAGCAGCTGCTTTGTCCAATGCTTGATTATGAGTAATTGGCCTTTGTTCGGCAATTTGAGCAAGCTTCTTGTTGTCTTTAATATTTTCCAATCTCTTGGTTGGCTCTGCTAGTCTGCTTGCCTGGTTGTCAGCAGTAGTTCCTTTTGGAACCAAGTTCAACTTTTCTCCCATGGCTGTTGCCTTGTCTTTCATGGCGTTTCCAACTTTGGCAACTGATGAAGGTACTGCTCCAGCACCCATTTTCCCCATACCCATTGCGGTTTTCTTGCCCATAGACATAAGGGCACTTGCTCCCATTGGAGCTATTTGTAAAGAAGCTAAAAATCCAACAATTAAAAACAATGCTGGTAGCATTAAACTCAAACCACTTGTGAAGGTTTGTAAAGCACTTGCATCTACTAATTGGTCGCCTATTAGACCAGCCGGGCCTGCTGGAACTCCTGGTATAGTTCCTGTTCCAGAAGGTCCTATTTTTTGCATCATTGACGCGCCTATGTAATAAAAAAGTCCGGCTGGAATTCCTATAATGCACCACTGGAAAAAGTTTTTCCACCACATTTGCCAAATGCTTTTTGTAAATGGAAAAACATAACACACAAAAGCCAAAGGAGCCATTATAACCAACATCCATAAAGCTATAATTCTGCCTATTAGCAAAAATATGTATATTATATATATGAAAGATGCAGTAATATTAAAAAATATCAGTGAAAATATTGTAGGTACAAATGCCATCCAATTATCTCCCAAATGCTCTTTTACTGTTTCAAAACTGGCAGTAACTTGGGTAGCATAAAAAGCTCCGCTTCCAACATTTCCGAAAAAAAACTTCATTAAGATATTTGTGCCGTCAATAAATACTCCGCATATTATGGAAGAAAAGTTTACCAAGAGAGCAACTATTATAAGTGGGGCTAAAAGTTTTTTTGCCTCATATTCTCTGAACCTTAAAGAAGTTGCTACTCCTATGATAATAAATCCTAAAACAATAAGCATGTTTGCCAATTCTCTAACAATTGGCAAACCAATTATAACAGCTCCACTGTTAGTATAGCTTGTTCCTCCACCTATAGCTGCATTTATCGCCCAGGTCAATAATATTCCTACGAGGTCGCAAATTACTGCTGATGCAAGTAATGGCAAAGTCATAAAAATCATTATCATCGAATTGAAATAGGCTGTTATCGCTCCATCCCAAAGAAATGCGCTATACCAGTGTTCTCCTGCAAAAGAAACGCAAGGAATGGAAACAATAACAACTGCAAATAACAAAATTAAAAATAATGTTTTTTTATTTTTTAAAATACGAGAGAGAAATTTTGGCATATATGTTTTTAGTTTTTAAAACTTTTTGCTAAATTGACCCAGTCAGAAATGTTAAGAGTTTCTGACCGCTGGCTTGGCTTTATTTTATTTTCCAAAAGCCAGCTGGAAATTTGTTCTTTTGTTAATTTTACACCATCTGGCGAATTTAAGGTAGTCAAGTTATTAACAAGCTGTTTTCTGGGCTGTACAAACCCAGCTTTTACAACTTGAAAAAACAAGTCTGGTAAAATATATTGCTTTTCTGTGGGGATTATTTTAATTATGGCCGAGTCAACTTTAGGAGCAGGCCAAAAGCAGTTTTTGGAAACATTGGCCTCAATGTGCGCTTTGGCATAAAATTGCACCGACACTGCCAGTAAACTCATTTGAGGTGGCTTTGAACAAATTCTTTTAGCCACTTCTTTTTGCAACATTAAAACCATTTCTTGTGGCTGTTTTTCAGATTCTAAAAATTTTCTGATTAAGGGTGAGGTTAAGTAATATGGAATATTGGCAACCACCTTGTACTCCCCTTTCAATATATATGGGCTCAAATCTAATTTTAGAATGTCGCCATTAATAACCTGGACATTTTTAAAATCTGCTAAGGTTTCTTTTAAAACTTCAATCATTGTTTCATCTTTTTCTACGGCAAAAACTTGTTTGGCTTTTTGAGCCAATTCTTTAGTTAGTGTGCCAAGCCCAGGACCTACTTCTATTATAATGTCATCTGGCTGAATGTTTGATACAGCAACAATTTTGTTTAAAACATTTTGGTCTACTAAAAAATTCTGCCCCAGTCCTTTAGAAGGCTTAGCTTGGTATTTTGCAAGGAGTTCTTTTATTGTTGTCGGGGAAATTAAATTCATTTTTACATTATATCACGATAAGTGGCTTGGTGGATAAGTTTCTTGACTGGAATCGCCCAAAATGGTAAATTCAAAGTAAGTTGTTAAAGATTATTAACACAATATTAATAAGGATAAAAGGTGTTTGGCTCACTTTGACAGAGACTAAGAAAGGGGCTAATTCAAAGGGATTATTGAAAAATCCTTCGTTTTATTTTGGGCTTACTTGCCTGCTTCTTTTTGTATCTATATATGCTTCATGCGACAGTTCAGCTAATATGGGAAACTTTAGCACTAGCAGTGGGATATTTCTAAAATCAGCTTTCGATAGAAATACCAAGATAAGTGGAGATAATTTGTTTTCAAGCAAGGCAAATGCAATTGCACTGGAAACTCCAGATTTGAAAATAATGCAGGACAACACGCTTTGCGGAGTTTCTACCCCTTGTGTTGTTTCTGGCAAGGTTTTGGGAGATGTTTTTGGAGGCAACAGCCAAAACCAAAAAGAAGTTATAGATTATACAGTACAGCCCGGAGACACTGTAAAATCAATTGCCGACTCTTATAAAATTTCTACCAACACCATATTTTGGGCCAACAATATGACCAGCTCTTCGGCAATCAAAGTTGGCCAGGATCTTGCAATTTTGCCAGTTGATGGAGTTTTGCACGTTGTAAAATCTGGAGACACTATTTTTGGAATTGCCCAAACTTATAAGTCGCAAACTGAAGATATAATTTTTTACAACGACTTGGCAAACCAGGACGACATATATATAGGAGATATTTTAATTGTTCCTGGAGGAGTTATGCCAAAGAAAGCTGGGCCAATTATAAACAACCAGATTCCTTTAGCTAATAATTATTTTATTTTCCCAGCTCAAGGTTATATAACCCAAGGGCTTCATTATTATAATGGCGTTGACCTAGCTAATAAATGTGGAACTCCAATTTATGCAGCTGCAGCTGGAGTTGTGCAAAGGGCATACAATGATGGTGGATGGCACCAAGGCGGAGGAAATTATATAATAATTTTACACCCTAATGGATTAACTACTTATTACGGGCACGTTATGACTTCATTGGTAAAGATAGGAGACACAGTTTACACCGGCCAAAATATTGCTTTGATGGGGGGAAAACCGGGCATGGCTGGAGCAGGCCACTCAACTGGTTGTCACGTACATTTTGAAGTTAGAGGAGCTGTAAATCCTTTATCGAAGTTTCCAGTTGGCTCATATATTAAATATTAAAAATGGCAGAGTTGCCTTATTACATTTTTGATCCCGGTCAGTTTAAGGAATTTGGCTATCGCTTCTTTGAGGGCGATGGTTTTTATTATAGGTATCAATTGTCTAAGAGATTTTTTTGGAAAAACATATATATACCCTTGGGGCCAGTTTGCCAAACAGAAAAAGGGTTTGATAATTTTTTAGAGCATATTAAAAAAACAAGACTGGCAAAGGTTACTATTGATTTACCAATGATTTATAGTAAAAAATTAGCAGAAGAAGTAATTAAAAAACTAACAAAAGTAGGATATAAAAAAGCAGATTATTTTTTTCAAGATGAGGAAACGCTTTTACTTTTTAAAGATAAATTTAAGTTAGATAGCCAGAAAATGAACAGCGTCAACCGCGGTTACAAGTCTGTAAACATTATTATAAAAGACAAACTTACCAGCCAGGAAATAGAAGAAATTTACAAAATATATTTGGGCTCTGGGCAGAGAATAGGGTTTGTTCCAAAAACAAAGGAAGTATTTTTAAAGCTTTCAGAAAACTGCCTTGTTGCCTTAGCCTATGGTAAGGAAATAAATGAATTGGAAGGGTATGCTTTTGGTTTTTTTGCAGAATGTGGGAAGACGGATTTTTCAAATAAAGACATAAATAAAATACTTTCAAATATGTTTACTGGCACTACTGACAAGGGCAGAGAACATAAAATTGGCCACGCTGTGCATTATGATTTGTTTAAGACTGCATTTGAAAAGTACGGAGTTGATATTGTTGACTTGAGAGGCGCAAGCCGGACAAAAAATAGAAGTTATATACATTTTAAGCACGATTTTTCAGATGAGTTCTATAACCTCCCTGGAAGCTTTAAAAAAAATTATTTGTAATTAAAAACCCGGCAGATGCCGGGTTTTTTGTTGTTGATTGATTTCTACTTTTGGTGGCACTGCAAGCAGGTTTTTGCTTCAGGGCAGGCAAGAAGCCTTTCTTCGCTGATTTTGTCTCCACAGCCTTCGCATATTCCATATGTTCCCTTAGCAATTTTTTCTAGAGCCATAGTTACATCTTTGAGCTTTAATTCCAAACTGTGTTCTAAAGAAAGCATGTTGTCGTATTCCTGGGCGTCGTCAGCCTTTTCATCTTTATCGCTGTCTTCCCTGTTTGGATATTTGGCATCCCAGTTGTGTTTTAGATTTGGGTCTTCTGAAGCAAAGCTTTCCAACTCTTTTTGCAAAGATATTTTTTGTTCTTCCAATTTTCCTTTTAACTCTCCTATTAGTTTCTTTTCCATTATATATTTTATTACTTTATATTATTTAAGTATTGCTTTTCTGCTGTGTTCCGCTTTGATTTTTTGCGACTCCTTCTTCGACTTCCCTTAAAAACTTTTTTCTAGCTTCATTTTCATCTTCAAATGTTTTTGCTACTTTTCTTTTAACTGGAACTGGAATGTTGTCTAAAATTGACTTGTTTCCAATCGTATTTATTGGCTCTGTTTTGCCTGACCATTGCTGTCTTTGTACTTTTTCATTTTCTGCTACTTTTAATTTTTCCGCTGCTTCGCGTTTGGCTATTTGTTCTTTTGCCTGACCTTTTATTCTTTCTTCTTCTCTGTTCATTACTATAGAGAAAATTTCTCTCAAGGATTTATCAACTCCCAAAACTTTGTCCCTTAAGTTATTTTTTTCTATTATAAGCTGTTCTGAAGATTTGTCTATAATATCAGTTTTAATATCTGCATCTTCAACTTGCTTTTCTACCTCCCATCTTTGTTTTTCAATTTCCTGTATTTTTTTGTCCAGCTCCCACCTTGATTGTTCTAGGCTTTTTCTTTCATTTGGAACAGTTGTGGTTTGTTCTTTTTCCGTGACAAATTTTTCCTCATCCTCGAGCTTTTTTTCTTGCTCTAAAATGGAATTTAATTTTGCCTGTTGATCTCTTTTTTGTAAAAGCTGCTGATTTTTTTCCAGCTTTAATACTGGGTCTTTTTCCTTGTCTATTTCGTCTATTTGCTTTTCAAAGCCAAGGCGCTGGGACTCTAATAAAAATATTTGCTGGCGCTCTTGTTCTGTTGCATAGTCTTTCAAATCTTTTTCTGCAATTCTTTCTTGATTTTCATTCTTTTGAAGAATTTCATTCCTTTCAATTTTTTCTTTTTCCAAGGATATTTGTCCAATGTTGGCTTTTTCATTAGCTTTCTTTTTTTCTTCCAATTGCTCTTCTAAAGTTTTTATTGTGGCAATTTTGTCCCTTTCTTTTAATGCGTCAACTTCTCTCAGGGCACGCAGGTCCTTTTTCATTGTTCTTATTTCAGTTCTTTTGAGAAATTCTTTGGCTTGTATTTCTTCGTCTACAGTTACCATAGTTTTTTATTATTTAGCTTTAAAACCTGCGTCGATTGCTGAAAGGTTTATTCTACCTAAGTCGTCTATGGACATAACTTTTACTGGTATTATGTCTCCTTCCTTTACAACGTCTTTTACGCTTTTAATCTGGTGTGAAGCAAATTTTGATATATGTACCAATCCGTCTGTACCTGGCAATATTTCAACAAAAGCTCCAAAGTCCATAAGTCTGACAACTTTTCCTTGGAATATTTCTCCAACATTCACTTCCCTAACAATTCCCTTTATCCAAGTTATAGCTTTGTCCACGTCTTCCTGATTTACTCCAGTAACAGAAACAAATCCGCTATCTTCAATATCAATTGAAACTCCTCCACAAGCTTCAATGATTTTATTTATCATACTGCCTTTTGGCCCAACCACTTCCCCAATCTTGGCAGGGTTAATAGTCATAGTGGCAATTTTTGGAGCATAAGGCGACAAATTTTTTCTTGGTTCTGATATCTGTTCCTTTATTATATCAAGAATTTTCAATCTTGCATCTTTTGCGCGGTCTAAAGCCTCTTTTACAATGGCGCTGTTAATGCCGTCTATTTTTACATCAAGCTGAATTGCAGTAATTCCATTCTTTGTTCCGGCAACTTTGAAGTCCATGTCTCCATAATGATCTTCTGGCCCCTGGATGTCTGTAAGCACTTTGTATTTTCCTGTTTTTTCATTTTTAGCCAAACCAACTGAAATTCCAGCAACAGGTTCTTTAATTGGTACTCCCGCATCCATCAAGGCTACGCATGCAGCACACACCGAAGCTTGCGAGGTTGATCCATTTGAAGAAACACACTCAGAGACTATTCTAATTGTATAGGGAAATTGGGTTACGTCGGGGATAACAGGCGACAATGCTTTTTCAACCAAGGCTCCGTGGCCAATCTCTCTTCTTTTTGGTCCTCTCATTGGAGCAGTTTCTCCAGATGAAAATGGAGGAAAGTTGTAGTGGTGCATAAATCTTTTCTTTCCAGCAATTTCCATTCCTTCAAGCATTTGTTGGTCAGCTGGTCCACCCAAAGTTAATATAGAAAGCACTCTTGTAAGTCCTCTGGCAAAAACTCCAGAGCCGTGGGTTCTTGGTAAAACGCCAACTTCGCAGGACAAAGGCCTTATGTCAACAGATTTTCTGCCATCTGGCCTGTAGTCTCTTTCAATTATGTTTTTGATAATTATTTCCTCTATTTCCTTTTCAAAGAAAGCTAAGACTTGCTTCTCCTTCCCTTCCCCAGGATGTTTTTCTGCCAAGTATTTTACCAATTCCTGTTTTAAAATTTCTGTAGCACCAAGATTTTTTTCTGTTTTTGGAGCGTTGCTTATGGCTTTTTCCAATTTGTCTCCCAAAAATTCTTTTATTTCTTTTTCAATATCCAATTCAACTGCAGATTCAAAAACATCTTTTTTCTTTCCAATTTTTTTTGTAGCTTGTGCTTGAACATCAATCATTTTTTTCAATTCTTTTTTTGCAACTTCATAAGCATCCAAAAAATCTTTTTCCTGCACTTCTTTAGAACCCATTTCAATCATGTTTACAATAATATCTCCGTCTTTTTCTAAGGCAGCCAAAGTCAAATCCATGTCACATTCTTTTCTTTGTTCATAGTTTGAATTGAAAATCCATTCGCCATTATTACGAGTAACTCTTATTGCTCCTAAAGGCCCATTCCATGGAATGTTTGAAGTTGACAAGGCAAACGAAGCTCCAATCATTCCCAAAATATCTGGATCGTTTTCTCCGTCCCATGAAAGGCAGGTAACAATAACTTGGACTTCCTTTCTAAAATCTTTTGGAAACAAAGGCCTAATTGCCCTATCTATCATGCGGGCTGTTAAAACCGCCTCGTCTGTTGGTCTGCTTTCCCTTTTCATAAATCGAGAACCCAAAATTTTTCCTGCAGCATAAAACCTTTCCTCGTATTCAACTGTTAAAGGAAAAAAGTCTATCCCCTCTCTTGAAAATGGGGAGATGACCGCAGTTACCAAAACTTCTGTTTCTCCGCACTGAACCAAGCATGAACCAGAAGCTTGTTCTGCCCAGTTGGTAGTTTTTATTATTATTGGCTTCTCTCCAACATTTATTTCGAACGTATCTTTTACTGCCATATTTTTGAGAGCGGTACCAAGATACTAAATATCATGCCAGTAACAACAATGTAATATTATTATGACTGGTATGTTATTTATATCCGATACAGTTCTTATTATTTGTATTTTTTTTCTTTTTCCGGATCAACTAAGATTTGTGCATCTTCTATATCATCAATATTTATTTCTATATCATTTGATTCTTTAGAATCGCGTACCGTTACTATTCCATCACTAAAATCTGTTACGAAAACATGTCTTTTTTTCGACTCATTTTTTGGTCCGTGAATTATCAGATATGCTTGGGAACCCATTTTGTAAACGGACTCTAGTGTTTCTAAAATTTCTGATATTTTTGCAGCGTGTTCAAATTTTTCTTTATAATTTTCAAATTCCTCTTTGTTCTTTTGAACATTTTCATTTTCATCTGGTGATGGTGACCCTGTTTCTGAATTTGCCATATTATTTCTTTAGTAAGAATTTGGCGACTTCGTCGTCAAGGTCGATAAATTCGTCAGCTGATTCTTTTAATTTGCCAGATGTTGATCTGCCAAAGGCAACCACTTCAACTCTTTTCCCCATGTTTTTTAAATATTCTACCAAAGCTATAAAGTCTCCGTCTCCTGAAGCCAAAACAACTACGTCTACTCCAGGTGCAGTCCTAATAGCGTCAATTACAATGCCCACATCCCAGTCGGCTTTTTTAGCTCCACCGTAAAATTCCTGCAAATCCTTGACTCTTGTTTCAATTCCAATTTTGCTCAAGGCATCAAAAAATGGCGTTTCTTCGCCAGTTTTTGTACGCACAACATAACCAAAAGCCCTGATAAATTTTCTTCCGGCCACGGCTGATTTTAAAACTTCCTGAAAATTAACTTTTGAGTGGTAAAGGTTTTTTGCTGAGTAGTACAAATTTTGTACGTCTATTAGCACCTCTACTCTCTGCTCTTTTGGTTTTGGTTGCATCTAGTTATATAGACCAAGAAAAATTCTATTTCTTGAGTCCAATTTTTTTGATGATTGCTAAATATCTCTTTTCAGATATTTTTTTCAAATAGGCCAACTGTTTTTTTCTTTGAATGACCATTTTAATAAGGCCTTTCTTGGAGTGAACGTCTTGTGGGTTTTTCTTCAAATGTAAAACCAGCTTGTCTATTGCCTTAGAAACCAAGCCAATTTGAACATCAGTTGAACCGGTGTTTTTTTTATCATCTGAGACGTCTTCTATTATTTTAGCCTTTTCCTTTGTAGTTAATGCCATAACTTATATTTTTTATTTTACTTTAATATTGTTTAAACATAAAAGCGCGTTGGCGCCTTTTTACATACTTAATATACTCTATTTCTCTTCTTTTGTAAAGCTTGCACTGAGCTTTTCGAAGTGTGCCCTCAACAGGACTTGAACCTGTAACCAACTCCTTAAGAGGGAGCTGCTCTACCAATTGAGCTATGAGGGCGTAATTGATTAATCTTTATATACTATATCCTACAGCTTTTGCAACAAAGCTGATTATTGCATATGAACAAAAAGCCAAAGCCAGCCCTATTATAGCTGAATAAACTGTTTTCTTGCCAATACTCATTAAGTTTGCGTTGCCAGCTGAAACCATCATCATTATTCCCCCTACCGTTAAAGCTACAATTGCCAATGGGCCAGCAATGTCTATTACTATAAATTTATAAATTTTATTTAGCATTGTGAAAAAATCTCCTATAGTACATGGAGTAGTTTGCCCACATGGCACTAACCCGCTTTGGGCAGAAACAACTGACGGTAAAATTAAAACAATTGCTGTAAAAAATAGTGAATTTACAGCTAAAAGTATTTTTTTCATAATTTATTTAAAATTAATGATTTAATTTGTGCCCTCGGCAGGACTCGGACCTGCAGACTTTTGGTTCGAAGCCAAATATGATATCCAGTTTCACCACGAGGGCGTTAATTTAGTAGGTGAATATAATTATGCCGCAGGTTTTTTTATTTTGGAATGAAGAGGATCTTGTTTAATATTTTTCTCAAGTGGTTTATTTTCTGAGATTTCTGATTCGTCCTTAGGTTTTTGTTCTTCAGGCTTAGTGGTCTTTTCTTTTTCAGATTTTTTATCCTCTTCCATTTTTTTCTCTAAGCGTTCTTTAGCTTCTTTTGTTAAGTCCTTGTCGAATTTTTTTAGGAGATCTGGTAGTAATTCAAGAATTTGTGGGAGCAATTTAATTCCCTCTTTAAAAGCTTTTGCCAGTGACTTTGCAATTTCAGGGTCAAGTTCTCCCATGGAAGAACTTTCAATATTTTTGCCTCCTCTAGTTTTTCCACTTTTAAAAATACTCTGCAAATCGCGGGATGTAAATGCCTCAAATTCTTTAAATATCTCATCTAATTTTTCTTGAAGGATTTTTTCTTTTTCCTCTTGAATTAGTTTTTCTTTTTCTTGTTGATTCCTTAGTTCTTCTTTTTGTTTTTGTTTTTCTTGTTGCTCAGATTTGATTCTTTCCAGCCTTTCTTTTTCTTGAGATATGCTTGGCGGTTCTTCTTCTGGAGGAGGCAATCCAACTTCTTCATAAGCTTTATTTAATTCAGTTCTTGTACTTTTAATTGATTCAGCAGATTTATCAATATTATTTTGATGGTTTTGGATTTCTCCTTCTATATTAGTAATTTGTTCTTCTGGTGTTAGTTTAGATTGTTCAGTTTGCTGTTCTTCTGATTTTTTTCCATTTAAAATCTCCCAAGCATCTTCTGGCTTAATCTCACTTATGTTCTCCTTGCTTAGTCCACGATCTGCAAGTTGCTGTCTCATATCGCGAGTAATCATCAGTGGAACCTTGGCAGATTCATTATTATTACCCAATTCATTTGGGATGGGCTCTGGACTTGGTATACCTTCAGCTTTTTGCATAGTTTTTTATTAGATGTATTTTTGAAATTTCCTTAATCGCCTATATTTTACCTAAAAAATTGAAAAAAAGCAACTTTTAGGGTACTATAAAATGTAATTATGGTAATTCCAAAGGAAGTAAAATCTATTATAGAAAGACTGCAAAAAAGCAGCCTGCCTGCCGGCAGGCAGGGGTTTGAGGCATATATTGTGGGCGGATGCGTGCGTGATTTTTTGCTGGGCAGAGAACCAAAAGATTGGGATGTAACAACCAACGCCAAGCCTGAAGAAATACAAAAAGTGTTTCCAGATAGCTTTTATGAGAACAAGTTTTTAACTGTAACAGCGCGCACTGGCTCAAAAAAAACAGAATTATCTGAAATAGAAATAACAACTTATAGGCTGGAAGCTGAATATTCTGACAAAAGACACCCAGATCAAGTAAAATATGCCACAAAACTTGAGGATGATTTAAGTAGGAGGGATTTTACTGTAAACGCAATGGCCATGGATGGCAAGAAAAAAGTCATTGATATATATGAAGGGCAGAAGGATTTGGAAAAGAAAATAATTAGGACCGTTGGAAATCCTGAAGAAAGATTTAATGAAGATGCTTTAAGAATGTTGAGAGCTGTAAGATTTGCCACAACTTTGGGTTTTGAAATTGAAGTAAAAACCAAGGAAGCAATTAAAAAAAACAGTATTTGGTTAGAGGCAATTTCACAGGAAAGAATACGCGACGAGTTTGTAAAAATTATAATGTCTGAGAAAGCTGCAGATGGAGTTGAGTTGTTAAGAGAATTGGGTTTGTTAAAGTATATTGTCCCAGAGCTTTTGGAAAATTACGGAGTTTCGCAAAACAAGCATCATATATATGACTGCTATATGCATGCTATAAAAGCTCTAGAGTTTACAGCTAAGAAAAATTTGAATATGTATGTAAGATTGGCTGCCCTACTCCACGACATTGCTAAGCCCCGCGTGAAAGCTGGAAGTGGCAACGATGCAACTTTTTACAATCATGAAATTGTTGGAGCAAAAGTAACTTTCCAAATTTTAAACAGGTTGAAATTTTCTAAAAAAGAAGTTGAGAAAATTACTAAGCTTGTCAGATATCATTTGTTTTACTACAACGTTGACGAGGTTGGAGAGTCTTCAGTCAGAAGGCTGGTAAGAAATATGGGGCCGGAAAATATGGAAGAACTTTTGCAAGTTAGGCAGGCTGACAGAATTGGAAGCGGCGTGCCAAAAGCAGAGCCGTATAAATTGAGGCACTTGAAATATTTAATTGACAAAGTTTCACAAGATCCCATTTCAGCTAAAATGCTGAAAATAAATGGCAACGACTTAATGTCTGTTTTAAAAATAAAGCCAGGGCCGAAAATTGGCCAGATTTTAGATATACTTTTGGGCTATGTGTTGGACGACCCTAAAAAAAATACCAAGGAATTTTTGGAAGGAGAGGCATTAAAATTATCAGAAATGACGGATTTTGATTTGCAGAAATTATCAGAAAAATCTCAAGAGGAAAAATCTGAAGTTGTAGTGAAACAGGACAAAATGACAAAGCAAAAATATTGGGTTAGTTAGCGCTCGGGGCGTAGTATAGCAGTAGTACGCGGGCTTCGGGAGCTCGTAGCCCGAGTGCAAATCTCGGCGCCCCGACAAATAATAATTAATAATATAAAATAAAAAACCATGGATACAGGTAGTCAAAAAGTAAAAGAAGTAAGAAAAGTTGAAGCAGTTATAAATCAAAATCTTTTTGTAATATGCTCGATTGTCACCTTGGCAACCATGGTTATGATGGTCATTAATTTTTTTACTAGAGGGAGTTTTCTTCCTGCAAAATTTGGATTTTTTTACATGGCTGTTGTTCTTCTTTATTCTTTACACAAGGAATTTGTTAGGTGGCTTGGAGAAAAAAAGAGTAGGCACCAAGGAGAATATTTTGTTTACGCTTGGATAATATTAACAACAGTATTGTATGCTGTGAATTTTTTTAGTAATAGCTATTATTTTTATTCAGTTGAGGGCTATCCAATAAGTACATTGGCAGATATCGCTTATACAACAATACAGGTTTTGGCAATTTTTATTTTGACTAGAATAATGAAAATATTTTTCATGTTTAGGAAATAAGGTTCGGGGCCTGTAGTAAAGTGGTATTACATCTCGTTCGCAACGAGGAGGCGGCAGTCCGATTCTGCCCAGGTCCACATTAAAAATATAAAATAAAATGGCTGTTGTAGAAGTTAAAAATTTAACAAAAAAATATGAGAAATTCGTTGCAGTCAACGATATTTCTTTTGAAATACAAGAAGGAGAAATTGTAGGATTACTTGGACCTAATGGTGCTGGAAAGACAACAACCATAAATATGGTGTTGGGAATTTTAGAGCCAACTTCTGGGAAAATAAATATTTTTGGCAAAAACTTGAAAAACAACAGAACTGAAATTCTGCAGAAAATGAATTTTGCTGCGGTGTATGCCCACCTCCCTACCAACTTAACTGTCATACAAAATTTAAAAGTTTTTGGGCATTTATATGGAGTTAAAAATTTAAAAAATAAAATTGATGAGTTGTTAAAAGATTTTGATTTAGAAAAATTTAAAGATCACAAGGCAGGATCATTATCTTCTGGAGAGCTGAGCAGATTAAACTTGGCAAAAGCAGTTATAAACAACCCCTGTTTGATTATGTTAGATGAACCAACTGCTTCGCTAGATCCAAGTGTCTCAAAGGACATTAGAGAAATGGTAAAAAAATATGTTGGGAAAAATATTTCATCAGGATTAGAACTTGGTAAACCTGCAGTTTTGTGGACTTCTCACAATATGAGGGAAGTTGAAGAAGTTTGCGACAGGGTTATGTTTTTGTCCAAAGGGAAAATAATCTTGGAAGGAAATCCAAAAACATTGGCCAAGGAATATGGGAAAAAAGATTTGGAAGAATTATTCATTACTGTGGCTCGCGAGCCGTTATCTTTAAACAATGAAATTTAACAGGATTTATTCAATTTTTTTAAGGCAGATGTATTTGATAAAAAGCAATCCCATAAGGCTTTTGAGTATTTTCATGTGGCTGATAATAGATATTTTTCAATGGGGATTTCTTACAAAATATTTGGGAAGCTTTGGAGGAGCAGTTTTTAATGTAGTTACTGTTTTGCTTGGGTCGGTGATACTTTGGGAATTTATGGGCAGAATCCAGCAAGGCATTATGACTTCATTTTTGGAAGATGTTTGGTCGCAGAATTTTATTAACTTTTTTGCTTCACCTTTAGAAGTAAAAGAATATTTAGCTGGTTTAGTTTTGACAAGTGTTTTGACAAGTTTTATTGGATTTTTAATAATGCTGTTAATTGCAGGATTGATATTTGGTTATAATATTTTTGTAATTGGTTTGTATATTTTGCCATTTATTCTTTTACTTTTTATTTTTGGAGTAGCCATGGGGCTTTTTATAACGGGCTTAATTTTCAGGCTTGGGCCGTCAGCTGAGTGGTTGGGTTGGCCAATACCTGCTGTAATGGCAATTTTTGTGGGAGTTTTTTATCCAATTGCAGCTTTGCCTAATTACCTTCAATTTTTTTCCCAAATTCTTCCACCAACGTATGTATTTGAAAGCATTCGCTTGATTTTGAAGGGAGATTTCAATATTGGAATGAATTTAGTTTTAGGGCTTGTACTTGCAGTTATTTATTTGTTTCTTTCTTATTTATTTTTTCTTAGTGTTTATAAGCACAATTTGAAAACAGGATCTATCTCAAAGTTTAGCGCTGAAGAATCATAAATCTGATATAATAAAAATATGGAACAGGAAAATATAATTTCGTTAGACATTAAAAAAGTAGTAACTAAAACTTTTCAATTAAGCATTTTTGTTGGTTTGGCAGTTGCAGCGCCATATTTTGGAAACCAACTAATAACTGGATCTGTTGTAAACGCCCTGCTTTTTATTTCTGCAGTTACTATGGGATTGGAATCTGCTTTCCTTTTATGCCTTGTGCCAAGTCTTGTCTCTATATATACAGGGCTTCTGCCTTTAGCTTTAACTCCAATGATTCCATTTATAATGACTGGCAACGCCTTATTAGTTTTAACCTTTTATAAATTGGCAAACCCTTCAGCTACGCTAAGTGCGGGAAAATATTGGTTTGGCGCAATTTCGGCCTCTGTAATAAAATATGCTTTTATATTTTGTATTGGCACAGTTTTAGCCAATTCAGTCTTGCATGGTATTTCTTCAAAGGTAGCTTTAATGATTAGCTGGCCACAGCTTGCCACTGCCCTATCGGGCGCCTGTCTCGCCTATTTATTTTTGAAGGTTATTAAAAAAATATAATTAAAAAATAATAAAATTATGGAAAACGAAAATACAAATATAGTTCATAAAAAGAATACGCCGAGAGATTTGTTTTTACATCTTTTGGCAGTGGTTACTCTTTATTGGTCTGCCATCAGCTTTGTAACTTTGATTTGGCAGGCAATAAACAATTATTTTCCCGATGCTTTGAATTATAATTATTTTGCAAATAATTCTTCACTTATAAGATTTAATGTTTCGGCAATTATAATTGTGTTCCCAGTATTTATTGTAGTTTCATGGTATTTGAATAAGATATATAGAAGAGAGACAGAAGTTAGGGATTCTAAAATGAGGAAGTGGTTAATATATTTAACTTTGTTTATTGCTTCTCTAATTATTATGGGCGACTTGGTTTTTACAATAAACACATTTTTAGGTGGAGAAATTACAACCAGGTTTATTTTGAAATCTTTGTCAGTTTTGTTGGTTGCGGGAGTAATTTTTGGATATTATTTGAATGATGTCAGAAAAGAAACCCCTACTGCCTCGGCAAAATATTTTGCTTGGGTATCTGGAGTTTTGGTTTTGGCAGTTTTAGTTATGTCTTTTATTGTTATTGGCTCGCCAAATTCAGCCAGGCTTTTGCAGTTTGACCAGCAGAAGGTTAACGATTTGCAAAATATACAGTCTCAGGTGGTAAATTATTATCAGAAGAAAGGAACTCTTCCGGCAAAAGCTGTAGATCTGCAAGATTCAATTTCTGGTTTTGTCATACCCGTTGATCCGCAAGCTGGGAGCAATGGTTTTATTTACGAATACAATATAAAAGATGTTGCCAATTTATCATTTGAATTATGTGCAACATTTAACAAACCGTCTCAGTTGCAATCTGGCTTGATGAAAACTCCTGCCTTAAATCCAATTGACGGAAGAAATCAAGTTTGGGATCACTTAGTTGGAAGAGTTTGTTTTCAGAGAACAATCGATAAACAGCTTTATCCAGTAAATCCAAATGTTGTGCCTGTAAAGTAGTAAGCTGTGAGTAACTTGTGGACAAGGGGTATAATAACTATGTAAATAAAAATGGCAGAAGCTGTTGAAACAACAGATAATAAATATCCTAAAGTATTAAAGGAATCTTTAAAGAATCTTATAGCAAGCCAGGGGCCCAAGAAGTTATATTACAAGGGAAACTGGAGCGAGGAAATATTTGAAAATTGTCTGGCAGTTGTGGGTTCGCGCCACCTGACTTATTATGGCAGGAAAGCAACAGAACAATTGGTGACAGAATGTGCTGCTGCCGGGCTTACAATTGTTTCTGGGTTTATGTATGGGGGCGACGAAGCGGCTCATTCTGCAACTGTAAAATGCGGAGGCAAAACGATAGCTGTAATGCCTTGCGGAATTGATTTAATACATCCTGGTACTCAGAAAAAACTTTATCAGGAAATTTTGGAAAAAGGCGGGTTGATTATTTCCGAATATGAAGGAGTCACTCAGCCTCAAACCTTTACTTATGTTCAACGTGACAGAATTGTAGCCGGATTATGCAAAGCAGTTTTGGTAACAGAAGCTGCCTTGGAGTCCGGCTCTTTAATTACAGCCAGTTATGCAAAAAAATATGGCAAGAAAATATTTGCCTTGCCAGGGCCAATTACCAGCGAGCTTTCAAAAGGCACAATTAAACTTATAAAAGAAGGGGCTTATCCCGTGACCGAAGCAAAAGAGATTTTGGATTTTTATAAAATTACTCCTACTCATAAAAAAGCAAATAAAAGTTTTATTACTGGCAATACGCTCGAAGACAAAATTATAGAGCAGTTAAAAAGAGAGCCGCTGAAAGCTGATCAACTTGCTAGAATGTTTGCAGTCCCTGTGGCAAAGCTGGGCACTTCCCTATCGCTCATGCAGTTGAAGGGGTTTATAAATTGTGAAAATGGAAAATATTACATCAACTAAAATAAAGCGTTTAATTTTTGAAACATATATTGCTGTCATAAAAAATAGCATTGGCGCAAATTTATTTAGAAATTTTTACGTTAAAAAAAATAATAGGAAAATTGACGTGGCAAACAACGGAGAGTTTTCCTGTGCGTTTTATGTTTCTTCAATTTTAGTTTTGTTTAAATTGATTAAGGAGGTTCATTTAACAGTTGACTCTACAGTCAAAGATTTAGAAAAATCAGGCTGGAAGAAAATCAAGAAGCCAAAAATAGGAAGTATTTTGGTTTGGGAAAGTTTAGCTTTTAATAGTGAGGCTCATAAACATGTAGGTTTTTTTATTGGGAATAACAAGGCAATAAGTAATAGTTATAAGAAGGGTTGTCCTGTTGAACACAGTTGGAATTTTAATGGCAAGAGAAAGGTTGATTTCATATTTTGGAATAATAATTTATAATTGATTAATACTAAAAAGTAACCGCTTAGGCGGTACCGCTTAAGCGGTATTTATATTATTTAAATTTATATATTATGCTAATTAAAGTTCCTTCGGTAGTTAATTTGGGGTTAGAAACAATTAAGGTAGACATTGAAATTAATTTGGCCAACAAAGGCCTGCCCGGGTTTGAAATTGTGGGCTTAGCTGGTAAAGCAGTAGACGAAAGTAAGGAAAGAGTACGCACGGCAATTGTAAGTAGTGAGGTTGATTTTCCACAAAAGAAAATAACTGTAAATATGGCGCCAGCTGATGTGCCAAAAGAGGGTTCAATGTATGACTTGCCAATTGCTTTGGGAATTTTAAGTAGTGTTCTGGATTTTCCAATTCCGCAGAAATCTTTATTTTTAGGAGAGCTTTCTTTTGATGGCAGTTTGCGCCACACTAAGGGTGCTTTTTTAATGGCGCTTTTTGCCAAAGAAAACGGATTTGTAAATCTATATGTTCCAAAAGATTCAGCCAACGAAGCTGCAGCAATTAAAGGACTTAAAGTTTTTCCTGTAGAAAATTTAGAGCAAATTTGTAATCACTTGCTTGGAAAGATAGATATTTATCCAATTACCTATAAGCAAGGTAAAGAAGAAAAAACTTCTGGAGTTGAATTTGATATGAAAGAAGTTTTAGGCCAAGAACAGGCTAAGCGTGCCATGGAAATTGCAGCTTCAGGTGGACACAATATTATTATGGTAGGAAGCCCTGGGTCTGGTAAAACAATGTTGGCCCGTGCTTTGGCAGGAATTTTGCCTCCACTTAATGAGGCAGAAAGTTTGGAAGTTACAAAAATATATTCGGCTTCTGGCGGAATTCCGCCTGGTGGAAGTTTGATAACAATGCGCCAGTTTCGCGCGCCTCATCACACTGCTTCTTTGGCGGGCTTGGTGGGAGGAGGGTCAAAACCTCAGCCTGGTGAAATTAGTTTGGCTCACAGAGGTGTTTTGTTCTTAGACGAGTTTAACGAATTTCCGCGCACAATTGTGGAAGCCTTGCGCCAGCCTTTGGAAGACGGGCATTTGACAATTTCTCGAAGTAAACAGCGCATTACCTACCCCGCCGACTTTATGCTGGTGGCTTCGGCCAACCCCTGCCCTTGCGGATATGCAATGCATCCTAAAAAAAGCTGCAACTGCAGTCAGAACCAAATTCAAAAATATCAGAAACGCATTTCGGGCCCAATTTTAGACAGAATAGATTTGCATATTTCTGTAATGCCAGTTGACGCAACTGAGTTTGAAGGCAACCAGGAGAAGTCGGAATTTTTGGAAGCTTCAGAAAAAATAAGACAGAGAGTTATTCAGGCTCGGCAAAGGCAGGAGGCTAGGTTTGCTGGCGAACAAATTTGCGCAAACAGCCAGATGAAGAATAGCCACATTAAAAAGTACTGCAAGCTGGCAAATGATGTTGAGGAAATTTTACGGCAGGCCAGCTTGAAGTTCCAGCTTTCAGCCAGGTCTTATATGAAAATGATAAAAGTGGCACGAACAATTGCCGACTTAGATGGGGCTGACGAAATTGCAATTTCGCATATGGCTGAAGCGCTTCAGTACAAGCCAAAAAATTTCGAAACAGCTTAAAATACTTGCTTGTACATTAATAATCATGTAAAGTTAAATCAACAATTTAATAATTAGCCTAAACCCGCAGATTTATTTGTGGGCATGGTAATAAAAGTCCGATTAAGAATAGAGATCCCATCATGGGGTTTAGCTTAATCGGCCATACTTGGAAACTTGTATGAGAGACTTTGTCTCTACCTGTGGTGGGCTTTTTGTTAAGCAAAATCCTTCTGCAGGTGAAAAGAGAAAATTTATGGGAACAAGAAATATAGAAAATCGACGTCAGGAGACTGACGAAAATGAGGGTGGAAATATGGAATCTGTCTGGGGTAATATTACTCCAGATTATAATAGCCCGGATTTTGAAAAGAAATTTCAAACTGTGCTTGAGTCAAATTCTAAATTTCCTGGTCAACTTATTAAAATATTAGATGAATTGCGAGTTGTATATGGCGCAGAACGAGAAAATGCTTATTCCAAAGATGTCGAGAATTTTGGTAAAAAAAGCGGCGTTAGTAATGAAGACTGGCTTGAGTTAAAAATTGAAAAATATTCCAAACAGGCCTATGAAACATTGTTAAAATCGCCTGATGTTTCTAAGGAGCAATTAATTCAATCAATCACATTCAAGGATTACATGTTTGATGATGGAGCATCACTTGTTGCCGAAAAATTAGGTACAGAAGCTAAAGACAACAAAGAAAGGATTGAACTTATTGTCTCTATGAAGGATCGTCTTCCTTATTCAATATCTGTAATTGCTGATCAACTAATGGAAAATAGTGCAACAAAAGGTGAAATAGCGGAAGCAATAAAATCTATAGCTTGTCCATATGCGGCGGGCGAAGCATTAAATACCCTTTTAACTGGTTTTTTGAAATTAGAAGATACTTCCGTAGATGATGTAAAAGAAATTTTTAAGTCACCAGGGATCAATAGTTATCTTGCCCGTAACTCTATATTTGATGAAGCAACTGATAAAAAACAAGCACTTCAATCTGTTAATGCTTTTTTCCGAAAGGAACATTTTTACAGCGTTGAACAGCGTATTGCTATGGCAGAACATGTAGATGAAGAGAATAAGCCCAAAAAATCAACAAAGAGATATTAATTAGAATACAAAATGTAAAATTAAAAAGACCTGCCAATTAGCAGGTCTTTTATATTAGATGTTTTTTTCAGATTCTTCAGACTCGGTAAAGCTTCCATTCTCGAACTTAATCCCCTCTCCTGTCTCGCCGAAAGGTTGGTCTTTTTTGGGCGCGTGAAGTTGCTTTTGGAGATGGTTTATTTGAGCTGCCAACAGTTGCTTTGTATTTTTTGCGTCGGTTATTATTTTTTCAATTAGGCCTTGCAAAAACTTCTCTCTTTCTACTAATTCGTTGTCTTTGGCTTTGTAGTCTCCAAGCAAAGATTCATATTTTTTTATCCAGTCTTTTTTCTCGGCTCGGTCTTCTTTTAATATCTCCAAAAACTCTCGATCAACTGTTATTTGGTCTGGCTCAATTTCCTCGGACCGCTTAGTCGCTTCGTCTGACCGCTTAAGCGGTACCGCATAAGCGGTGGGGGTACCGCTTAAGCGGTTTGCCTCAATTTCATCGGACCGCTTAGGCGGTACCGCATAAGCGGTTTCCTGAGGCACTACTTCCAACTCTTTTACCCAAAAATTTTCTTTTAAAAGAATAATGTTCCCAACTCCCTTTTCATATTTTTCACTCAAATTTCCCTCGAGTTTCTGAGGGTCAGTCAATTTATACTTTCTAATTCTTCTTCTAATCCTTATGTCTGCAACTTCATATTTTTGGATGAATTCCTGTATTGTTAAAAAGTCGTTATTGTTCATTTTTTTGTTTTATTTTTAAGACCGCTTAAGCGGTAGCGCTTAAGCGGTTTGGGAAGCGCTTAAGCGGTTTTGGGGTACCGCTTAAGCGGTAGCGCTTAAGCGGTGGGGGGGCGCTTAAGCGGTTCCGCTTAAGCGCTTTATTAATTAATTTTACCAACGTAGGAAAGCAATGTCAACATCAAGTTTACCTAAAAACTGTCAGGTTAACATATGTTAACCTGAAGTCGTAAGTGGTATAATAGAAGTATGATAGAAATTAACGGAAAAGATTATTATACAATTAAGGAATTAGCCGAGGTTCTGAAAATCAGTCGGATATCTGTTTTTAAAAGAGTGAGGCAGGGTTCAATTATAGGGCAGAAAATTGGCCGCGATTTTGTCATATTTAAAAGGGATATAGATTTAGGTAAATTGAAATCCATAGTAAAGCATAATTAAGTTTTGTGTTTCTTCAGGTTAACAGTGGTTAACCTGAGATTAAATAGAATATAACGTATCCTTTACACATCTCATATGAATCCACAAGAGTATATACAGTTACAATTAAAGGAGTTGGAAAATTTCAACCCTAGGGAAATTACAACAGAAAACCTTCACGAGGAGATTTTTAGACTTTTAATGTCAAAAAAATTTAGGAAATATTCTGCTAAGCCCGAACTTGTTGAACATATAAAAAATGCAATCAAGATAAATATCAAAGAAAATAAACCAATTAACTTGGTCTTTCCTCATGGCGCTTATAAATTGTGGAGACTTGAAGAGGCGCCCTTTCCAGATTGGGCAGAATTATTTACGGTAATGTATTATATAAAATGGCTTAAACCGATTTGTGAGATTTATACTCCAGGTGTGCGACTTGAGTTTTATGTTGATGACATTATACTCCCTAAAATAAATAATATCTCATTGGAAGATGTCGAACTTTACATTAGTGAGTATCAGAAGATTTTAGATTTTCTCAAGCAATATCGTCTACAAAATTTTGCAGTGGAAATAACTAGATTTAAAGATTGGTTCCCTAAGGAAGAAATCTTTGAGCAGGCTCTACAAAAAAATATTGAAAAACTTTCACTCACAAATCCCATTTTTACCGATAAACAACTAAAAGCAGTTGAATTGAACGCACAACCAACATTAGAACAATTGAAAGATCCTATATGGCGAGAAAAAATTAGATTAATTCATGACGCATACATTAATTTAAAGAGAGAAAGGGGCTATTATTTTCAGCCTGATAAGATTGCTATATTTAGCCAACAGCTTAGTTCAGGAATGTTTCTTGCAGTTGGAACAACTAAAACTTCCATTGCCAAATTTTGGGTAGGCGCTGGTATTCTTGAAAGGAGGGGAGAGAATTATATTGAACATATTTTTTCGCCTAAACAACTAGCCTCGAAAAAATTTACACTTGAAGCAGTGTCTATCAAAGGATTAGATTCTAAAAATTTCAAAACAATAAGGGTTTTATAATTGGTTATTTTTTAGTTGAAAATTATGGCAGAGCATAATTATGTAGGAAAAATTGGTGAGGACTTGGCACGGAAATATTTGGAGGAGAATGGATATAAAATTCTTGAGCAGAATTATAAAACAAAATATGCTGAGATTGATTTGGTTGCAGAAAAGTCAGCAAAGTTTTTGGGAAAGAGTACTTTGGTTTTTGTGGAGGTGCGAACCAAGGTTGGTGAACAGTGGGGCAGTCCTGAAGATACAATAAACAAAGCCAAGCTTTGGAAGGTTTTGCAAAATGCCAAAAGTTACGCAGCTTTTAAAAAGTGGCAGGGGGCAGAAAGAATTGATGCTATATGTATTGTCTTGAAACCTGATTATTCTGTTGTGCGTCTTACACACCATGAAAACATAATTGCTTGACATCAGTGGTTTAAATTGCTAAACTTAATCCAAGATAAGAAAGATTATTTGTCCGTCTGACCACGGGCTTTTATTTTTCTCGCACCCTTCTTATTAAATATATATAGAAGGCTGTAATTAATAATCGCTCGGTAATAAACTTTTCTGCGCTATTTCGCCACTTCGTGTGCGAAGGGCTTTCGAAAAGTTCATTACCTCGCTTAAACATACAATTATGGATATCAAAAATTTTAAGGTAGCTTTGTCACAAATTGCAGAAGAGAGGGGAATATCACCAGAAAAGGTGATAGAGACAATTGAGTCGGCAATAGCTACAGCATATAAGAAAGACTACGGAGAAAAAGGGCAGAAAATCAAAGCTAAGTTTAACCCGGTATCGGGTGACGTTAAGTTTTGGCAAGTAAAATTGGTTGTAAACAACGACATGCTTTATACTGACGAGGAAATTGAAGAAATGCAGGAAAGAAAGGAAATCCCACAAGACGAGGCTAGAGCTGGAGAAGAAGCTCCAAAGAAATATGTGTTCAATCCTGAAAAGCACATAATGATTGACGAGGCCAAAAAAGATTATCCAAAAATTAAGCTTGGTGAAGAAATTGAAATTCCTTTAGTTTCAAAACAGGATTACGGCAGAATTGCAGCTCAAACTGCCAAGCAAGTTATTTTACAAAAAATCAGGGAAGCTGAGAAAGAAACTATTTCTTCAGAATACAGGTCTAAAGAAGGGGAAATTGTTTCGGGAATTGTACAAAGAGTTGAAGGCCACACAGTGTTTGTGGATATTGGAAAGACTTTGGGAATTCTAAATAGGGAAGAACAAATACCTGGAGAATTTTACAGACCAAGCCAAAGGCTCAAGCTATATATAATGAAGGTGGAAGATACACCAAAGGGTTCGGTTGTCATGCTTTCAAGAGCTTATCCAAAACTTATATCAAAATTGTTTGAGTTGGAAGTGCCAGAAGTTGCTTCTGGGACAGTTGTTATAAAAGCAATTGCTAGAGAACCTGGATATAGAACAAAGATTGCAGTTTCTTCAAACGAGGAGGGAGTTGACCCAATTGGAGCTTGTGTTGGACAAAGGGGAACAAGAATTATGGCTGTTATAAATGAACTTGGCGGAGAAAAGATTGACGTAATTGCTTGGGAAGAAAAACCTGAGAAATTTATTGCCAACTCTTTGTCGCCAGCTAAAATTGTCAAAGTGCAGGTTGAGGATAAAAATACCGCCATTGTATTTGTGCCGGAAGATCAGCTTTCTTTGGCTATTGGAAAAGATGGAAGAAATGTAAGATTGGCTGCAAACTTAACAGGATGGAAAATAGACATTAAAATGTCTGACAAAGTTGTCGAAGAAACTGAAGGGGGAGAAGAAGTAGTTGTAGAAGATGGCGAGCCAGTTAAAGAAGAATCCGCCTCCGCCAAGGCTTCAGCGGACAAAGAAAAGCCAAAGAAAGAAAAGAAAGTTGTCAAAAAAGCCAAGAAAGCCGTTTTAGAGGAAATTAAAGAAGAGGAGGCAGAAACAATTGAGGAGGAAATTCCTGAAGAGTTGCCTGCTGAGGAAGCAGTAGAAGAAACTGAACAAACTCCAGCAGAAGAAAAATAATTTTATTCTATGGCAGAATTTGGAAAAAGCGAATCATCTGAGAACATATATATAGAAGAGCCAGAACACCTAGAAGGTTCCAAGCCAATTATAGCTTGTATTGGGACTGAAAAAGAACACGAAAAAGGATGGAAACAAATTGAGAATATTAATGATTCTGGTTTGGATGTTAATTTTTTTGGGAAAACAATGGAATTAATTGGAAAAGGGTTTAAGGCTGGAGGAGAACAAACATATGTCATTTCACCAATTACAGAAAAGCCTTTGAGGACAAGAGGTCTTAGAGATTGCACTAGCGTAGTTGTAGTTGGCACAGATGCTAAAACAGGAGAACAAATATCTTTTATAAGCCATCAAAACCCAAAGGAATTTTTAAAAGATATTAAAGACCGATTTACGCGTGATTTTAATGAAAGCTTGGAAGAATTAAAAAATAGATGTGTGCCCGGATCTATTGATGTGGTTATATGTGGAGGAAGGAATAATCCGTCAGCGGTAGAAGGTTATAAAAATTCATTGAAAACATTAAGTTCTGCTATAAATGAAAGGATGGGATTTGTTCCAACAGTTATTTGCGGTTCAAAAAATGCTGGAGAAGATGATATTTATTTTAAGCCTAAAGATAGACAATTGCATATAGTTCGCCCAGATGGAGTTATTTTGGACAATCGTTCCTTCCTTGCAACACCTGAAAATATTGATCAGATAAAATCAGCTGGAAAAGATGGGATGGAAGATCTTAGTAATTTACATATTTCATAAATTAAAATTAAAAAATAATTAATTAGCAGTTAAAGGCATCGCCTCGCTTGAAACAATAAAGCAATTTATATATCATGTTTCAATCTCGGCATGAATTTACTCGCTTGCTCATAAATTCATGAGTCTATTATTATTTCCGATAATCGTATCGCTATTTGCGATAGCATTTGTATGGTTTCTGGTTACGCAAATCAAGCGCGCGCCAGTTGCTGGAGACAAGGCAATTGCAATTACAGCAGCAGTTCAGGAGGGTGCTATGTCTTACTTAAAAAGGCAGTACAAGACAATTGCTATAGTGGGAATAGTTTTGTTTTTACTTCTTTTACTCCCAATTCAGGGTTTTGGATGGAAAGTTGCCATTGGGTTTTTAATTGGAGCAGTTTTAAGCGGAGTTTCAGGATTTATTGGAATGATAGTTTCTACACAAGCCAATACCAGAGTTGCCGAAGCCGCCAGAAAAGGTATGGCAAAAGCTTTAGATATTGCTTTTAAAGGAGGTTTAATAACGGGTTTAATGGTTGTAAGCTTGGGATTATTGGCAGTTTCAGGATATTATATGTTAACTAAAGACATTAATGGATTAATTGGCTTGGGTTTTGGAGCTTCATTAATATCCGTCTTTGCCAGAGTTGGTGGAGGCATTTATACAAAAGCTGCAGACGTAGGAGCTGACTTGGTAGGTAAGGTTGAAAAAGGAATACCTGAAGATGATCCAAGAAATCCAGCAGTTATAGCAGATCAAGTTGGAGACAACGTTGGAGACTGTGCAGGAATGGCAGCAGATATTTTTGAAACTTATGCAGTTACAACTGTTGCTACAATGATTTTGGCCAGCTTATTATTTCCAAACTCAGTACCAGCAATTATGTTGCCTTTAATATTGGGAAGCGTAGCTATTTTAGCCTCTATAATTGGAAGCTTTTTTGTAAGGCTCGGCAAAAAGCAGAATATAATGGGATCTATGTACAAGGGTTTGGCTGCAACAGTTATTTTATCTGCAGGTGCTTTCTTGCCTATTATTCTAAAGTATATGCCTACGTTGTATATTTCAGGCAGGACAATTACCCCAATACAGCTTTATTTTTCTACAATAGTTGGTTTGGTAATTGCTATTGGAATGTTTGTGATTACAGAATGGTACACTTCAAAAGATTACAGCCCAGTCAAATCTATTGCCAAAGCCAGTGAAACAGGACACGCTACAAACATAATAAGGGGATTGGGAATTGGAATGCAGTCTACAGCTTACCCAGTTTTGCTTATAGCTTTAGGAACAATTGTAAGCTTCTGGTTAGCTGGCATTTACGGAGTGGCGCTGGCTGTTATGGCAATGCTTTCAATTTCGGGAATAGTTGTAGGAGTTGACGCTTATGGTCCAATTACAGACAACGCCGGAGGAATTGCAGAAATGTCTGGAATGCCAGAAGATGTTAGAAAAATTACCGATGCTTTGGATGCAGTTGGAAACACAACAAAAGCAGTTACAAAAGGATACGCCATTGCTTCTGCTGGATTAGCGGCCTTGGTTTTATTTTCAGCATACGTTCAAGAAGTTGGTGGAAAGGGAGTTATAGATTTCTCTTTAACAAATGCTCAAGTTATCGCAGGACTTTTAATTGGAGGATTGCTTCCATATTTATTTGCTTCATTTTTAATGGGAGCTGTTGGAAAAACAGCTGGAAAAGTTGTTGATGAAGTTAGAAGACAATTCCGCGATATTAAAGGATTAATGGAAGGAACTGCCAAACCAGAATACGGAAAAGCAGTTGATATTGTTACAAAAGCAGCAATTAAAGAAATGATGATACCAGCTTTGTTGCCAATCGTAGCTCCAATATTAGTTGGAAAGATTTTGGGAGTTGAAGCTTTAGGAGGGATGTTAATTGGAGCAATTGTGACAGGATTGTTTGTTGGAATTTCAATGACAACAGGAGGTGCAGCTTGGGACAACGCCAAAAAATATATTGAGGGCGGAGCATTTGGAGGCAAGGGAGGTGATGCTCACAAAGCAGCAGTTACAGGAGATACAGTTGGTGACCCATATAAAGACACAGCAGGGCCAGCTATTAACCCTATGATCAAAGTGCTCAACATTGTCGCTTTGCTTATTGTCGCATTCTTAATTTAGTACTAAAATTCAAAGACCGCCGAAAGGCGGTCTTTTGTTTTAGAAAATTTATAATTAAAAAATAAATAATAAAAAAGGAGAAGCGTTAAGCTTCTCTTTTGTTTTATATGTTTGCTAAAATTCTACAGATATTTTTTTATGTCCCAGTCGGTGACCGACTGGCTGTGTTCTCTCCAATTTTTCATGCCAAGCATGAACAGAGTATCAATGATGAAATCTCCCATTCCTTTTCTGAGCATTTTGCTTTTCTGAGTTAGTAAAAGGGCTTCAGCAAGGTTTCCCGGTAACTCTTCTACGCCGTCGTGGTCGTGGTAGAGGTTTCTTTTATCAGGAGGGGAGAGCTTCAAATTTTGTTCAATTCCGGCCAGTCCTGCCAAAAGCAAAGCGGAAAACCCTAGGTAAGGGTTACACATTGGGTCGGGAGCCCTGTATTCTACTCTGACCTTTGTGGTTCCTTTTGAGTGACCTCTGCAAAGTGCCGTCCTATTGAGCCAGTCCCACGAAATTCGTGTGGGCGCTTCTGCTCCCGGAACAAGACGCTTGTAGCTTATTGTCGTCGAGTTGGTTAAGGAGGTTACTTCATCTGCGTACTTTAGAAGTCCTGCAATGAATTTTTTCCCTAAGTCAGAAAGTCCGTCTGGCTTTCTTGGGTCATAAAATAGGTTAACCTCTTTTCCATCAATAACACCAGAGATGTTTATATGCACATGCATTCCACTACCGTTTACATTTTGGTTAAATTTTGGAATGAAGGACGCTCTCAGACTATTTTTTTCAGCCACTGTGCTGATAATGTCCTTGGCAGTCATGGTTCCATCGGCAATACGCAAAACATTGCCGTGTCCTATACCAATTTCGCATTGGTACGTAGCAACTTCGGTATGGAACTTCTCTTTTTTAAGCGCAACTACTCCCAAATGGCGAGTAATTGTCTTTAGGGTTTCATTGACCCGGCTTTCTGGAGGAACAAAATAATGGTCGTTCTTCAGGTTGGGGTCAAGATGGATATTGGAGGCGTCGTATTCTGCTGGCAAAAGTAAAAACTCGAGTTCTGGCGCAAAAAGCGCTTTTACTCTTGAGATTTTCATTTTTGGATGTTGCCTTTTTATAAGGTTTTCCATCTTTTTTACAACTTGTTTGAGAATGCCCCGACTGCAACCTTTAAAAGGTTTAAGTGTGTCACCCTCTTTTTCAGCAGGATGAAAAACATCGCAGATTACCTGCGCCGTGTCTGGTGACCATGGAACCATAAAAAGAGTCGAAGTGTCTGGGACAAGAACCATGTCACTTTCAGTAGGGGGAATTATCTTCCCGAATACTGAAGATCCGTCAACAGTGGTAATTCCAGTGCTGCCAATCTGTTCTTTGGTAACGGTTACTTCACGGAGATTACCTGCAATGTCAGTCAACTGACACCGCATAAATTCAACATTTTTGTTCTTTTCGAAGAAATCGGCAAAAACCGTTTTCCTGTTGTTTGCTTCTTTAGCGCCTGCTTTTTTCATTTTCTGTCTCCTTGTTAATTTTTTCTGTAGTTTTTAGTTTAAATGAACCGGCTTGATTATAGCAGATATTATTTTTGATTCAATATGGTTTTTGATATAATACAATAATAGGCAAATAAAATATTATTAAATTAAAAAAAATATGGCAGATAAAAATATGAAACAATTTTTAAGAGATGCAATAGGATGGGGGATTGGGTTGTGGTTTGTTGGCTGGGTACTGGGCATAATTGCTTTTATGGTAGTTCCAAAAGATATGATAGGTTGGGTTGTTTCCCCTATTGGAATTGTAATAACGCTTTGGGTCTTGCTGAAAAAGATAAACCCGCCTACTGGCGAGGCAGGTAGCGAAAATATTTCTTATTATCTGAGAATCGCCATTGTTTGGACAATAATTGCAATTGTTTTTGATTATTTATTTTTAGTTTTGTTATTTAAGCCAGCTGGCGGATATTACAAGCTGGATGTTTACATTTATTACACTACAACCTTTGTACTTCCCCTATTAGTTGGGTATTTCAAAACTAAAAATTTTAAAAAAAATTAATATGAAACAGTGGAATGAAATATTTAAGGAAGATGGAAGAGTTTTTCTTGAACCGCAAAAAGATATGCCGAGGATAGCAAAGCTGTTTAAGAAAAAAGGCATAAAAAGAATACTTGATTTGGGTTGTGGTTCAGGGAGACATACAGTTTATTTGGCTAAGAATGGATTTGATGTTTATGGGTTTGATATAGCTCCTGTTGGTATAAACCTTGCAAAAAAATGGTTAAAGCAAGAAAAGCTAAAAGCAAAATTTAGAATAGGTTCTGTATTTGGGAAATTACCTTACAAGGATAATTTTTTTGACGCTTTAATATCTACTCAAGTCATTAATCATGCAGAAATTAGCGACATTAGAAAGTTAATCAAAGAAATGGAGAGAGTATTAAAGCCCAAGGGACTAATATTTATTACAGTGATGCAGAAAACTGGGCTGAAAGAATGGAAGCAGAAAAATTGGAAAATAAATTCTATCCGAGAAGAGGTTTCCCTTGGAGACGACGGGATCTCGGTAATGAAAAATAAATACAAAATAATTGGCCCTCAAACATATGTATATCTTGAAGGCGGAGAAAAAGGGTTAATTCATTATATTTTTAATAAAAATATAGTCAGAAAGGAATTTAAAAATTTTAAAATTCCTAATATTTGGCTCAGTCCTAATAAGCGTCACGACTGTTTTTTGGGAGAATTGAACAAGTAAATTATCTAGCAAAAAAGTGGGTTGAGTCCTGCTTTTTAGTTGATTTTTGGCAAAAAAAAGCCGAGTTGAGCTCATATAATGGGCTCAAAACGGCATTGGAGTTTTTGGGAGAAAATTTATCCTCCACAACCTTCGCAAAAAGCTTGCGTTGTGATTTCACTTGGTTCACAGAGCATATTTGCTTTATAACAGATTAGTTCAAACCTCCGATTTCCTCGGCGTATACTACTTGAGCGCAAGCCCATTCTATGAATTTGTGCAATTGCGTCTTTAACGCAGATTGCTTGGAGCTCGCCTCTTTTTATGCAGCCGCTTTTTTTAAAGCCCTTGTAGAAAAATCTTTTTAAAGCATTTTCTTTAGGCATTTTTTGTTTCTCCTTATTTTGTGTTGAGTTGTTGAAAGAGCGTTAATACAAATACTATAGCATTAAGAATTTTAAATCAAGCCTTTTGGAAGGTTGATTTTTTGGGTAAAAAAGGGTATTCTATATAATTATTATTCGTAAAATAAAATATTAAAAATAATTAAATAAAAAAATGGAAGTAAAACAAAAGAAGTTGCCAAAAAGTCAGATAGAGTTGGAGTTTGAGATTACAGCAGAGGAATTTAAGGAACACACAGCCCACGCAATAGAGCATATGAAGGGCCATATTAAAGTTGATGGATTTCGCCCAGGAAAGGCTCCAGCAAGTATGGTGGAAGAAAAAATAAAACCCGAAGCTTTGCTTATGGAAGCTGGAGATCACGCAGTACAGCATGTTTATACAGATTATATAAAAACCAGCAAATTAGAGCCAGTTGGAAATCCAGAGGTTTCTATTGTAAAAATTGCCCAGGGTTCGCCCTTTGTGTTTAAGGCTGTAATAACAGTATTGCCAGAAGTTGAGTTGCCAGAGTATAAAGAAATTGCCAAAACAGTCAAAGGACAGGAAATTACTGTGACCGATGAAGAAGTTTTAGAGTCTTTGAATTATTTACAGAAAACTAGGGCAAAGTTTACTTTGAAAAATGAGCCAGCTGACAAGAAAGATTTTGTGGAAATAAAATATACCAACAAAGATATAAACGATGGTAAAGAAGTAGATGACAAGTTTATTTTAAGCGAGGGCGGATTTATGAATGGATTTGAACAAAATATAATTGGCATGAAAGCAGGGGAGGAGAAAGAGTTTACTGTAAAGTTTCCAGAAACTTCTCCAAGAAAAGATTTGGCAGGGAAAGATGCCAGTTTTAAAGTGAAAGTTGTTTCTGTACAGAAAATGGAATTGCCAGAAATAAACGACGAGTTTGCCAAACAGCTTGGCGCCTTTGATACTTTAGTAGCTTTGAAAGCTAGTATGAAAGAAGGCATTACCCATGAAAAAACAGAAGAGGAAAAACAGAGAAAGAGAGGAGAAATTTTAAATAAAATAGCTGAAAAGGCAAAATTTGAAATGCCAGAAGCCATGGTTGAATATGAAAAAGAAAGATTGCTTGAAGATTTAAAAAACAAAATTGCCCAAAATATCAAAATCAGCTTTGAGGAGTATTTGGCTTCTATAAAAAAGACAGAGCAGGAAATAAAGGAAACCTATCAAAAAGAGGCTGAAAAGAGGCTTCGTGGGTTCTTGGTTTTGAGAGAACTTGGAAAGAAAGAAAGCGTTTCTGTTACTGATGAAGAGATTACAGAAGAGGTAGCAAAATCCGTCAAAAACTACACTCCAGAGCAATTAAAGCAAATTGACATAAGTGAGCTAAAAGAGTATACTAAGGGTGTGATTCAGAATGAGAAAATTTTCCAAATCTTGGAAAAAATGGCTCAATAAATCATAAATATACAAATTAAAAAATTAAATTAACGAATGCCAATAGTACCAACTATTGTAGAAAGAACACAGCGCGGTGAGCGCGCATACGATATATTTTCAAGGCTTTTAGAAGAGCGTATAATTTTTTTGGCTGGGCCAGTAACAGACATGAATGCAAATGTGGTTATTGCTCAGATGCTTTATTTAGCATCAAAAGATTCAAAAAGAGATATCAAGCTTTATATAAACAGCCCAGGAGGTTCGGTTACAGCGGGATTAGCTATTTTTGACACAATGCAATACTTAAAATGCCCGGTTTCCACCATTTGCATAGGTCTTACAGCTTCGATGGCAGCAGTTATTTTGGCAGCAGGCACAAAGGGAAAGAGATTTTCTCTGCCTAATGCTGAAATACTTCTGCATCAAGTTGCCGGAGGTATGCAGGGTCAGGCGACAGACATTGAAATTACTGCCAAACAGATTGTTTTGATGAAAGAGAAATTAAATAAGATCTTGTCAGCTGCCACAGGACAGTCATTAGCCAAGGTGGAAAAAGACACTGATAGGGATTTTTATTTAACACCGCAAGAAGCTGTAAAATACGGTCTAATCGACGAAGTGATTGGCGGCAAATAACCTCCTTTTTTAAGTTTTAGAAAATATATCATATGCAAGCTCACTGAGTAAGTGAGTTTTATTTATTTAATCATCGCTCGGCAACAATCTTTTTTCCGGCTATCTGGCACTTCGTGTCTCAGAGGCCTACAAAAAGTTTATTGCCTCGCTTTCAAAAAAACATGGATATAATAAGTTTTATAATAATATTATTGGCCTTGGGTTTGGGAATTGTTGTAGGTTACTACATCAGGCAAAATTTGGCCAAGAAAAGAGCAGGAACTCTTGAAGCAAAATTGCAAAAAAGAGTTATAGATGTAAAAGAAGAAACATCTAATTTAGTTAAAAATGCGGAGAAAAAGTCTTCCGAGCTTTTGGAGAGGACACAGAAAGACATAGATGAAAGGAGAAAGGAGTTTGTAAAAGCTCAGGAACTTTTGCTGGGCAGGGAAAAGTTGCTCAACGACAGGATTGTCTCCTTTGAAACAAAGGAGAAAGATTTGCAGGACAAAGTAGAAAAATTAAGAATTTTAAAGGAAAATTTGGAGCAGTTAAGGCTTGAGGCAGAAGGCAAATTGGAAAAAGTTGCTTCCCTTTCAAGAGAAGATGCTAAAAAGGAATTATTAGCTTTAGTTGAAGTGGAGAATGAAAAAGAAATTTTAGACAGGATGAAAAGGCTTGAGGAAGGCAATCAAGATAAGTTGCAATTGAGAGCCAGGGAAATTGTGGCTTTAGCAATTCAAAAATGTGCAGTTCCACAAACTCAGGAGTTGACCACAACCAGTGTTATTTTAGCCAATGAAGATTTGAAGGGAAGAATTATTGGTAAAGAAGGCAGAAATATTAGAACTTTTGAAAAGTTAACCGGTGTAGAACTCATTGTTGACGAAACTCCAGACTCTGTAGTTATTTCTTGTTTTAATCCTATTAGAAGACAAATTGCCAAAGTGGCTTTAGATAAGCTTATTGCCGATGGCAGAATTCAGCCAGCTAAGATTGAAGAAAAAGTTGAAGAGGCAAAAGCAGAAATTTCTGTCAAAATTAAGGAAGCTGGAGACAAAGCAACTTATGACGCAGGAGTTATTGGGCTTAATGAAAAGTTGGTGCAGATCTTGGGCAGGTTATATTATAGAACCAGTTATGGTCAGAATGTTTTGTCGCACTCAATGGAGGTTGCTTTGATATCTGAAGCAATTGCAGCAGAATTGGGAGCCAACACACAGATAGCAAAAAGAGCAGGCTTGTTGCACGATATAGGAAAGGCCATAGACCAGCAAATTCAGGGTTCACATATAGAAATTGGTATTAAGATATTGGAGAAGTTTGGCGAATCTGAGGCCATAATTAAGGCTATGAGAGCTCACCATGGCGACTACCCAGTGGAATCGCTGGAAGCTACTATTGTCACTGTTGCAGACGCAATTTCAAGCTCAAGACCAGGTGCTAGGAAAGACTCAATGGAAAACTACCTTCAGAGGCTCAAAGACTTGGAAGACATTGCTAATAAGTTTGAAGGAGTTGAGAAAACCTATGCTATTCAAGCTGGAAGGGAAATTCGTGTGTTTGTAAAATCAGACAGGGTTGATGACTTGGGAGCTGTAAGAATGGCAAAAGCCATAGCAGGGGAGATAGAAGAAGAATTAAAATATCCTGGTGAAATTAAAGTGGTAGTTATCCGCGAAAACCGCGTCATCGAATACGCTAGGTAAAATAATAAAAAAACCAGCCACAAAGGCTGGTTTTTAGTTACCAAGTTTTTATTTTGGTTCTTTCCAGATGTGCAGATACCAATATATTGGCATAGCGATCATGTTGCCTAAAAATAATACGACTGCCCATAGGGTTTTCTTATCTTGAGCGATATGTCCGCTTTTAAATACATCTCTTATATAAATAATCATAAGAATAACTATCAATAACATAGTTAAAAGATGCAGCGGAAATATCAGAAGAAGTGCTGGTGGTATTTGATTTGATGAACTGTCAACCGTAAATATCATTGATATGGCAAGGGCAAAAAACAAAAACATATATATTATAGGCCATATAGTAAATAGTCCGAGTAATATTTTTTTAGCTTTTGACATGTTTTTTATTGGTTAATTATATTATATTCTAAATTATCTTAAATAAGGCGGGTGATGATGAATATGAATAGGGTACCAAGGACCGTAAGGCCCATAAGTTTGTAGGAGCTTTGCTTTGAGTGGGCTTCTGGTAAAATATCAGAGGCTCCAATGTAGAGAAGGAAACCGGCAAAGAAACCCAAGTATAAAGTTAAGAAATAAGCTGGGACTGTAAAAAATAGGGTAGACAAGGCTCCCAAAATTGGAGTTATGGCAACTAGAAGTAGTAATAATTTTGATTTTTTATCGCTGTTTTTATTACTTAACATTAAGCTGACTGTGTTCATGCCGTCTGTAAAGTCGTGCGAAATAACAGCTACTGCAACCAATAACCCAACAGCAGGGGAGACTTGAAACCCAAGCCCTATACCAAGACCATCCATAAAGCTATGCCCAGCCAACGCCAAAGCTGAAGCAAGTCCAATGTCGGGGTGTTTGTGGTGCAAAAAACATTCTTCGTCGTGGCAGTGCTGTATTAAGATGCTTTTTTCCAATATATGGAATATTAAGAACCCTAAAACCAAGGCAATCATTATGCTTATAGGATTAAAATCATAGGTTTTGACCTGTTGTATAATTTCTGGAAAAATATCAAAAGCTACAACTCCAAGCAATACGCCTGCGGCAAAAGCCATTATATAATGAAGCTTGTCTTTATATTTAATTGCAAAAAGCCCGCCCAGTAGGGTAGAGATAAATGTTGCTATTGAAAGTAATATTACTGCTATCATATTTGTTTATTTTACTCCTCAACTGATAGGGAATCAAGGATACCTTTAATCATTTTAATTTCTTTTGCAGTTATATCTTTAGGAACTTGTATGACTGATTTGAGATTTTCTCTTAAGGATAACTCAATCTTATGCACAGGGGTGTTAGTATGGTCAGATAATCCTATCTGAGGCTTGTCTGGCTCTTTATCTGTTTTATCTTTTTTTACTATGTTATGACTGGCAAGCTTATATGATTTTGTATCCCAACCTTGTATTTTGCTTGGGTTTGTCCCGTATCTTTGGTAGTCTTTTATAATTTTAAGTAATCTGGCTTTATATGTATTGAGTGATCCTATGCTTTTGTCTTTATTTTTGGCTACAACATTTATAAATATCTCCTCTATATTGTCTTCAATTAAATCTACCGAGTTAAGTTCATCTACATTGAGAACCTTTTCAAATATTTTTAAAGCAGACTTAAGTCCATTGGCTGTATTTTCGGCATATTTTCTGTTGCCCTTGGCAAAGTCTATAAAATTGTATAAGTCTGTTAATTTGTTCATATATTTTTTATCTTAATATTTATAATCTTATTATATTTCAATCTTTTATCTAAATCAAGATAAAAGACAAGATAAGTAGTCAGACATAAAAAGATAGATAAAAATTACAGCAAAAAACCGCCCTAGACAAAGCGGTTTTTAGATTACTTCTTTTAATATCTTATCTGCGCTGTAAGCACTGATAATTTTATCCCCTTTTTTAATTATCCCTGAGTTTATAAGCTTCTTTTTAGCAGATTCGATTAAATCCTTACCCTTTACAACTATAGGTGTAACTCCCCAGACTAATGATAGAGATCTAGCGATTTTTGGATCTTTTGTAGCTGCTATTATCATGGCCCTTGGCCTGAAATGAGAAATGGTTTTAGCTAGTATGTCATCTTCTGCTCCTATAATAATGGCTTTTGCCCCGGACTTTTCAACAATATGTGCAGTTGAATTGGCAATGCACAATTCTGGAGCCATATTAGAAAGTTTTAGTTTTTCATGTATGGTTTCCTGGTGGTCGTCTGTGGCTTCAAGGATTTTTCTCATCATGTCTACTGTTTCTGTAGGATATTTACCAGAGGCTGTTTCTCCAGAAAGCATAACTGTATCTGTTGAGTCAAATACAGCATTAGCAACATCTGAAACTTCAGCTCTTGTTGGAATTGGGTTTCTTATCATTGAGTCTAACATCTGAGTGGCCACTATAACTGGCTTTACTTTTTTTCTGACGGATTCTATTATTTCCTTTTGTCTTATTGGGAGCTCCCAAAGTGGGGTTTCAATTCCAAGGTCGCCTCTAGCAATCATAATCATATCTGCCTCATCTATAATTTCGTTTATATTCAAAATTGCTTCTGGCCTTTCTATTTTAGCAATTATTTTTATTTTTGATTTGCCTAAAAACTTTTTTGTTTCTAGTAAGTCCTTTGCATTTTTTAAAAAGGAAATGGCAATATAATCAGCGCCAGCTTTTACAGAGAACTCTATATCAGCCTTGTCTTTTGCGCTTAATATTGAAGAGCTTATTTCAAGCGAAGGAGCATTAACTCCTTTTTTAGAAAGTAAAATTCCACCCTTTAAAACTATAGCCTTGAAAATGCCAGCTCTTCTGCTGGTTATTCTTACTTGTATAGTGCCATCATCGAAAAAAACTGTGTGGCCCTCTCTAGTGCCGTCTCGGAAAAGTAAAGAAGGCAAGGGAATTCTATTCTCATAAAATTCTCTGGTGCCGGTGTCTATGGTAATTTCTTGTCCGTCTTTGAGTTCTATTCCATTTTCTGGTAGGTTTCCAATTCTTATTTTAGGTCCTTGAATATCAGCTATAACAGCTATGTGTCGGTCTAATTTCTTTTCAATTTTTCTTATTGTTTCTATAATCCTTCCATGTTCTTGGTGGCTTCCATGTGAAAAATTTAATCGTGCGCCATCAACTCCAAGAAAAATTAATTTTTCTAGTATTTTTTCTTGTTCGGACGAGGGTCCGATAGTAGCGATGATTTTTGTTTTTTTCTTGGTGATCATAAAAAGAAAACATGACCTAAAAGAAAGATCATGCTAACACTTATTGGAGCAGGTAAGGGGAGTCGAACCCCTCTCATTAGCTTGGAAAGCTAAGGTAATACCGATATACGATACCTGCGTGGTGCCCTCGGTTGGAATCGGACCAACATCTAAATCTTAGAAGGATCTTGTTCTATCCATTGAACTACGAGGGCCGATTAACTAGTATGTTATCATAAAACTTTTCCTTTGACAATAACACTCTTTTGCTATATAATCCAAGATAGTTTTATTTTATATTATAATTTGTTTGAACCTTGATTATCGCTCCCAAAAATATTATAATATAATTATGAAGCTGTGCAAATATTGCAGCAAAAATTATCCTGAATCTGACTTTGGTGTGGCTAGAACAATAGGGGAAAAAGTTTATCGGCGCCTAAAATGCAGAAATTGTTTTAATGATGCTAAAAAGCTGTTAAGGGGTAAATATCAAAAATTACTATCTGATTATAAAGAAGAATGTGGTTGTTGTAAATGCAAAACAAAAGATTTCAGGGTATTGGAATTTCATCATCCTGGAGACAAAGGATTTACCATCGGTTATGCGACTCACAATCATTTTGGGATTGAAAGGGTTAAAAAAGAGATTAGGAAGTGTATCGTAATTTGTGCAAATTGTCATAGAATATTGCATTATGGGCAGGCCTGGAAGCATAATGGCTGATTTATTTCGGGGTGTGGTGTAATGGTAACACGAACGCTTTGGGAGCGTTTGTTTCGAGTTCGAGTCTCGACACCCCGACAAGTTTTAGGAAAAATTTATGGCGGCTATGGTGTAATGGTTAGCACAGGACTCTGTGGCAGTCCCAGTACGGGTTCGAATCCCGTTAGCCGCCCATTTTCAGAAGATCGCTTTTAATTGAAGCGCTTTTTTGTTATACTTAAATAGTAATCGTTATTAATTAATAAATAAAAAAATAAATTATGGCAAAAGGATTTTGTTCAAATATAGAAAAAGATACATTAGAGAATGACAATTTTAGAAAAGTTTTGTACACTGGCAAGCACTGCCAATTGGTTTTAATGTCGCTTTTACCAAATGAGGAAATTGGCATGGAAGTTCATGAAGAAAATGATCAGTTTTTTAGGTTTGAGAAAGGCCAAGGAAAAGTGATAATAGATGGAAATGAATATGAAGTAAAAGATGGCTCGGCTGTAATTGTGCCTTCGGGAGCACAGCACAATGTAATTGCAGGAGAAAGTGGGTTAAAGCTTTACACAATATATTCTCCAGCTCATCACCAAGATGGAGTTGTCAGAAAAACAAAAGCAGAAGCTGAGGCAAATGGCCCAGAATTTGACGGTAAAACTACTGAATAAAAAACGAAAAAAGCGGGGATAATTTCCCGCTTTTGTTTTGTGAGAAAAGTTGGTACAATGAACAATCTATGAAATCTTATATCTGGAAAAATATTTTTGTTGTTTTAGTGTTGGCTGCAATTTTAACTGCAGGTGTTTCTTTTGCCTTGAGGAATAAGAATTATCTTGCGACAGCATCTGTTTCAAGTGGGTTAAGTTCCATAAGTAATATTCCTGACAATGTAATTGTTCCACCACAAAAATTGAGCAATCCTCCGCAAATTGTAAAAGCAGTTTATGTAACAGCGTATTCTGCTGGAAGTAAAAAATATTTAAATTATTTGGAGAGCATTTTTCAAAATACTGAAATAAATGCAGTAGTAGTTGATATAAAGGGAAGTAACGGATATGTTTCGTATGCTTCTGGAGTGGAGGATGTTGCAAAATATGGCTTGTACAATAGCGCCATTAAAAACATTGATTTATTGGTAAATTTTCTGCACAGTAAGAACATTTATGTAATTGGTAGAATTGCATGTTTTGAAGATCCTATCTATTCTAAAGCCAGGCCTGAATTGGCAATTTATAATAAAATTGAGACGGTAGATTTAACCAAACCTGTTTTATGGCAGGACAACAATGGTCTTTCGTGGTTGGATCCCGCTTCAAAAGATGTTTGGAATTATGACATTTCTTTGGCGCACGACGCTTTGAGCCACGGTTTTGATGAAATAAATTTTGATTACATAAGGTTTCCTTCCGATGGAAAAGCAGAGACAATAGGATACCCAGTTTATGATGGTAAAACAGCAAAAGCCGAAGTTATTAAGGAATTTTTCAGCTATATGAGACAGCAATTGGCTGGTGAAAAAATATCTGCAGACTTGTTTGGTCAGACAACAGTAAATAAAGACGACATGGGAATTGGCCAGATAATTGAAAACGCTTTTGAAAATTTTGATTATGTCTCACCAATGGTTTATCCGTCTCATTATGCAAATAATTTTATAGGCTTTCTTAATCCAGCGGACCATCCTTACGAGGTTGTAAAATACTCCATGGGTAGCGCTTTGGCAAAAGAAAAAGCATATTTGCCTCAGGTCAACTTAGCAAAATTCAGGCCTTGGTTGCAAGATTTCAACATGGGGGCTGACTATACCAGTGCAATGGTACAGGACGAAATTAGGGCAACAGAGGACTCTCTGGGAGCCGATTATGCAGGTTTTATGCTTTGGAACCCATCTAACATATATACTCAGGATGCAGTCTTAAAAAAATAAAATGGATAACATAATTGAAATTAAAAATCTAACAAAAAAGTTTAAGAATTTTACTGCCGTTGACGGCATAACTTTTGATGTAAAAAAAGGGGAAATATTTTCTTTTTTGGGGCCCAATGGCGCGGGAAAAACAACAACTATAAAAATGCTCACAACTTTGGCCAGCCCAACATCCGGAAGTATTTTGATAAATGGATTTGACCCAGCTAAGCAACAAAATCAAGCCAGGGCTTCTTTTGGAATAGTTTTTCAAGATCCAAGTTTGGATGACGAACTTACTGCCTACGAAAATCTGAATATGCATGGCATGCTTTACAAGATAAAAGTGAAAGAAAGAAGGGAAAGAATAAAACAACTGCTTAATTTTGTGGAGTTGTGGGATAGGAAAGACGACTTGGTAAAACATTTTTCTGGAGGAATGAAACGCCGGCTGGAAATTGCACGCGGATTTTTGCATCATCCAAAAATATTATTTTTAGACGAGCCTACAATTGGCCTTGACCCACAAACCCGAAATCACATTTGGGAATATTTAAAGAAAATGAACAAGGAAGAGGGTACAACAGTTTTCCTTACAACTCATTATATGGAAGAGGCAGAAAAAGTTTCAAGCAGAATTGCTATAATAGATCATGGAAAAATAATTGCCCAAGGAACATCTGAAGAACTTAAGAAATCTACAAAAACAAATTCCTTAGAAGAGGCATTTTTAAAACTTACCGGAAGTGAAATTAGGGAAGAAACAGTTAAAAACCAAGTCATGACTGGTCATGCCAGAGTTTGGCGCAAATAATATGATTGCAATTTACACTCTTTGGTTGAGAGAAGTTAAAAAATATTTCAGGTCAAAGTCTAGGATAATTGGCTCGTTGGGCCAACCACTTTTGTTTTTAGTTGCATTGGGTTTTGGATTGGGTCCTATTTTCAAAGCAGCAGGGCAGGGTGACTACATACAGTTTTTGGTGCCGGGAATTATTTCCATGAGTATTTTGTTTCTGGCAATATTCTCTGGCATTAGCGTAATTTGGGACAGGCAGTTTGGATATTTGAAAGAAACTTTAGTAGCCCCGGTTCCGCGTTGGCAAATAATGTTTGGCCGGACTTTGGGCGGAGCCACAGTGGCTGTTTTGCAGGGAATAATTGTTTTTGCAATTTCTTTTGCATTTGGTTTTAGGATACACAGCTTTGGATTGTTTTTGGAAGCGTTTGTCTTTATGTCTTTGGTCGCCTTGATTTTTACAGCCTTGGGAACGGCCATAGCCTCGGTGCTTGAGGATATGCATGGCTTCCAATTAATTATGAATTTTCTAGTAATGCCAATATTTTTTCTGTCGGGAGCTTTGTTTCCTTTAGCTGGTTTGCCAAAAGTTTTAAAAACAATTGTCATGTTTGACCCAATGTCTTATGGGGTAGATGGCTTGCGCGGAACTTTGGGAGGCATTTCACAATTTGGTTTGTTTACAGATTTTTGGATTTTGTCAGTTATAGTTGTGGTTTTAATTTCAGTCGGTAGTTATGTTTTTTCCAAAATCCAAGTTTAGGCTTGCATATTGACTTGTGTAAGCTGCAAGAATATCATAAAAGAATAATATTTAATATTTTAGTAAAATGGCATTAAATTTTTTAGGATAAAAATTTAATACGTTTTATAAATAAATAAGAAATGTCTAAGTTTATTTTATTCTCAGCTGTTTTATCGACAGCCGTTTTATGTTTGGCTGGATTTGCTTTGGCTCAAAGTTCTGCTCCAATATGCCCAGGCGGGACAGCATATAGTTCAACTTTGTTAAAATGCGCTGGAGATATTGCAACATGTACTCCTGGAGTAATATATGATACAACAACCAATAAATGCGCCGATGGCAAGGTTCCAGTATGTCCTTCTTCTGAAATGAGATTAATAGCTGGTACTAAAACTTGCAAAGTAAATCCAACTTGTATAGATGGAATGAAGTTTGATTCTACACAAGGAATATGTACTGGAGTGGCAACAACAGTTAAAATTGCTTGCATTGGAACAGCAGTTACTACCAGAGAAACAGTCATTAATTCTGCAATGACAACATACACAACTTCTTTAAATACAGCTTATACTGCCAGGTCAACAGCTTTAAGCCAGGCATATACTTTGACTACATTGGTAGATGTAAAAGCTGCAGTCAAAACAGCTTGGACTAATTTTTCTACATCTAAAAAGAATGCTAATACTGCATGGAAAAATGCCCGCAATAATACATGGTCTCAATATAGAACAGCAGCAACAGCTTGCAAAGCTCCATCTGGAGTTAGCGATAGCACGAAGTCTTCTTACGAATTGGGAGTTCAATAAAAAAGTAATTAAAAAACCGCCTTTTATAGGCGGTTTTTTTGTTGAGTTAAATTAAATTTTTTCTTCCAGTTTTACTGTTAGGTTTATTTTTTTGCCGTTGCGCAATACAGTTACTGGAGTTTGACCGCCAATTTTGCATTTCTGCAAAATGTTTGCCAAAGGGTTTTTGGTGGTAATTTTTTCACCGTTGCATTCTAGAATAATATCCCATTCTTTCATGCCAGCTTTGTCTGCAGCAGAATCTTTCACTACTGGTGGTTCACCCAATGCCTCTCTGACCACAATTGCTCCATCGTTTACTGGGAGTTTGTTGGCTTCGGCCATTTCTTTGGAAACTAAAACATATTTTACTCCTAAAAATGGCATTAAAATTTTTCCGTATTTTTTAACTTCTTCTAAATCTTTCTTGGCATAGTTAATTGGAATGGCAAATCCAATGTTTTGGGCTCCAGCTATCATGGCAGTGTTTATGCCAATAACTTTTCCTTCCATATTTATTAAAGGTCCGCCAGAATTGCCCGGATTAATGGCTGCGTCTGTTTGTATCAAGCCCCTCAGGTTTTGCGACTGGTTTTCGATTCCTCCAAAAGCAGTAATAAAGCGAGAAAGCCCAGAAACAATTCCAGCTGATAAAGTGTCGGTAAATTCGCCCAAGGCGTTTCCAACTGCAATTACTTCTTCACCCAGCTCAACTTCGCTTGAGTCTGCCATTTCCAAAAATGGAAAGCGCTCGCCATCAATTTTTAAAACTGCAGTATCATTTATTGGGTTGCGTGACAAAACTTTTGCCGAGTATTTGTGCTTTGGATCTAAAATAACTGTGTAGTCAGCGGCTGTGTCAGACACAACATGGTTGGAAGTGAAAACATATCCGTTCTCGGAAATTATAAACCCAGAGCCTCCGCCGATTTTTGTTTTTTCTATTTTATTTTTTTGACCTTTTTCATATTTTGGCATCATATATTCCTTGTCGCCATACGGAAAAGAATAAAAATTCTCCGCTTTAGGCAGGTCTTTGGTGACTATGACTGTAATTACAGCTGGACACACTTTTTTTGCAATTGCTATTATTGGCGATTTGATTGGCATGTTTTTGTTTGTTTATTATAATTTAACTTATTATACTCTATATTGTAAAAAGGGAAAGAATCTGTTAGTCTTAACAGCAATAATTAGTCGGTTAAAATGTTCTTTGAAACAATAAAGAAGGAAGGTGTAAAATGAAAAAAGGGGTGATTAACGTGTTGGATTTGGGCGAACTTTCGAAACAAGAAACAAAAAGGGTTTTGGAGGTTGGCGGCACTAATGTAATTAGGGCAGATGTTTATGGAACTCACATCTACAATTATGTCATGCTCGATACAAAGAGTTTTGCTAGTGCAATGCAGATTGTTGAGTTTGCAGTTAAAGATTTGCCCTTGAATAATAAAGCCATTTGCTATCTCATTGCGGGCGTAGTTTTGCCAAACGGCTTGATTGAAAAATCTCCGCAGGTACCCATGCTCAATGGTCGCAATTTTATTGAAATGACAAAAGCAATTTACGACGGAAGAATATTCATTGGTAATGACATGGATGGGGGAGCAATGGGAGTGTCGCTTCTTCTTCCCAACCTGCGGTATTTTATTAATGTTGTCTTGGGCACAGGAACAAATGGTAGAATTGTTCATGAGGGTAAGATTATCTGTAAGGGTGAATATGGGCACATAATCTATAAAAGAGATTTGTCGGCCAGACTTTGCCATTGCGGACTTACGGGTTGTTATGAATCGGAAATTGGTGGCTGGGCATTGGAGAAAAAAATAATCGAAAGCGCGCGGATATTGAGAATAGAAATTCCTGAAGGGCTAAACCCCTGCTGTTTTCTGGACATGTGTTTTGACCGGGGAGATAAATGGGCAGTTATAATGTATCAAGAAATCGCATATGACATTGCCCATTATTTTGCCAATTTACAGTCAATTGCACACGCTCCGGTTTTTGTTCTGAAAGGAACATTTTCCGTAAGAGGCTTTCCGCTGATTGAAAAAGATGTCCGTTCTTTTATGAAAGACGGCATGATTATCAGGAAAGAATGGGTTGATGAAATTAAATTCATTATTTCACCCGAGCCTAAACTCGATTCAATTATCGGTGTAGCCGAACTTGAAGAGCGGGCTTTTAATGAGCTTTATTAGCTTAGTATTTTAATAAAGGCAGTTTGAAACTGCCTTTTTTTATTGTATAAAGCTCTTGCGAAAAGCTGTTTTTTGTGTTATTTTTGTAATATCGGTTTTAAAAATTAGCCCCCGTCGTTCAATGGATAGGACGGAAGTTTCCTAAACCTCAAATATAGGTTCGATTCCTATCGGGGGCACAAATAAAATTGCGGCTGTTGGGCCGTTTTTTTATTGCATTTTGTTCATATTTTTGCTAATTTTATATTAGCTGTTTTACAATTTAATTTATAATAAATGGAGGTTTATAATGAAGATTTTTTCTACAATCGACAAAATGCTTTTTGGAAAAATGCGCGAACGCAAGGCAAACAAAATCAAGGAAGCAGAAGTCGCAGAACAGCAAAGAATAAAGAAATTAATGGATATTGAAATGGAAAGGCGTGAGGAAAAGGAAGCTAGAATGATTTTTAAGTTTCCTGTTATTGGAATGACAAATGAGGAATTGGCTAAAATTCCAAATAGCGATACTATTTCCAATCATTTTCTTCAAACTTGCCCATTTGGCACAAAATTTATTTGTCGAAAAAATCGCTTTCATCCCGATGCTATTGTAATTGGAAAGGTAGTTAAAGGCGAAGATTTATTCTGTGCTCAATGGGGTGCAGGGCTTTCTGTACCTGATAGGGGGATAAATCGTTATCGAGTTGAAATTGAATAAGTTTATGCCGGGATAATACCTGGCATTTTTATTGCTTGAATTTTATTTTTAGTTATTGTAACTTATATTAATAGTTAGATTTATTTAATTATTTTGGACTTTGTAAACTTAAAACTTTTTAAATAGGAGGGTTTTTTATGAATGATTTGAATGATGTTAAGGTAGTTTATGAGACGCTAGGGGATTATAAAGATTGGCAACTGGATATGGCTTATATCTTGGAAGTTGTCCATGAAAATCGCCAACAGCTTTGTATCTCTGCCATGACAGCCTCAGAAGAAGGAGAACCCGAAGAAACTGTGTGCGTGCTTAAAAAACATCATCTCAAAAAAGTTTGGGATTGCATAGCAAAGCGAGACGCAACAGTTAGGGATTTTCCAGCTGCAATAAATATTGAGAAAAGAGTGGCATATGACCTGAGGTCTTTTAACTTGAATTCAAAGCCAATGCGCATTTTTACAGAGGAAAAAATAGAGGCTATTTGCCTTAAAAGATTTCCTTTTGTATGGATGCCCGGGCTAATATGCTCCTTACAAAACCCAAGGATCGAACCTATATTTTAAAGTTAATAGAAATAATGGCCAGGCCTGAAAACCAGGCCTTTTTTATTGCATTTTTGGTCAAAAAATCGGGTTTTTGAGCTGTGGATAAAATAGGGGTCTAAGTCTGGACAGGGGGGCTTCTGGATGGTAAAATAGCCTAATAGTAGATTTAACGTTAATAGAGGAAAATTATGGAAAATAACGGTGAATTGAGCAATATCAACGACAAGCTAATAGACTTAGAACTAGCAAAAAGCGACAACAAAAACTCAAAAGTAAGGAAATATCTGCCAGCATTCGTGTTGGTGGTTTCATTCTATTACTCTTTCCTTTTAGCCATAGGTTTGGCTTTGGGATATATTGGGTCTAAAATTTTCTCGAAATACCTTCTTGAAAACGGAAAAGTAGACTGCATTTTTATAGATTGTGGAAAGTACAAAATACACTTGCATCACTGGATTTTAGGAGCTTTATTGTTGTTGCTTGTGTGGTTCATAGATTACTTTTATCTTCCAAGATTCTTTGTGGGAGTGGTAGCTGGAATTATTGCTCACGACATTTACGACTTTAACGACTGGCACAAGGTTTTGATCAAAAACGAGGTAAAATAGGTAATAAAATATGTCTTTACAAATGCAGCTTACGGCTGCATTTTAGTTTGTCCTGAGCCTGTTGAAGGATTGAAGTAACAGTGTTTTTAAAGTATTATAATTTTATGGAGGAGTCGCATATCCCGCGTAGCGGGACCCCGCTTCGCGGGGGTGGCTTCATTATTTATGTTTACAACGTATATTCTAAAAAGTTTAAAAACCGGACGATACTATATTGGACAAACGGAAGATATTGTAGATAGAATTAAAAGGCATAATTCGGGGCGGTCTAAAGCTACAAAAAATTCTATGCCTTGGGAGCTTATTTATTCCGAAGAATATTCAACCAGATCTTTAGCTTTTAGGAGAGAACAGGAAATAAAATCATATAAAGGTGGTATAAAGTTTAAAAAGTTGCTAGGTTTATGGAAAGATAATTAAATCAATATTTTTGGAGGAGTCGCATAGTGGCTATTGCAACGGTTTCGAAAACCGTAATCCCTTACGGGATTCGTGAGTTCGAGTCTCACCTCCTCCGCATTAAATTTATAATTAAATTTAAAAAAAATGCAAAAAGTAAAAGTGGCAATTATTGGTGGAGGAGTAGCTGGTTTAATGTGTGCTCGTGAGTTAGAGAAAAAGGGGGTGAAAGATTTTGTGGTTATATCAAAGGATATCGGCGGGCGAGTCATATGCTCTAGTAATAGAAAAGTAAATTATGGCGCTTATTTTGTAACTAAAACTTATAAAAATCTAAAGCCATTTTTGCAATTTTTGCGTCCTATTAGGAAAAAAGATTGTCTTTTTGTTAAGTCACGAAAAATATATACGATATTTTCTTTTCATTTTGTTCCCTATATTTTTAGTTATTTGCGGTTAATCTTGGGGCTGATTAAGTTTAGAATACATTTTGAGCGTTTTAGAAAAAATACCCTTAAAATTTCTCAGAAAAAAGCCATAGAATTAGACCCATATCTTTCAAAGCTATATTTTACAAAGGCTTCTGATTTTATAGAACAGAAGAGATTGCAAAAGTATGAACATGAGTATCTTGACGCCATGGCTAATGCAATGTCTTTTTCAGACCCCAATAAAGCTTCTGCATTTTTGTTTCTTCAATGGGCTTCAGAAATGTTGCTTTACACATTGTATGAGTTTTACATGGATATTCCTAAAATGATTAATAATTTTAAGGAAAAAATAATTATAGATACTGTTAAAAAAATAGATTATAACGACGGAAAGTATATTGTTAAAACTGAGAACAATTTGCAAATTGAATCTTCATATTTGGTAATGGCAGCTGAGCCTTGGCTCAGTAAAGACATTATTGATGTTAAATTGCCAGAATATGATTTTACCAATGCTCATATGTGGCATATTGCCGGAAATGTTAGAGAAACATATAAAAAGAAAATTTATGTATTTTTTCCAGCCAAGGCATCATTTATTGTGCTTGCTCGGCAATTAGATGATACTTACATAGTTTATGCAGATAACAAAGATGTAGATCTTGGGCATTGTTTTATTGATTACCAGATAATTTTTGAAAAAGACTGGGTTCCAGCTTTTCAATACAATAGATATGATATTTTTGAGGCGGAAAAAGAAAATGGTTTGTATTTTATAGGTAGTCAAAATCTAGATGGGTTAGAAGACTCGGCGATAACTGGTGTATGGGCAGCGCGTAAAATAATCAATGCCTGTAAAAAATAGTTAAGATTAGGTTAAGGTAGGCATTTATTAAAAAGTATCTGATATGAACAAAGAAATATTTCAAACAAAAAATTTCATAGTTGAGGCTGTTGAAAAGCCACATGTGACTAGGTTAGATGGCGGGCATATTAAAATTACCCCAAAAGTTAAATTACTGGATCGCACACAGCTTTCTCCAGAATTGGCAATAGAACTTATAAGGTTGACTATGGTAGCTGGAGAAGCAATGGCAAAAGCACTGAACAATAGAGGGATTGATGTAGGTAGGATAAATTATCAGGACAATGGAAATTGGGGTGTTTTCAACCCTGAAGGACCTTTTCTGCATATTCATTTATATGGCAGGGCCAAAAGCGCAAAAATAAACAAATGGGGAGATGCAATTTTTGCGGGGCACAGGGACACAGGATTTTATGATAATTTTGAGCCTCTTAACGATGGCGACATTGCCGAAATAAAAAAAGAGATTGAGTTGATTTTCAAGGGAGAAAAATATCAAGACAAAAACTGGCATTTATAGAACTTGTATTTGTGAAAAAAGTAATTGTGCTAAATAAAAAAGAAGGTCAGACTCCGCTTTTTGCGTTGGAGGAATTTAGGAAGAAAAATTCAGAATATATAGACGTGCCAATGACTTACGCAGGTAGACTCGACCCAATGGCCAGCGGAGTTTTGATTGTGTTGGCAGGGGAGGAAACAAAGAACAAAGAGAAATATTTAGCTTTGGACAAGGAATATGAATTTAGTGTGCTGTTTGGTTTTAACACTGATACTTATGACATTTTAGGAAAAGTTGTAAAACAATCGCTCGACAACAAATTTCTCTTAGCTCAGCAACAAACTTTTTTCGGCAAGCAGGAACTCGCTTTGCCTCTTCGGGCAAGTCGACCTGGGCCTTCAAAAAGTTTATTGCTTCGCTCTGAGTTTATTGTCTCGCTTGTTAAAAATAATTTAAAATATTTTAAAGGAAGGTTAAAGCAGAAATATCCAATTTATTCTTCTAAAAATGTAAATGGAAAACCACTCTTTAGTTATGCTAGAAGTGGGGAAGATGTAGAAATACCAGAGAGAGAAATTTTTATTAAAAGTATAAAGCTGGGAAAAATTAGGGAAATTGGTAGTGAAAAATTAATTTTGAATGTTAAAAAAAGAGTAGAGAAAGTTGATGGAGATTTTAGGCAAAAGGAAATACTGAAAATATGGCAGAAAAAATTGCTAGGCAGTAAAAAATTGCAGTCATTCTATATTGCCGACTTTAAAATAAAATGTACAAGCGGAACTTATGTGAGAACCTTGGCAAATTCTTTGGGAGAAAAAATGAAAATTCCTGCGTTGGCGTTTTCTATAAAAAGGACAAAAGTAGGAAAATATAAATTATAAAAAATGGAACTTGGTTTCTGGAAAAAAATTAAAAAGCCTGTTATGGTAATTGCCCCGATGTCTGGGGTTACTGATGAGCCTTTTCGCTTGATGTTTTTGAAATACGGCAAGCCAAGCGCTTTTTGGACAGAGTTTGTGTCAGCTGATGGCTTATTTTCCCGTGGCAGGGCATATTGCTTGGGAGTTTTAAAACATTCGCCAAAAGAGCGGCCAATAGTGGCTCAAATTTTTGGCTCTGACCCAGTAAATTTTGAAAAGACTGCTAGCTTAATTTCAGAACTTGGTTTTGACGGAATAGACATTAATATGGGTTGCCCTGACAACGGTATAGAAAAACAGGGAGCAGGGTCAGCCTTAATAAAGAATCCTGCTTTAGCTGTGGAAATTATAAGGGCTACCAAACTCGGAGCAGGTAAAATTCCAGTTTCTGTAAAAACCAGAATTGGATATAGTAAAAATGAAATCTCAGAATGGTTGCCTGCTATTTTAAAAGAAGAAATAGCTGTTTTAACTGTGCATTTTAGAACTAGAGACGACTTGTATTACAAGCCAGCTAATTGGGAGTTGGCAAAAGAGGTTGTAAAGCTTCGCGACAAATATTCACCAAAGACTTTGATTCTTGGAAATGGAGACGTAAAGTCACTTGTGGAAGCTAAAAAGTTGATTAAAGAAAACGGATTGGATGGGGTAATGATTGGAAGAGCAGTTGTGGGAAACCCTTGGTTTTTTGCTAAGAAGCTTCCCACTTTGAAAACCAGGCTTGAGGCAATAATAAAGCATGCGGAAATTTTTGATGACTTTCATAAGGAGGAAATAAACAATAAAAAATACTATAAAAAGTTTGTAAGCATTAGAAAACATTTTCATCATTATTCTAAAGGATTTGTTGGCGCTAGGGAATTGAGAGATCAATTGATGAAAGTAAAAAGCACCAAGGAAACAAAAGAAGTAATTAAAAAATTCTTAAAATCGCTGTAATGGCGATTTTTAAGTTATAATGTAAGTATGAAAAGGTTTTTGCTGATTATTTTATTGTTTGTTTTTTTTCTGGCGCCGGTTTTGTGTTTGGCTGAAAATTATAGCATGGAAAAGATTTTCTATATGTCGCAGTTAAAGGAGAAAGAGGGAATTGCCAGTATAAAAATTAATGCCGACAAAATTGATATTTTGGCTCCGCAGTTTTTTACAGTTTCAGCTAAAATGACTTTAGATGGAAAGCTCGACGCTCAGCTTAAAAATGTTATAAACCAAAAGAAACTAAAAGTCATGCCTTTGGTGACAAATGCCGGTTTTAAGCAAAGCGTAATACATAACTTGTTGCTTTCCAGCAAATCTCAAAATTCTGTTATAAAAGCCTTGGTTGATTTAGCAAAAAAAGAAAAATATATTGGCTGGCAGTTTGATTTTGAAAATATAAGCTATTTAGACAAAGATTTATATTCGGCTTTTGTAGAAAGAACTTATAAATCCTTTCAAAAGAATAAATTAATTTTAAGTATAGCTGCTGTTTCACGTAGTGTTGATTATGAGGATACAGATGCATTTAAAAATTGGGGAGGAGTTTTTGACTATGCCAGGCTTGCCAAGTCAGCAGATTTTATAAGTTTGATGACATATGACGACCCAGATTCAGTTGGCCCAGTTGCATCTTTGTCATTTGTTAATAAAGTGCTTGTTTATGTAAAAGGCAAGATTCCACCTGAAAAGCTGTCTTTAGGAATCCCTTTGTACAATTGGGGATGGAGTATAAGTCCGTTTAAAAAGGTTGTAGCTAGCGGCACTTACGATGGTTTTTTAAAAACTAAATCTGAGCATTTAAATGTTTCAGGTTTTAACGAGCAATTAGGGGCATCTTGGCTAACATATTTTTTGAATAATAAATTTTATTTGCTTTGGTTCCAAGACAAAAAAGTCATAGATAGCAAGTTAGACATAATTAAGCAGAATAATCTTAGAGGTTTTTCCGCCTGGGTTTTGGGTGTAGAAGATCCTGAAATCTGGAGCTCCTTGGGCAATAATCATTGAAGTTTTGTCAAATTTAGAGTAAGATAATAAATTATGGATATCATCCTAATTTCTTTAATTGCATCAGCTGTTGTCATACTAATTTTAGTTGTGATCAATATTTTTTTATTGGTGAAATTCAGCCAGACAAATAAGAAATTAGATAAGCTTTTAGAGGGTGGGAAAATTAAGGATTTTAAGGATATTTTTCTGTCGCAGAAAGATAAAAATAAGGAGCTTGAATTGCAGATAAAAGATGCATTTTTAAAGATAGAAAAAATAGAGGGAATATGCCAGACAACAATTAGGAAAATTGGAGTTGTAAGGTTTAATCCGTTTAACGACATGGGAGGCAACCAAAGCTTTGTTGTTGCTATGTTGGACGAAAACAATAATGGCTTTATAATTTCTAGTATATTTGCTAAGGAAGGAAGCAGAGTTTATGCAAAAACAGTAAAAGCAGGAAAGTCAGAATATATTTTATCAAAAGACGAAGTTGAGGCAATAGAGAAGGCAATTAACTTTAAGTAATATTATGGTAAAGAAAGAAATTAAGAAAAAGGAACTTTTGAGCAGGCCACCAGTGGTGGTTGTTTTGGGGCACGTTGACCATGGAAAATCTTCACTTTTGGAAGCCATTAGGGACTTTAAAATTACTTCAAAAGAATCAGGTGGAATTACTCAACACATTGGAGCATATGAAATTGAAGAAAAAGGTAAAAAGATTACTTTTATAGATACTCCAGGACACGAAGCTTTTTCTGCTATGCGTGCTAGAGGCGCAGAAGTGGCTGATATTGCGTTGTTGGTGGTAGATGCTGCTCAAAGCGTACAACCCCAGACAAAAGAGGCCATAATGGCAATAAAGCGCGCAGAAATACCAATGATTGTAGTGTTAAACAAGATTGACTTGCCAACAGCTAACCCTACTAAAATCAAAGGAGAGCTTTCCAAGGTTGATGTGGTTGTGGAATCTTTTGGCGGAACAATTCCTTCGGTGGAAGTTTCTGCTAAAGAAAAAACTGGTATTGAAGAATTGATTGATATTATTTTGCTTGTAGCCGACATGCAGGAGTTAAAATCTGACGTTGATGTACCCGCTGAAGGTTTAATTATTGAGTCTTATATGGATGTTGCTCGAGGACCAGTGGCTACAGCAATAGTTCAAAAAGGGGTTCTTAAGTCAAAAGCAATTATTGCCACAGATTTGGCAATGGCAAAAGTAAAAGCTGTAAAAGATTTTATGGGAAAGGAAATTTTAGAAGCGTTTCCTTCTCAGCCAGTAATTATATTGGGTTTTGAAAAGGTTCCCGCAGTTGGAGAAAAATTTAAAAGTTATGCGACTGCTGAAGAAGCGATGAAAGAAATGAAAAGGGAAATTCCAAAGAGGGAAGTTGGTTCAACTGTTTTGGATTCTGATCCAACTAAAAAAGTTTTGAATATAATTTTGAAGGGAGATGTTTTTGGTTCAATTGAAGCTATTGAAGGAATGCTGAAAAATTTGCCACAGGACAAGGCTATAATAAGAATTTTAAAATCGGAAGTTGGAGAAATAAATGAAACAGATGCCAAACTGGCCGAAATGTCAAAAGCCATAATTATTGGGTTTAGGGTAAAAATCAGCCCGTTAGTTGTGCAGTTTATGAGAAACGACTTGGATAAGAAGTTGAGAATTAAAACTTTTGAGATAATTTACGAGCTTATACAGGATGTTAGAAACAGTTTGGAAAAAACTTTAGAAGCTGAAACAATTAGAAAAGATGTTGGAAAATTAAGGACCATTTTGGTTTTTTGGGGAGAAAAGAGCAGGCAAATTGTTGGTGGAAAAATTACCGAAGGAGAATTGAAAAAAGGTTTGAAGCTTGAAATTATGCGAGATGATAAAAAAGTTGGTTCGGGCAGGATTATTAATTTGCAAAGGGACAAGAAAGACATAGACAAACTTACCAAGGGTGACGAGGCTGGTATACTTTTTGAGGGAAACGTAAAAATTGAAAAGGGAGATATAATAGTCGCATACGTTGAGGAAAGAAGAAAAGGAGAATTATAAATTATGGTAGATAGAATAGATAAAGTAAATTCATTGTTGCAGCATGAAATTGGGAAAATTCTCCTTAAAGATTTTGCTTTTTCCCCAGAAATTTTAGTTACCATCACCAGAGTAGACACTTCTTCCAACATGATTGAAACAAAAGTGTTTGTTTCAGTTTTCCCAGAGACAAAATCAGACGGAATTATAAATGCGCTTAACAAATCGGTTTCAGATATACAGTACCAAATAAATAGGACTTTACGCATGAGGCCAATTCCAAAAATTAAGTTTGTTAGGGAAACTGAGATTTTACAGGCTGCCAGAATTGAGGAACTTTTATATAAGGCAAAAGAATCTGACGGACAGTCGCCAGATGTTGAAAAAACAGAATAAATTGGTAGAATAGTATTATAAATCATTGGCACGGTAGCAAAGTAGTAATGCACTTCTCTGCAAAAGAAGTATACGTGAGTGCGATTCTCACCCGTGCCTCAAAATTAGTAAAATATTATGCCCGAGTGGTGGAATGGTATACACGAAGGACTTAAAATCCTTTGAGGGAAACTTCATGCGGGTTCGACTCCCGCCTCGGGCACCAGTAGCTCCTTAGTAAAACTTTACGCTCGTTTTGGAAGGTTTTTATTATTTTTGTGGGTTCAGAACGGACGATTATCCTGTCTTTTACCCAAAAGCCTTCCCAGAATAGCGACAAATAAAGCCTCTTTAAGTCATTAGGGGCTTTTTTGTATGCTCCATAAACATCTCTTGCCAACATTAGTATTTTCCTAATAGTCTCAAAATCTATCTCATTTTCTCGTTCAAGTTCTCCGATTTGGCTGTTTATGTCATTTTCTTCGCCTCGTAGTCGGTCTTTTATCCTCCCATAGTCCTCATCATCGAGAATGCCCGAAATCAATTTTTTTTCGGCTACCTCCCGATATTTTTCAATACCCATTTTCTTATTAAGCTGAATTCTCACCTTTTGTTTTTTATCTTTTTGTTGTTTTTCGTAGTATTTTTCAACTTTATGAATAATAAGTTTAATAAAAGTTTCACTGAATTTGATTGTTTTAAATTGGTTTTCCACTTGTTCTTCCAGCTCTTCTGCTGTGATATTTTGTCCTTTATTACTATGGCTCATACTTATAACTTTAATACCACAGCGATAATAGTCATGGCTTTTTCCAGGACGACGTTTTTCCGCCACATATCTTCCTTGGCAAATATCACAAAAAATGAAACCACGTAGGAGAAAATTGTGAATCCTTCTCCTACTTTGGTGCATATTATGGATGTCCATAATATTGGTTATTCGGTTATGTTCTTCTACACTTATCATTGCTTCATGATTTCCTGTTTTTTCTTGTCCATTCCATCTCAATATTCCGCAATAGTAGGGGTCTCTGAGGATTTTTATCATAACGCTGTTGCAGATTCTCTTATCATTTTTAGACCTTAATCCTTTTGTATATAGGATGTCTGATATTTCTAACGCTGAGTAATTATCTGTCAGATACATTTTCAACCCTTGTTTAACCAAATCAAATTTTTCAGGGTCTTTGATTATTATTCCCTTAGTTTTACTTTTTTTGGTAAAATAATCTTCATTTGCCAAGCTACGCTTCTGGAATTCTTGTACGTCTCCATTTCCATCAATTCTTTTATTGAGGTAACCAATCGGTGCCCAGCCAGGATAATCTCCTAAATCGAACTTGGTCTGCATTCCTTTTTTAGTTTTTCTTCCAGTAATTTGTGATTGAAATTGGTTAACACTGGCGACAATAGTATCTATCATATTTCCTTCCGGACTATCATCTATCATTGGTTGAGCAACAGATATTACTTTGACGCCAACTTTTTTTAGGACTGTTTTTATGGTTAAGTGGTCATTTGTATTTCGTGCCAACCGATCTGTTTCTTGTACTATAACAATATTAATAGACTTATCCTGCTGGCATCTTGCAAGCATATCTTGCAAAGCAGGTCTGTTAAGATTAGTGGCAGATTTTCCCTCATCAACATAAATACCCGCTACTTCGTAGTCGTTATCTCCTGCAAATTTCTTACAAAAGTTTTCTTGGGTAAGCAGGGAATTGTTGTTTTTTGCCTGTTCTTCCGTGCTTACTCGACAATATATTAGTGCTTGTTCCATAATTTTATAAACTAAAAGGAGCTGGATGCAAAAGATTATTGTTGAAGTAATCAGGCACCAGCTCCTCATTTGTATGTTAGCAAAATAAAAACCTTTTGCAAAACACCTAATTACTTCAACGATTTAATTAAAGCTCTTATCCATCTATAAAGCAACAGTCAATCCCAGTTTTTCAGTTATTTATCCCTTAAGGAAAAAAAACTAAAGAGCAGATTTTTTACTAACTTTGAAGTAGAGGAAAGTATTGTGCCCTAACCTCTCTATTCTAACTTCTCCAACTGTTTCGAGCTCTTTCAAAGCGGTTCTTATTTTGTTAAACCCAACTTGAATGCTCTTATTTATTTCTTCGCAGACAGTTTTTAAGTCTTTACCTGCTTCAGGATTTAAAACTGTTAATGCAATATCTTTAATTTCTTTCATTCCATGTAATTGAGGTTGAACATAATCAACAAACCTAAAATTAAGCCCGTTTTCTCTATCAGTTTTGACTATGAACGATTTTTCGGCTTTGCTTCTTCTTGCTTTGCCTTGAGTTAATTGAAGAATTTCCAATTCATTATCTTCACCCTTAATCTCGATATGGGAATCGATTGCTCCATGTATAGCAGAAGACCCTCTCATACGTAAACTAGGGTTAACACTGTCGTCATTTTTTTTGTGATGATGAATTATTAAAACCGTAGCTCCTGCACGTGTAATCTGTTTAACTGCGTCCATAACTTTTTGCATCCCATTTGAAGCGTTCTCATCACTATTGTGTAGAGCAATGAGAGGATCCAAAATGACGAGGTTTATTTTTTTTCTTTTTACAAAGTTAACAACTTTTCCTATACCTGCCTTTTGATCTATCTTCACTTCGCATTCAGAGGAAATAAAAATTCTTTTACACGACCTGAATTTCATATCTTTCATCCTACTATTTATTTCAGAAAAATCAGTTTCGCCATCAACAAAAAGGACAGATCCTTTTTTTGCATTAAACTTATCGAAAACCTTTTTTTGTGAAGCTATGCATTGCATTATATGAAGTGCTACCCAACTTTTGCCACATCCTGGCTGCCCCGAAATTATGGTTATTCCTTTTTCAGGGATTAGGTTTTCTACTAGAAAGCGATTTTTTGGAAACTTCATTTTGAGTACGTCGCCTATTGGTACGGGATCAAAACTTGTTATTTCCTCTATTTCTTTTAATCTTTTTTCTAACTCGAAAATATTTTCTTCCATACTTTTACATTTAATGGTTATTATTAATTTCGTTATTTTGATCCAGGAGGACTTTTATTTTTTTCTTTAGATTTTTCAATTTGTTCAATCAAAAGATGTGCAATCGCTTCTGCGAGCTTCTCTTCTTCGACACTCCATTCCTGGTTATCCCTTTTGTCCTCAGAGGGATTATCTTTTGATATTAAAAAAGCCTGATTTTTCATCAGGTTCTTTATAAAGCATTAGATATCGTCTGAATTCAGATGACTAAGTACTAGTTGGTAAATATCTTGGGTTTATTCTTATTTTTTTGCTATCTTTTTTTATAAAATCTTTTATACCAGTTTCAATAGCTATCTCATCATTGATACTGTCTCCCGCTGAATCAAATTTTTTCCAATAAAGTTTTGGTAATTTAATAAGGTTCATTTTTTTTAAATCGTCCCATTCCTCTAACATTTTGTCATAATAAAACCAACCTTCCAGGGGTTCTTTAAAAATTATATCAAGCATTTCTTTTTGGTGATATTTTTTATTGAAATCTATCTTTTTATCTAAAAAGTATAAAATGCCATCTTTATATTCTGGTTTTGAAACCTTATTATCTTTTTCTGTGGTAGCTCTTTTAAGGGCTTTTTTAAATTCCATTAAATAGGTTAGATCGGAATTTGTAATGTGTATTTTTACATAACTGTCCTTTCCATTGCTTCTTGGAATAAATTTATAATCAATCAATGGGATTTCTTTCCAAATCAGAAGAAATACATTTTCAATGTCATCCTCTGTTAGTCCTTGTTTTGAAAACTGTTCACCATTTATTCTTATATCTACATCTCGTATTATTTCGTTATTTACATCTTCTAAAGAAAAAAATAACTCTGTTTCAATGAGTGTTAAAACCCTTATGGCTCTTTCTATAACTAGTTCTGGTAAATAATTTAAACTTTTACTTATGTCTATTTTCATTAGTCTATTTTGCCACTTTTGGTATTTTTTTCAAGTTTGGAATACCCAAAATTCAGCGATCTATCCATGGAGTCATAGAAATGCCCATTTCTTCATGGAACTCCTTGTATATGGTCTTTTATGGTGCTAAAACACATCTCTCTAACATTATGTCGCCACATCTGAACTTGTAGAAAATGTTTAAAGTCACAAACCATTATTTTATATTCTAGTAATAGTTCTCTACGGTAACTGAATAATCACTATTCCAGTTACTTAGATGGAGATAATATTGTCCTGGAGGCAACGAGTATTCGTTGAAGGTTTTACTTATTGGGCAATCGACTGTTGTAGCAAAATTATCACTTTGAGGATAGGGCTGGCTTGGGTCGGTTGCCTCAATAATTCCGTTAAACCATCCAGCATTCAGGCTAGAATCAGATGTGGTGCAACTATATGTAATTCTTGATTGATTACCTCTTAAAGAAAAAGATGTAGTGTTGTTTCCTGAGGTGTCACTATACGAAAAAGCTGTGTGCCAAGTAGCAAGTGTGTTGCAAGTACCGTTACTACAGGTTTGGCTTGAATTGCAGGTTTGCTGTAGCTGCTGAGTTTTACTGTTTGAGCAATAAGATTGTAGAGTGCCTGCTTTATTGCAAATATAAGTTATATAATTTTGGTAAACTGCATTATTCTGACAAGAGGGGCTTCCTGTTAGGGCATTAGTACCGCACTGGTTATCAGTAGAACAACTAATACTCGCGACTGGAGTAGGTGTCGGCGTGGGTTGGGTTGTGGCAGGTTGTTGAGTAGGTATTGTTTTTTTTGCTTTTGTTGCAGGTAACTGTATTTGTGTCCATGTGCCACAATTTTTAGATTGGAAACCTTTATCAGTTGAAGATATGGTTACGATAGCTGAAGTATCGGTATTTTCATTATCGATAATATCTGCACTGGTTCCTCCAAAACCGCTAAGTCTCGCATAATAACAATTTGACCCACCTGAATTGCGATAGGTACCAGATTGAATGTCGGTTCCAACAATGTATGTTCCATCACCGAATGATGTTAATGGAGATTTTGGAACAGACGCTGACTGAGTTGGAGTTGGTGCTGATGTAGGCGATGGAGTAGAGCCTTGATTTCCGGCGTTCGCGATAATAATTATAAAAATTACCACTAATGCCCAAAACCACCAGCGTGTATAGAATTTCTTTTTAGGTTCTTCTGTTTGATTTTCCATATTTTTATTTATTATTTTTAATTAAGATTAAAATAAATAAATTGCTATTGAGTAATCGTCGTCCAATCAGTGCATTGAAAATTATCGCTTAAACTTGATCCAGTAAGGATTGTGGTATTCATACTGCCGTGAAGACACTTGTTGGTTCGAGTAACACTGATAACAGGAACCCAAATATTCCTACTAATAAATGCATTTGTTTGAGAAAGCGACTGGCTCAACACTCCGGTGCCATATACCTGAAGGAATTGTAGTATAGGGCTACTTTTATCTTGAAGACTAGCAACCGCGGAAGTATATGTTGCACTATCATCAATCTCGAGCATCATCTCTGGCTGAGAAGGGTCAAATGGATTGATGATTTCAATATAATTACTATTTCCCCCTCTACCGCCTTTAGGTAAAAAACTATTGACCATACCAATCATAGAAATGGTTTTACCAAGATAAGCTCCAGGATTAGAACTGTATAACTCAAAGGAAACGGGGGTGTAAACCGAATAGTCTATGGATAATGAACTTGTTTGCGGGGCAGGAGTTAACACGGGCAAAGTAGGTGTGATAACCGTGGGCGTTGTATTTTCAGAAACCGACGGCACAGGTTGCGTAGTTGCTTTTTGAGCCAATATTTGCTGTATTTGTTGCTCCAATTGTGCAATCATTTGAGTAAGCAACTGGATTAGTTGTTGGGTTAATTGTGCCTGGGTTGATACGGTTTGTGCTGTTGCAAAAACGGGCATTATTAAAAATGATGCCAAGACTAACGAGATTAAAAGTTTTTTCATATTTTTAATTTTTTACCAGAGGAAGGATTTTTTACACAAAAAGCCCACCACGGGTAGAGACCGAAGTCTCTCATATAGGTTTCCCTATACGGCGATCAAACACAACCCCATGATGGGTTCTTTATGTTTGATCGTCTTTAGTGCCATGCCCATAGATAACTATGAGTTTAGGCGAATTATTAAATTGTTATTTCAATTATGCCTTTAAAATGTTAAATAATCAACAAAATAGATAATATTTAGTGACAATCATTGACATAGATACCTCATTTTGCTACAATACATCATTACGTTATAAATATAATCATTTAATAAAAAAATACTATGCCAAGAAAAAGGATCCTTACAAACGAAAATAAACGAGAAAGATTTTTGAGATTAGCCAGTCATAGGACACAAGATGTTTTAAACCGTCTGCGTGTTTTAGGTAATTGTGCTAATCATTCTGTTTATGAATACAGCAAGGATGATATAGATAAAATTTTTTCAGCTTTAAAGGATCAGCTCAAAACCGTTGAGGCAAAATTTCATTTTCCAAAACACAAAGAATTTAAATTATAAATAAAAATTTTATGGAAAAAATAGACATAACAAAGCAAGACAAAATAATATTAGTTATTTCGGAAATCTCTGATTCAACAAAAAAAAGTATCAAATTTGAAGAGATTGCAGTAGGTTTGTTCAAAAAATTTCCTAAAGATTTCCATTTAAGAGGTTATAACAATTATCCTGATTCTGGAGATGCCGTGAAGAGGGCATTATACACGCTTAGGGATAGGGGTTTTCTTTCGGTAAATAATATGATATTTAGTTTAACAGAAAAAGGAATAGATTCTGGGAAAAAGATGCTATATCATATTAAGGGCAATAAAATCGTTCAAACTGATAATTTAGACAGATATATTCTTAGTGAAATAAATAGAATTAAAAGATTAGAATCTTTTAACATGTTTATAAATGGTAAATCAAAAGATATATCTTTGACTGATCTTTTTAATTATTTAGGAGTCAGCGTTAGAACAAATAGAATGGATTTTAAGGCTAAACTTCATTTTATTGAAGAAGTAGTAGAAAAGATTGGTAAGAAGGATAAAGTATTTAAATTCCATAATTTTATAGTTAAAAAGTTTGAACAAGATATTGATTATAAGTTAAATAATTGAAAATATGACACAGTATAAAATTTTAGAGGAAAAAAATGAATACGACGACAATATACTAGATATTTTTGGTAATAGTTTTAAATTTGAACATCCTAAAGGAATTTCGGAATGGTTAAAAAATTCAGCAGACGCATATAAAAGAGACCGTATGTCTGGGAAAGACCAACCGATTATTTTGAATTTCAGTGATGCTGATAAGAAATCTATTAAATTTACATGTATTGATTTTGTCGGAATGATGGAAGAAGATATTAATAAATTCAAGCGTTGGGGAGATCCGATTGCTGCTACTAGGGGTAAAAAGAATTTAACGACATACGGTGGTCATGGGAATGGGGGTAAATTTTATATGAGGCAGATGTTTGAAAAATCATTTTTTATAACATATAGAAATAACCTTTTAAATATTTATGGATTTAATGATAAAAAAAGATATGGCTATTTAGAAAATTTTAGAAATATTGAATTATCTCCAGTAGAAGCATTAAAAATCGCCGATATAGATTATGGCATAGTACCACCAAATATTTTAAAGCTAATATTGTCTGGAGATAGAGGATTTACCGTTTTTAATGGTTTTGGACCAAAAGAGATAAGGGGGGACATAAAAATGGACAAACTACTGCAGAAAATAAGAAACCATCCACAAGCTAGGTCTGTTTTAGATAGGAACAAAATATCGATTTTTTATAATAATCAGCTTATTGAAGAGAGACTAAATCCAGAAGTTATTAAACCATTGATTGAATTTGAGAATGACAGAAAAATAGTTATACCACAAAAAATAAAATTAGGAGATAAGTCAATCACTACTTCTAATAGTGATTTCCCTCAAGGGTATTTATTACTGAAAACATCTGAGACAGCATTTAGCAGCTATACTGCCTTAGAGGAGTTAAATAGGATAGATTTTATTAGTAATAAAATAGGAGTTATAGCATCTTACAAATTATCTGAACTTGGAGTTAAGACATTTCCTCAAGCAAGTTTTATTTATGGTGAGTGTTTCTGTCCAATATTAGAAAATCCCGATGAAGATATGGTCAGTAATGATAGGAGCAAATTAAATGAAAGTAATTTAACGAATGCAATGTTGAATTGGGTTTCTGAACAGATAGATTTATTGGCACAGGAAATTTTAAGAAAAGAACAAAAAGATCGTAAAAAGGTAAAGGCAGAGATATCTTCCAAGTTAAATGAGTATCTAAATAAATGGAAAAATGATAGTAATATAATGAAAAAAGTCTTTTCCGAAGTTTTTGGTGAAATTGGAAAAGGCGGTATTTCCTCTATCAAGAAACCAACAAGAAAAGAGAATTTAGAATTTATTAATGGTTTAAGTTTTAGTTATTCTTATGTTAATTTACCCATAAATGAAGAATCTAATTTGACCCTGAAAGCGAATATTAGCGACATACCAGTAGGAGTGATGATAAATATATCATCAGATAATAATCATATTGATATATTAGAAAAGGAAGTCATCATTAAGAATGATTATGTCAAAAAGACCGATAAAGGAGACCCAATCGCAGTAATAAATGTAAAGGTTATAGGTAATAAGTTGGAAGAGAGAGGAATAGTTGTAGCTACAGCAGGTCAGTATAAGACAGAGATAGGTTTTTCTATTATTGAAAATCAAGAAACTGAAAATAAAGCGAGTAAGTCGAATGTTAAAATCTTGTTATCAGGTATAGATGAAGATCCGTTGGGCATTGCCTCTGAAGGTAAATTATTTTTAAATCCTAGGGAGCCATTGATATATCAAAGACCAAGGGATTTCGATGAGGGGATATATTGGATTAATACCCAGAGCTATCTCGCTGATTCTATATTGGATAAATTAGGAGAAGGTTCTCTTGTGTGGAGAAATTACTTAATTCAAAGGTATGTCGAGGTTTTCTTAAAAGAAGCTATCTATAAATTACAAAAAAATAACCCAGATTCGTTTAACGCTGAAAAAGTTGACAATGAAATATTTGGCAAATATAGCACAAGTTTATACGAGAAAATAACGAAAGATTTAGATAGGTTTTTATTAGAAGAATATTATGACCCATCGAGTAATTTAAATAAATAAATATCAACATGGACGGTTTTCAACTAGAGAAAAAGAGATTTACCGCTGATAACATTCTGGATGTTGTGTCTAATTTTTATGAAGTTAATTCAAAAGTTATAACGGGTTCTTCTAGGATAAAAAATATAGTTGCTATACGATGGATTGTTGTATATATTTTGAGAAAGTATCTAAATAAATCATTTCCTTATATCGGTAAAAAATTAGGTAATCGTAATCATACTTCTGTGCTATATGCATACAATAAAATTAGTGATGTCATAGAAAAAAACTCAGACATTGAACAAGAGGTTAATTCTATTATGTCGTATTTTAGACATGGACTTCCTTTAAGAAAATTCGTGGTCAAAAATACTAACTACCTTATCGTAAAAAAACAAAGGGATTTAAAATTGAAAAAAGTTTTGAATATTATAAGATCGATAGAAGACTTACCAAATCATGAGTTGTCATTGGAAAACAAAAATAGACAAGACAGTATTATTGAAAAATATCAAGATGGATATAGTCTACATGAAATAGGTGAGATATACCGCTTGACTAGAGAAAGAATAAATCAGATTGTCAAAATTGGTTTACAAAATAATGTAAGAGAAATGGTTGGAAAAGGGTTTACAATAGATTTTAGGGAGTTTTTAAAAGAAGAAAAACAGAAACATATAAAAGCATACAAAGAAAGACGGGGAATTTTTGAAAAAGAAACCCCTCCCAAAAGAGTAGAAAATAAATGGAGTAGATATTATAATTTTTGTAGGGCATGTCATACAATAATAATCCCACATGCCGCACTTGGTTATTGTAAAAAATGTTATACAAAAACAGAGGGTTTTAAAGAGATACAAAATGCTTCTCGTCTAAAAAATATAGAAAAGATAAAAGCTTATACAAAAAAATATTCTAAAGAATACAATAAAAGGCCAGAAGTCAGGAATAGATTAAGCCTAGCAGCTCTTGGTGGTAATAGGGAAAAAGCATTGATAAGAGATGGATACAAATGTAGAATTTGTGGGATGACTCGTGAAGAAAATCATCTAAAATATGGTAGAGACTTAAATGTTGTGCATACTAATGGTAATCAGAATCACGATTTAGATTATTTAAAAACTATATGTAAAGATTGCTATACTGACTTCACAACTAAATTAATGAGACAAAATAAAAAAAATATTTATGGTAAATCAAATATCGCCAAAAGCGGATATTTATAAGGACGACCTTCTTTTAAATGCCAAAGAAATAAATGAGGTTCGTGGAATACTCCGTATTACGCTTGGAAAGTATGTGGATAAATTATCAGACGAAGAAGTAAATGATTTTGCTAGTACCATGCTTCGAGTAACAGCGATTGTGCTTAAAGCAAAACATTCGCACGCAAAAGGTACGCGAGCTTAATAAGATATGGGGAATCAAGCATCACTAAAAACATATATTGAAAAAGGTTTTATTGATTTGGCAGATAATGTTGCCTTCAGAACTATTAAAGATGGTTGCAATTGTTTTGGTTATAATTACAAAGGGTATCAAAAGGCTGCGGCTCCTCATCCGTATGAATCTGACACCAGATTATGGTTTCCGAAAATAACCGTGGATAGTATATGGGATAATTCAATCTCAGGCGATGGAAAAGTTATCATTGAAAAATGTACGGATGATAGATTGAGGGCTGAACATGTTGAAAACTGCCTGAATGATGAAAGAGTAAAAAGAACTGTATTCGCAAGGGAGAAAGATATCTACGGAGAATTAATGTATGTATTTAAAGGATTATTTGAAATAGATAGAAATAAATCCAATTCTATAGATGGTGTGTTCTGGAACAGAATAGCTACAAGAGTAAAAACATATCCGCCAATATAAAAAAACATTAGGCGTTGGTGGGGATTATGGATAAAGTTTTAGAAGATATAAAATAAATTTATGGAAGATGATATTAAAGAAAAATTACTTAAAGAATACACAGGGAAAGAGCCCTTATATATAGAGTTTGCCAAGGAGACAGAAAAATTGCTTAAGGCTTTTTTAGATGGGCAAGATTTTAAATTCTATATTTATAACAGGGCTAAAGAGATGTGTAATCTTTCTGAAAAGATTGATAGGAAAGAACAAGAAGGGAAACAGTATGCAAAATTAGAAGACATTGAAGACTTGGCAGGAGTAAGAGTCGTCTTTTATTTAGAAAGCGACAAGAAGCGGTTTTTAAATCTATTTTTAAGTGAATTCCGTAATTGCATTATTTCTCATGAAGAAAAATATATTTCTAAAGGATATAGGGGATCTCATATTATTTTTCACTTAGACGATAAGAGATCGACACCAGCTGAATATCAAAAATATAAGGGGCTTAAATGTGAAATACAAATATTAACAATTCTATTTCATGCTTGGTCCGAAGTTGAGCATGATATTATTTATAAGCCGAAGGGAGATGCAATACTTCTTAGAACATTGGGGTTGGATGAACTCGAAAAAACTTTTGAAAAATTGATGGCAGAACATATTCAAGCGGCGACTATCCAGCTTGATTGTATTAATAAAAAATATGAGGAAATAAGACGGGCTGGAGAAATATTAAGCGTTGATTTTATTAATGATATTATCAATTCAAAAACTAATGACGAAATTTATGAGAGATTAGAAGTAATAGAAAAATTTTATTATAAAAAACCAGATGAAACATTAGTAATTGTTGAAACAGTGCTGAAACAGAAACCATTGGAGCCAGCAGTAATCTACCAGTTTAAGGATAGTCCACTTTATGGCAAGACGCACAAAGACATTGTTTTAAAAGCAATCGACTTGCTCTCATCAATCAGATATTATAAATCAGATGAAGTTTTGGATTTGCTCTCTGTTCTGTCTTTGTCTGAAGATAACGATATAAAAAATAAGGCCCTGGATATTGCGAAGAAGTTTGCAAAGTACGATTTTAATATTCTTACTAAGTCAAAAATTGGATATGGAGCACAAAGAAAATCCCTTGATTATATTTTATCATGGCCGGGAGCAAAAAAAATTGAAAACTTCGATTTTATAGAAGTGATAACGCAAGAACTTCTGGGATCATCAGTTGAAGGGACGACGTCTGGGATAAATGCAGAAGCACAATATACTATAACATTACACTCTAATGTTGTTCAGCCGACTGTTTTCTTAAAAAAGATTCGTCGCGACACCATTGATTTAATATTTAATCTTTATGAGAACATAAACGACGAAAAGAAAAAGATAAGATTAGTAAGAGTTCTTGAAGAGGTCATAAGAACACCAAGCAGTGTGGCCTATGGTGAAGATATAGAAAACATGATTAGTGATGATGCTCAATATTTAACAAATATCTATCGAAGTATGCTTTTTAAGGAAGGCAAGCTAGTTGGCAGTATTTCCGTTGCCGAGGAGATAGAAGAAAGACTCTACTGGTTCCATAAAAATGGAAAACTAAATACGCCAGAATCTAAAAAATTGAGAGAAGATATCTTAGCAGATTCTTTTTATTCTGTATTTCGTTTATTTGCTGGCGATGATGTTATTTTTCGTGAAGAAGAGGGCTGGGATAAGGCAGAATCAAAACGTAATAAAGCTATTGATACTAAAATTGGGGAGGTTAACGAATCTAATTTAACTGAGTGGATTAATGTTATCAACAGAATTGCAGACCAAATTGGTTTGGTGGATGAGTGGAAGTTTAGCCCCTTTAAAATGTTTTTAAGAAAATTAACAGTTAAACAACCAGAGACAGCCTCAATCATACTTAATAATGCTATAGATAATAATGAATCAATTAAAATTCTTACAAGGGATATTTTAGATGGTTTTCGTGATGCTGATCGTCTTGATCTATGGGATGCAATTACAGAAAAAATAATAAAGAAGGAAGAAACTAGTTTGATAGGTTCAATAATATACTCGCTTAATATTGGTAGAGAGGGAGTTGATCTAACAAAAGAAATTCGGGATCAAGATTTAATATTACTTGAAGACGTTGTAAAACAAACTGGGAAGTTTTCTTTTCTCGCTAATAAGAAAGAAAATAATTTGGTTTTACAACACGCAATTATTAACACCCTTATAAGTAATTTTAAACGTGATCCTGCTCGTATTGAAGCTCTTATATTAGAAATGATTCGAAAAAATCAAGGCAGGGAAAAATTTCTTATTAGAGAACTAGAATTCGGGACTATGAGGTCCATGATTGATTGTAGTGAATTTGGTACAGATAGTATTAATCTTCTAAAATCATCACTTGTAGAATTAGATGATTTAGATTGGAATGCACAAGGCCTATTATTAAATCTCGGCAAAAAGAATGTGAGAATAATTTTTGATGTATTATGGGATAGGATTGAGAAAGATGTTCAAAAAAAAGAGAGCAAAGGTTTTGATGGATTAGAACACTATCGGGCAATTCCTTATCATTTCAACGATGATCTTAAAAAACATCTTTTTGCTTGTCCACAATTTCAAGTTTTAGCTGAAGAATGGCTCGACAAGGTTACACTTACTTGGTCACCATATAATTGGAATATTAGCCATTTTCTTAAAGAAATAGGCAATTCTTTAACAGTTATACTTAAAAGTATGATTGAACGTGGGGATGAGAATAGTTTAACTAAAGCTGTACAGCTAATGGACCGTTTTGAGGGAGGTGATATTGAATTAGGCATAGAGGTAATTAGAAGAACCAAGAATAAGAAAAATATAAGCCATATTGAGGGGATGTTATTTTCCACTGGTGTTGTCTCTGGAGAAGATGGAATCGCACGTACCTATGAATCTAAGGCAGAGATATTAAAGAAGTACTTAAACGATGACAATAAGCAAGTAAAATCATTTGCCGAGAAAATGAGTAAAATCCTTGAGGAAAATGCAAAAAGAGAACGACAACAAAATGAGGAAGAAAAACAAATAAGAAAAATAGAGTTTGAGGAGTAGTCTCTTTTGTCTGTTCTTGATTATAGAATATTTTAGAGTTAAGATAAATTACAATTTAATATTGATTGAGTTGCCTAAAACCCTAAAAAGTCATGGCACAAAATTCCTAAGAATAATACCGAACACGTCGTTCAGGCCTCTTATTCTTAGGTCGTATATCGAAAGATGTACGGGAGAGCAATCTCCGGCTTGGCGGCGTGTTCCGTGTTTACAGACTCAACACACTAGCCATAAAAAGCTGGTTTTTTGTTTATAAAAACAAAACTATGAAAAAACAATTTATATTTCTCGTTATTTTTTCTCTTATAATTTTAGGTTATGCATTTCCGCTGTTCGCAAGGGCTGAGACATTGCCAGTATGTGTGGCAACTGACTGGTCATGCACTGATTGGGGTGCTTGCCATGCAGATGGCAACTATTTTCAAAATAGAACTTGTAGTAAAACAGCAAATTGTGAAGGGGGAGTTGCGTCGCCTTCAACCCAACAAATATGTACACCACCCTTCTGTACTTCATGGACATATTCTGATTGGGGTCCTTGCGATCCTAATCTTGGGTATAAACAGAGAACTGAAATTTCTGCTTTTCCTACGGACTGCATAATCGACTATACAAATGGCCCTGGCCCTATAGATAGGCAGACGTGTAGTGTTTTCCCGGCATGTACTTCAGGCGATTGGTCATGTGCTGATTGGACCGCATGTTCGCAAAATAATAACCAAACAAGAACTTGTAGTAAAATCTCAAATTGCCAAGGTGGTGTTGTTTCCCCCGCGACTTCGCAGACTTGTACTTATACTCCAACATGTATTTCATTTGGTTACTCCATATGGTCAGTCTGTTCATCTAACGGAACTCAAACGAGAAGTGTTGTCTCAACATTGCCTAGCAGTTGTATCGGAGGTAATCCGGTTTTGACCCAGAGTTGTAGCTATATTAAGCCCGCTAAATCCTTAGATCAACAATGTAAGGATTATTATGGTGCTAACTACGCATGGAATGACAATAGCGGTAAATGTATCAACCTTGTGGCCCCGCAATCAAATTGTACTGCCGACACGTGGACTTGTGGTGCGTGGGGTACTTGTTCACCGCAAGGAATTCAAACAAGGAGTTGCAACAAAACCTATGATTGTTCGTCTGCAGAGACCGCAGTACCTGTTACAACGCAATACTGTCAGCCCTCCAGCAGCCCCATATATCAAAGTCCAGCAGATACTCAAAATGTTACAAACCAAGGATCGATAATAAAAGCAACAGTAAAACTTAAGTGTTGGGTCACTTTAGCTGGTGGCAGAGCGGGGTCCGGTACAATAATAGATTCTGAAGGAATAATACTTACCAATAAACATTTGATTACCAACGAAAAAGGGGTAATTGATGTGTCGGGTTGCCATATTGGGTTTATTAACTCTTACAAAGATATACCATATTTTGATGATAGTGGGAGTGGACATTTTGCAGATATTTATAAGGTGTCTACGAACGAAGATATCGTCTTACTAAAATTAAGAAATCCAAATAATAAGATTCTTCCATCAATAGATATTTCAAAGGGAAACAACAACAATTTAAAACTCACTGACGAATTAATTATTTATGGCTATCCCGGAATTGGAGGGGACACTATAACAGTTACGAAGGGATATTATAATGGCATAAGAGAAAATTACTTAAAAACCGATGCACTTATCGCACATGGTAATTCAGGAGGAGGGGCATACACCACAAATGGTATATTTATGGGAATACCAACAGGAGCAATCCCTGACGATATTACTCATCTTGGTTATGTTTTGTCTGTAAATACAATCAATTCCTGGATAAATAATACTCCGGTTGTATATTCTCCACTCGACATAAATAATTATTCACGGGTTGCTTCAATATTGGAAAACATGACAGTAGATCAAATAGATAAATTTAAGATATATGCGCCCGGCACTGAACCAACGAGTTTATCCCAAGATAATGAAAATGTTGTTCCTAAAACTATAAAAAGTTCTACACCACCAATAACTAATCAAAAAATAGAGCCAAATCAGATTGCCATGATATTTGGGGCCGGAACCACCCAGCAAGCTAGTCCAGCACTAACCAAAAAAATAACATGGTATCAAAAAATATGGGATTGGTTTATGAGAAAATGATTGTTAACTACAGGTAAAATAAAATTATAAATGAGTCAAAAATGTTCAAGATGTGGCGAAGAAACAAGATATAGCGACAATTTCCACTGTCGTCAAATTCTTATTGGGAAGTTAAGAAAATTAGGGAATAAAGAAAGAAATGATTTAATTTTACATTCACAAGGTGATGAATCGTGGGAACATTGGAAAAGAGATGAATTTAGGCAATTATATATTGAAAAGGATATAGAGGCGTCAAGATCTGCATTGGAGGAATATGAAAGAAATGCAAAGAAACAAAAAGAAAAAATTATAGAAACCTTAGAACCTGCACAGTTGTTATTAGATAACAATGATTTTTTAAAAGCTGACCAGTTTGTTTCAGAATTGGAAAAACATTCTGAGCAGTTAATTGAAGAATATGAGAAAATAAAATCTAGGTATGTTAAAACATTTTTTAAAAAAACTTTTAAAAAGATAAAGGAATTATCAAACGAACAATTTCTTGCTATTGCTGACACAAGTAAGAATTTATTATTAAGAGCGAGAGCTGGTTCTGGCAAAACAACAACTTTATCTTCAAAAATAGCTTATCTTATAAAAGGTGAAAATATAGATCAAAACAAAATTGTTGCACTATGTTTTAATACAGTAGCTACAAAGAATATTATTAAAAAACTGGTAGAAGACTTTGATATAAAATATCGGGAGAAGGAGAATATAGCAACTTTTCATAGTTTAGCTTTTCAAATATCACCACCAAATGAAGGAGTAGAGACCCTATTCGACGATCATAATCTGCAAGGCGAGCAAAAGCTCACAGCTTTTGTTGAAAAAATATTAGAAAAAAAATGGAACGACCCTTTTACTGATTTAAGAAGTGAAGGCATCCAGAGTAACCCAAACAACATTTTTGGGTTTATTAAAAAAATCTGGACGAATTTAAAATATGCACAATTCAAAACTGTTGTGTATGCAATTGCAAGAGAAGATAGGCGTTTTGATATTGACGAAGAGGCTGACAGGCTTAAAAGTAATGGCATACAATTTGGCTCAAGAGAACATTATCTATACAGAAGAATGAATCTTTCTTATATTACATTAGATGGAAAGCACGTCAAATCATCTGGGGAGAAGTGTATCGCCGATTATTTGTTTGAACATGATATAAAATATAAATATGAGCCTAATTTTCGAATGGGAGAGCACACATACTATCCCGATTTTCAACTATACGAAAATAATGTCATTATTGAACACTGGGGCATAGATGAGTTGGACAATAAAAAGAGAGTTCCACAAGAATGGCTAAAAACCTGGCACGAGTATAAAAATGAAATGAAAGAAAAAAGAGCTTATTGGAAGGCGTATAATAAAAATAGTACGACTTATCGTTTATTAGAAACTAACATAACTCAATTGAGGGATGGGCGAGAAGCATTCGAAGAAATACTTTCTGAAAAATTACATGACTATGGGGTTCATAATAACAGATTAGATATAGACACAATTATTAAAGAAATGTCTCATAATCTGAGGAGTGAGTTTTCTAAAAAAATAGTAAGTTATATCCAAAAAGCTAAACAAAATGAGCTTTCTCCTGAAAAGATGAAGCTTAAAATATTTGAAGCGAAGTATCCTAAATATAGTAAAGTAAATGTTTTTTTAAATTTAGCAAATATAATATATAAGCAATACGAAGTTGATAAAGGGGGAGAGGAAAAAAAGAAGATAGATTTTTATGACTTTCTGTCTAATGCGGAGAAAAAAATAGATACGACGAAAGGGGAATGCAAACTTAGGTCTGGCGTAAGTATTAATGAGATTGAATGGTTGTTAATCGATGAGTTCCAAGACTTTTCCCCACTTTTTCTTGCCCTAATAAAAGTAATCCAGAAATATAATTCGAAAGTAAAATTATTTTGTGTTGGGGATAATTGGCAGGCTATAAATTCCTTTGCCGGATCTGACGTTGAACTATTCAACAAATTTAAAGAAGAGTTTCCGATTAAATCGGCAATAAAAGATTTAACAATTAATAGACGAAGTAATCGTGATATAGTAAATTTTGGAAATAGAATAATGGAGGGGCGAGGTATTGAATCCGATGTAGACCCTGATAACCGAGAAGGTGGCATTATTAAATGTTTGAATATTAATCAAGATCAAGAATGGTTTGATATTAACAAGGCAAGGGCTGAGTTCGACACAGATGCTGATGTTGTTTTACTTAGATATTTAGATCGAGCAGTGAATATTGTTGATAAATATTTTGAAAAATTAAAAGAAAGCAATACATTTAAAATACTTTTTCTAAGTAGAAAATCAAAAGTTAGGCAGATTGGATTAGATGATTTTACTAAAAAAATAGAAATATTTCTTACAAAAAAATATCCCGAAGATAAGAATAAAATTAAAGTTTTTTTCAATGAGCAGATTGATAAAAATGGAGAGAAATACCGACAAATAGAATCTAAAACAGTGCATCAATCAAAAGGGCTTGAAGCGAATGTGGTAATTGTGATAGAGGCAACAAATCGTTGTTTCCCCTTAATACACCCTGACTCTCTATTATTTGAAATATTCGGTGATAAACTAGATAAGATTATAGATGAGGAACAACGATTATTCTATGTTGCCTGTACTAGAGCGAAGTCACATTTATATTTACTGTATGAGGAGGATTTCGACAAGAAAAAAATATTAACAGCATTTTACCCATATTAATAAATATATTATAAAATATTTGAAAGTGTTAACCAGAATAAAAAAATGAAAAAGAAAATTCTTTATACTTTAATAGTGATAATAATAGCGGCAATAATAGCGGTAATTTTTTCTCTAGAGCTGGTTTTGGTTTACATTGGATGGCGTTGGCATGGGATTAGCTTTAGTGCATCGTCAAATACTGTTTCCACACAGCAAAATACTGCGGCTGTAGCACCTAAAGTGGATTTGACTGTTTATCCGACATCTACGCTACCTCCAGATTATTCTCCCAGTTTTGTTGACTGGTTTGTATTTGGAGCTAACAAAATATACGAATTTACTGATCAAGAGGTAAGCGATAAAGTGCCAGAGGGACAGGTGAAAAGTCTTACACTTACTAGCGGTTCGCCAGACTATATAAAAGTAATGCTAATAAGTACGCTCACGACACAAGACTGGTATGTGATGGAAAACGAGACAGCGAGACTGCTTGTTTCTGATGCCACGAAACCAATATTGCTTACATTGTTCGATGCAGACAAAAAGTGGATAATAGATATATCCCCAGACCAACAATTCGCAAATATACTCTTTGCGTGGTATATAATACCTGATAATAGATATAAATCAGACAAGTATCCTTTAGCGTTTTGGTTGACATACAACATTGCAAACGCAGACGGATTTACGCAAGTACTTACGCTGTTTAAAACAGAATCAGATGGATCGTTGCGGGTAATAAAGACATTTGAGGGTAGGAATGGATTTGCATCTCTTGATGGTGATATAATTTGGGTTGGTGAGGCTACAACTACAGATCCATCGAATGGAGTTCTAGGGTACGAGAAAACGCATATCACAAAATATTCAGCGTCCACTTTCAAACAAATTTCTGAACAGACAGTGCCCAATGTGTATTGGAGCGATGCATGGTTAAAGTGGAACTAATAATTATGAATAAGAAAACCTTTTATATCGGTATAGTTTGTGTAGTGGTTATTTTATGCGTTACTGCTGGTTTTTTTGTTTATAAAAGTTCAACATCAAAACAAATCAGTATTCATCAAAAATGTCCAGAAGATTATGCCGAAAATGATGCCGGAACAGCAGAATATGAGAAAGCAATGCTCGATTGGACAAAGAATTACTTAACAATACATTCTGAGCCTACGGCTTCTGTACCGACAGTTTCTGGTTGGGCAGAGGCAAGAACTAAGCTTTGGTCGGATAATAACTGCACCGTCGCATTACAGAGGTTAAAAATGTCTGGTAAGGTAGCAGATCTTAAACCATATGAACTAATAGATAATAAGATACAAACTGTACTAATTAAAACATTAGAAGATACTTTATATACCAGTGAGCTTGGTTTTTCTTTTTATTATCCAAATGACATGTATGTTCAAAACGGTTCTGACGGTCCTGACGATAATTATCGCTTATTAATAATTCCTAACTCTTACCAAGATAATGAGGACCAGGACTTAACTGCGATAGTTATTAGCGCAAGCCTAAATGAGCCACCACAAACGCCATTAGAATGGCTAAGGGGCCCATATTCCGGTGCTGATATGGCGAAAGGGTATTCTAAGCTGGATATAGATGGGCAAGAAGCAATTTCAATGAATGGAAGGAATTGGGTTACAGTTGATACTCCTGACAATAAATACCAAATAAGTATTGCTACTTTGCCGGGCGAGAATCCTAGCCAAGGCCTACAGGATGAGATGAGTACTATTGTTAATTCTATTGTTTTTACTAAATAAAAAATAATCAATGGTAGAAATAAAATCACAAGAACTAATTTTAAAGTGGCAGAGTCTTATTAAGAGGAAATATAATTGGCCGGATGTCACGCTTCAAGAGGCAAAACAATTCGGGGAGGATCTGTGTAACTATTTTGAGGTGCTTCTTGAACCAGATGGGCAGATAAAATAATAAAAATTATAATAGTTTGAAAAGAAAATATGAGAGTTACATACCATTATGATGAGCCAAAGACTCCGGAAGAGAAAGAGGAGCAGGAACGAAGAGTATCAGCAGTTTATAAAATTATATTTGATGCGGTATTGGAAGAAAGAAAGCTAGAAGAGAAACTAAAAGATTATCCTAATGGTTTTGCTATCATGGATGGTAAAAGTTACAACTGTTGTATCTGCGATATGCATATTAAAGATGAGGAACTCTGGTATGACAAATGGGGAAAGAAATGTCTTGCATGTCAGGATGCAGTAGGCAGAAATATAATTCCGGGAAGCATTTGTCGCAAACATAAAGATTGGTATATAAATTGGGAGTTTGATTTATATTTTAAAATCAAAGCGTCTACGATTAAAAAACTCATCAGGCAAGATATCCTCAAGGTGCGCATTATACCAAAGAATGGATTCGAGGTATTTCTTATCAAAGATAATGCTGGTGTATTACCAGTGAAAGATATATTAAAGGATGTTTCATTTCCTGTTGAGGGAGATAAAAATGCTATAACTACAATTCCTTGGTATGAGGCGAAAGATCCAAAGAAAATACTGGGGAAGTATAAGATTTGGCCGTATTCAACCGCTTTGCAAGCGGACAGTAAAAATAATCATCAAAAATGTGTGTAGGTAAGAGCGCCCTCATTTATTTGACTTATTTTAGTAATAGTTGTAGAATATAAGTCAGTTCGATGAGAATATGGGTTTCTCATTTTTGACAATTTACACAGAAAGAGGGCATAGAAATGAAAAAGACCATAGAAATTAGAACGGCTGACAAAGCCGATCTCGATGGCATCTTGGAGCTGGAAAAAAGGGTTTGGATAGAGATCCCAGCATCAAGGAAAATGGTAATGGGAAGGCTGGAGAATTTCCCTGAAGGCAATTTCATTGCCGTAGACAAGGCGTCTGGGAAAATCGTCGGGTACCTCTGTCTAATGTTTTTGGGGCATGAGCCGTCAGAGCTTCCAAATTCATGGATGGATATCACCGGAGACGGAACGATTCGCACCCACAACCCTGATGGGAAATATATGTATGGGGTAACCTTAACCGTAGACAAGGGGTATGCAGTAGGGATGGAGCTCCAAATCTACGGATGGGCTTTCGGGCTCAAACACCATCGCAAGGGATGCTATTTCGGTTCTCCAATCCCAAGGTTCGCCGAGTACCAAAAGAAACATCCGGATATAACGGTTGAGGACTATGTTTTCAGGACGAAAACAAAACGGGGCGTTCCGTATGATCCTGAATTGGCATACTACCACGGCGCCGGTTTCAAAGCTGTAAGGATCCTGTCAAATTACGAGAAAGATCCGAATAGCTTGGACTATGGTGTGTTAGTCTACACCCCAAACATTTTCTATCACTGGCCCTTTCGTTCATTTATCGCCTGGCTGGTGAAGAAGTTTGGATTCAGTCTGCTCAAGGCGTTAGGGGTTTAGCTTGTTGCTTACCCCTTTTTTTATTACAAAAAAAACCCAGAGAACTCGCTGTTCCGCTGGGTATGGATTTCTCTCATCCTAATTCCCTGCAAGGGCAGGAAAGTTGGCTGAAAAGAGAGATATCAAAGCTGTCACGATATCGGTCAATTGCCCGATTGACTGACTCTGTACATGCTGGGCAGTTGTGAGGTATATCGATGGGTTTAGGGTCGTCTTCAAAAGTTCCGATTCTTACCGGCCCCAAATGAGCAGTTTGCTTGATAACCTCGATAATCGACCAGAGCTGTGGCAGTTTGTAGCTACCATTTCGATACTGGCGACACATCTCTGTCCCGTTTTGGATAAAGGCGCAGGAAAGCGACACTTCATCTACTCCCGTTTCAAAACAGAATTGAATTGTGCGTACAGCATCCACGATCGCCTCAGATTCGCCAAGCCCCATCGGCTTTAGGAAAACATAGGCAAGAGACTTGGCGCCATGCCCCTTAAGCGTGGCTATGGCCCGCCGAAAGTTGCCAATATCAATTCCTTTCCTTAGGATTTTGTTGCGTACTCTGTCGTCTCTTGATTCTAGCCCGATCCCTACTTGAAGAGTTTTTCCTTTAAGCAAATCGCCTAACAGGGCGATATTACTTGAAGTGATAAACTCCGGGCGACTTTCTACAAAAAGTTTCTGAATCGTAGGGTGCCTACCGATATGTCGGCAGATAGCAATCTGTAGCGAGAGAGGAATCTCTGGCTTTGATCCAAAGACCTCGTGTCCGCTGTTTAAGAAGCTGCCACCATTATAGATGGTCAGATTCTGCGGGTTTTGGTCTTTGACGCCAAGATATCCCAACCAGTAAACAAAATGTAATGCACGGGCGCCAAAGTATCTGGCGATCCATGCATACTGTTGCTTGCTGGATTTCGGGCAGTTGAACCCGCACATAGTGCATCCGCCAGATCTCAAATACCAGTGACACAGATTCATTGCAGGCAGCAGAAGGACCCATCGGTTAACCATTTGTTTGATTAACGGGTCAAAAAAGGCACTGGTAGCCGAGAAGCTTTCCCATGGCTTTTTCATATTAATATCTCCTTGTTTGAGTTAAGGTGCTAACTATTACTATATCATTTAATTTAATATCTGTCAAAATATTGCGCGGGTTTGGTTGAAACCATAATAAATGATATAATTATTATAATTTATGAAAAAATATGTTTGATGCTAACATCTGGATAATATCAATTATCGTTTTATTCTCTATCTCTCTAGGGTTGGTTGCTTTCTTCAAGAATCCCAGAAGCAAGACTAACAGAATTTTCTTGCTGTTGATTCTGTTTATGGTTACATGGCAGTTGAGTAATTTTTTAGAGAACGAGAAGATTGGTCAAAATTTAGCTAAACTTTTTTTGAGGACTGACTTTGCCTCAGCCATGCTGGTTGGTTATTTTTGGTTTCTTTTTGTTTTGAATTTTTCACAAATAAAACGTTTTATCGTAAAGCCATTTTTAAAGGTTGTAATTTTCCTCGTATCCCTTGCGCTGTCTCTTTTGGCATTCACCAATTTAATTATTTCTAATATTAATTTTAACACAGGAGCAATAAGATTTGATGATGGTCGCTTATGGCCCATTTATGCGCTGGTTCTGGTGTTTCTTTTTATCGCAGGTTATGCAATGCTTATTTTAAATTTATTTAAGGCACACGGCTTGATAAAAATGCAGATACTGTATATCTTTTTGGGTGCCAGCATCTCGTCAATAATTGCCCTCGTAATCAATTTGTTCTTTTCAAACTTTTTGACTATTGATCAATCAAGAATTGGATTATACGGAACTATTGTCTTTATTATGTGTGCTTTTTATGCAATTATACGCTATCGTTTCATGGACATTAGGATAGCCGCCAGAAAAACTTTTATTTATACCGTTTCAGCCGTATTTATCTATTTAATATTCTATTCTGTAGCGTGGTTTTATGAAAGATATTTTGGAGGAATTTTTGCAACCTCTTCTTATCTTTTGGGGTTAATATTGGCGCCTTTGTTTGCGGTAGTTTTTATTTGGCTATATAAATTCATACAAAAAATCGCTAACAAATATTTGTTTTTTAGTTTGTATAGCAACCAAGAAACAATTGCTAGATTATCAGATGAGTTAACAAATTCCATTGATTTAAGTAAAATTGTAGATTCTATTGTAGATAGCATCAAACAGGCGATGCAGTTAGACCGGGCAGGTATTTTATTAATTGATCAAAATGACAATGCAGTTAAATACAAAATAGCAAAAGTTATTGGTTTTAACGAAAACAATGGTATTAGTTTGGTGCAAGATAATTTTTTAACACGCCACCTAGAGAAAACACAAAGAGTATTAGTCAGAGACGAGATGCAGTTACTTTCAAGAGACTCAAACAATGCCGAAGAAAGACAGGGGTTTGATCAGCTGGCAGAAAATATGAAACACATTGAGGCGTCATTGTGTTTGCCAATGATAATTTCAAATAAGCTAATTGGAATGATTGTTTTGGGAAGTAAGATTTCTAATGATGCATATACGAAAGAAGATTTAGATCTTCTAACGACACTGTCAAAACAGGCAGCCATAGCAGTTGACAACGCCCGTTTGTATAAAGAAGTTCAAGATTTTAATAAAACTCTTAAACAAAAAGTAGACGAGCAGACGAAAGACATACAACAGGCATACGATGTGGAAAAGCAAGCGCATGAAGAATTGAAAAAGTTAGACCAAAATAAAACCGAGTTTATGCTGGTAACCCAGCATCATCTCCGCACCCCGTTATCTGTGAACAGGGGGTTTTTGGATCTTTTAAATCAAGGCCAGTTTGGTAAAATACCAGCAAAAATGCAGAAAGTGATTTCAGAACTAATTGAATCCACGCAAAAGGAAATAAACGTGGTAAACGAATTGTTGGACGTTTCCAGCTACCAGCTCGGAAAACAGATGATACATTTGGAGCCCGATACAGACATGCCAGCCTTAATGGATGAAACTTTAAAAGATTTAATTGTTGAGGCAGAAAATAAAGGACTATATCTTAAATTTGAAAAACAAGGTGTTATTCCAAAAATTCCTTGCGACCGTACAAAAATGAAATTAGCTCTTACAAATGTTATAGACGACTGCGTAAAGTATACCAAGCAAGGAGGCATAGTTGTAACCTTAAAAACACAAAATGATAAGTTGTTAATCGTGATAAAAGACACCGGAATGGGGATGACAAAAGATCAAATACCAAACCTATTTAATCAAACCTTTCACAGAAGTGAAGAAGCTCAAAAAATATTTGCTGTAGGTAAGGGGCTCGGGCTTTTCCTTTCGGGCAAGATTATTGATGGACATCACGGCAAAATTTGGGTAGAATCAGAAGGTGAGGGCAAGGGAAGCACATTCTACATAGAGCTTCCCATAAATAATGTTAATATAAATAAATAATATTAAAATAAACATGGAAAAAACAAAAATCAAGAAAAAGCGTCTTTTATGGGTTGAAGATGACCAACAATTGCTCGATCTTTACGCAATTATGATCGGTGCGATGAAGGGCATTGACGTTGAATTTATGAAACTTGGCCAGCTTGCCATAGACAGGATAAAAGATATAGAGGCAGGTAAAGCAGAAAAGCCAGATTTGGTCATGCTTGACCTTTTACTGCCAGACGTTAACGGAAATAAAATATTGGAGTTTATGCGCCAAACGCCTTCAACAAAAGATATTCCTGTATATATCCTGACAAACTATGGCGGAGAGCAAATGGAAACTGAGCTGACAAAAAATCTAGATGCAGAAAAATACCTAGTTAAAACCGAATACACCCCGACCAAAGTGATGCCATTGATCATGGAAGGGTTGGGATTGAAATAAAGCTTATCGTTTCATAAAACTAAACCCGAGTAATCGGGTTTTTGGTTTTAAGATGTGTTGCTCTCTGCAGAAGATGAGATACATAGGTAACACCCCTAAACTGCCAAAAACTGGTAGAATAGGGCTGAAAACCTAAATATTTCATCCTATGCAACACCAATGGTATATCCCCAGTCTATGGCGAGGCCATTCCTTCTTTGTGCCCC
>CAIKWD010000027.1 GCA_903831095.1 Candidatus Staskawiczbacteria bacterium
AATTCCCCCTATTGAGGGAATTCTTTATGGAGCGTAGTATTAAGTCGTCCTACAATAGTAGGAATTTAATATCAAAACAAAAAATAAATTGAGAGATGCCCATGAATCAGTTAAAGCCTTTAATTTTGATTGCCTTGTTACTATCGGGCTGTGCCCAGCAACAGAACTACTGGGTAAAGCGTGGAGCCTCTGGCGAAGACTTTGAAATGGACAAGGGGCAATGCTCAGCACAAGCTTTTTCAATCCCTAACGCTACGTTAATGCAAATCGCAATCGTTCAAAATCAATGCTTGAGAGGTAAGGGCTGGAACTTACAAAGGGGTCAATAATGAGCATAAGGAAATTTTTTTTATTTTGGCTTGTTGTCATTACTCCTCTGTTTGTTTATGCAGATGAAAACGACTCTGCTCATAACTACAAAAAAATAGTTATTGGTGAAGGCGATAGCAAATATATTAAATCATACGTAAGAACAATAGAAGACTTCAGAAAAGCCGTCATTGTTGATACTGTGGCAAAGGTTTTGAACTACACCGATGGATTAGCAGATGACAACAATACAGGTTCATTTTGGTATGCATATGATGCAAAAAATTGTATCTACAGAAAAGCTGCGTACAAATATTTAAAGACATTGCCTGAGGATAAAAGCTCACTTTTTGATGTGGATGAGAATACAAGAGAATTAAATCTTAATTACTTTGATAAGAGTTCAGTTCAATACAACACTATGCAGCTAACTTACCCTTCAGTTGCGGGTTCAGCCCCAAGAGTTACAAAGCAAATAACTGTATTTGCGGATGGACGAGAGATATTTAAGACTGAAGGTCTGGACCCAAAGAGAATCAGTAAAGGTTGGGCTCTCATCTATTCAAAATATTGCTCTGGTGCGAAGAAAGAATTCTAATTAATCGTTATTGTGATTTTTATTCAAAGCCCATAAAAGTGGCTATAGGTAATTAAATGATTTTCTTATTGGGTATTGTATTTGTAATTAGTTTAAGCGTCTGGTTATGGGGGCAAGAGAATGTTAAAACAGCAATTAAATGGTTGCTAGGCTTATCAATATTCATAATATTTTTTATTTTTGTTATTGACTATATTGATAAAAAAGCAAGCCAAGAAAAAGAAGCTAAATTACAAAAAAGTTACGAGAGTGCGCCTGAAGCACCAGATGCAAATGCCACTCTACCAATTGCGCCAGCAGAAAATAGCCAACAAAACCTATTACAGCTGACTGAAAAAAATAAGCAAAGCTATGAATTTTTGCTGCACTTAAAAGAGACCGTAGACAACCGAATACAAGAAGATAAATATAAAAATGATGAAGAAAAGGAGGATGATTTAAACGCAACTAAACAATTAGAAATTTGGGTTAATAATGCAAAAAATAAAACTCAATAAGCATAAGCCTCATACACAAATTTTGGATGCCCTCAAACAGTCGCCTGAATAAGTAAAATTTCATTAGTCAAATCAAGAACCCTTTCAACAAAGTCATTTTCTGATTCATTAGCTATACGCTCATAAATACTATTTCCAGCCCTAATCCTCATTAATGAATTTTCATTGCGGCTGGATGGTTCAACAAATCTGACAATGATTTTAGTGCTAGCTGAAGGCTCAATTAAATACTCACT
>CAIKWD010000028.1 GCA_903831095.1 Candidatus Staskawiczbacteria bacterium
AAAAGCGCTAGCTACAGCTGCAATGATCGCATAACAACCATATCTAATAAGTTTTCCAGTCCAAAATTTATCAAGATTAAATATTAAATATTTATATATCAAAGAGGTAATTATTAGAAACACAAACAAATATGATGCAAGCGCAATAAAAACCACCTTTTCAAAAGATAATGAATATAAAAAAAATAATGAAAATAATATCAAAAATAAGCCATAAACTGCCTGAACTATCGACAACTGCTTCATTTTATGTAAACTCCTCAAGGCGGATGTAGACAAAATATATAAATTTAAAAAAAGAGCAAATATGATTGATAGGTTAAAAACATGCAAAGAAACATAAAAAAATTGAGAAAAAAGTTTAGAAAAGAAGAAAAAAAACAACAAGAATATTATAGAAAAAAATAAAGTTATGATATATGCAACAGAAATAATTTTCTTTTGTTTGATTACATCATCAGACTCTGAATTATATTTTATTAAGGCAGTACTAATTCCTAGGTTCATTGGAATAAAAAGAAACATCGCAATAGATTGGACTAGCATATATTTACCGTATTCCTCAGGACCTAAAATTCTTCCAGCTAATATTTGAAAAATAAACGAAAAAATAGCCGCTACACCAAAACCACCCGTCACATACCAAAGGTTATCTATGAATATTTTGGCATTATCAGATGGCTTCTCGCGAAAAATCATCTCATAAAGCTTATATGTTATTTTGCCGATGGTATTGTTCATTTCTAATTTTAAAAACCTTTTTAATGCCACTTTTTAAAATATTATAATTTCCAGCAAAAAAATACGGCAGGATATTACCTCTGATAGTCTTTTCCGGATATTCCTTTATTTCTGAAACAAATTTAAAATTTATATTCTCTTTCTTTGAGATAAATGATAAAAATTTTTCCATTGCAGAGAGTAAATGTGCATCTGTCATTGAAGGAGAATGAAGACATATATGAAATAACGGAGACTTTTGTTTATAATATTCTAAAAAACAAGCTTTAATCCATGAAAGGCCATATTTTATTGTACTTTCTGGGCTTACAATACCATTCAGCAGTGCTTGAGAAACTGGAACAATTAACATTCCTAAATTACCCTTTTCCTGATAATCACTAGCGTCGGGATGGTATGGCATTGAAATTCTAGGCAATTTAGACCAATCATAATGATCTGACCTAACATGAGCGACAGCAGAACAGTCGTAAGCAATTTTATTTTCTATAAGTACTTTGATAGTATTATTATTTAAAGACCACCTCCCAGCTACAAAAACTTTTGGGTCCATGCCAAGTTTTTGGATAATATAATTCCTACCCTTAGTTACCATGTCTAATTGTTCTTCATACGAGTAATCCTTTAAAACAGAGGAATTGATGGATTGTTTACAATTTTCTTTTAAATATAAATCTCCAGCTATCCAGGAGAAATTTTTATAATTATATCTCGCATAACCAGGATGTATATGTAATCCAATCTCATGTTTTATATTCTTTGGAAAATAGTCTACAACCTCAGGGCATACAGCAAATGTTATTTTTGCATTATATTTATCAGCCAAACTAATTAAATTTTTAACCCCTTCTTCAACGCCAGATTTTACAGCTTTATCATATATAACTTCACCATTACTAACAAATCCAAATTCTGTATGACAAACTATGATAACATCCATATTTTTATTAATTTACTTTTCTCCGAATATACGCCAACCACCCCCGCCTAAAATATTAATATTTTTAAGACTAGCGTTTTGATACCATTTTATAATTTGCTCTTTGGAATATCTATTTTCAATAGGAGCAGAAAAACGATCAAATGTATCATTCAAAATAACCTGGAAAGGGTAATTTGAATACAAACCTAATGGCCATCCTTTTTTAACTATCTTATAAAAAAATATTTTATAAGGTAAAATTAGTAATAAATAGGATAAAAATGCTATTGGGTAACACAAAACATAAAGAAAATCATGAGAAATTCTTGTGGTAAAATTCCGAAAAAAGTTCACAAAACCTAGTAAATAGTAGTTAAATGTCTTTTTCGAGAAGCTATGGTAAACATAAATTAACATTCCCCCGCCATTCTTTACTAAACCTACTAGCTTCCTAAACCCTTGTTCTGGAGTTGGCAAGTGATGTAATACTCCTATACTAAAAACAAAGTCAAAATAATTTTCTTTAAATGGCAGGTTATAAATATCTGCCTGCATAAAGTAAATATTATTCTTATCTTTATTATTTATAAAAGCCACATCAACTGACTTACCGAAATCAATTGCAACAACTTCTTTTGCAACTTCAGAAATATAAAAAGTGTGTCTTCCTTTGCCACACCCAACTTCTAAAACTGTTTTATTCTTTAAAAACAAGTCCTTATTTATAATTGGCTCAAAATAAAAATTAAAATTGTCTTTCCATTCTTTTAGCATTCCGGAAAACTTCTCCCATTCATAAGCAAAGCTTCTTGAGGTTTCCTCTTTTTTTTGTGCTTCTGTAGTAATCAATTGATTTATTTTTTCTTTTGGCAGCGTGTCTTTATATTTTAAGAAAAAATCAGGGAATTGATTATAAAGCATAGGTCGTAAATCACCAGTTAAAATACGTGGTATATAATTTACAACAGGGAAAAATTGCCCACAACCACAAAATAGTAATCCATCTTCTACTTCACCATTTTCTTCATGAAAACTCTTCAAATTAAGACTATTTTTGCATATTGGACAAACTATTAAGTTTAATAACTTGTCTTTCATTTTAAGAATCGTAATCTAAAATTAAGTCGAGAGCTTTGCTTTTACAATATTTTTTAATTATCTTGGCATTTGGCACAACGCAATGTCCTCCAATTGGTTTGTCGTCAACAAACAAAACAGGCCTAATCACATTTTTTTTGCCTAGCTTTGTATAACCCTCGTTGTAGGTTTTATTAAAATCGGTAGCTACGCTTTCAAAATCAACTCCAAACTTTTCGCATATTTTTTTCATCTCCTTGTGCCAGGCAATACAAACTCCGTAATAAGTTGTGTCTAATATTTTTCCCAATTCAGTTGTTGTTGAAGGAAAAAACAGTTTTGTTTTAATTCCCAAACTGTTTATATGCTTTTGTGCTAAAAGTCCTGCTTTTTTGTCGTCAGCTCCAATGTATTTTACAAAAGTTTGCATCCCCTTAAAAAGATTTGGATGAGTCCCGCGCATTGGGCTGTGAACAACCATACCATCAAATATATCAGACAATTTTTTTGTTATACCAGGAGCTACTGTAGAATGTATAATTGTAAGTTTTGGATTTATTTCTTTTATTTCTTTCTCAACTATTCTCAAAAATTTGTCATTATACGGTATGCATACATGTAGAATTTCAACTCCCTGCAAACCGTCATCCCTTTTAATGTCCTTTATTTTTGCTTGTGGTGAGCCTGCCGAACCATAAAACTTGGCAAAAGAACTGCCAATTTCTCCATAACCTAATATTCCTACTTGCATATTATTTGTTTTTTTCATTTTAATAAATAATTATTTATTGCTTTTTATCCACATTATTTGTATCATAAATTATGACTAAAATCAACGAAAATATTGATAAATTTCACTGGATTTATATGGTTGGCATTTTTATCACTATAACTCTGCAAATTATAGTCTGGCCCCCATACTTTTTTCCAGCTGACTGGGGCAAGACAATTATTTTTAGAAGCATAGTATCAGTACTACTTTTTTTGTTTATTTTCCAAGTTTTTTTTAAGAAAAAAGACATTAGCGTATTAAGCATCAAAAAAAATCCCGTATTTTTTTCATTGTCAGCTGTTTTTACAGTTTTCTTATTGGCAACTATTTTTTCGGTAGATTTACTATTCAGCTTATGGGGTTCACCCTACCGCGGAGGTGGATTTGTAACCTTCGCATTTTGTATTATTTTTGCTGTTTTGGCTTTTATGCTGCTTAATAAAGAAGCTTGGAAAAAAGTTTGGTTTTTTTCAATTTCCATAGGAGTCTTGGTTTCTTTTATAGCAATAACCCAATATAATTCTTTTTTAAATAAGTTATTCAATATCCCATTTAATGCTTTGTTTCATAAAATAGTCCCACTTGTTTTAGACAGGCCTTCTTCAACCATGGGAAACCCAGATATATTGGCGCTTTATTTTTTACTTTTATCATTTATTACTCTTTCTTTTGGAATAAAATGGCAAAAACTTTGGGAGAAAATATTTTGTTTTTCTGCCTTGGCAATTTTTATTATTACAATTTTAATTACCGGAAGCCGAGCAGTTTACTTGGGCATGGCAATTGGAGTTATTTACTTTTTCTGGGCATATCCCAAAAAAATAAAAATTATAAAAGTTGCTACTGCAAGCATAGTTGTTTTGACTGCTATTTTTGTTTTCTATATAAATACTGCAAGCCAACTTCCAGACTTTTTACAGCAAAACAAACTGTTTAAATCTACTATTTCAAGATTATCATTTGAAAATATAGTAAATGACCCACGGTTTGCTTCTTGGCCTATAGAATTAAAAATGGTAGAAGCAAAACCAATATTTGGTTATGGGCCAGAAAATTTTTCTGTTGGTTTTGATAAATATTATGACCCATCTATACCTTATCTAAATCGAGACATTGGATGGTGGGATAGAGCTCACAATGTAATAATTCAAACCGGAAGCGATGCTGGAATTTTGGGAATATTGGCTTATTTGGCCTTATTTATTGTTTTGTTTTGGCAACTTGGTAAATTAAAGAAAAATCTTGGGCAACACGCAGAAAACACAACAATTTCTCATGGAATACAAGCAACATTAATTGGATACTTTGTCGCCCTCTTTTTTGGATTTGATTCTTTTTCCACTTATCTTATTTTTTTCCTATTAGCTGGATATTCTATGTTTTTAATTTACGGCAACAAAATTGAGAAACTACCCGATGCATCAAAATACAAAAAAGTATCTTGGAAGCCTGCTTTACTCGGCATACTATTCATAGCTTTAGTAATATTCCTATGGCAGTACAATTTTGTACCTTTGCAAATAAATGCAGAAATAAACAAAGCTGAAAATTTAACCAATCAAAAATCGTGTGACAAAGCATTTGCATTAATGGACAAAACTTTGTTAAAGCACAGCTTTTTGGATTCTTACGTGAGAATGGAATATATTGATTTTAAAAAAACCTGTACAGATTCTTTTTCAAATCAAACTTTATCTGATGTTGTTAAAAATCTAAATGTTTTGTCTGAAGGAGCAAAAACCCAGCCCTTGTACACCAGATACTGGATATTTATGGGAAACTTTGAAAATCTTTTAGCCGGGCAAGAAAAAAATGTTGCCACAAAAAAAGAACATTTAGAAAAAGCAAACAACTATTTTAACAAAGCCTTACAGTTAGCTCCAAAACATCAGGAAATTTTAATCGGCCAAGTAAAAATGGAAATAATTGCCGGCAACTATGATAGCGCTAAAAATTATGCAGAAAAATGTATCACCTTGAACCCAGCTCTTGGAGACTGTTACTTTTACTTGGGAATTTCAGAAATATATTTGAGAGACATGAATATCGCAAAAGAAAACATCCAAACAGCTTTTAACAAGGCATACAATATAAATGCAGAAGTCAGTCTAAGTGAATTGAAAAATGCATATGCATTTACTAATGATTTTAAAAATTTAGTAATAATTTACGAGCAATTAATTGCTTTAAACCCAAATAATTTCCAATACCATTCTTCATTAGCCGCTTGCTATAAGGAATTGGCCATGTACAGTAAAGCACGAGAAGAAGCCATGATTGTTTTAAAATTGTCTCCAGAGTCAAAACCCAACGTCGACGCCTTCCTAAGCACCCTCCCCTACTAATTAAACAACTAAAAAGCCAGGACATCTCCCGGCTTTTTGCTTACTTTTTCTTGTCTGAATAATTATCGCAATCTCGCTGGTCTCTGAATATT
>CAIKWD010000029.1 GCA_903831095.1 Candidatus Staskawiczbacteria bacterium
GCTGGAGAAATTTTTTATAAGGTTTGTAATTTTCTAATAGGCAAGGCTTTCTATTTGGTCCCATTGTTTTTGTTTGTTGCCGGATTAATTTTTTTGCGAACAAAGAAAAAAGGGAAAAATTTAGCAATGGCTATAGCTGTGGCTGTTTCTCTTATAGGATCAGCTGGAATTTTATCAACAAAGGATATGATCCAAAATACTGGGGGATTTATTGGTTACTGGCTGGCAAAATTGTTTATAGGTTTATTCGGAATTTTAGTTGCCAATATTATATTTGGTGCTATTATTTTAATTGGTTTGTTTATTTTTCTGCAATTTATTTGGCAAGATTTGCAAAGGAAAGAAAAGGAAGAGAAAGAAGCCAAACCTACTTTTGCAGTAAATCGTCAGGATAATGACGACGTGAAGATCAAGGGATTAGAACATGAAAAAGAAAAGGAAAAAGCCAAACAGCCCGCTGTTGTTTCAAAACTTACTTTGTTTAAGAAAGATGAAGATGGCGCTGAAAAAGCTGAAATAAAAAAACCAGTTTTAAACAAGAATAATTATGTTTTGCCTCCGCTAGATTTGTTGAATAAAAATGAGGCTGTACCAACTTCCGGAAATATCAAGGAAAACTCCATGATAATCAAGAACACTCTTGAGAATTTTGGAATTCCAGTTGAAATGGCAGAAGTTAATGTTGGGCCAACAGTTACTCAGTATGCTTTTAAACCAGCAGAAGGAGTTAAACTTTCTAAAATTACAACATTGTCTAATAATTTAGCTTTGGCTTTGGCTGCCCACCCAATTAGAATTGAAGCTCCAATCCCAGGAAAATCTTTAGTGGGAATTGAGGTCCCAAACAAGGTAAGATCGGTTGTCACTTTGAGAAATTTGCTTTCGCAGACATCTTTTCAAAGTTCTACAAATCCTTTAATGTTGGCTTTGGGAAGAAATGTTTCGGGAGCACCAGTTTATACAGATATTACCGATGGCCCTCACTTGTTGGTGGCTGGAGCTACAGGTACTGGAAAAACTATTTTCTTAAATAGCTTGATTTTGAGCTTGCTTTACAAATATACTCCCGACCAATTAAGGCTGATAATGGTAGACCCAAAAAGAGTTGAATTTCAGCACTATAACGATATTCCGCATTTGTTGTGCCCAGTTATTTATGACGCTACAAAAACAATTAACGCTTTAAAATGGTTAGCTCACGAAATGGAAAGGCGCTTTGAAGTGTTTTCAGAAGTGCCAGCAAGAAATATTGGTTCATATAATTCAAACAAATCTGTAATTGCTTCAGGTTTGCAAATGCCATATATTGTGTTTGTGGTTGACGAATTAGCTGACTTAATGGCCGCAAAAGGTAGAGAAATTGAAGCAGGAGTTGTGAGACTAGCTCAAATGGCTAGGGCAACGGGAATTCACCTTGTGTTGGCAACTCAGAGGCCATCTGTAGAAGTTATTACAGGTTTGATTAAAGCCAACGTACCAACCAGAATTACTTTCCAAGTTTCTTCACAAATAGATTCTAGAACAGTTATAGATACTTCGGGAGCTGAAAAATTAATTGGATTGGGAGACATGCTTTTCTTGTCTTCAAAGTCTTCAAAAATTACCAGAATTCAAGGGCCATATATATCTGAAAAAGAAGTTCAAAAAGTTGCTGACTTTATTGTTGAACAAGGAAAGAAATTTCAAGATCCGCAATCTGTACTTACGCAGAGTCTAGAAGAAAGTTTGCAACAAAAAGATGAAGAAAAAGAAGAAGGCGGAGCTGGAGAATTTTTTGGCGGAGCAGATGAAGACCCATTATTTGAAGAAGTTAAAAAAATTGTTATTGAGAGTAAAAAAGCGTCTGCTTCATATTTGCAGAGAAGGCTTAGAATTGGATATTCTAGAGCAGCCAGGTTAATTGATATGCTAGAAGATAAGGGAATTGTTGGCCCGGCCGACGGCGCAAAACCAAGAGAAGTCTATGGCGACTCGGAAGGCCGTAAAACCGTTGCCGACGTAGAGCTCGTCCCAGGTGGAGGAAAAGACGAATCCGAAGAAGCCGCCGCCTCGCAAGACGAGGCGAGCCTCGCTCCTTCGGAGCGGGAAGAACAGCCCGAATCCGATGACTGGAAAAAAGTTTAATAAATTATGGCAAAAAGAAAAGTTAAAACAAAAGAAAAAATTATCAAAATAGTGATAGAAAAGAGAGTCGAGCCGTTAAAAGTTCCGGACATAAAAGTTCGCGATTTTTCTGTGGCGGATAAAATATTTTTTTGCAATTAAAAATAAAAATTCATGAAAATTAAAACAATTATAGGAATTATTTTAATTATTTTAGGTCTAGCGTTAACTATTTATATAATAAGTATCCCGCCGAGCCCGGATAATAAATATGGGGTTGGACAAGATTTAGGGATTTTATTCGTATGTGTTCCACTCTATATAATGGGCGTGTTGGCTTTATTCAGTTCGCTCGGAGCAAATATATCTTTCGTTGGTGGGGCCATCTTGGCTTTCTCTTTTCTGACGCAATCTATTTTTCGTGAGGCCACACCATCAGCCTTGATTATCGGAGCAGTTTTGATTTCTTATTTGTTATTTATAGTAGGTGTTATTTATGGTTTAGGCGAATTAATAGGTAAATTAAAAAATAAATAAAATTTTATGGCAAAAGAAAAAATAGACAAAAAAGAAATTAAAGAAATAAAAAAGGAAGAGAAGAAAGAGGTTGATAATGTGGTCAATGAAATAAAGGAGAGGTTTGGGGAGGGGGCGATTATGACAATGCGCGAGATACATGCGGTTGATGTGGATGTGGTGCCAACGGGATCCATTGCCATGGATTTGGCTTTGGGAGTTGGTGGAATGCCTAGGGGAAGGATAATCGAGATATATGGAGCTGAGTCATCCGGTAAAACTACGCTTTCGCTCCACGTTATATCTGAGGCGCAAAAAAAGGGTGGTACATGCGCATTTGTTGACGCAGAGCACGCAATGGACCCTGACTACGCAAAACGCATTGGAGTAGACGTAGACGATTTGTTAATTTCTCAGCCAGATTCTGGCGAGCAGGCTTTGCAAATTGTAGAAACCTTGGTTAAGTCAGAAAAAATTGATGTCATTGTTATAGACTCTGTAGCAGCTTTAACTCCAAGGGTTGAAATAGAAGGTGAAATCGGCGACCAACATATGGGCCTTCAGGCTAGAATGATGTCGCAGGCATGCAGAAAATTGGGAGCAATTGCCGCCAAAACCAACACTATGATTATTTTTCTCAACCAGACTCGTATGAAAATTGGAATGGTTTTTGGAAACCCAGAAACAACTCCTGGCGGAATGGCTTTGAAGTTTTATGCTTCTGTAAGAGTTAACTTGGCAAGAACTGCGCAAATAAAAAGTGGAGACGAAATTATTGGAAACAGAGTAAAAGCTAAAATTGTAAAAAACAAAGTGGCAGCTCCCTTTAAAACAGCTGAGTTTGATATATATTATAACGAAGGAATTTCAAAGTCGGGTGATGCTTTGCGAGTTGCCATAGACCGCGGTTTAATAAAACAAAGTGGTAGTTATTTTACCTATAATGGAGAAAAAATGGGGCAGGGAACAGAAGGAGCTAAAACTTATTTGAAAGAACATCCAGAGGTTATGAAAGCAATTAAGGTTGAGGTGATGAAAGGCGAACTAGCAGTAGTCAAAAAACCAAAAGAATATTAAATTATAAATAATAAAAAACAGCCCGAGTGAGCTGTTTTTTTATATTTACTTTAATTACATTTTATTGTAAGATTAATTAGGTTTTAGATACGTTATAATTGACTAGGGAGAGAGTATTTGGAAATGCAAAGCTAAGCGAACCACAATAGGGGAACTTTCCTCTTTTACGCGAAGAGTATCAGAGGGCTTAGAGACGAATCGTTGTTTCGGACATTGGGTCAATTATAATTCTAAAATTTTTATTGCTCTTTTATTAGTGGGTTATTAGTGAGTATTTTCTTTACTCTCTCCTACCTTTTTTGTTGGTTATAGACAGTCACCCAGACTGTTTTTTATTTTGACATAAGTGGGCAAATATAATAGATTGTAGATAGAGTCTTTGAAAATAAGGTGGAAAAAAAGGAGGATTTATGGATATCTATCGTTCTTGGAAGATGTTTAGCAAAATCGTGAAGGAAAGAAATGCCGACCAGATAGTACTGGTGACTTCTTTTCCTTTAAGGGAAAAACTACATGGAGAAATTGAAAAAATAAGGAAAATGGTGCCGTCGGATTTGGAAATTGTACTGATACCAGACGGGGAAAAGGCAAAAGAGTGGAAGTCTCTTGGTAGGATTTTGACTCAGTTTACGATGTTGTATCTAACCAGAAAAAGCTTGGTGATAGCTTTAGGAGGAGGCTCAGTGAGCGACGTAGTTGGACTTGCCTGTTCTATTTACAAGCGCGGGATGGCGCATATAAATGTACCAACAACATTGCTTGCTCAAGTTGACGCTTCAATAGGCGGGAAGACCGCGATTAATTTCTTGGGGCATAAAAACCAGCTGGGAACTTTCCATCAGCCAATTGCCATTTTTGCAATCGCAAAGTTTTTGCGAAAACTGAATAGGGAGCAGTTTATCGATGGCTTGGCTGAGATAATAAAAGCCGGATTCATCAAGGATTACGAAATATTTGACATATTGGTTAAACAGAAAATATCTGAATTAAGAAAAAAACCAGTTGTTCTAGAGAGATTGATCCAAAAGGCAATTGCTGTTAAAGAACATTTTGTCAAACAAGATTTTAAAGACAACGGAATAAGGCAGGCTTTGAATTTTGGCCACACTCTTGGCCATGCGCTTGAGCTGAAATATAGCTTAAGCCATGGCATGGCTGTATTGTACGGAATATTTCTTGAACTTCAGGTTGCTGAAAAACTTGGTTTTGTAAGTACTACCAAGATGATTATTTTAAAGGAAATGTTTGATCTTCTTGGCATTAATTTTAATTGCCATAAGTTTAAAATCGATAGAAAATCGATCTTGCATGATAAAAAGTCCTTTGGGGATAAAATATCTTTTCCAGTTATTGATATGTTAGGTGAAATAAAAATCTTAAAGATTTCTATAAAAGAACTAATAGCTGCATTGGAAAAATGCAACTAAAAACAGCCCTTTCGAGCTGTCTTTTTTTTACTTAACAATCTGTTATTTACTTTGGGGTGTAAGCTATCAAGCCCATTTGGCGGGCGCGTTTGATGGCTGTGGCAATTTTCTTCTGGTGGTATGAGCAGAGGTTTGTCTTTTTTCTTGGTTTTATTTTGTAAAATCCGGAAACAAACTTGGACAATAACTCCACATTTTTATAGTCTACGTTATCGATATTTTTTTGGCAAAAGTAACACATGCGAATGTAATGAGCACCCCGCCCTCTAAGCTGTTGCTACGAGGTGAAGTGGTCATTTTTAAATTTTTATTTTAATAATTTATTCGCCCATATATTTAGCATAGAGGGCAGGGTAAGTCTCGTTGTGACTCGCTTAGAAAGGAATGTCTTTGACATCAATTTCATCAGCTGCATCTCCTTCAAATGAAACTATTTTTTGGTCGTCGGCTTGGTCAACTGCTGGGGGAGTGTAGTTTTCTTCAATTACTGGAATTTCTTCTTGTCTTGAATGTTGTTCTGGTTCATGTTCCATGGCAGATTGTTTCCCATAGTTTGAAGTTCCACTTTGTGGAGCTCCTGCGCCTCTTGGACCTAATTGCAAAGTTTCGGCAATAATTTCTGTTCTATATTGCTTTACCCCTGTATTGTTTGTCCAATTTCTTGTTTTAATTCTTCCTTCAATTAAAACCAAGGAACCTTTGTTGAGATATCTGCCAGCAATGTCAGCTAATTTTCCAAAACAGACAATGTTGTGAAACTCAGCTTCTGACTTTTTTTCTCCGGAGCTTGAAGTATAAAAGCGGTTTGTTGCTATTCCGAAGCTTGTAACTTGTTGTCCGGAAGGCAAGGCTTTTACCTCTGGCTCTCTTGTGACGTTTCCTAATACGAATGCTTTATTTAGATTCACCCCGTTAGAGGTTTGTTTTTATATAACTTTTCAAGTTAATTTCAGACAACCTCTTTTATTTTTTATGACATGTCCCGTTAAACGTAGAACCTCTAACGGGGTTCATAATACTGATTGTTATTAACCTAATATTTCTTCTAATTCGTGTTCAATATCTTTTAATTCTACTTTTTCTTTTTCTTTCTCTTTGGCTGCTGGTTTTTCTTCTGTTGTTTCTTCTTGTGCAGTTTCAACAACTTCTTCTTTCTTTTCTATCTCAAAAGTTGGTGTTGGTCTTACTCTGGTTCTTCTTTCTTTTTTAAGTTCGGCAGCTAGTTTAATTATAAGCATGTGCCTGACAATTTTTTTGTCTTTTTCAACAATTGCTTTTACTTCAAGTAATTTGTCTGAGTCCATGTTGAATTCTACAACACCTAAAAATCCGGAAGCTTTTTTTCCGATTGGGTATGAGAATGTCTTGGCTGTGGGATTTGTCTGTTTTACAATTGTCCCTTCTTTGCTTTGGATAAGAGATTCTATCTCTTTTCCCTTGGCTTCTGCTTCCTCTGAAGTTATTTCAGGAGAAACAATATATGTAAGCTCGTATGCTTTCATGTATATTTAAACAAGAATTCCCGTCCTTCGATAAACTCAGGATGGGGCTTAGAGCAATGCGCTAAGCATGGAAATTCCTATTTGATTAATTTTTTGTATATCGTGATTATATCAGATTATTGTAATAAATCAAGGCTTGTTTTGCTGGATTTTAATATGGCGGTTATGTATAATAAGTTATATATAAAATATAAATTACATGGAAACAAACGAATCAATTTTCAAATCATATGACATTAGGGGAATTTACCCCTCAGAACTCAATGATGAGACAGCTTATTTAATTGGCCGGGCTTTTGCAATAAAATCAAACGCTAAAAAAGTTACAGTAGGATATGACATGCGTTTATCTAGCCCTGCTTTGAAAAGCGCGCTTATTCGTGGAATTACCGACGAAGGCGTAGATGTAAAAGATATTGGTTTGGTGCCAATTGATGCTATATATTTTTCTGTTGGCAAACTTGGTGACGAAGCGGGAATAATGATTACAGCTTCACACAATCCTAAAGAGTATAATGGTTTTAAAATGGTTTTAAAAAACATGCAGTGGGTAAGGGGTGTTGAGCTTTTAGAAGAAGTTAAAAATTTATCAACTGAGTTGGCCTACATAAAAGGCAAAACTACAGAAGAAGATATAACTGTAAAATACATAAACCATGTTTTAAGTTTTGTGGACGTTGAAAAAATAAAGCCTTTTAAGGTTGTAGTAGACGCGGGTAATGGAATGGCCGGACAAGTAATGCCAATTTTGACTGAAGGTTTGCCTTTAAATATTGTGCCTTTAAATTTTAAATTGGATGGAAATTTTCCAGCACATCCTTCAAATCCACTTGATCCAAAAAGCCAAGAAGAAATTTGCAAAACAGTTGTTAAAGAAAAAGCTGACTTTGGAATAATAATGGATGGCGACACCGACAGGTTATTTTTTGTAGACGAAAAAGGAATTTTTATTCCAGCTGACATGACCTTGCTTTTACTGGCAAAATCATTTTTAGAGAAAGAACCAGGAGTGGGGATTGCGTATAATCTTTTGTGCTCAAAAATAGTGCCAGAAATGATTGAGCAGTGGGGAGGCAAGGCTTTAAGGTCTAAAGTTGGATATGTAAATGTTTCTACTGCTATGAAACAAGGAAATGGGGTTATGGGTGGAGAACTTTCAGCACATTATTCTTTCCGCGACAACGCTTATGCAGACTCGGGGTTTATTGCCTTTGTAATTTTACTTCAATTACTGTCCAATCACGACCAGCCTTTGTCGGAAATTGTAAAGCCTTTTTATAAGTATTTTAAGTCTGCAGATTTAAATTTTGAAGTAAAAGACAAAGATACAGTTTTGGAAAGCTTAAAAGAAAAATATTCAGACGGTAAACAGGAATTTTTAGATGGCATAACTGTAGAGTATAAAGATTGGTGGTTTAATGTAAGGCCGTCGAATACAGAGCCATTATTAAGGTTGACCATTGAAGCTGATACTCAGAAAATTTTAGATCAAAAAGTTAAAGAACTAACAAAAATTATTTCTAAATAAAAAACCGCTTAACTCACTAAGTAAATTTTTTCTGCGGCTCGGCCCTCTCTTGCAGGGGGACCCCTCGCTTCGAAAAAATTTCTTAGCTCGTTTTGCGGTTTTTAAGTTATATTAGGCTAAGCCCATTTTTTGGCGGACTTCCTGCATTGTTGTTTCTGCTATTGTCTTTGCTCTTGAAGCTCCCTTGTCTAAAATATCTTTTACATAAACGTCGCGGGTTTGAAGTTCTTTCTGCTTTCTACGGAAAGGCTCTAAATAATCAATTACAACTTTTGCCAAAGCTTTCTTAAAATCTCCATAACCTTTACCTTTAAATTCTTTTTCTATGTCTTGAGTTGTTCTGCCGGTTAGCAAACTGTAAATAGTCAAAAGGTTTGAGATGCCTGGTTTTTTAGTAACGTTATAAATTACTTCCTTACCAGAATCTGTTTCTGCAGACATAATTTTCTTCTGAATGTCTTCTGGAGAGTCAAAAAGAGAAATACAGCTTTTTGGGTCGTCAGACTTTGACATTTTCTTCTTAGGATCGGTCAAACTCATTATTTTAGCTCCAACCTTTGGCAAAATTGATTCTGGTTCTGGAAAAACTTGTCCGAATTTTTGGTTGAATTTTTTGGCAATTGTGCGGGCCAATTCCACATGCTGTTCTTGGTCTTTTCCAACCGGCACAGCTTGGGTTTTGTATAACAAAATGTCAGCAGCCATTAAAACAGGGTAGGCGAATAAGCCAGCATTTATATAGTCTTTGTGCTGTTTGGATTTTTCCTTGTACTGCGTCATACGGCCCAGTTCACCCATTGGGGTTATGGTTTCCAAAAGCCAAGCCAGTTCGGCATGTTCTTTAACTGCAGACTGCACAAAAATTACTGACTTGTCTGGGTTTATTCCAGCTGCCAAATAAACTGCTGTAGTTTCTAAAATATTTTTTTGTAGTTCTTTTGGGTCGTATGGTGTGGTAATGGCGTGCAAATCGACTATGCAGAAAACGCATTCGTTGCTTTCTTGCATGGCAATCCATTGCTTTATAGCTCCTAAATAATTTCCTATATGAAGGCCTCCTGTTGGCCTTATTCCTGAAAATATTCGCATGTTTAGTCGCTCGATAACAAGTTTTCTGCTAACGCTCGTGTCCCCGCAATACGGGGAAACTCGCTTCGACTGGCACTTCGTGTCCAGTAATACGCTGAAAACTTATTATCTCGCTATTTAAATATTTAAACTTCGATTACGACTGGTAAAATCATTGGGCGTCTTGAGGTTTTGGTTGCCAAGAAGTCGCCAATTTTGTTACGTATTTCATCTTTGACATATGTCCAGTTTACTGGGCCTCCATGTCCGGCTGTTTTATCTACAATCTCTATTACTTTCTTTCTGGTTAGTGATAACAAATCTTTAGATTCTCGTAGATAAATAAATCCGCGGGAAATAATGTCTGGAGAACCTTTCACTTGGCCAGTTCTCTTGTCTATTACTGTGACAATAACAAACATTCCATCTTCGGCTAACATTTGTCTGTCTCGCAAAACAATTTCTCCGACGTCGCCAACTCCTAGTCCATCAACAAAAACATAATTTGTAGGAACCTTGTTTTTCAGGATTTCAGCTCCAATATTGGTAAATTTAATTACAGATCCGTTGTCTGGAACAAATATTTTATCTTTTCTAAATCCAATTCCTTGAGCAATTTTTGCTCCTTCTTTTAAGAAGTAGTGGTTGGCATAAACTGGGATAAAATAGTCAGGCCTTATTTCTCTTAGCATTTCCTTTATTCCTTCTATATTACTGTGTCCTGAAATGTGAACATCTATAATGTCTGAATGGTAAACGTTGTCTGATTGCCTGTAAAGATTGTCTTTTACTCTTTGTACTGTGCGTTCGTTTCCCGGAATAACTGAGGAAGAAAATATAACCGTGTCTTCTTTTTTAATTTTTACAAACCTATGATTTCCAGCTACAATTCTTGAAAGAGCTGCCATTTCCTCGCCTTGTCCGCCAGTACAAACTATAATAACTTTGTTGTCTGGGTAAGTGTGAGCTTTGTCTGTGGTAATTATAACTCCCTTTGGAATTTTAACATAACCTAATTTAGTGGCTAACTCTATATTTAGTTTCATTGAGAAACCATCAAGTGCAACTTTTTTATTGTTTTGCGTTGCAAATTCAAGTATTTGTCTAATTCTGGTAATTTGCGAAGAAAAAGTTGTTATAATCACTCTTCCTGGAGCTTTTGTTATTAAGGTGTAAAGGTTATTTAACATTTCCTCCTCGGTAACTGGTTCTTTTGTGACTGTAGCTCCCAAAGATTCCAACATTAAAATGGTTGGCCTTTTTAAGTTTGCCAATTGGCTATAATTAATAGCTTTTCTACCAACAGGATCTTTTTCTATAGTCCAATCTCCTGGGTGAATTACTGTAGCTGAAGGAGTTTCTAAAATTACTCCCATTGCGTCCATAATTGCGTGGTCAACTTGAAAGAAAGACAAGGTAAAAGCTCCAAGACTTATTTTTTCTGCCATGTCTTTTATATAAAGAGTCTTTAACTTTTTTGAAGCTCCATGGTACAAATCTTCAACTCGGTGTTTTACCATTTCTAAAGTCAAAGGTCTGCCAATGATTTGTGGGTTGCCCAATTGATTTAAAAGTATTGGGGCAGCTCCTATATGGTCTAAGTGACCATGGGAAAATATAACTCCACGGATATTTTTTTCTTTTCCTTTTAAGTATTCTACATTTGGAATTACATAATCTATTCCTGGCATGTCTTCTTCGGGGAATTGTAATCCCATGTCTAGAATTACAATGTCTTGGCCATATTCAAAGACAGTCATGTTTCTTCCGACTTCTTCGCAACCTCCAAGAGGTATTATTTTTAATGTGTTATCCGGTCGCCAAATTGTTGGCGCAGGATTTGTTTCGTGCCAGGTTTTAATTGGCGATTGTCCTTCTTTTCTAGGCGCTCGGTTAAATTTAACCTCTGGCCTTGAGTTGAAGGGTTTCTTGGCAGTGGCCAAGTTCTTCTGTTCTATCATATTTTTATTTTTGGGTCGTTTATTAAATTTGACCCGTTTATTTTTTAGTTTATTTTTGTGCCGCGGGAGGGAGTCGAACCCTCAACCCTTGCGGGATGCGCTTCTGAGACGCACGCGTATTCCAGTTCCGCCACCGCGACTTATTATCCTACTTTTAGAAATTCCAAATCTTGGGGAATTTCTTTTAGAGATTCTTCAAATCTTAACTCTGGAATATTTTTATAATTTTCGTTTTTAGCCCATCCTTGTTTTAAGTAGTAATAGCATCCTCCTTGTAATTTTTCATAAAGAGAGTAATCACTCTTGCAGTTATCGGAAATCCAATTGGCCATTTTTAATTCTTCAGTTTCTGAAGGGTTTATTGTAATATGTCCATAAAATGGAGGCATTATTGCACATTCTCCTTTTTTAACCTCTACAGCATAAACGTCTTCAATTTCACCAGCATCATTTCTTTTTTGTAATAAATAAATGGCAGTTCCTTCTAAAACCATATAAATTTCTGGATAAGCGCCAATGTGGTAATGTCCTTTTGTTTTATTAAACTCGTTGCCAATAATTTTTGCTGGCACAACTGTCACATCATATCGCAATTCGCCTTTTTTTTCTAAAGCTCTATACATGAAATACAAGTCCAAATCAGGAGAATCTTTTGCAAAATCTTTGTCAGCTAAAACTTCGCGCATATCATTTAAATGGCGGACATCTGGTGTAAGTTTTGTTAAATCTATTTCCATATTCTTTTTGTATTTATATACCAATTATTTATATTCTCAAATCTTTTTGCAGGGTCGACAATTTTTGTTGTATCCATGCCCTTAACTTTTTTTGAAACCCAATACAAATAGTCTGGATTGTACAGGAATAGGGCAGGGGCGTCTGTAAGTATTGTATTCTGCAGTTTGGCGTAATCTTTGTCTTTCAAACTTTCATCCAAGGTTTCTCTTCCATCTTTAAGCAATTGGTCGGCATTTTTATCCTGGTATGCTGAAAGATTCAATCCTGGATCATTTACCTGTGTAGAGTGCCAGAAAGGATACAAGTCGGGCAAGCTTCCCAAAGCTTCTCCATAAAGCAAGGCATCATAATTCCTATTTTTAATAATATTTTTCAACTCGGAAAGTTCTACGGCTTTTACCTGTACAGTTACTCCAACTTTTTGCCAATCATCTTTCAAAATGTTTGCCGTTGCAACAAGTTGTGGCTGGTTTATTGTAGTCAAAGTAAATTGCAAGGGGATTGAATTGTTTTGAGGAGTCAAACATTGCGCGTTTAATTCTTTTCTTGTGCCAGTGCCAACTTCGCCAGTGCTTGTGGTATCGGGTAAATATTTCTTTTGAAAAGCAGTAATTGCATCGCTTGTGCCTTTTCCGTATTTTCCACTAGTTTCTCCTTCCAAAAGGGTTTTAAAGCTTAAGTCTAATCTCGCCAAACATCCTTGAAGCTCTGTAACTTCCGTTCCTTTAGACCCAATTTTCAAATAGCTTTTAAACTGGAAAGCCGGTTTTTTGTTGTTTACTTTTGCCCTTGTAGCTCCAGGAGTAGTATTTTTATATCCTGATTTGTCCAAAAGTTTGTTCGCTGTGTCTGTATTGAAATTATATGTAATTGCTGGCTCTGAATAGCCAAAATAATCTGGCAAAATTGGAGAATTAACAATAGAAATTTTTTCCTTGAACTGGTCTTTTATTTTTTTCATTAATTCTGGTTTATTTACAGAATAATTCAAGGCTTGGGTTATACTGATGTCAGATAAAATTTTAGAGTTTTGAGTATTGAAGAAAACTGCAAAATATCTTGGAAGAGAAAGCGAGTAAATGCCAAACCTATCGTTTGGATTCCACCCCTGATTTATTTGTTTTTCAGCTAGAGCTTCATTTCCGTTTATATCGGAAACTGAAAACCCATCTATTGCTTTTTGGTTGGCTGCGCTTATTAGTTCCTCTTTGTTGCTGAAAAAATTGAAATCAATTTCCGAAATATATGGAAGTTTTCCATAATATTTATTATTAGTTTTTAGTATTAAATTTTTTATAAAACTATTGTTGTTTTCTTGTATTTCAGAAAGTATGTAGGGACCAGATCCAATTGGTTGTAAATTATATGAAGACAAAGCAAAATTTTCCGGCAAAACCTTTTCCCAAACATGTTGTGGAATTATTTTAATAGTGCAGTTTTCTAGAAAAGAATTATAAGAAGAATTTATTAAAAAAGAGAATGACGTGCTAGATATTTTTTTTACGTCTACATCCAGCCAGTTTGCCCTTAAAGGGCTTTTATAATCTGAATTTTGGATTGTTTTAATTGTGTATATTACGTCGTCAGTTGTTAAAGGCTTTCCATCTTGCCAGTAAAGCTTGTCTTTTAACTGAAATGTATAAATTTTGCCGTTGTCAGAAATTTGGTAGCTTTTTACTAAGTCATTTGTTATTTTTCCATTTTTGTCATAAGTCATAAGTCCAGAATAGGTCAAATCTATCAATGTCCTATCAACATCGTTTGTTTCTCCATATATTGGATTGATAAATCTTGGCTGTCCTATTACTCCTTCAGTATATGTCCCACTATAAGCTGGTACTATTTTAGTGTTTGTTATATAAAAATTAATCGCAAGGTATGTTGCACAGACAAAAGTTAACAAAATTAGAACCAAGAAAATAGTTCTTTCGGTTCCTTTGAGTATCTTAAAAAGTTGTTTCCATTGAGAAAACTTGGGAAATTTCGAATTCATGAGCAACGATGCAATTTTATTTAAGGACCAATATGTTTAATACGCCCAAAATCAGGAAAATGGTTGTTGCAACAATTGTGGCGTAATAAATTTTCTTTTGAGCTCCTCTTTTAGTTGAGTAGATTTCTCCGCCTCCGCCAAAACCAGCTCCTAAAGCAGCTCCTCTTTGCTGTATTGAGATAAGTATTATCATTAATACAGATACGACCAATTGCGAATAAAATAAAATTTGATTCATACTAGTGTGATTAATTTTTATGATTTGTTAAAAAAAAGTCTAAAATAATGTTTAATCCCCAAATAATCAATGTTGTGTAAAGCAATGGAAGAAATAAGGGAGCATATAGTTCATCAAACATTACATCTAATAGCCAGATTAGCCCCATATTTATGACAATAGTGAAAAGTCCAAGAGTTAGAAGTTCCAACGGCAAAGCCAAGGTTTTTAAAAGTGGTTTTAAAAAATAATTTAGCAATCCTAAGACAATTCCTAAAACCAAAATAACCTCCCATTGAGCTGTTAGGGGAATTCCGAAAAAGTTTGAATTTGGATATGCCCGGATTATTATTCCTGGCACAAACCATGCTGCCAGCCACAAACCTAATGAGGCTGTAATAACTTGAGAGAGTAATCTCTTCATCTTCAATTATATTAGCATATTTTGAGTCAAAAAGCAACAACTATTTGAGTAAATCTTTCTTTCTTAACTTTTTGTGGTAGGCAATGGCAAAGCGGTGAGCTTCATCATCTAATTGTAAAATTAAGCTGTAAATTTCCCGGGGCAGAGACTTTAACGGTATAAAATTATTTCGTCCTTCTATATATAGGTCTTTATTGCGCTTAGCTAAAGAAAATATTTTTATTACTTTAGATTTTAAATTTCCATCCTTTGTTTTTATGGCAATATTAAGTTGAGCAATGCCTCCATCTATCAGCATAATTTCTGGGTATGACCATTCTGGGTGTAACAGTCTTCTACTAATGGTTTCTTCCAACATGGCTATGTCATTTGGTTTTCCCTCTATTTTAATGTGAAATTTGCGGTACAAATTTTTGTCTGGTTTGCCATTTATAAAAACAACCATTGATCCTGTGGCTGATTTCCCTTGTATATTGGAAACATCATAACATTCAATTCGTGATATTTTTTTATCTAATCCAGCTAAACCCCGCAGTATTTTGTTGGTCTTTTCCCAGTTGTCATTATCTCCCATATTAGATGGCTCAATTACTCCTGAATGCGACATAACTTGTTGCAAGTTTGAGATTCGGTCGCGTATAATTACCGCTTCTTCAAATTTTTTCTCTGCAGAAAGAGCTTTCATTTCTTTTCTAAGCAAATTCAACACTGCTTTGCTCTTTCCCTTAAGTATCAAAATAAGTTTCTTGATATTTTTTTTATATTCTTTCAAATCTGGGTTTGGTCCAGGGCAAAGTCCAAGGTGGCAATAAGTGCATTTGTTTTTTGAATGTTTGCGCACGCTGTAGTAGGGGAATACTCTTCTTAAATATCTGAGTGTCATTTTTAAGGCGTTTCCTTCTACAAAAGGGCCAATATATTCTGCGTTTTCCGTTTTTTGATGGGTTATATAAACAAATGGAGCTTCGCTTTTGGAAACTGCTACATAAAAATAATTTTTGTCGTCTCGCCAAACCACATTAAACCTTGGCTGGTATTTTTTTATAAGGTTTGCTTCAGTAATCAGCGCTTCTATTTCTGAGTTGGTTTCAAAATATCCAATTTCGCCAACTTTATCTATGTATAAGTAGTCGCGGTAGCTTGGCTGATTGAAGTGGTTTTTAACCCGGCTTTGGATGTTTATGGCCTTTCCTATATATATGCACTCTGAATTTTTAATTTTTAATTTTAAATTTTTAGTAAAAAAAGCATATACCCCAGCTTTTTTGGGGAGATTATTTATTTCAGATTTTGGAAGTATCTTAAACCTATCCATAAAAATATAGTACAACAAAACAAGTTAATTTAAAAGTTATCCACAATTAAGATTTAATTAACTCTTACTTTAATTTACCAAAAGAGTATAATTAAATAATTTATAATATTTAAAAAATGAAAAATAAAAAAAGTGTCTCGACTTTAGTTGGCATTATTATAATAATTGCAGTTGTTTTTGTATTTTTTGGGGGTGTTTTGGCATATCAAAATTATGCAAAACAAACAATAAACAACTTGCCACAGATTGCAAATAATAACCCTCCAAGCCAACCGCCAGTAATTGTTGGGGGAGCATGTTCTTATTATTCAATTAGTGGCAGATGCAAAATAGTTTCAATTGCTAAAACACAAGAATCTATTCAACAAAAATCAACAACAGGATATGAAGGGTTTGATGTTAAGTTTTCTTTTATTCCAGATTCCTCAATAATTATTCCTGAAAGTGCCAAAAAAATATTGGCATCTCAAAAATCTCCATATTCTTTGCGCCTTACAAATTCGTGGTACCCTGGCCAACTTTATTTGAATAAGTACAGCATAAAAGAAAACAGCATATTTGGTTGCCAGGAGATGGTAATTTCAAAAGGCACATGTACTCCTTTGTCTTTCAAATTCAGCAATGTAAATTTGTCAGATTATTTTGAAGTCAAAAATTAATTTATTTTTTTAAAATTACAATGGTTTTACCAGCAGTTCAAGCTTCGCAGAATACAGATTTATTATCGAAAAGTTTTACGGTTGTTTTGATGGTTTCTATTATTGTATTAGTTTTGGCGATAATTTTTTTAATTAAAAATCATAAAAAATTAGACAAATGAAAAAAACAAAACAAAAAGGTTTTACAATTCTTGAATTGGTAGTTGCTATAGCAATCATAGGAATTCTATCAAGCATTGTCATAATTAATGTTGTCCAATATGAGCAAAAAGCCAAGGGTGCCTGGGTTATAGGGCAGATAAACCAAATACAGAAAGCCTTGGATATGTATAAAAATCAATATGGGTATTATCCACATCAAAAAGGAGTTGATGGGGAAACCGGAATTGATGCCTGTGGTTGTACTATCGATGGGCATAGTGCATGTACAGATGGAACCTTTGTTGAGGCCTTGCAACCATTGGTAGATAACGGATTTATCGGAAAAATAAAAGATTTTAGCGAAAGTATTGGAGAGTCATGCGGATCTACTACGTTAGATAAAACTCACTCTTCTTATGCTCCTTTTTTTGAATATCAAACAAAAGATAGTAGCGATACTTGTGGGGGAGAAATTATGGATTCTACTAACGCGCCTTACTACATACTTATTGGTTCGCCGTTTCCAATTACTAATTTAAAAAGTGTAGGTATTGGCGATACTGTTTTGCAATATTATTATTGTGTTCCTGGGTCAAAATAAATTATTAAACAAACTCAAATTTTTCTATGAGTAAATCAATATTTGGGCAAACAAACAGTAAAAATAAGATAGTAATATTGTCAGTAACAATATTGTGTATTACTGTCGTTTCAGCTTTATTCATTCCCAACAGCAAACCAGCTCTCTCTGTAGTTTTGCCAAGCGTATCAGCACCCGCACCAACTGTGTCTACAGATACTTTTGCAGATTTGTCTGCTCTTACTCCAGATCAAATAGCTGAGCTTGCTCAGTTGAATGATAAAAAGATTACTAGGATAAAACAAAGTAAATCTGTTATTTCTTCTGGGCCAGTTGCTTCTTCTACACCTTCTGCATCTTCTTCCTCGACTTCTTCTGCACCAATTGCTTCAGATACCTCTGCTGTTTCTGCAGCTTCTGCTACACAAGATGGCATAAATTTGGACAATGCTTTGGCTAAATACAAAATACCAGCCAGTGTTCAGGCAAAGCTCGACGAAATCAACTCCAAGGATATCAAATGGAAAGCTAACTACAATAGTATTTTTGTAAAGTCAGATGAGTATAAAAAAAATATATCATCCGGATTAAAACCAAACACAAAAATTACAAATTTATTGCAAAAACAACCGCAGATAAAAGTACCGACAAAGATTCAAGCTAAAGTACAAAGTTCTAAGTCATCCAAGCTTTTAGCCGGAATTTTAGAATATTTGAGAATGCTAAACCCAGCAAAGCTTTTTGCCGGGTTATTAGGATCTTCTCCGCTTTCAGCTGCTCCTGCAGTAGATAATTTTGGAGACACAGTTTTACCAGATTCATTTGATTGGCGAAACGTTGGAGGCAAAAATTACATCACTTCTGTAAAAGACCAGAACCCTTGTGGAACTTGTTGGGCATTTGGAGCTATAGCAACTTTAGAAGGAAATATTAATGCATACTACAACGACACTACAATTAATTCAGACCTATCAGAACAAGATTTAGTTAGTTGTTATTTACCTACTGCAGGTTGTCTTGGCGGGGGAACTGCGGATCAAATAGGCCAAATTTTCAGCAATTATTCAGTAAACACCGGAGTAGTTAAAGAAACTTGCTTTCCTTATACAGAATCAACATCTAACGATACAAAATGTGTCTCAAAGTGTTCCACATGGAATACCCAGGTTTGGAAAACAAACTCGTCATACAAAGTTGTTGTAGACCCAAATGCAACTACAAGCGATCCGATAGCAAATATTAATGCCATTAAGAATGCGATTGTAAATTACGGTCCTGTTGAAGTTGGATTTATTGTTTATTACGACTTCGATTCATACTCTAGCGGAATATATTCTCATACAACTGATGATAGAAGAGGATATCACGCAGTTTCAATAGTGGGATACGGTGTTGAAGATGGTTTACCTTATTGGATAGTAAAAAACAGCTGGGGCTCTTCTTGGGGTGACAATGGATATTTTAAAATAGCCATGGGTGATTCTATGATTGACCAATGGTTTGCCTTTGCTCCAGGAACTCCAAGCTATCCAACTGCTTATACAAAAAAATGTACAGATACTGATAAGGACGGTTATTGTTATTGGGGGACGGGTTCAAAACCATCCACAGGGTGTCCTTTAACTTGTGCATCAGTTACAACTGAAGATTGTGATGATTCTATTTCTTCTATACACCAAGGATGCGGAGTTGCAGTTCAAAAAACAGGAATGCTCAATATAACTTCAACACCTTCTGGGGCTGATGTTTATGTACAGGATGTTGTCAGTGGTAATTGGGTTTTAAGGGGTCAAACTCCGTTGCTTTTTAAAGCAAATATAGGAGTTAGAAATGTAAAAATTACTAAAGATGATTATATAGAGAAAATTTTTAGTGCTAATGTTATTGAAGGGAATGAGTTGCCTTTTAATATTACGTTATTAGCTGGCCCTAAAATAACTAATCCCTTAAGCTTTGATATTTTAAGGGCGGGAGATGTTGTTGATATAATTGGCAATTCTGGAAGTATAGATAGTTCAACAAAATATGAAATCCAATGGTATAATATCGAAGATTATTTAAACTCGTCCAAAGGTATAACTTTATTAAATAGCGGCTTCTCTGTGATAAATAACGGAAAATTGGCAGAATGGGATACATCTTCTATAGTAGCGCCCGGGTTTTATTCATTTTATTTAAAATCTATAATTGGTGGGAAAAGTTATTTTTTCAATAGCGGAATAATATATATTGATCCTTCATTAGCAAAAGGTTGGCCACAAAGGATAGCTTATTCGGTTGATCCAGGGGGTGAATTTGGTACGAATGTAAAAAATACTATTCTAAGTAAAAACACTCCAGGTCCTTATTTTGCTGATTTAAATTTTTCTTCAACTGCTGGCAGTGGAATTATTTATAGTAAAGATACTCTAGAACCCGTTGTCTCGGATATAAATGGCGACGGTAAAAAAGAAATAGTGATTTATAAGGGTGGAATTCCGCCTGAAGTTAGTGTGTTTAATTCTGACGGACTTTTGTTGTGGAGTGCAAAAGTACCTAGTGATTATGTAACTGTGGGAATTTCTGGAAAAAATCTTCGTATTCCACTTGTTGGAGATATCAATAATGACGGGAAAGATGAAATTGTCGTCTTTAATCCAAATTTTGATGGTTCAGGATTTATTGATCATTCAATTTTATATGCTTTGAACAGCAATGGTTCTATTCTGTGGAAAACTTATATATATAAAGATTATCATGCCTCTATTTTGATGGCAGATTTGGATAATGACGGTAATAAAGAAATAATTGTTAAAGGAGATTATGCAGGCGGTTCTCCAGCAATGACAATAGTCAATGGTAATGGGAATATAACATCGCAGTGGGATTTACCGACGCAAAATTGGGCGGGTGATTCTGGTTCTAGCCCTGCTGTTGGGCATTTTGACAATTCAAATAATCTGCAGATTGTATATATATCTCCAAGTCCAAACAATGACGGATCGGATTCCAAAATAAATGAAACAGTAATGTACTTATTTAATAAAGATGGTTCTGTATTGCCTGGATGGCCAATTTATTTGTCAGCTGGACTTATTAGTTCTTCTCCGGTTGTCGGAGATATAAATAAGGATGGAAAAGATGAAATTGTTGTTGGTTTTACATATTTTGCTAGCGTATATCCTAATTATAATCTTGGAGGAGTCTATGTGATCGGAAGAGATGGAAAGCTTTTATCTGGATGGCCAGCTAGGCGGGGATTTAGTTACTTGTCTGCTCCTGCAATTGGAGACGTAAATGGAGATGGATATTTGGAAATTTTTGCTAGTCAAATGGATGATAAAATGTATTTACTTAAATATAATGGCACTGTAATGTCAGGTTGGCCAAAAGATACAGTTGATATCGATTTGAAAGGATCAATTATGGGAGATGTAAATGCTGATGGAAAATTAGATGTTTTGACAACTGCAGGAAATGGATTTTGGAATCCACTTGGTAATGGTGGAGTTTATGGTTGGAATATTAATGGGTCAACAATTGCTGGTTTTCCAAAAGTAACAGAATTAAATGCTACGGCTTCAGCAACATTGAGTGACTTAGATAACGATGGAAAGACAGAGGTGATAGCAAGTTCTAATATTGATATAGATCAAGGTGGAGCATCTAAAAATCGAGGCAGTATTTATGTTTGGAAAACTGATAAAATATACAATCAAGTAAATATGCCTTGGCCAATGTTTATGCATGATCCTCAACATACAGGGTGTTATGATTGTAACAGAATGATAGGAATCTGCGGATCAGCCAATGGAGTAAGCGTTACCACAAAACCAGTTGCAAATTTATGTTCATTTGGTGCTGCCACAACTGTCGCAGGCACCGGACCTTGGACTTGGACTTGTACAGGATTAAACGGAGGAGTTGATGCTTCATGTTCAGCACTGAAAATGGTAAATGGCACTTGTGGTTCTGTTAACGGAACAGCCGTTACTGTCAAACCAACCACTAACCTTTGTTCAGCAGGCACTGCCACGGTTGTGGCAGGCACAGGCCCATGGACATGGAGTTGTACTGGGATAAACAGTGGTGCTACAGCCTTCTGTTCTGCCTTAAATTTGATTAATGGCGCTTGTGGTACAGCAGCAACTAGTTATGTTACAACTGCTACAGCTTATGCAGGAACAATTTGCAAATCAGGAACAGCAATTCCTACAGTTCCATATTTCCCAGGCCAAGGCGGTTCTTCAACCTGGACATGCAACGGAATCAACGGAGGAACCAATATCAACTGTACAGCATCCAGAGCTTTCCCTGCATGCAACACAGTTACCATTAGTGGTAAAACATACAAGTTAAGCCCATGCAACCTTACTGCAACCATGGTTGATGGCCAAGGCGATAAAACCTTCACAACAACCATTGTAGCTACAGGATCATATGGATTCAGTGTTTATGGATATGGAAATGGTTTTCCAACCTACGGAATTTTAGGTGATTCTAGCGGAGGAGCTTATGGAAACCAGACTTTGAATTTTCACTTTAGTGATTCTATCCTAAATTCCGACGGAATCTCTCCAAAAACATACAATGGGTACTTGCCAATACACATATACCAGGGAAGCGAGACTGGAACTGACAACAACTATCTGAATTTTAACATCAACCTTACGGTCACTATGAGGCAGTAGGATTTAATATGATAATAAGTAAAGCAAAAGCGGGCGGGGGCAACCTTGCCCGCTTTTGTTATGCCTGCCGATAGGCGGGTACTTGCACATATATAAATAAAGTTGTATAATGAAGCACTAAAAAGTTTGTATATGTCCCCCTACGGGGGATGTCCCGTAGGGACACAAAATGAAACTAAGATGGATAATTTTATAAAAATACGAGGGGCAAGAGTTCATAATCTAAAAAACATAGATTTGGATTTGCCAAAAAACAAGCTGATTGTCATTACCGGACTTTCAGGTTCGGGAAAATCATCGCTGGCTTTTGATACACTTTATGCTGAAGGGCAACGCAGATATGTAGAATCTTTGTCAGCTTATGCTAGACAGTTTTTGGGAGTGATGGACAAACCCGATGTAGACAAAATTGAAGGAATTTCTCCGGCAATTTCCATTGACCAAAGAAAATCAACTCATAATCCAAGGTCCACAGTTGGAACAATAACAGAAATTTATGATTATCTGCGTCTTTTGTATGCCAGAGTTGGAAAACCTCATTGCCCAAATTGTGGAAAATTAATTTCAAAACAATCAGTTGACCAGATTGTCGACCAAGTTTTAAAAATTCCAAAGAATACTGAAATAACAATTTTAGGACCAGTTATCAGAAATAAAAAAGGCGAACATCATGGAGTATTAGAAGAAATAAACAGGGGAGGATTTGTCAGGGTAAGAATAGATGGAACAATTTTTCAGGTTGAGGAATCTTTGGACAAGCCAATGGATAAGCAAAAAAAGCACGACATTGAAGTTGTTATAGACCGGCTAGTTTTGGACAAAGATTTAGACAGATCAAGGCTTGTAGATTCCTTGGAAACTGCTTTAAGACTTGGTAAAGGAATTGTAATTGTAAATAAAAAAACCAGTGAAAAGGTAAATGATCCAAAGGAAAACGACTTAATTTTTTCAGAGCATTTTGCTTGCGAGGAATGTGGAATTTCTTTGCCGGAGTTAGAACCGAGGTTGTTTTCATTTAACAATCCTTATGGAGCATGCCCAGAATGTACAGGACTTGGAGAAAAATTGGAAGTTGATCCAGAATTGGTTATTCCAAATAAACGCCTAACAATTGCCGAAGGAGCAATTTGGCCTTGGTCGCGAGCTTCACACAAAGTTGGTAGACAAGGGTATTATTATTCCATACTTTCTGATTTGGCATCTAAATATAAGTTTTCTTTAGATGAAGAAGTAGGAAAATTACCTCAAAAAGCTATTGATATTATTTTAAAAGGTGAAGGGCCAGGTGGATTTGAGGGCGTAATTGCAAATTTGGAAAGAAGATATCATGAAACAGATTCCGATTGGACAAGACAAGAAATAGAGCAATATATGGTAATTAAAGTTTGCCCTAAATGTCATGGTAAGAGATTAAAGGCAGAGGTTTTAGCTGTAACAGTTGGCGACTTGTCCATTGATAAGGTTGTGGACTTGTCTATTGATAAAGTAAAAGATTTTTTTATAAAATTACCAGTAAAATTGTCCGCTGGAGAAACAAAAGTAAGTCAGCCAATTTTGAAAGAAATTGTAGAAAGAACTCAATTTTTAAATGATGTTGGTTTAGCATATTTAACTTTGTCTAGAAAAGCCGGTACACTTGCTGGAGGAGAAGAACAAAGAATAAGATTAGCCACTCAAATTGGTTCAAAATTATCTGGAGTCTTATATATATTAGACGAACCATCAATTGGGTTACATGCTAGAGATCAGCACAAATTGATAGACACTTTGGTAAAATTAAAAGAGCTTGGGAACACAGTTGTTGTGGTAGAACACGACCCACAAACAATGCAGGCTGCAGATTGGATTGTAGATATTGGACCTGGTGCAGGAAAGCACGGAGGGAAAGTTGTTTTTCAGGGAACATACAAAGAAATATTAAAGTCTCATACTTTAACTGGTGACTATTTGTCTGGTAGAAAAAATGTTGGATTGGACAAACCTAGAAAATTTAAAAAAGACAAAAATCAAAAGTATTTATCTATTCTAGGAGCAGAAGAACATAACTTGAAAAATGTAGATATTAAAATACCTTTGGAAAAATTTGTTTGTGTAACTGGAGTTTCTGGGTCTGGAAAGTCTTCACTGGTAAATGATATTTTGGCAAAATCTTTGTTGAAAAAGTTTTACCGGGCAAAAGACGAGCCGGGAAAGCACAAGGAAATTTTGGGAATTGAAAACATTAATAAGGTTGTTTTAGTAGACCAGTCGCCAATTGGCAGGACTCCAAGGTCAAACCCAGCCACATATACTGGAGCTTTTTCTCATATAAGAGATATTTTTACTAAAACAAAAGAAGCACGAGTACGTGGATATTCAGCTGGCAGATTCAGTTTCAATGTGAAAGGGGGAAGGTGTGAAGTTTGTGAGGGCCAAGGCCAGAAAAAAGTTGAAATGTATTTCCTGCCAGACATTTATGTAGAGTGCGAAGAGTGCCATGGCAAAAGATACAGCAAAGAAGTTTTGGAAATAACTTACAAAGACAAGAATATTGCCGAGGTTTTGGAAATGACAGTTGAAGATGCAATGGAATTTTTCAAAAATATTCCCGGGCTTTATGAAAAAATGAAAACTTTAAAAGAAGTTGGGCTTTCTTATGTTGAGTTGGGTCAGGCAGCCACTTCTTTGTCTGGTGGAGAAGCGCAAAGGGTAAAACTTGCCACAGAACTTTCCAGAAAGGGCACAGGCAGGACTTTATATATTTTAGATGAACCAACAACAGGCCTTCATTTTGAAGATATTAAAAAACTGATTGCAGTTTTGGCGGGTTTGGTTGAAAAGAAAAATACTGTTTTGGTTATTGAGCACAATGTAGACTTGATAAAAAATGCCGACTGGCTGATTGATTTAGGCCCTGAAGGCGGAGATGGTGGCGGACAGATTGTAGGAGAGGGAACTCCAGCTGACATTGCCAAAATTAAAAAATCTTACACCGGAAAGTATTTATAAAAATATTTGGTTCTTTAACAATTAGGAGGTGTTTATGAAAGTTGGTGGTCCGTATTTTAGTGGGCAAAAGCCTCATGTTTGTGGATGTTATAACCCCGATATCACGGTTATTTTTGACGATCCTAAAACCATGAAAAGGCAACTTTTCTGCATCAATCACGGTTATGTGGAGGAAGAAACAAAAATAATTGTGGCTGTATATCCTGTTCCAAAACCTACTGATGAATGGCGTGAAAAAGAACGCAATCGCTTACGCTCTAGGGGCTAGACCATTATGCGAGGATTTTATCCTCGTTTTTTATTGTGTATTATTTTGTTTGCAAAAAAAATGTTGTTGTTGTAGAATTTGTTAATTCGTAGTTTTTAAACTTTTAACGTTCGTTGAAAAAGGGGGGATTATGAAAGATTTTGCTTTTACGGTCCATTATTTGGAGGTTGTTCATTTTAGGGCTCATTTCAATTCTCATGTGAGTGAGCCTCCCGCAATTATTGCAAAAATAAATGAGCTTATAAAAGCTGGAAGACATGATGAACTGTCAGAAGTTCTTATGCGGGAATTTCCGCAATATAAGAAAGTTCTTGAAGTCTTTTGTCTTTTGTTACAAAAACATAAGCCCAAAAGGGTCAGTGATTTGACTCACAAAAGTTGCATCGGCTATTATGTCGATATTGAATGCGAATAAACAATTTTGCTCTGCACTTGCAGAGCTTTTTTATTATAAAAGGTAGTTAATCAATAAACTTGTATTAAGATAAATTTTTGTATATTATAGAAGTATGGAATGTCCAAATGATGGTGAACAATTAGAGAAGATTTTGTTTCATAATGTGGAAGCTGATTACTGCCACAGGTGTTTGGGTATTTGGTTTGGCAGAGATGAGCTTAGACTGGCAAAGGATAATAAAGATGAACAGTTGAACTGGGTTGATGTTGATTTGTGGAGAGACAAGGCAAAATTTCAGGTTTCAGAGGGAAATAAGAGGTGCCCGGTTTGCAGAGTTGGTTTGAGGGAAATTAAATATGACGGTTCAAAAACAAAAGTTGATTTTTGCAAAATGTGCAAAGGCATTTGGTTGGACAGGGGAGAGTTCAAGCAGATTATTAATTACTTAAAAAGCAAATCAGACTATCAACTCTTGCACGGTTATTCTAAAAATCTTTTGGTGCAGTTATGGGAAGTTTTTTCCGGGCCAGAAGGATTTCGCTCAGAACTTGCAGACTTTATAACTATTACCAAACTTTTTGCTTACAAGTTTGAGATTCAACATCCATTTTTAGAAACTTTAATTGAAAATTTACCTAAGTAGTATAATAATTAATAATATTAATTTATTTAATAAATAATATGTCAATAACTTATATAATTTTAACAATAGTAGTACTTATAGCTTTGTGGGTAATAATGGCCTTCAACGGTTTGGTAATTTTAAAAAATAGGGCAAAGGAGGCTTGGGCAGATATCGATGTACAGCTCAAGAGGAGGTATGATTTAATACCAAACCTAGTTAATACAGTAAAGGGATATGCAACGCATGAGCGCGAGTTATTTGAGAAGGTGACCCTTGCTAGAACAGCTGCTATGAGCGCTACAGGGCTCAAGGATAAGGGCGAAGCTGAAAACGCATTATCAGGCACCCTGAAAAGTTTGTTCGCTGTAGCTGAGAATTATCCTGATTTGAAGGCTTCTACAAACTTTTTGGCTTTGCAAAACGAACTTACAGATACAGAAGATAAAATTCAGGCAGCTCGCAGATTCTACAATACCAATGTCAGAGACCTGAACATAAAAATAGAAAGTTTTCCAGCTAATATAATTGCAGGATCTTTTGGATTTAAGCAAATGGAATTATTTCAAACAGCAAACGACATAGAAAGAGAGCCAGTCGCAGTGAAATTTTAAATCTAATCTATGAGTGGATTAGATGATCTCCAAAAAATAGAAAGTACCGATATAATATCTGTCTGGTCAACTTTTGTTTCTTATATTAGAAGAAATTATATAATCTCTATTATTTTTCCAATTCTTTTACTTATATTGGCAGCTGAGTTGGCATATTTGACTAAAATTCCGCATTTTTTGATTTTTTGGGTGTTTATTATATTTGCTGGCTGCGCTTTTCTTTGGCAGAAATTATTGAGAGATTTTTTAAAACATTTTGCATCAGATATTAATTATAGTTATGAAGATTTTGGGGATATTTCCTCAGTTGACGGGACTATATTTGATTTTGGGCGTAATCAAAATATATCCAAAATTATATGTGGAAAATACTTTGGTAAAGATACGAGGTTGTTTATTTTTAGTACTGTCGTAGGCTCAGGAAAAAATAAGCACATTGAAAGATTTTCTATTTTGGAAATATCGTTCGATACGATGCTTCCAAACATTCTTCTAAACAACAACAAAACGTGGTTTAATTCCATGATACTGCCTATAGATAATGAGAAAAAACTCGCGCTTGAGGGTGATTTTCAGAAATATTTTGCATTATATGTAACAAAGGAATATGAACTTGAAGCTATGCAAATTTTTACTCCGGAAATTATGCAAATGTTTATAGATAAAGCTGACAAGATAAGCGTGGAAATGTATAAAAGTAAGGTTTACTTGTATTACCCAAACGAAATAATAAAAAAGAGTCAATTAATATTAATTTATAGTTTGGCTAAAGAAATTATTTTAGAGTTGAGTGAAAAGTTTTTCTTGATGAAAGATGACGTTGAAGATATGATTAAATATGCTAAACTAACGTAGTATATATTATTATGCCAAGCATTTACAAACAAGCAGATTCAAATACAAGAAAAACCTGGTTTCTATTAACTGGGTTTTTGGTATTTATAATTGCCATAGGCTGGCTGTTTAGTGTGGCCGATCGAAATCCGGCTATTTTATTTATAGCTATATTTTTGAGTGTATTTACATCTATTGGAAGTTATTGGTGGTCTGACAAGATTGTTTTGGGAATGTATCGAGCTGTTCCAATAGAACACAATAAAAACCCAGAGCTTTACCACGTTGTAGAAAATCTTTGTATAACAGCTGGGCTTCCTTTGCCAAGAATTTTTATTATTCCGGAAATGCAGCCAAATGCTTTTGCAACAGGGCGAGATAAAAAACACGCAGTAATTTGTGTAACACAAGGGCTTCTCAACCGGCTGGATAAAACAGAATTGCAGGGAGTCTTGGCTCATGAATTGTCACATATTAGAAACAAAGACATGCTGTTGTCTACTGTTGTAGCAGTGTTGGCTGGAGTTGTGGCAATTATGGCTAATTTATTTATGAGGATAAGTTTTAGGCGAAGGTCAAATGATGAAAATGGAAATCTTGGAGCAATTTTAATGGTTGTAGGAATTATTGCGGCAATTCTAGCTCCAATAGCTGCTATAATAGTTCAGCTGGCAATTTCAAGGAAAAGGGAATTTTTAGCAGATGCTGATGGAGCACTTTTAACCAGATACCCTGAGGGGTTAGCCAGAGCGTTGGAAAAAATTTCTTCAGATCCTACACCAATGAGAATCACAAATGATGCCACAGCTTCTTTATTTATTGATTCACCTTACAAGGGAGAACAGAAAACACATTGGTTTGCCAAGTTATTTTCTACCCATCCACCAATCGAAGAACGTATAAAAATATTAAGAGATATGGAAGTTTAAATATGAAGATATATTTTGCAGGATCAATAAGAGCGGGGAGGCAAGACATTAAAAAATATGCCGAGATTATAAATTATTTGAAAGGCTACGGTCAGGTGCTTACCGAACACGTTGGAAAAGAAAATCTTGATGAAGTTGAGAAAAATATGACAGACCAGCATATTTATGAGCAGGATATGAAATGGATGAAGGAAAGTGATGTGCTTATTGCCGATATTACCGTAGCTTCAATTGGAGTGGGATATGAAATAGCCAAGGGAGAGGATATGGGAAAGAAGATTTTGTGCATATGTAAGAAGCCGGAAGAGGGAAAACAAATATCTGCCATGATAGCGGGAGATAAAAATATCAAAACAGAATTTTATGAAACATTTGAGGATATAAAGAATATCTTAGACAATTTCCTAAAGAAGGTATAGAATACAAACACATGGAGGAGTCGCATAGTGGCCATTGCAACGCCCTGGAAAGGCGTGACCTTAACGGGTCCCGTGAGTTCGAGTCTCACCTCCTCCGCATTAAAATTTATTATTTTGCTCGGCAACAAGCTTTTTTCCGTCTGCTGGTAACCCCCTTTGTCCTTCGAATACGCTCAGGACAAGTGGACCAGGGGACTGCAAAAAGTTCATTGCCTCGCTTAAAAAAATATGGAAGAACAAACAATGAAATTATTAAACAAGACGTTTATGCTTGCTGCTATTTTAGTAGTGGGCGTTTTGGTATTTTTTGTAGGACAAATGGTTTATCAGTCGCAGATATTGGATCAGCAAAATGCTAATCAAATTACAGTTACTGGCTCAGGGAAAATTTACGCTAAGCCAGATGTTGCTGTAATAAGCTTGGGAGTTACGGCAGAAGCTTCAACAGTTGCTGAAGTTACAAAAGCAAATACAGAAAAAATGAACGCTGTAATTGCTGCAGTTAAAGCATTGAATGTAGATGAAAAAGATATTCAAACTACAAATTATAATTTGACTCCAAATTATGATATTCAGCCAATGGTTTATAGTTCTTATTATCCTGTAAAAACCACCAATAAAATTATTGGATATACTTTACAACAAAATATTCAGGTAAAAATTAGAGAAAATAATTTTGAAAAAATTGGAGATATTTTAGCCAAAACTACAACAGCAGGAGCTAATTTGGTAGGAGACTTGCAGTTTACAATTGATAATCCAGAAAAATTTAGGGACCAGGCAAGGGCCAAAGCAATTGCAGAAGCAAAAACCAATGCTAGTAATTTAGCAAAGGAATCTGGGATAAAATTGGGCAAATTGATAAATGTCTACGAAGGGTATAATTCATATCCAGTTATGTACAGCTCGGCAAAAGCAATGGGAGCAGGAGCTGATTCTGCAGTACCAGTGCCAACAATTCAACCTGGTCAACAGGAAATAGATGTTTCTATTAATTTAACTTACAAGGTTAAGTAAAATATGAAAAAACTTATTATTTTAATTTGTGCTTTGGTTCTCATAGCTATAATAGCAGTTGGTATTTATCTTAATATTCCAATTGAGAAAAAAGCAGGATTATTTATTAAAAATGCGGGTAATAGTTGTGTTATACTTGGGGAATTGGTAAAAACTAGTACTCAATCTGGTCCACCAATAGCAGATTTAAATTCTTGTTGCGCTGGTTTGACTCCAACTTTTCCTGTGTCTGATTTTGATGGAAATTGTACTAATACATATTTGGAAAAAGGACCTTCAGGCCCTGCCAATTATTTGTGTCTTCAATGCGGAGATGGAAATTGTGATCCAAATTATGAGAATAGGTGTAATTGTCCTAATGATTGTGGACAACAATTAAATACTTTTTTAATCCCAAAAGATCTTAAAGATTTGAATTCATGTGTTAGTAAAAGTGATTGTGAATTTGTTGAACCAAAAACTTGCTGTAGATGTTATGAAGCAATTAATAAAAAATACGCTAAATATTGGGGTTCTTTAAGTAAACAAGATTGTAATTCTTTGGATATTGTATGCCAAATGTGTCAATATTATGCAAAAGATTTAAGTTTAGATTGTATAAATAATGTTTGTCAGGCAAATCCGATTGTAAAATAATTATCTAAAGTTTTTCAATTATGGACTGTATTTTTTGTAAAATTGTAAAGGGGGAAATTCCAAGCTATAAAGTTTATGAAGATGAAAATTTTCTGGCTTTTTTGGATATAAATCCGCAATCTGTAGGGCATACTCAAATAATTCCTAAAAATCATTATAAATTTGTTTGGGATGTGCCAAATGCTGGAGAATATTTTGAAGTTGCCAAGAAAATTGCTTTGGCTCAGCAAAAGGCTTTTGGGCAGGAAGTGATAATCAGCAGAATTATTGGCACCGAAGTACCACATGCACATATTTGGATTTTTCCAATGCCTGACGGCGCTGTTGGAGACAAAAGTGATCTTAAAAATAACGCTGAAAAAATCAAAGCAAATTTATAATGGATTCACAAATAGAGGAAATAAAAAATAAGCTTAACATAGTTGATATAGTTGGAAGCTACGTTAAGCTTACAAAAACTGGAGCTAATTTCCGGGGGATTTGTCCATTTCATTCTGAGAAAGGGCCATCTTTTTTTGTTAGCCCAGCCAGGCAAATGTGGCATTGTTTTGGGTGTGGAGCTGGCTCTTCAATATACGACTTTGTAATGCAAATTGAGGGAGTGGAATTTGGCGACGCCTTGAAAATTTTAGCTTCCAAAGCTGGAGTTGAATTGAAAAGAGAAAACCCGCAATTGCGAACAGAAAGAATGAGACTGTATGAAATTTGTGACTTGGCCTGCTCGTTTTTTGAAAAGCAATTGGGTAACAGTGCTTATGGAAAAGATGCCAAGGAATATTTGTTAAAGCGCGGAATTACTGAGGAGAGCATTAAAAAATGGAGATTAGGATATTCGCCAGATACTTGGCAGGGATTGTCTGACTTTTTAGTTGGCCGAGGGTACAACAGAGATGAAATTGTAAGGGCTGGTTTGGCCGTGCAATCTGATAAAGGAAACAATCCATATGACAGATTTCGTGGAAGAATTATTTTTCCAATTTTTGATTTAAATTCACAGGTAATTGGTTTTGGAGCAAGGATTTTTAAGGAAATAGACAAACAAGAAACTGCTAAGTATATAAATACTCCTCAGACTTTGCTGTATGACAAGAGCAATGTTTTGTACGGAATAAATTATGCCAAGCTTTCCATAAGGAAGAGCAACCAGTGTGTTTTAACTGAAGGGTATACAGACGCAATTATGTGCCACCAAGCTGGGTTTGAAAATACAGTTGCTGTTTCTGGAACTGCTTTGACACCTTTGCATTTAAACAATTTGAAAAGATATACTGACAATTTGCTTTTGTCTTTTGATATGGATGTGGCAGGAGATAATGCAACAAAAAGGGGAATAAATTTGGCTGAGTCGCAGGGGTTTAACATTAAAGTCATAGATACTTATTCTGGAGCCAAGGATCCGGCAGAAATTATTTTGGAAAATCCGCAAAACTGGGAGGAGTCTGTTAAAAATGCTAGGTCAATTATGGATTTTTATTTTGATTCTGCTTTTGCCAAGAATGATAAAAAAACTCCGCAGGGCAAAAAGGAAATTGGAAAAATTGTTTTGCCAGCCATTAAAAGATTACAAAATAAAATAGAGCAGTCCCACTGGGTTCAAAAGCTTGCTGAAAAATTGGGAGTAAGCGCAGACGCAGTTATGGAAGAGATGAAAAGTATTAAAATAGACAACACTCATCAAAACCAGACTGTTGTGGGGAATAAGGCTATAGAAACTCCGGCGAATAACTTTACATCAGAAGGCAGGAAGAAACTTTTGGAAGAAAGGATAATTTCATTGGTTTTTAAGAATCCATCTAATATAACGTTAATAAAGGAAGAGGATTATAAATTATTTTGTGAGATTAACGGAAAATTTTTGGAAAATCTTAATAAAGTTGCTTTGCCTGTTTTAAATTCAGCAGAAGATGAAAAAGAAGAGAAACTTAAAGCTATGTTTGCTGATATTTCTCAGACAGAAGAGTATAAAAATGCTTTTGGTGTTCTTTCTTTAATGGCAGAAGCAAATGAGGAAATAGACGACCCAGAAGAGGTAAACCTTTGCCTTTTTCAGCTAAAAAGGTTAGAATTGAAAAATGAACTTGGCAGGCTGTCAGGGGAGATCAAAAACGACCCAAATCAGGCCAGCCAGGACAATCTCAAAGAGTTTGACAAGAAAGCTAAAGAATTGCATTTTAAAAATTAGAAAATCTAAATTTTTTTAAACTGAATGGCTAAAAAAAATAAGAAAGTAAAAGTTAAGAAGGTTGTTAGGGCAAAAAAATCTTCTAAGAAAGCTAAAAAAGGCATACAAACAAAGATTATCAGCTCATCTAGAAAATCTGCCATAGACCAGGCTCAGCTGGATGCTTTGTTAAAGAAAGGTGAAGACCGAGGGTTTGTAACAACCTCGGAGATTTTGTATGCTTTTCCAAAGATAGAAATGGACATAGAAGGTTTGGAAAAAGTTTATGATGATTTTAAAGATAGGGGAATTCAGATAAAGGAAATGCAGGAATTTTTGGAGGTAAAATCAAAAAAGGAAAAGAAAGGCAAAAAAGCTTTAGTTGGAAAGATTGATCCTATACAAATTTACTTAAAGGAGATTGGAAAATCAAGCTTTTTGTCTGCCAAAGAAGAAAAGGAGTTGGCTAAGAAAATTGAAGCAGATGACGAGGATGCAAAAAACAGGCTGGCTTTGGCTAACCTTAGGCTTGTAGTTTCCATTGCAAAGAAATATGTTGGCAGGTCGCCAAACCTAACTTTGCTTGATTTGATTCAGGAGGGAAATCTAGGCTTGTTTAAGGCTGTAAAAAAGTTTGACTGGAGAAAAGGATATAAATTCTCAACCTACGCAACCTGGTGGATTAGGCAGTCAATTACAAGGGCTTTAGCTGATCAGGCAAGAACCATTAGAATTCCAGTGCACATGATTGAGACAATTTCCAAATATACAAAAATCAGAAAAAATCTTTTACAGGAATTGGGCAGAGAACCTTTGGCGGAAGAAATTGCAGCTGAAATGGGTTTGGAAGTGGACAAAGTTCATCATATAAGAAAAATTGCGCAGAAAGCTGTATCTTTGGAAACTCCAGTTGGAGAAGATAAAGATAAACAGGATAGCGTTTTGGCCGAGTTTATAAAAGATGACAAAACAATTGCTCCAAATACAGAAGCTGCAAGAAAACTTTTAAAAGAAAGATTGAAAGAAATTTCCAGCGAGCTTACCCCAAGAGAATTGAAAATTTTGGGAATGAGGTTTGGTTTGGACGACGGAGTTATGCATACTCTTGAAGAAACTGGAGAAGAATTTGGCGTAACCCGTGAAAGAATTAGGCAGATTCAAGCCAAAGCATTGGAAAAGCTAAGAAAACACAAAGAACTCAGAAAAGTCAGAGACTACTACTAAAAAATATAAAACAAAAAACCGTCCCGACTTAGGTCGTGGGCGGTTTTTTAATGTTTAATTAAGCAGTGAATCCAAAGTAGGTTATTATCAATCCAATTATAATTCCAAGTACTAATGCATAAGGCAAGAACTGAGATTTTTCTATGTTCTTTGTATATTTTTTAACCAATTCTGGCATAAATAACAAAGACAAACCTTTTATTAACGACAACCAACCTAAAATTGTTATAATGATCTGCCAGTTTTTAACCCAAATATTGTGGGCTAAAATCATGGAGATACCAATTACAAAACTGGTCATGCCCCACATAAAGAAGCTTTCTTCTGTTTCTAATTGATTAAAAATCTTTTTTAAGTGTTTTTCCTTTATTAACAAGGCAAAACAAATAACTACTAGTGAAATTCCCCAAATTTCTGCTAAATAATTTGATAGCATATTTTTATTTTTAGCTTAGCAACAAACTTTTTTACGTTCGGCAATAAACTTTTCTGCGCTATTTCGCCACTTCGTGTGCGAAGGGCTTTCGAAAAGTTCATTACCTCACTTACATTTAGTTTATTGACTCGCTATAGTTAATATTAAACCGACCTTTTAGTAAATTGCGCTTAAATCTATGTCTTTGGCATCTTTTACTTTTCCCTTGTGTTTTCCCATGCATTCGTCAGACGAGCGATGAGTGTATTCGTAGATTATTTTTTTTCTTTCTTCGGTAGACAAGTCCTGCTTGTTGATTGCCGGGCCACCTATGCATCCGCCATTGCAGTTTAGCAAGTCTAAAAACTTATATTGTCTGCTCCCGCTTTTAAAGTCTTCAAGCACTTTTTTTATATTTCCAGCTCCGTCGGTTACTAAAATTTCTCCTTCTTTGAAAAGTTTTTGTATATGCGAAGTAGCTGCCAAGCCTCCTGATATTGGATAAATTTTTGTGTATTCTCTTATTAAAGAGTCAAAGCAAATTTTATCTGAAAAATCTTCTTCTTTTATTCCTGCTTGGTCAAAAATTTTCTTCAAATCTTTCAGCGTTATAACTGCGTCTATTTCCTTATATTTTGGTGCTTCCAAAAGTTCTTTTGCCCAACATGGAGAAATAAAAACAATTTTATAATTTGGGTTTATTTTCTTGCATATTTTTGCCATGGCTGCCATTGGGGAAACAACTGGCATTAAATACTTTGCCAATTCTGGATATTGAGCTTTTACTAAAGCTACAACAGTAGGGCAGGGGCTAGAAATATATAATTCTTGCTTTGGGTTTTCTTTTATATAATTGGCGTAGGCCCAGTTTACCATTCTAGCTCCAAAAGTGAGCTCGGTCACTTCTTTAAAACCAAGCTTGTAAAGCATGCCAATAATATTTGGATATTTAAAATCAATTGCAAAAGTTGGAGCTAACATGGCAATAGCTTGGTTGTTTTTTATGAGGTCAATTTTTTCTTGTAGAGTCATGTTAGGCTTTATTTTTAACAATCCACTGGTTGTAGAGGTTCCATCCTACAAAAACTAAAATAATTATAAAAAACACAACCAAGTGCCAAGTTGGCACTGTTAAAAAACTTACTACTGACAAAATTACGCTTCCTACTGTTACCATATTTTTTTAAATTATTTATTTTTTAGGCAAATTTCCTAAAATGCCGGTAAAAAAATCTTTTATCTTGTCTACAAAGTAAAATAAAGGAGACAAAATCCAGTTAAAATCCGAGCCCCACTTGTTTAAATTTAAAGATATTCCAAATTTTGATAAAACTTCGTCTATATTAAACCCAAAAAACCTCTGCAAAAGGAAAATCATTATCAAAATAGATATGATTCCAATTGCAATTTTTATTATTGGGCTGACAATGAATTTTATCAAAAAATATGCAATTACTATTGCTACCACTATTTCCACTAATGTTGCTACATCCATGATTGTTTCTGTTTTTAAAAGTATTATATAATTTTACCATAAAACCAAAAAACATTGCAATAATTTGCAATAAAAAAGCCCAAGATTATCTTGAGCTCAGCTCTATTGCTTTGCTGGTTATTATCATAATCCAGCCCGCAAATTGTATAATATATGCAACAATTAATTGTTTTATCGCCTTTTCATTAGCTTCAGAGTCCCATTCTGCAAGGATTGGGTTGATTCGGTCTACGCTTGATTTGAAAAAGCCAAAAATTACCAGAATTGCAGAAGCAATTATGAAGATAATTCCTCCCCGAAAAAGCATGAATAACATTATATTCATTTTTTCTCCTTTCAAAAATCTATAGCCTAGCCATAGTTTTTTTTGCTTTAGCCAAAGTGTCATATGACTCATTTTCCCATTGGCCATTTTTGTGATGGCTTTTGCAAACTGTTTTGCGGGAAGCTGGCATTCTGACAACATAAAGCTGTTCTTTTTCCTGGATTTCTTTTAACACCTCAACTATGTCATAAACACAGGTGGGGCATCTGCATCCGCAGTATCCGCGCTTTTTCTGTTTGTCTCGGAAACCGTTGAGAATCCTGACGCCCAATTCTTCAATTGAAATTTTCACTTTTTTATTCGGCATTTCTTCTCTCCTTTTTTAAATGAACTGTTAAAACACTAAATCTACGATATTTATAGATTATATAAAATTTTGTTTTGTGTCAATTAAAAAACTGCCGTTAGATGGCAGTTTTTTCTTTAATTAAGTCGTTGAGGATTTTTTTAATGGCTGTAATGCTGTCGGGGTCAATTATGGATATTGGGATGATTGTTTTTTTTAGTTTTTTGAATTTGGCTTTTATTTTTGTAATTTCTTTTTTTTCTATTTCATCGCTCTTGCTCAAGAAAATGTATTCTGTTTTTTCCAGTAGGGCAGGGTTGTAAGCTTCTAGTTCTGCTCTGACAGTTTTGTAGTCTTTTATTGGATCTTCAGATTCAGCAGAAACAAAGTGAAACAAAACTTTTGTGCGTTCTACGTGGCGCAAAAATTTTATGCCAAGGCCTTTGCCAGCTGAAGCTCCTTCAATAAGCCCTGGAATGTCAGCTAATATTAAGTCGTAATATGTGCCAAGGTTTGGCTCTAAAGTAGTAAAAGCGTAATTGGCAACTTTGCTGTTGGCTTTTGTAAGTTCGTTAAGCATGCTGGACTTTCCGGCGTTTGGAAGCCCGATAAATCCAACGTCAGCAATCATTTTGAGTTCTAGAAATATTTCAAAATATTCTCCTTCAAGACCTGGTTGAGCTTGTATCGGGCTAGTGTTTGTTGCAGACCTGAAAAACCAGTTTCCCTTGCCTCCTTTTCCGCCCTTGGCAATTAACTCTCTTTGGCCAACCTTAGTAATTTCAATGTCCCTTCCAAGAGAAATATTATGGCAAACAGTACCCACGGGCACGTTTAGAGTAAAATCTTCAGCATTACTGCCGTCATGAAGCCCTGACTTTCCATTTTCTCCGTCTTGGGCTTTGTAGTCTTTCTTAAAGCGAAATTTTCGCAAAGCTCCAAGGTCGCTCACGCCCTCAATATAAACATTTCCGCCAATACCTCCATTTCCTCCGGTAGGACCCAAAGCCCATTTTACTTTACTAAAAGTCACCATGCCTTTTCCGCCATGACCAGCTTGAACTGTTATTTTTACTTCATCTACAATCATTTGGTTTTATTTTGTTACGTATAAATTACAAAAGCAGTGCCCATCTTTTTTAACTTCGTCTAAGTGCCAGAAGCATGGGCAAATTTTCTTGGCATCTTCAGCTTTGTCTCCGGAAACTCTTCTGCATGGGCAGTATTTTTCTCCATGTTTTTCCTCATTCCTGAAAAGGCCGTCGGCTATTCTGTTTACCACTTTTTCGTCAGGGTTTAGCTTAATTCCAGCGCTTTCTGCATGTGCTAAAAACTCCTTTTTTAATTCGTCTATTTTAATTTGGTCTGCCATATTATTCTTTAATGGCGTTTTCCAGCCATTCTTTAATTGAATTTTCCGGAACCAATCCTACAAATCCGTTTATTTGTTTTCCATTTTTCAATAAGGCAATGCAGGGGATTTTATCTACATTAAATTTTTGCGAGGCAATTGGAGCTTCGTCAACATTAACTTTTGCCAAAACAACTTTGTCCTTAAACTGCTCAGTTACTTTTTCCAAAATTGGGCCCAAAGTATTGCACGGCCCGCACCATGTTGCAAAAAAATCTACCAAGACAAATTTGTCTGCCTCGCCCGTAGGGCTACGGCCGAGGGTGGCTACTTCTTTCTCAAAATTTGCGTCTGTTAGATGAAGCGTCATCTTATTATTTTTAATGTTAATTATATACTCTTTACTATCTCATTTTTTTGGCAAAAAAGCAAAGGGCAAGGGGAGTATAAGTTACAAATCAAAAGCCGGAATTTTACTTCCGACTTTTGTCCATTGTTTAAATAGTTATCCTTCAATTGGAGCCAAAGTATAATCTTGTCCATTTTCACTTACCTTGTAGTCAAATTTGCTTTTGTCTATTGGGGCGTTTTCAGTTATATAATTTTCGCTTTCCAAAGTGGTTATCATGTCGGCACTGCCTTCTGCATCTGGGTATCTGCCATGATCTACATAATACAAAGTTAAAGCTGTTTTAAACTGCTGTACATTTGTTTGTGCCACAGCCATGCTTGCACTAGCCAAAAGGTCTCCGGCTTTCACGGTTATTCCATTTATGGTCAAAGTCATTGTGGCTATTAAAACTGTTGCCGACAAAAGTTTTGTTATTATCATATTTTTGTTATTTTATTATATATTAATTATACCACATATTAAGCATACTTGTCAATAGATAGATACAATCAAAAACCCAAGGGGTTAGCCTTGGGTTTCGCGTTTATTTGTTAGCCTTCGTAATGTGTTTCTGGGTAGTTTCTGTAAATTTCCTTTTTCTTTGATTTTCCAGCAGACTTTTTTTCGTCTTCTGCTTTTACTGCAGTAAGCCAGGAAATAAAGGGAATTCTAAGCTTGTCCAAGCACCAGTTGTCGTCTTTCATTAAGGGCTTTTTTTCTTCCTTGAACTTATTTAGCATAGTTAGAGTAGCCCTCAAATTTGAAGGTGACAGCTTATTATGCTCTTCTAAAAATTGTTCTTTAGTAATAAATACCATAGTGATTTTTTAGATTATTTAAGTATATTTGATAATAACATACTTTCTACAAAAAAACAAGAGCTGGCCTTGCGAATTGCTAAAATAAAAAAAGCCCGTTAAATTGGGCTTATATTAATGGCTGTGAAGGAATTTTAATATCTTTTATGAATTCAATTACCTTGGCAGAGAAATCTTCCCTTGAAGAAATTCTTTCCTTAAAGCGAAAATGTGACGGTATATTATCCCATTTTATGGATAGCTCTATTCGCATTTTTTCTTCTTCTGGTCCGGCAAATTCAAAAGAAAGCCTTTTAAATCCGTCTCCTAAAACGCTTTCATAGCAGGTTTCCTCTAATTCACAAATACAAAGTGAATCTTCCTTTGTTATGAGGAAACAATGATCAGTTCGGTATTTTTTGTTCTTAACTTGGACAAAAAACATTCCGTCTGGCAATATGCATTGTGGTTTAATTTTTTTTCGTGACTTCCTTTTCACTGTTTATTCTCCTATTATTATTTTAATGTGCATTATTAATGAAATTTGGGATATTGTAGATTAACAGTAATAAGGTATTTTGTCAATAAAAAACCCCTTGGCCGTAGCCCTCGGTCGTAACCTACGGGTGAGACCAACGGGCGAGGCGCCTCGGTAGGGAAGCGGTTTTTTTATTATATTAGTAGTCAAATTTTATTCCTTCGGCGGCACGCTCAGCTCTTTTGGCGTCTACTTCTTTCAAGTGTACTTTTCTTATGCGTACATTTTTTGGAGTAATTTCCACAAGTTCGTCGTCGCCAATGTATTCCAAAGCATCTTCAAGCTCCATTGTTTTTGGAACTCTAAAATAATCCAAGCTGGCGTCTCCAACAGATCTGCAGTTTGAAAGCGCTTTTTCCTTGCAGACATTTATTCTTAAGTCGCTTGATCTGGCGTTTTGCCCTACAACTTGGCCCTCGTAAACTTCTACAGCTGGTCCAAAAAACAAAGTTCCTCTGCCTTGCAAGTTAACAAGTCCGTAAAGGTTGGTTGGCCCAGTACTAATTGAAACCAAAGAACCATGATCTCTTTCTTTCCAATTTCCTGGGTCTGGCATGTACTGGAAAAACACTGTGTTCATTATGCCAAGGCCTTTTGTGTCTGTTAGAAATTCATTTCTATATCCAAATAATCCCATGGTAGGAATAATAAATTCCAAGAATGCTGTGCCGTTGTTACTTCTCATTTCTTTTATTTCTCCTTTTCTTCCGCCCATTTTTTCCATGACAACTCCCTGATATTTTTCCGGAACCTCAATGAATATTTTTTCATAAGGAACCATTCGTTTTCCATCTATTTCTCTGACAATAACCTGTGGGCGTGAAACCTGGAATTCAAAGCCTTCTCTGCGCATTCTTTCAATTAAAATTGCCAAGTGCAATTCACCTCTGCCCGAAACTGTCCAATTGTTTTTGTCGTCTTCTACAACTCGCAAAGAAACATCAGTTTCCAATTCTTTAAAAAGTCTTTGTCTTATTTGTCTTGTTGTTGAAAATTCTCCTTCCTTTCCGGCAAATGGGGAAGTGTTAACCATGAAAGTCATTTTGACTGTTGGTTCATCTATATTTATAAGTGGCAAGGCTTCTGGGTTTTCTAGGTCGGCAATTGTTTCTCCAATTGTTACGTCTTCTATACCTGCAATTGCAACAATGTCTCCGGCGTGAGATTCTGTTGCTTCAACTTTTCCAAGTCCTGAAAAAGTCATCAAAGAAGTTATTCTGCATTTTTTCTGTACGCCTGCTCTGTTTATGTGTGTTATGTCTTGGCCATTTTTAATAACTCCGTTGTAAATTCTGCCAATAGCAATTCTGCCTTTAAAGTCGTCTGGGGCAATTGTGGTTACCAACATTTGTAAAGGTTTTTCTGCATCAGCAATAGGGGAGGGTATATGTTGTATAATAGCGTCAAAAACTGGGTTAATGTCTGTCATTTTTGACAAGTCTGCTTCCAATCCAGCTTTTCCTTCGCGGCCCGAAGCGTAAATAACTGGAAAATCCAAACTGTGGTCTCCAGCGCCCAATTCCAAAAACAATTCCATTGTGGCCTCTAAAGCAAATTCACATCTGGCACCTGGCTTATCTATTTTGTTTACAACCACAATAATCTTGTGGCCCATTTCCAAAGCTTTTTTCAAGACAAATCTGGTTTGTGGCATTGGCCCTTCTTTAGCGTCAATTAAAAGCAAACATCCGTCTGCCATATTTAAAACTCTTTCAACTTCTCCGCCAAAGTCAGCATGACCTGGTGTGTCAATTATGTTTATTTTTGTCTCGCCATACATGACCGAGGCATTTTTTGAGAAGATAGTAATGCCTCTTTCTCTTTCAAGTTCATTACTGTCCATGATCATTTCCTGGGCTGCAACTTCTTTCTTCATTTCTGTTTTACTCTGCCTCAAAAGCGCGTCCACCAGAGTGGTTTTGCCATGGTCAACGTGAGCGATTATTGCAATATTTCTAATTTTGTTCATATGATTTTATTACTAAGCTATAATTATACAGCAAAAATTTACAAAAATCAAGTGCTTTTGCTTGACGGAGCAGTATTTTGTGTGATAGTGTAATTTATTCTAAATAGATTGTTGTTTTAAAATTTTATATAGGAACCAAAAAAGGGAGGACGTATGAAGAAGAGAGATAAAGTTTTGGTTGAATTTGGATCGCAATTAAGCGAAATTGATGAAAAGATTGTCGGCCTTATGGCAGATAGAGCACGTGTGGTCGAAAAGGTTGCGCTTCACAAATTGGAAACTGGTCAGCCGCTTCTTAGGCCAGAAATTGAAGAAAAACGCCGGCTTGCTTGGATGAATTGGTCA
>CAIKWD010000030.1 GCA_903831095.1 Candidatus Staskawiczbacteria bacterium
ATTTCTTCAATTCTAGGCAAACCTTGTGTAATATCACCTGCTCCAACAATTCCTCCCAAGTGGTGAGTTCTAAGTGTGAGCTGAGTTCCAGGCTCTCCAATTGCCTGAGCAGCTACAATACCAACTGCTTCTCCCATCTTAACCAATCTGTTCCTGCCCAAATCCCAACCATAACATTTCTGACAAACTCCAGTAGCAGATTTACAGGTTAATGGCGAAGCAACTGTAACTCTCTCAATTCCAATTTCCTCAGCAATTGCTTTGGCCATTTGCCAATTAATTTCTTCGCCTTTCTTAACAAATACCATTTTGCCATGTTCAACTGTTTCTAAAGCTGTTCTTCCAACAATTTTGAAAATAAAGTTTTGTTCAATGGCAGCAGCATCTTTCTTATATACAGTTAATCCTGACTTGTCTCCGCAATCAGCTTCGGAAATTATAACGTCATGAGCAACGTCAACCAATCTTCTGGTCAAATATCCTGCGGAAGATGTTCTCAAAGCTGTGTCAGCTGTACCTTTTCTGGCTCCGTGAGTAGAAATAAAGTATTCCAACACATTGAAACCTTCTGTAAAAGATGCTTTGACTGGAAGTTCAATAATTTCTCCGGAAGGGTTATTCACCAAACCTTTCATACCTGCCATCTGCACTGGCTGAGCCCATGTAGCTCTAGCTCCAGCTGTAATAATGGACATAACTGGTCCTTCTGGTGGAAGTGTAACTTTAAGCAAAGCTTCCAATTTTGTTTTGACTGTCTGCCAAATTAAAATCTTTTGTGAAGTTTTTTCTTCAGCTGACAACAATCCCTTTTCATAGTGGCTGTCAATTTGTTTGACTTCTTTTTCTGCAATATCAATTAATCCTTTCTTTTCTTTTGGAACAATTAAGTCATCCATACCCCAGCTTACTCCAGACAATGTACAATATTCAAATCCCAAGGTTTTTATGCGGTCAATAATAACAACTGCATCTTCATTAGGATATTTTTCAATAACTTCCCTGACAATTCCCTTCAAAACTTTGTTGTCTACCAACTTGTTTATATAAGGATAATCTTCTGGAAAAATATTGTTTAAAATCAATCTACCAACTGTTGTTTCAAGCAAAACAGATTTCTCTGCATCTTTCATTGGTTTTGGATGAGGAACTTTTATAAGTTCATTTTGTCCTAAATATCCATAATCAAAAGCCATTGTAGCTTCTGAAACGCTTGAATAAACTCTAGCTACTGGAACCATTTTTGGATCTGCGTAATATTTCAATCTAGTTAAAAAGAAGCATCCCAAAGCAATATCGCGGAAAGGTCCCATAATTGGCATTCCAGTTGCTGGCCTTAAAAGGTTTAAGGTTGAAAGCATAATTTCCCGGGCTTCTTTCTGAGCTTCATCAGACAACGGCAAATAAACAGCCATCTGGTCTCCGTCAAAGTCAGCATTAAAAGCTTCACAAACTAGAGGATGCAATTTGATTGTTTCTCCTTCAGTCAAAATTGGCCTAAATGCCTGAATTCCAAGTCTGTGAAGAGTTGGAGCTCTGTTTAGCAATACCAATTTGTCTTTAATGATTTCTTCCAATATTGCCCAAACTTCAGGAGTTTTTTCTTCAACCAATCTGGCTGCTCCTCTGATGTTGTAGGCTAATTCCTTGTCTAAAATTCTCTTAATTACAAATGGCTTGAAAATTTCCAAGGCCAATGTTTTTGGCAAACCGCATTGTGAAAACTTCAATTCTGGACCAACAGCAATAACAGATCTTCCAGAGTAGTCAACACGTTTTCCCAAAAGGTTTTGTCTAAACCTTCCTTGTTTTCCAGCTAACATAGCTGCCAAAGATTTCAACAATCTCTTTCCACCAGTTGTGGCAGTTGTTGTAACTCCTTTTCTCATTTCGTTATCTATCAAAGCGTCCACAGCTTCCTGTAACATTCTCTTTTCGTTACGAACAATTACTGGAGGAGCTTTAATTTCCTGCAAGTATTTTAACCTGTTGTTTCTGTTAATAACTCTCCTGTACAAATCGTTCAAATCAGAAGAAGCATATCTTCCTCCATCCAACTGAACCATTGGCCTTAAGTCAGGTGGTAAAACTGGCAAAACATCCATAAACATCCATTCTGGTTTTACATTTGACCTCAACATTCCCTGAAAAAGTTTCAATCTTCTCAAGACTTTCTTTCTCATTGCTGGTGGAGCATCTTTTGCTTCCTGAGCAATTTCCTTTGTTTCCTTTTCCAAATCAATTTTTGAGAAAATATCTTTTACAACTTCAGCTCCAGTTCCTGCTTCAAAAACTTCTCCAAATTTCATTGAAAGAGTATGATAAGCAACCTCTGATAAAATTTTCAAAGGCTTAATATCTAAAAGCTCTTCCTTGGCTTTTTCCCTAGCCTGTTTTAATTCATTTTTTGCAGCCTCAGTTGTTTCTTTCTTAACTTTTGTCTTATATTCCTGTTCTATGGCTTCCATTATATTGTCGCGCGCTACTGTATCAACTTTTGTGACAATATATGAAGAGAAATAAATAACTTTTTCTAATTGTTGTGAGCTTTTATTTAAAACCAAACCCATTCTTGAAGGAACTCCCCTTAAAAACCAAATATGTGAAACCGGAGTGTACAATTTAATGTGACCCATTCTTTCCCTTCTAACAGATGACTTTGTAACTTCAACTCCGCATCTATCACAAACAACTCCCTTGTATCTTATTCTCTTATATTTTCCGCAAGCACACTCGTAATCTTTTTCCGGCCCGAAAATTCTCTCGTCAAAAAGCCCGTCCTTTTCAGGCTTTTGAGTTCTGTAGTTAATTGTTTCCGGCTTAATTACCTCGCCATGAGACCAGGACATTATGTCCTCGGGCGAAGCAATTTTTATTCTTATTGATTCTAAGTCTAATACTCGCATGGGTTTATATATTTAGTTTCTAATAATTGTTTTTGCCTCCTCTCTCGTCTCTCCTATCTTCGCGAGTGTCGTCCCGTAATTCGCGAGGCCTTTCTTTTACTTCAACTGCCATGCCAAGAGATTTTAACTCAGCTACTAGCAGGTTAAATGATGCTGGAATATTAGGATTCCTAATTGGTTCTCCTTTCAATATAGATTCGTAAGCTGCTGCTCTTCCCTGAACGTCGTCAGATTTTATTGTCAGCATTTCCTGCAAAGTGTGAGCAACTCCGTATCCTTCCAAAGCCCAGACTTCCATTTCTCCAAATCTCTGGCCTCCAAATTGAGCTTTTCCGCCCAATGGCTGCTGAGTGATCAAGGAATAAGGACCAATAGACCTAGCATGAACCTTGTCGTCAACCATGTGGATAAGCTTCATAACATACATGTAACCTACTGTAATTGGTTTTGGAAATGGCAAACCTGTTCTTCCATCGTACAAAGTAATTTGTCCAGATTCTGGCAAACCAGCTTCCTTCAATTCTGCTTTTACATCTGCCTGAGTAGCTCCAATCAAAGCTGGAGAAATTGCAATATAGTTTAATTTGTGAGCTGCCCAGCCCAAGTGAGTTTCCAAAATCTGTCCCAAGTTCATACGAGAAGGAACTGACAATGGAGAAATACACAAGTCAATTGGAGTACCGTCAGCTAAAAATGGCATTTCGTGCTCAGGTAAAATTCTTGAAACAACTCCCTTGTTTCCGTGCCTTCCAACCAATTTATCTCCAACTTTTGCTTTTCTGGTTTCAGCAATTTCAACTTTAATTCTCTTTATAACTCCCGGCTCTAATTTGTGGCCAAGATCTCTCGAAAATATTTTTACATTTACAACTTTTCCTTTCTTTCCATGTTCCATTCTCAAAGAAGAGTCTTTAACATCTTTGGCTTTTTCTCCAAAAATTGCGCGAAGCAATCTTTCTTCTGGAGTAAGTTCTGCTTCTCCTTTTGGAGAAATTTTTCCAACCAAAATGTCGTTAGGGCCTACTTCAGCTCCAACTCTTACAATTCCTTCCTCATCTAAATCCTTTAATTTTTCCTCTCCAACGTTTGGAATATCTGAAGTTGTAACCTCGGGCCCAAGTTTTGTTTCTCTAACATCGCAAGTGAAATCCTCCATATGAATAGATGTAAATTCATCTTCCTTAGCCAGTCTTTGTGAAATTGTAATTGAGTCTTCAAATCCTCCTCCTCTCAATGGTAAGAAGCAAACCAAGACATTTCTACCCAAAGCCAATCTTCCTTGAGAAATTGCCGCTCCATCGGCCAAAACATCTCCCTTTTTAACTTCCTCGCCTTTTGTAACAATTGGTTTCTGGTGGAAACATGAATACTGGTTTGTTCTGACAAATGTTTGCAATTCATAATCAACTTCCTCTTTCTTTCCTTTAATATCATACTGAACTTTAATATGTTGAGCATCAACTTCTTTTATAACTCCGTTTGCTTCTGCCAATATAACCTGCCCAGAATCGCGGGCAACGTTTCTTTCTGTTCCTGTTCCTACAAGTGGAGCTTCTGGTCTTATCAAAGGCACAGCCTGACGTTGCATGTTAGAACCCATGAGCGCACGGGAAGCGTCGTCATGATTCAAAAATGGAATAAGCGAAGTAGCAACAGAAATAAACTGTTTTGAGGAAACATCAATATAATCAATGCTATTTATTTCAACTTCAGCTGGCTCTCCCTTAACCCTGGCTTCAACTTTGTTTGGCTCAACTTCAGGCAATATTTTCAATGAGTCAGACAATGGTACAGAAGCTGGGGCAATATTATGTCTTTCTTCTTCCTGAGCTGAAAGATATTCTACTTCATCGGAAACTTTGCCATTTTTGACTTTGAAATATGGGGCTTCAATAAATCCATAAGGATTTACCCTAGCAAAAGATGCCAAGTGTCCCACCAATCCTACGTTTGGTCCTTCTGGTGTTTCAATAGGACAAATCCTTCCATAGTGAGATGGCTGAACGTCTCTAACTTCAAATCCAGCTCTTTCTCTGGTCAAACCTCCAGGTCCTGTTGTTGTTAGTCTTCTCTTGTGCTCTAATTCAGCTAATGGGTTTTCGTTGTCCATAAACTGCGAGAATGTTGAAGAAGTATAAAACTCTTTTACAACTGCAATCAAAGGCCTTGGGTTTATAAGCTGTATTGGGGTAATGGTATCAACTTCCAAAGTGGACATTTTGTCCTTGATAATCCTTTCCATTCTCATCAAACCAACTCTCAACCTGTTTTGCAAAAGTTCAGCCAATGTCCTAACCCTTCTGTTTCCCAAGTGGTCAACCTGATCTGCTTTTGCATTAGGATCGTTGTTAAGTCTGATAACTTCCTTTACAACCTCAACAATATCCTCTATTTTGAGTATTCTGTCTTCTTTTGAAATCTCCTTATTTAAATCTTTTGGAGCCAAACCTGGGAGTCTCAACCATGTTTTCCATCTTCCAACTTTAGACAAGTCATACCTGTCAAAATTAAAGAACATGCTAAAAATCAAATCCTGAGCTGTGTCTGGTGTTACCAAGTCGCCCGGTCTCAACCTTCTATATACCTCTACCAAAGCTTCCTTCTGGTCTTTGCAAGTGTCGCGCTTTAAGGTTTCGGCAATGTATTTTATTTCTCCTGTATCTACATCTTTGAAAGCTTTGTTAACCTTGTCTACTCCGTCCAAACCCAAAGCCATAAGCAAAGTTGTTGCTGGCACTTTTCTCTTTCTGTTAATTTTTACTCCAATAAATCCTGACTCTTCTGTCTCAAACTCAAGCCATGCTCCCCTGTTTGGAATAATTTTAGATCCGAAATAATTTTTTCCTCTCCAAGTTCTATTTGTAAAAAATGCTCCCGGGCTTCTGATAAGCTGTGAAACAACAACTCTTTCAACTCCGTTTACAACAAAAGTTCCCCTTTCTGTCATGACAGGGAAATCAGCCAAATATACTTCTTGTTCCTTGACCTCTTTAGTCTTAAGGTTTACTAATTTTATATTAACTCTCAACGAACACTCAAGTGAATCGTTGTTTTTCTTGGCCTCCAAACCATTTTTGTAGTTTGGCTTAGAAAGCTTGTAGTCCTGAAACCACAGCTCAAATTCTTTGCCAGTGTAATCTCTAATAGGAGAGATTTCTTCTAATAATTCTTTTACCCTGACTTTCCAAAAATCTTCCCATGTTTCCTTTTGCATTGTCAAAAGGTGGGGAGTTGAGAAAGACAATTTAGATTTTGAAAAGTTCTTTACCTTGCTTATAATTTCAGCCATTTATAAATTTGCTGTAGAGAAAGTTCAACTCTACAAATTAAAAATATTGTGAATAATATGAACAACCCCGCCCCCTAAGCTATTCCTAAAAGGCGAGATAAATATGTTTTCTTTTTTAAATGTATAATTACTATTACCCAACAAGTAGCATAGGGGGCGCGGGTTAGTGTCGCTTATCGCTCCCTAACAAAACAAAAAAATTCGGTATTGAAAATAACCGAAACAATAAAATTTGATTTTCCTTAGAGTAATGTGGCCACTGCTTTTTTACGACTCGTTGATCAGACAAGTCTATGTAAATACATCTTATTACGTTTCCAAAAGAATGTCAATACTCTTAAGCGACCGGGGTAGACGTGACATGTTTTGCGGCTGTTTTTCTTAAATTAATTAGTGCTGATATTACCAACAATATCGAGAATAAAAATGTGAATTTAAGTTTTGGTGAAATTGCGCTAAGAATACTAGTAACAATTATGGCTCCAGTCATAAGTTGCATGCCCAATATATATGATTTTTTGTACCCCAACTTTAACCCTTTGATTTTAGCCACCAACCATATTAACAAAGCACCAAACAGAAGATAAGCTATGTGTGATATAACTGACATATAACCCGCGATATATATACCAACAAATATAAACGGATAAATAATATACAGATATGGTTTGACTTTGTTGATGATTTGCAAAATCGTAGCTCTATTTAAAGTAAAATCTTTAACATCTGACAACGAGTATATAGAAACCTTACCCTTATCAATATACGCAATACTGTCTGAAGTCAGTAAAGCCATGGTCTTATAGGAATAAAATGTATCTAAATCAAATTTACTTGTTGTATTAATAACAACGTAATAATCAACATTGACCGCATCTGGATTTGTGGCTTCACTATCTTTATACTCCTGGGACACTTTCACAAAATATGGCTCTGCAACATTTGTTGAAGCTTTTCCGTCTTTAATGGTTATAGTCAATTCTTGAGGGAAATAGTTAGCAATTTGAGGAGCTTTTTCATATAAAAGACTAATAGCAGGAACAACTCGTACCCCAACAAAAACAGTAAACGCTAGGGCAAAAAGCAATGCAAAAACCAATAAATATTTAAACGAATAAGAAAACTTTTTTTCTATAACTTCACTGTAATATTTTGGATTATAGATACTATTTTTAATTTTTACAAAAATATTCATTTTATTTCAAATAATTATATTAATTTATTATACCATTGTTAACATTTATTTTGGCTTTAAAATTGATAGCTAAAAACTAATGCATCTGGGTTTGAGGCACTATAATGGTTAGGGCCAATTTTTTCATTGAGTTCTCCAATTATATACAAGGAGTTATTCTTTGCCCCAAATGTTAAAACTTCTCTTGGGAAAACCCCGTCCTCTGAAGTCCAAGAAATCAAGTTAGAATTTACCATTTTTCCATTTTTATCAAACATTACAACGGGACTTCCACCATTCAACACCGAACCAATTATATATATATTGCCCTTATCATCCAAAGTAAAACCATAATTTTGGCCACCACCACCTACGGGATCATTGAACACAAGTTTTTTATTCAATAATTTACCACGTTTATCATATTTACTAATTATCCCATCATATCTTTGAAATAAATATATATTTCCATTTTCATCAACTCTTATTTCGCTACTATCATCATTAATACCCTTTATGATATTTTTAGCTACCAAGGACCCGTCCAACTTATATTTGCTTACAGCTCTTTCTTGATTCTCATCTTCATTCAAAAAATCTATTACATAAATATAGTTGTTGTTTTTATCAATAGCAAAAACAAGATCAGAATATTGGTCGTTATTAGGTACGAGACTATATGATATCACAGTGCCATTCTTGTCATATTTTTTAATTGTTTTACTATGATAGTCAGATAAATATAAATTATCATTACTATCTAAAAATAATTCAAAACCAGAAACATATTTAATAAAATCTAAGTTAATCACATTACCATTTTGGTCATATTTGCTTATTCTGTTACTTCTTGCACATAAAACATAAATGTTACCATTTGAATCTGTATTAATTGCGCCAAAAACATCACTTGGCTGGTCAATTATTTTTTTACCAATTAAAGGTCCAACTTTTTTAGCAGGTTCATTACTATTATTATTTTGGTTGCTTATACTAGTTTGCGGTTTAGAAAATGTATCAAAGATATCGTGCAAACTCCAACTAAAAGGATTCCACCATAAGGCAAAGACAACTGAAGGAATAATCAACACAATTAATAATATAATAAATGCATATGCTTTAAACTGTTTCATAATTTTATTACTTTTAACTATATTTATTATACTAACTTTAACGTCTAATTTTGATGCTTTGGAGAATACCAAGGGCGATAAAGTTGCCAATTAGACCTGAGCCTCCATAGGAAATAAATGGCAGGTAAATTCCCACCACAGGCAAAAATGAAAGATTCATGCCAATGTTTATGAAAAACTGGGCAGTCAGAATAATGGCAAAACCGGTTGCAAAAAGGCGGGGAAAGTTTGAAGTAGATTCAATGGCAATTTTCAAGACCCGCCAAACTAAAAATCCGTAGACCGTGAACAAAGCAAAAATCCCAACCAACCCCCATTCCTCAGCTAACACTGAAAAAATAAAGTCTGTATGTGGTTCTGGTAAAAATCCATATTGTACCTGGCTTCCCTTCCCCATGCCCTGGCCAAATATTTGCCCCGAGCCTACAGAAATTTTTGTCTGGTTCTGCGACCAGGAAGCACCCAAATAGTCATAAGGAAAAATAAAAGCAGTAATACGTTGTTTCTGGTAATCTTTTAGCAAAAAATTCCAAGCTATGCCAGCTGCCAGTAAAAAACATAAAGACAAAATTATAAAGTGTTTTAACTTAATTCCAGAAACTAATAAAATTCCTAGCCATATTGAAACTACAACAGTTGTTCCCCCCAAGTCTGGCTTAATAAAAATAAACAATGCTGGAAGCAATACATAAAGTCCGGAAAAAACAATATTCCTAAATTTGTACATCTCCACATGCCTCATAGAAAAATACTTAGCCAGAAGCACTACCAAGACGATTTTTGTAGGTTCTATTGGGTCTAAAGACAAGAACCCTATTTTATACCACCCCTTTGTTCCCCTTATGTCAGGAGCAAAGAAATGAAGCCCTACAAGCATCATAAGGCATATTCCATACAATATAAGAATAAGATAAGAATTGTCCTTTAAAATCCTATAGTCAAAGAAACTTATGACAACCATTATCAAAAATCCAACTGCAAAAAAGACAATTTGCTTTTCCAAATTGGAAAAGGTATTTTTTGCTACGCAAGTACTGTAAATTCCAGCCAATCCAAAACAAACCAGCAACACTGCCGGTATAATGAGTCCCCAATCAAGTTTTTTTATATGCGATGCAAAACTCACTTTATGTTTTAATTAATTCTAAAAATTGTTTTTCATCCAATATTGTAACACCCAGTTTTTTGGCTTTCTCAGCCTTGCTTCCTGGCTCTGATCCTACCACAACATAATCTGTTTTAGAAGAAACAGATTCTGAAGTGTTTCCTCCAAGTTCCCTAATTTTTCCCCTAGCCTCGTCGCGCGACATGGTTTGCAAACTTCCAGTCAAAACAAAAGTTTTGTCTTTTAACTTCTGGCTTCCAGTTTTTGGTTGTAGATTAGTAATTTTTATTTTTCTTTCCAACTTTTCAACAAATTTTAAGTTTGCTTTGTCACTAAACCACTCATAAACAGATTTTGAGACAACAGGACCAATGTCCAATATTTTTTCAAAGTCTTCCAGCTTTGCTGTTGATATTTTTTTAATGCTTCCAAAATATTTTGCCAAATCAATAGCTGTTTCTTCTCCTATATTCCTAATTCCCAAGGCATAAATAAATTTTGCCAAGGTAATTTCTTTTCTGTCCTGAATAGATTTTATTAAATTTTCTGCTGACTTTTCAGCAAACCTTTCCAGGTTTTTAACATCTCCCTCTTTCAACTCAAACAAATCGCTTGGATCTTGAACCAAACCTTCGTCCAACAACCTATCTATTATTTTTGGCCCCAAACCATCTATATTAAAAGCAGTACGCGAAACAAAGTGATAAAAACTTCTTGTTTGCCTTGTAGGGCATTTTATATTTGGGCATCTTAATATTGCCTCAGTTTTTAATTTTACAAGCTTAGTCTCACATGAAGGACATTTTTCTGGCATTTTAAAATTCTTTTCGCTTCCATCTCTCAGTTCTGGTAAAACTTTTATAACATTTGGAATTACGTCGCCAGCTCTGCCAACAATTACCGTATCTCCAATCTTCAAACCTAATCTTCTAATTTCGTCTTCATTGTGTAAAGTTGCTCGGCTTATGGTAATTCCCGTAACTGCAACTGGCTCTAAAACTGCAACCGGAGTTATTGCCCCAGTCCTGCCAACTTGCACTTTAATATCTAAAACTTTTGTTGTGGCTTCTGCCTGCGGAAATTTAAAAGCTATTCCTCCCCTTGGAGCTTTGCCAACAACTCCCAGCTTTTCAAAAATTTCATTGTTGTTTACCAAAACAACCACTCCATCTATTTCGTAATCTAATTTTTCCCTTTCTTTTATCCAAGTCTCCCTAAAATGCAAAACTTCGTTTAAAGACTTACAATATCTATTGTGCTTGTTTGTTTTAAAACCCAATTCTTTTAAAATTTTATGTTTGTCTTCGTGAGTTTTTTGCCCCATATCAGTCAGCAATTCATAAGCAAAAGAATCCAATTTTCTGCCAGCTGTAATTTTGGGATCCAACTGCCTTACTGATCCTGCAGCAATGTTTCTTGGGTTAGCATAAACCAGCAAACCTTTTGCCAATTGCTCTTTGTTCATTCTTTCAAATTCTTTCTTGGTCACAAAAACTTCACCCCTTATTATTATTTCTCTTTTGTCTGCGATAGTCAGTGGAATTGCCTCAACTGTTTTTAAATTTTGAGTAATGTCTTCACCAACATTTCCGTCGCCTCTTGTAGAACCAGTTTGTAGCGCTCCATCTTTATAAATTAATTCAATAGCTAAACCATCTATTTTTAATTCACAGTAATAATCAACTTCTGTTTTTTTATTTTCTGGCACCAATTTCATAAACCTTTCCTGCCAGTCTTCCATGTCTTCTTTAGAAAAAGCATCATTAAAAGAAAGCATCCTATTTTGGTGCTTTATTTTTTTAAATTCCTTCAATGGTTTGCCCCCAACCCTTTGTGTTGGAGAATCTGCAGTTATTAGTTCTGGGAATTGCTGTTCTATATCAAAAAGTTCCTTTTTCAAGGAATCCAATGCCGAATCAGAAATCTCCTGCTTGTCTAAAACATGATAAAGATATCTGTGGTGATTTATAACTTCGCGAAGTTTTTCTATTCTGTTTTTTGCCTCGCCCATAGGGCTACGGCCGAGGGCCTCTTTTATGTCCATATTTACTATTAATTGGTTAAATTTGAGGTAGATGTTATTTGAATTTGCCTTTGAGATTCCCCAAAAATTCCTTTTGAAACAACTGTTAAATTTGTAGTTGTGCCAGAACCACCGCCAGAGCTCCCAAGAGAAATCGTTGCGTGGGTAATATAAGTTCTTTTATCAAAAGTAGTAGTAAACGAAATAGTGCAATCATTGCAAACTGTATGGTCACAACCATCTCCCACATACTCTAAAGGTTTTTGATCTCCGGGCACAGCATCACAATAAATACTTGTATCAGCATTTGAACTATTATTGAATATATTGGGATTTTTGATACATGAGTCAAAAATTTGGCACAACCCGCTGACTTTTGGATTTGCCTTATTCCCCTGCCTGTCAAAATAAAGAACCTTCTCAACTCCGCTTTCAGCAGCATAAAAACTAGCAACGGAATTTCCCATATTCCTTATTACTTTTGCTTCTCCATACAAAAGAGTACTAATGGACATAACTATAATTAAAATAATTATCATTATGAAAAAAGTGATAATCAGTGATACTCCCTTTTGTTTTTCTGTTGATTTTTTATTATGGTTCATTAGGTATTATATTAAGGTTTCTCCTGGAAACTGTAGTCTGAATAGTTTTTGTTGGAGTACATTTTCCAGATACACTGCAAACCTGTTCAGAAGTGCAGCCAGACTTGCAATCATGCAACCCCTTTTCATTATTAGAAATAGTAACGTTTAAAAGCATTGTCACTCTTGGCTGAATAATACTCTTATTATCAACTCCCGGATTATTTTCATCAGGCTTTGGGGTATTAGCAACTGAACCGTCAGTTCCATCAAGAGCAAACCTGACTTTATTAATTTTTAAATCGCTTGAAGTCAAATCAACTGCCTCTCCGCCATTTTTAATCTCTTTCAAAATTCCAGACTCCAAGAAAAATTCCTGACAAATAGGATATCCCAAATTATCCTGATTAGACTGATTTAAAAACTTTATACCAGCATAATAATCACCATCTGACCTAGTCAGTTCATAAATATAACCGCGTGGAATACATGCCCCAGGATCTGTTGTAGAAGCACCAGTCGCGGCCATTCTTAAGGCTTTAGATATATATTCGTTGACATAGCTTATTTGGTTTAACACTTGTTGTTCAGATAAAACCTCTCTCTGGCTTGAAATTATGGAAAGAAAAATTCCAATAGCAGCTCCAATAATAAACAAAAATACAGCTAAAACAACAATCAGTTCAATAATAGTAAACCCATTTTCAGATATTGATTTTTTCGCTTGATAATTAAAATGCATATTTTGAAATATTTTTACTAGGGTTCTCCCACAATTTGCTTAAAAGTAATGCCATATATTGCTTTAGTCCCATCTTCTGCAAAAATCACTAATGTATTATCTTCATTGACTGGGTCGCTCATATTACTATAATTCCAAATTTGCTTTTTCTGATTACCCAGCGACACATTTAAATTACTATTAAAATCAGTCAAAGTTGTATCTGGCAAAACATTGGCAATAGTACCAGAATAAGTGCCATCGTCATTTGGTGTAAGCCCGCTTATTACATATTCTGAGCCAATTACAACTGATATTGAAGCATCACTGTTTGACTCATAGTCATTGTACCAATTATAGAAAGTTTCCTCGACTGTCACACAATTGGCAGGGTTACACTGATTTTGACCAAATGCATTACGACCGTTTGTAAACAATAAAGTTGCTTTCTGATTCCAAGAAACCTGCACTGCGACTTTTATTATATATTTGATAACGTCGCCATTTGCATCTAAAGGTTGTGTAATAAAAATTCTCCTTTTGAATTTTGTCGGCGAGGAATTATTTGAATCGTTATAATCATAGAAACCAGAGGGGTTTATTCTCAGATAATTACCAGCGATAAACGGCGACAAAGAATTTAAAGTATAATCTGCCTGACAACCCTGTAAAGGACAATTAAGCCCAGTTGTCCAATCATAATTTATGCCGTCTCCCGGGGGAGTATCCATATATAGCCAATTAGTGTCCCTTATATTCCTGACTATTTCCATGCCTTCCTGCGCCAAATAATTCGCAGTAAGCCGGTCAGCAGTGTCTGCAGTCAAAATAGTCATTATTGAAAACGCATTAAAAACCCCAATGATTGCAATGGACAAAATGAAAATTGAAATAATAAGTTCTATAATTGTAAATCCCTTGGACTGCTTCATTATTAAAAATTAAATTTAAGCATATATTAGTTAACGCTTATCAAGCCTGCAGTACTAACCCAAATAATTCTTTCTGCAGTGTCATCAGTTGTCAGCCCCAAAACAATCCCCACCTTAGTTTCCGATGAAAGCAAATTTTTAATATCTAATATTGGATTAGGTGGACGAAAATTTACACTAGTATAAGCTCCGTCTATATTTCTAAACCCCTTTATATATACACTCGAATTTTCCTCACTTACATTTACCTTTTCTATAAAACAATCATTTGATAAATCAATTCCAGCTCCTGAATTGCAATCCGGAGGATTATCAAAACCATTATATTCATTGTTATTGTCTGTGTCAGCATATATGACATAATGTGTTGCTTTATTATCAAGATTGCGATTGTCTAAATTAACATAAATTCCATAACCTTTTATAGCTTTTATAGATTGCCCTTGCCCATCATTTATTTGCACCCCAGACAGCCCCAAATCTTGAACTCTTCTAAAATCCTGGACAAGTTTGTAGGTGGTTTTTGAAAGCGCCAATTGCCTTAATATGCCAGGGAAATTTGCGGTCATCATTAAGGAAAATATTCCTATTACAAAAACTACTACTACAATTTCTACTAGTGTTATTCCTTTACTATTTCTTAAATTTGAAAAAAAGTTAAATACCATTGAATTATTTTGCTCCCCCAAATTATTGCAATAAAAGTTCCGGCTATTAAAAATGGGCCAAAAGGAATTTCGCTTTTCAGGCCTTTATTCTGCTTTACAATTAATATTACTCCTATTATAGCACCAAAAAAGAATGCCAAAAACAAAGCAGTCACAATATTTGGATAACCCAGCAAAAACCCCATTAATATAGCTAGTTTTACGTCGCCAAACCCCATCCACTTCCCTTTTGAAATTAAAAATATAACTAAGAAAAAACCAGCGCCAACTGCAACTGCCAATAAAAAATTGGGCACCAAATAAAAATTAAAAATCAAATTATATATTAAAGCTATTGCAATTGCGGGAAATAAGACCTTGTCTGGAATTAAGTAGTGCTTTAAATCGTAAATAAAAATAACAACCAACGCGCTTGTTATATAAAGTAGAAAAGCTAAGTTTACCCAACTTAAAATTCCTGCTTCTAAATTTAGATCAAATCCAAGCGCTAAAAATATAACTAAAAATACCAATCCTGTTGCTAATTCTACCAAGGGATATTGCCAGGATATTTTTTTACTGCAGTACCGGCACTTCCCTCCAAGAAAAACAAAACTCAAAACTGGAAACAAATCCATCCAAGACAAGACATGTTTGCAGTTTGGACAAAACGATCTCCCTGTTATTTTTTTGTTCTCCTCTAACCTATAAATATAACAGTTTAAAAAGCTTCCAATGCAAAGCCCTAAAATAAATACGAATATTCCCAATAAAATACTAGTAATCATTAAATTATTTTACCATTTTTTATAATAAAAAACACCCCATTTCGGGGTGTTTTTTTAAAATTCAGATTATGGACATTTTGTTATTAATGTTGTACAAGCTGTTGCAGTTGTAACTCCTGTGGCATCAGCACAAACATTTCCTCCTCCTGGCAAGGATGAACCCATACAATAAGCTGATGCCGTAGGTGTTGCAGAAGTGACAAATGTTCCTCCTGTCCCCGTTGCATTAATATCATCTATTAATGTTTGTGGGACCTTATCTGTACCAATACACCCAACATAAGTACCTGTATCAGCTAAGCAACTACCCATTGCTAAAGCGATGTTGGCTATGTCTGATTTAATTTTTGCGTCTTTGGCTTTGTTAATATAGCTGGTCACGTTGACCAATACGATAGATGCCAAGATGGCAATAATTGCAATAACGACGATTAACTCAATGATTGTAAAACCTCTTTGTTTGTTCATTTTATTTTTATATTTAAATTTAATTATTTTTTGTTTTTTGAGACTTGAAATTCCGATCTCGACCTTTGATTATAATTTAATTCTATTTTACCTGATTAAAGAAAAGGGCACAATAGCAAGCATGTGGATAACTTATTAATTGTTTGTACAGGATTCTATATGGCTTTGCGGACAAACGGAAAAAGTATCACTACAATCGGAATTACATATGTCCTTTTTCATTCCCCTGCTGTCAACACAATAAGCTTTTCTGTCATCGGCAAATTCCCTGGCACAGGCAGCCCAAGCTTGGCTTTCCGCTTTGCAACAAATCCCAGAATCACAACTGCCTTGCCCTAATGGATGTTTGGGTATTTGATCTAATACATTATCTAAAACACTGTTATCACTAGGATTACAAAAATTTGCAATACCATCGTTATAACTCCCACCATTGCCGTCATAAAAATTTTCTCCTGCAGGAATCAAAACAGCCAAATTTCCGGAAATATTAGAATCTTTACCTTTATTTATATATTGTGTTGTACTAAATAAAATCAACCCTGACAAAGCAGCTATTATAGCAATAACAACAACTAACTCTATTAATGTAAAACCTTTTGACATAATTTTTTAAAATTTAGATAGTTCCAAGAGCTCCGTACAACGGGCCTATTACAGAAACCGCCAAAAAAGTAACCACTGCCCCAAGTACAATAATCAAAACAGGTTCCAAAAGCGCAGTAAATGTCTCTATGGCTCTTTTTAGTTCTTTATTGTAAAAATTGACAATTTCCATAAGGTTTTTATCCAATGTACCTGTTTCCTCTCCAACTTGTATCATTTGCACCACAAAAGGAGGTACAAGCTCTGGATATTTAATCATTACCGAGCTTATTTTTTCTCCCTGGGAAACTCTTTCTTCGGTTTCAGTCAAAACCTTTCTGTAAACATGATTTCCAACAGTATCCCTGGTAATTTTCAAAGCGTTGTTTATGGAAAGTCCGGCTGCAATAAGAGTTGAAATGTTTTCTGCAAACCTAATAAGAAAAGTCTTCTTCAAAAATCCGCCTATAAAGGGTATTTTAAGCGACATTTCGTCATATCTTTTCTTGCCTTCCTTGGTTGTAAAATAATAAATAATAAACAATACCAAAAAGAAAAAACCAGCCAATATTATCCAACCATAATTCTCAAGAAAAATATAAAAAGCAATCATCATCTGGGTAAAAACTGGAGGCTTTACAGTAGTCTGCTTAAGTAGGTCGACAAGTTTCGGAATAAGGAAAATAATTACCAAAGGAACTACTATGAGCAAAACAGATATGACGAAAATAGGATAAACCATAGCTCCAGTTATTTGAGAAGAGATATCATGTTCCCTTTCTAAATGGTCTGAAAGATAATATAGTGATTCGGAAATTTTTCCTGAGGCTTCTCCGGTTTTTATCAAGCTGACATAAAATATATTAAAAACTTCCGGATATGTTGCAAACGCTTCCGACAACGGGCTTCCTTCTTCTATAAGCTGGGCAATTTTTAAAATTTTCTGCTTAAAGCTTGGATTTTTTGTCTGAGTAGCCAGGCTTTTCAAGCTTTGAGTTATGGGAACTCGTGACTGTACCATTACAGCCAGTTGCCTTGAGAATACTGCCAAATCTTTTTTGGAAACTTTATTCAAAAAACTTATATTTTCAGTACGCAAAATTAAAGGACTCTGTTCCTTTATAGAAGTAACAAAAATATTATATTTTTGCAGAAGTAGAGCTGCTGATTCTTTAGAAGAAGCTTCAACTGTGCCTGTTTCAGCCTTGCCCTCTTTTGACCTGGCCTGATATATGTATTTCATTATTTTTTTTATCGCAACATGTTTCTAACCTCAGCAGGATCTAATGCATAATCCATGGCATTCTGCAAAGATATTTCCTTTTTCCTCACTAAATCAACCATTGCCCTGGTCAAGGAAATCATTCCCTCTTTAGCTGAAGTTTCAATTACAGCTGGAATTTCGTGTATTTTATTTTCCCTAATTAAGTTTGAAACTGCATTATTGCAAATTAAAACTTCACAAACTGGAATAAACCCACCTTTAATCCTTGGAATAAGCCTTTGAGAAATAATTCCCAAAAGCGAGCTGGATAGTTGAAACCTAATTTGACTCTGCTGTTCTGCTGGAAAAACGTCAACTATTCTGTGAATTGTCTGAGCCGCTGAATTTGTATGCAAGGTTCCAAAAACCAAGTTGCCTGTTTCAGCTGCTGTAATTGTCATGGAGATTGTTTCCAAATCCCTCATTTCTCCAACCATAATAATATCTGGATTCTGCCTAAAACTGGCTCGCAAGGCGTTTCCAAAACTCACAGTGTCAACAGCAACTTCCCTTTGGTCAATAATTGCCCTGTCTACAGGATAAGTATATTCAATTGGATCTTCAACTGTAATTATATGAGCTGCTCTGGTATGATTTATTTCGTCTATCATAGCAGCCATTGTTGTAGATTTCCCCTGGCTAGTTGCTCCCGTCACCAAAATCAACCCCTGCGGTCTTCCAGTGAACTCATGCAAAATTGCTGGCAAACTCAATTCTTCAATAGTCCTTATTTTCGAAGGAATAAACCTCAAAGCCATGCTTATGCTTCCCCTTTGAGAAAAAACATTAACCCTGAATCTTCCTTTTCCTTCGTGGTCATAGGAAAAGTCTATTTCCTTTTCCTCAATGAATTTTTTCTTCTGCAATTCTGTCATCATAGAAAAAGCTATGCCCTCGGAATCCTTTGGCGTAATTATTTTTTCCTGGCTTAATGGAACAAGCTGGCCGGTAATACGAATATTTGGAGCATGCCCAACAGAAATATCAAGGTCAGATGCCTCTTCTTTGACAGCTATATCTAAAAGTTTTTTCAAATATGTTAAATATTCCATTGTTAAAAAATTTGTTACTTATAATTTTTATCTTTCTCCAGTGGCTCTAATTACTTCTTCAATTGTTGTTTGACCGTTTAAAACTTTTAATATTCCTTCCTGTTCCATTGTCAGCATTCCCTGCTTTTGAGCTACCTTGAATATCAAACTTTCAAGAGGATTTTTCTGTATAAGCTCGGCCAATTCATCTGTCATAGTTAAAACCTCGTAAAGTCCAACTCTGCCTGTATATCCGGTAAGTCCGCAGGAATCGCAACCTTTTGCCTCATATAGTAAAAATGGATCTTCAATTTTTATTAAGCTTTTGGCACTTGCTGGAAATTCTTTTATCCTGTCTAAAATATAATTTCTGATTTTTTCAGGAGGTTTTACTTTTATTTTACAATTAGGACACAAATTTCTTATAAGCCTTTGCGAAATTACCAATTTTAAGGCAGATGGAATTAAAAATGGCCTAACACCCATATCTATAAGCCTTGGAACCACTCCAACAGATGAATTAGTATGCAAAGTAGACAAAACAACGTGTCCAGTCAAAGCTGCGTTCACAGCCAAACTAGCTGTTTCTTCGTCTCTAATTTCTCCAACCATTATGACATTTGGGTCCTGCCTTAAAATTTGCCTCAAACCATTGGCAAAAGTATATCCTATTTCTGGCTTTACTTGAGACTGGTTAATCCCTGCTATGGAATATTCAATTGGATCTTCAACTGTAACTATGTTTACCGAGTCTTGATTTAAAACGCGCAAAATTGCATACTGGGTTGTTGTTTTTCCAGAGCCAGTCGGACCAGTAAACAAAATCATTCCATATGGCCTTTTAATTGCATCTTTTACAACTTCCAAACTTCTTCCAGACAATCCCAATTCCTCAAATGATCTCAATCCTGTGGAAGAATCCAAAACCCTGATTTCAACTTTCTCTCCGTACAATGTGGCAAATGTTGAAACCCTGAAGTCAACATCACGGCCATTTATTCTTTCTGAAAATCTTCCATCTTGTGGCAACCTATTTTCATCTATTTTTAAACCCGAAAGAATTTTTATTCTAGCGACTACAGCTGGGTGAACCTGCAATGGCAAAGACAAACTTGGATGCAAAATTCCATTCAATCTAAACCTGACATTTAATTTATCCCTGCCTGGCTCAATGTGTATGTCGGAAGCATTTCCCTCTATTGCATGCCTCAAAATAACCAAGACCATTTTTATAATAGGCGCTTCTTCTGATATGGCGCTAACTGAAGATTTTTTGATTATAGTACTGGAAATTCTTTTGCTTTCCAAAGTCAATTCCTGTAAAGCTTCCTTTGATTCTGCTGATATATTTTTATGCTGTTTTAAAATGGCAGCAAGATTACTCAAAGTTATCAAATAAACCTGATAAGTAAAATTTTCTTGATTTGCCAAAAATCTCAAGGCACTTTGAGCTGCTATGTCTTCCGGATATACCATTCCAATCTGCACTAAATTTGGATTAGCTTCAGTACCTTTCCCAATGGAGGCCATTTTGTAATTTACAGATGCTTCCTCTGGTATTAATTCCAAAACATCAAAAGCAATATCCTCGGCTTTTATTTTTTTAAGTGGTATGCCTAAAACCTTGCTCTTTAAGTCAAAAAGAAGTTCTTCAGTAGCAATATTTTTTGACAAGATAATATCTTCCTCGGTTTTACCGGTTTTCTCTATCAGCTTTTTTAAGTCATTCATTACAGCTTCAGATATGTATCCTTGTGCAAATAATTCTTGTAATAGTTTCATATTTTTGAAATTTTATTTAACACCAGGCTGTTTAACTAATACCTCATAATATGGAGTAAATGGATTATCCCTGCCAATTTCTGCTTCCTTTATCTCAACTACTGTCAACCCACTTCCTTCTAATTTTGTCCTGGCTTCGTTTTGAGAAACAGCTGAAATAAAGCCGCCTCTTGGCTGTTTTGTCTTTGTTATTGCCTTGTAACTGTAGAAAATATTCATCTCCATAAATGGCTGGAGGGTTTTAAACTGATCAGAATCAAAAACTTCGGTTTTTATATTTATTTTAGTTTTATTAAAAATAATAGTTGGAACTGACTCCTTAGGCTTGGATAAAAATACTGAAAGGGCAATAATTGATAGAAAAAGTAAAAACATGACGGTAATACCCGTAAAAAACACCTTCTGTCTCTGTTTTGGTGATATAAATACTACTGCCATGCTATTATTTTAAATTTAATATGAATGAGTAATTATTTGCATGTTAAAATTCTGAGACACTGAATTTGCTGGCGCGCTGAAAGAAATACTTGTAATTTCAAAAATACGAGATGAACTCTCCAAAGCTGATATAAAATTTCCCAATGCCAAATAATTTCCAGAAAGATCTAATGAGAAAGAAATATCCTTTATTACATTTCCAGCATTGGCCTTAGAATTATTTACAGAAGACTTTGAAAGAAATGAATCTTTGACCACCAATCCCTTGTCTTTGGCAGTTTCCTGCAGAAAATATATAATTTTTCCCAAATCGGAATTTTGAGGCAGAGCGTCATCAATTTTTTTAATATCATCTTTTCGGCTTTGCAATTCTGCCATAGCCTTGCTTATCGTCGCATAATAATCATATTTGGCACTAAACTCTGCTACTTTTTCTCCAAGAACAACCTGTGATGCTTTAAAATTATTGTATTCTGGTACAACTAGAAAAAACACCAGTAACAAAATGATGAAAAGAGTTAAAGCTATAATAATGGGTCTATCTATATGCATTTTCTAAGCTTTTTTATTTCTTTTTCTTATTAATATGAAAACCACGACACAAATAATTATGACAACAAGTAGCGAAATTAGTAGAATAATTATTCCTGAATTGTTATTGTTTTTTACAATTTCCGGTAAAACTTTAACTGTGACTTTATAATCTTTAAATGAACCGTCCTGCGCTGTGACTCTATATATGACTGGCGAAGTGAAAGATTCTGGAACACCTGACTCAGGAGAAATTGTAGCATTAGGAGAAATAACTATAGATGAAATCAAATTGCCCACGTCTATATTGTGCGGAACATTAACGGAAATTATATTATCAGAATTAATTGTCCCAGCAACTGCTGGATTCAAAAGAAAATTAAATGAAATTATTGACTTTTCACTGCTTGGAATAACTGGCGCTTGAGGATTTTGTTGATTACTGTCAGAAGAATTTGCATCAATTATCGCTTGCGGAGAAAGATTATTTTGAGTGCCTGTTTGACTTGAAGGATTTAACTGATTTTGCTGAGCTAAAAGTTGTTCTGCAGAAGCATTGGCATCTGCAACCGTAGGCGTTTTAGCGTAATCAAATATTTTTTGATTTAATACAAGGTCAGCGTTGAATTGAATTCTTGACTCCTGACCTAATGAAGAATTCAAATTTCCAATGTTTTTAACATATTCATTGTTCTCAAAAATCGTAACCTGCCTGGAAAAAGCATCCATACTATCTGATTCTCCTGACAGCTTTACAGTATTATTTTTTTTATCCAAAAGAAACTGCTTGAACCAAGCGTTGGGCATGGTCTGTTTCTGCATAAAAGCAAAAACATGTGAAGCAAATTCATGGTTTTCAAGCAAATCTGAAAAATCTAATATTTTTTTCTGATAATTGATAACCTGCTTTTCTTCCTCTTTCTGCTGATCTGTGCCTACTGTTTGTAATGCAATATCTTGTTTCCTTATTTCTTCTTTATTTGAATTATATTTTATTGAAAAAATAGCATAACAAAGCAGCGTTGCTATTAACATGGACATCACAAAATAGAAGATGACATCCATCCACCAGAATTTTTTGGTCCTCATTTGGAAAATTGCGGAAAAATCCATCTACTTTGATTAATAATTAAAAATTTTAACTTCTTACTTTATTATACAATAAATTAGCTATATTAACTATGTTCCCAATCCTCCCCTTGCCACTCCAGTTGCCACTGAAAAGCTTGGAGCAATTTTTTCAATTGTTTCCTCTAAAATAGGCGGGTACAAAAGATCTGAAAAACAATTTGGAATTTCAACTTTCTTTTTTAAAACCTCAGAAAAATATTCTTTTAGTCCAGGCAAACTTGAAGTGCCTCCTGTCAAATAAATTGCATCAACTTCCTTGCCTTCCTGCAAATAAAAATCTGACAAAACTTTCTTAACCTTGATTATCAGTGGGTCTATAAGCATATATAAGGTTTTTGAAACTTCCTCTTTTGTTGAAGTAAGTCCTTCACTGTTTTTCAATTCTTCCGCCTGCAAATGGCCCAAGCCCAAAGCCGAAGCTATACTGTAATTTAACTGGCTTCCAGCAAAATCAATGCTGTAACTATTTTTTAAATTTTTGTTGTCTATTATATTTATGGTTGTACTTTGAACTCCAATATCAACTAAGCATATACAACCTTTGTTTTCCTTGACCAAAGCCCTAGACAAACCCATTGCTTCTGCTTCAACTGCATAAAGTTCTACTCCTGCCATTTGAGCTATTTTCTGATAGTCTTGAATAATTTGATTTGGAATTGCCACTAAAAATATTTTAAGGGCAGACTGTTTGTCCCCTGGAGTGCCACCAATAAGTTTCCAGTCCAAAGTTGCCTCATTTACTGGCAAAGGTATGTATTGCGAAGCATTGTAATAAACTGCTTCCTTCAATTCGCGAGCTTCCATAGGAGGTAATTCAAAAGAAGTACAAAAAGTAGAAAAATCTGGAATTGAAAATATGACTGATTTGGTTTTAATTTTTGCCTCATCTAAAACCGCCCTGATTGCCCTGGAAATAAAATAATTGGAAAGCAAATAACCTCCTTTTTGCATGTTTATAAAGGGCTCTTTGTATAAAGACAAGGATTTAATTTCCCCATAGTTTTCCAATGCCTCCCCCTGCCCCCACCTTGATATTTCCACAACTTTTATTGAGGAAGTTCCAATGTCAATTCCTACCATTTTTTTAGGAAAAAACATCTTCAATGGGTTAGAAAAAATATTGAATTTATTTATATTAAAATCCGATAAAAAATTTGCAGCCATAAGTAATTACATTATATAATAAAGTCAATATAATAACACTGTGGATAACCCAACTAACAAATCTAAGGAATTTTTACTCGACTTACTCTTCCCAAAATTCTGTTTGGGATGCCAAAAAGAAGGTACATATTTATGCGACGACTGCCGCGCGCTTTTGGAAATTTCTGAATACAGCTACTGCCTCTGCGAGGCCAATGGAAAACCCAAACGCCTGCTGACAGACCAGCCTCAAATTGGAAAATGCAACCAATGCAGAAACAAAGAACTTTCCGGGCTTTACTTTGCTCTCCCCTACAAGGAAAAACAGCTGACTAAAAAATTAATTTACCAATTTAAATACCAGCCATATTTAAAAGACTTGGCAAAAACTTTAGCCAGCATTTTAATTGAGCATTTTGTGCTTTCGAAAAAAAATACAAACGACATATGGGAGAATAGAGTTCTCATCCCAGTTCCGCTAGATAAAAACAAACAAAAAATAAGAGGTTACAACCAATCTGAAGAACTGGCAAAAGAATTGTCAGTAATTTTGCAAATACCTGTTATCTCCAACAATCTGATAAAAGTAAAACCTACAAAACCTCAAATGGAACTTAAAAAAGAAGAGCGCGAGAAAAATCTTGAAAACGCTTTCCAACTAAAAAATCCCGAAGAACTTTCGGGAAAGAAAATATTTTTAGTTGACGACGTTTACACAACTGGTTCTACCATGAACGAATGCGCCAAAGTGCTGCGAAGTTCTGGAGTAAAATCTGTCTGGGGCATAGCTCTCGCCCGCGAAGAATAAAAAACTCGGAACACGTGTTCCGAGAATATTTTTTTAAACAAGTTGGCTTTGTGGCTGCAATTGCTCGCGATATTGTTTTATATGTTTAATAAAACTCATTATCGCTAGCCCAAGAGAAATCATAAGTATCCAGAAAACAGTTTGTATTGCCGAAAATGGAACTTCAACACCGTTTTCCTGAATTATAATTATGATCGGACATCCTAAAATGCCTACAGACATCAAAAACATTTTAGCTTTTCCCCAAATTCCAGCTTTTACTCTTACTTTTTTCTTTACTCCCATGAATAATGTTGCCAATAAAAGAAGCTCTACAATTATTAATGGACAAGTTACTCCTTTCAGCCATGGGCTGATCCTTGGGTCTAAAAGGAAAAAAGCAAACATTATAAATTGAAAAAACTTGTCCCGAAACCTGTCTAAAGCTTCTCCAAAAGCGCTCACGCTCCCAGGATAGCCGTGATCCTCAAGCCATCGTGCTAAGTATCCGTCGGCAAAATCAGTAAAAATTATCAAACCCATTAGCAGTAAAATAAGATTCACCCTTTCTCGGTGGAAAACAACCATCCATAAAAGCACACAACACAGCTTCAACCCCCAAAAAGTAATAGCATTTGGCGAGTTGCGAATCGACCAATTTTTCAATTTTTCCCAGTTCATTTCAAATTCTCCCCTTATTTAAAAATTAAAATTTATATTTTCAACGTTCAAAAATCGTTTGTAGTATGATATGAATATTACGACAATTTAACTTCCCAGTCAACAAAAAAGCATCCAACAAATTGGATGCCTTTTATAATTATAATATTTATATTTTTTCTACTGTCTGCCAATCGCCATCTACCCACAAAAGCACAATTTCAACTGAGAAACCAAAACCTTCAACTGTTTTTTTAGCTTCTTGCAAATGTTTTATTTGTTCTTCTTTTTCTGTTGGGTTTCCCGCACATCCAAAATGTCCAATTATGGCCACAACTTTAGACCCATGATGGTGAACAGAAATTTCAACTCTTTTTTTAATATTTTCTATTATCTGCCCTGAGCCAGTCGAAGCATCTGCCAATATTTTATTTGGACCTGGTTCTGTAACCATGTCTACATAATCAACACTATAATTATCCTGCATGTATTTTTTAACTGCATCCTGTACCCTACCGTCCATGCAATTTATTGCGCATGCAAATTTGGGGTACCCTTTGGGTCGTGTTGTCATATTTTTTTATATACTTTTATGTGCGGAGGAGGTGAGACTCGAACTCACGAATCCCGTAAGGGATTACGGTTTTCAAGACCGTTGCAATAGCCACTATGCGACTCCTCCAAAAATATAATTGTCGGCGGAGGAGGTGGGACTCGAACCCACAAGCCCCGTAAGGGGCAGAGATTAGCAATCTCTTGTAATAACCATTATACGACTCCTCCAACAATGTTTTTTATTCTACCTTCAAAAACCCATTAAGTCAATTTGATTAATGGTAAATTTTATTGTAACCTTGAGTTACATGCGCCCGTAGCTCAATGGATAGAGCGCAGCCCTGCGAAGGCTGAAATGCAGGTTCGATTCCTTTCGGGCGCACACTTTGCAAACTCAGTGTAAGCATAAAATTAAATAACAAAAATTATGATTTCCAAAAAAGCAGTAATTTTATTTGTAATCTTAGCAGTTTTTTTAATTGCCGGAGCTTCTTTTTTCTTGGACAAAAACTTTTCGCCTAGAATATGGTTTCCTAGCGGAGCTAAAATAATAATTCAAGACCAGCAAATTACAGACAATACAAAGCCTTTTAAGATAGCAATCACCTACCCGCAAATTGCGGGACTGGAAGATTTCAACCAAAAAGCCAAAGCAATTGTAGACAAGGAAATAGCAGATTTCAAGAAAAATTCATTAGAAAATGATACTGCAGTAAAAGCAGTTGATCCTATAAGTTATGCAAAATACCCAAGGACTTATGAATTAAACATTGGATATGATAAAGGTCAAATAGACAATAATATTGTCAGCGTAATTTTCAATGTTTACAATTTTGAAGGTGGCGCGCATGGAGCCAGTTATTTTGTTCCACTGAATTTCAACGTAAAAACAAACCAGGAAGTAAAACTAGTTGATTTGTTTCCCGGACAATCAGATTACCTGCAAAAAATTTCTGCATTTTGCACCCAAGATTTAACCAAACAATTAACCAAAGCACTGGACAGTTTAGACGGCACATATTTAGCCGATGGTGCAGGCCCAAAAGCAGAAAATTTCCAATTCTTCTTAATAAACCCTTCAACAAGTTCAGGGCAAGCAACAATCACATTTTACTTCCCTCAATATCAAGTCGCCTACGGCTCCGCCGGCGACTTCAAAGTCATATTCCCGAGGTAAACCTCTAAATAAAAAAATCAGCCAGGTTAACATATGTTAACTTAAAACTGCCAACATCATATTTTGGACGACCGCATAGATTATGATGTAAAGCATATACAAATAACGTCCTCCAAGAACACAAAAAATCCGCGATTTATCTCCGCGGATTTTTTTTAAGTCAAGATTTATCTATTCTTCATCTTCAGAATAATAATACAACGGTTTTACATATTCATTCTGTAAGAGGTCCAACATATAAGAAGGCCTAAGTTTAACCCTTGAAGCATTTTCTTTTTTTGCTAACTCATCAGATACCTTTAAGGCTTCTTTTAATCCATTCATAGTCGCTGAGAAAGATTGCTCATAAGCTCCACCTCTTTCTGCACTCTTATCATCTAAATATTCCAAAGTAAACCCCGGTTTTGGTTCTTCATTGTATTCTTTAAATCCATTACGCAAAGTTGGGTCGTTAGATTTCTTCCCAGACCATTTAGATTTTAATTTAGCCCTATTAGCAGATTTTTCACAAATACCAATAATAACTTCTTCTAAATCTTCCAATTTATTAATTTCTTTATGGCCATATTGAATAATGCCCGACTGACCCTCGATAAGTTCACCAGAAAGAGACTGAACTATTGCATAATGGCAATCTTTAACATCATGAGTAATACTAAACTTTTCACAAACTTTTTCAATAGTTTCCTTTTCTATTTCTTCCTCTGATTTTTCTTCTCTATGTTCTTTATTTTCTCCCATATTTTTTTTATTTTATTACATTAATTATTTATAAAATTTAAA
>CAIKWD010000031.1 GCA_903831095.1 Candidatus Staskawiczbacteria bacterium
GCCCCTGCACCTGCTCCGGCTCCCGCCCCTGCACCTGCTCCGGCTCCCGCCCCTGCACCTGCTCCGGCTCCCGCCCCTGCACCTGCTCCGGCTCCCGCCCCTGCACCGTGGACACCTATGAGGGTAGTGATGACTTCCGGCTTAATTGCAGCGATAATTATCGTGGCGATATTTCTTGTCATCTTCGGCTGCAGATTTGTAGACGAACTTGGCACGAAGAGTCAACCCGCGGCAGTTACAGCCAAAGCCGAGAAAAAGGTGGAAATGCCGAAATCGGCGAACACTACTGTGGATCCACCGCAGACAACAAAGCCCGCGGTAGTTGCGGAAAAACCGCAGGTTGATCCAGACCTTGAGGACGAAAATGCAAAATTGCAGGAAGAAAATTCAAGATTGCGCAAGCAGCTTGAAAAAAATTCCATAACGGAAAAAGTCCTTAATCTCACGGATGTCAGTAATGAATCCGTATCCCATACATATGGGGGTCGAGCTGCGGTTATAATAGCCGAGGCTGAAGCCAAGGCATTGTTGGCCAAAAACCAACAAAAAACGCAAAAAGCCGTAGTGGCTCCTGTTGCCGAACAATCGGCATCTGAAAAAGCGCGAGCCAACTTGCGCCAGCGTACACCTGCCGAAATCCAGGAAGATATAACATTCCTGGAACGAAACATTCGGGACGCAAAATCCTATCTCACAGGAGATAGAAATTTTGCGAAGCATTACTACGGTTACGACCGTAGCGATGACCTGCGTCGTAATCGGGAGATAAACCAGAAGGAAGATCGAATCATCGATCAACAGAAGGAACTTTCCCGTTTACAGGAAGAGCTGAAAAATGCTCTTTCACCCAAATAATAAACAAAAATGAAAGGATATAGGCGCTCTAGAATCTGAAAACAGATTAGAGCGCTGTTTTTTTGCAAAAAAACAGCGCTTTTTAATTAAACGCTGTTTTAAAATCTTTTAAAAAAATCTTATTATGGGGCTACAGGGGCTGTCAATCCAAACAAGGTTGCTATAAATTCTCCTGCGCCAATAGCCAAGGCAATCAATACTGTACCAATAACTGCGGCAACAATAGCTTTTTTAGCTGTTCCAGTTCTTTCTGGGCTTCCTGCTGAAGTAAGATACAATATTCCAGCTACAACCCATCCAACAACTATCAAAGGTACTCCTACTTTCATGGAAGCATCTTTAACTTTTCCAGCCATGTCTCCCACTCCAGTAGCTGTTCCATCAGCCAATGCTGCTGCTGGCAACACTAATACTGCAGATAAAATTGAAAAAAATATTTTTTTACCAACCATTTTATTTAACAAGTTTATATCTTAAAATATTATCTAAAATTTTCACTTGCTATTTTTTATTTATATTTATTAAGGATTAATATTTAAAGCTTTTCTAATCATATCCATGGCCCCTTGGGCTACAAGAACCAAAATAGTTCCTGCAATAGCTGCAAACAAGGCTTTTTTTGCCGAACTAAGCTTTTCTGGAGCACCCTGGGCAGTCAAAAATAAAATTCCGGTTACAACCCAGAGAATTACTACCACTCCAGATGCTATAATCAACGACACATTAACAGCGCCATCAACTATTCCTTGAAGAGATGCTGCTAATGCTAAGCTTGGCAGAGCCAAAACTATTAATAAAGCTAAAAATAATATTTTTTTATTTACCATAAAATTTAAATTACTTTATATTAAACACCTAAGGCAGTGCGCATTATCAATTCTGCTGAAAAAGCAAGAATGCCAACTAATACGCCAATTATTCCCCACAAAACAGCTGACCTGGCTGCCTTCACTTTTGCCGGGTCACCCTGAGCAGTCAGGAAAATGACTCCTGCTATGATAAAACACATTACCACTATAAATACAAACACCACCCAAGTTACTGTTTCCAAATTGTCTAAAAAAGTTGCAAGGCTAATTCCATTACCATAATATTTTAACCCATCTGCCAAAACAAAACCCACTGGGCATCCAATTAAAACTAATGCGCTCAAAGCAACAAGATATGAAACTTTTTTGCTAACAATGCTAAATATTTTCATAATTTTTAAACCCTATTTATACAAGCTAAAAATTAACTTGCATGAATTGGGTTTCATTTTTGCCCCGCCTTGTGGCGGAGCAAAAATGAAAGTAAAAACCAATTATCCTCCTGTAACAAACATAGAAATAACTTTGACAATAGAGAATGCTACAACTGCTACTACTACTCCGGCTACTCCCCACATAAATGAAGACCTGGCTGCCTGAACTTTTTCAGGAGCTCCTCCGGCTGTCATAAACTGAATACCAGCAATAATAAACATAATAACGGCCAATCCTCCAAATATTAACCACATAAAATCCTCAATTTTTGTTATTAATGCACCAATACTGGCAATTGATCCTGGTCTAGCTACGTCATCTTGTGCAAAAGCCAAAACTGGCAAAAGCAATGCTGAAGCTGAAGCTAATGTTAATTTAATTTTGTTCATTTTTTATTTTTTTTAATTTTTATATATAATATATCTGCAAACTAATCGACCTTTATAAATTTAAATTATCCGTTTATAACTTGTAATATGGCATCTGATATAGCTTTTGCTGCCAATCCTATAACTATACCCACTATTGCATAAAGCAAAGCTTTTTTAGCCACACCAATTCTTTCTGGGCTTCCTGCAGAAGTTAAATAAAATATACCAGCAACTATAATCATTATTGTACCTATAACTGCAACAATTTCTCCAGCCTTGCTAGCAATATTTCCCAAAAGAGTAGGAAAGTCTGTAGGTACTCCAGCAGGAGCGACAATAGACACAGAAGAGCTTCCGGGATCTGCAAAAACTAAACCTGCTGTGCAGAACAAACAAACAAATATTACCAAACTAATTATTCTTTTTGAATTCATAAGCATAAGTTAAATTCTGTATTAAACTATATAAATTACTAAAGCAATTTATATAATTATGGCACTACGTCGAAGTGAAAGCAAGCTCTCACTTCTCCTCCGTTAATAATTATTATACCAGAAAATCAGGATGCAAGGTGTGGATAACTATTTCTAGTCCTTAAGACAAGCTCCCGAGGCAACTTTGTCTCCCTCTTCCAACCTCATAATTCTAACTCCCTGAGTTGCCCTGCCAAGCAAAGAAATAGACTTTACGCTGGTTCTTATAACCTGTCCCTTTCTGGAAATAACAATTAAATCTTCTTCATCTACTCCATCTTCCAAAATAGAAGACATAACAATTGATCCAGTCTTGCTGGTTATCTTAGCTGTCTTAATTCCCGATCCTCCCCTGCCCTGAGTTTTGTACTGCCCAATGTCTGTGCGTTTGCCATATCCATTTTCCATAACAATTAAGAAATATCTCTTAGCTGGCTTTTGTGTTTTTTCATCTATTGGAGAATTTTTCTCAATTACATCCATTCCAATAACTTCGTCACCTTTCTTTAAATTTATTCCTTTTACTCCAGCTGCAGCTCTGCCCATTGGCCTTATGTCTTTTTCTTTAAACCTTATGGAAATTCCATTTTTGGTTGCCAAAATTACGTCATCCTCGCCAGTTGTTTTAACAACTTTTCTTAAAGAATCTCCAGCTTCAAGTTTTATGGCAATAATTCCACTCTTTCTAACATTTTCAAATTCTTCCAAGGCTGTTTTCTTTATTCTGCCATTTTTAGTAATCATTACCAGATACTTATATTTCTTTTCTAACTCTTTTCCTGGAGCAGGTTTCTCCATTGGAATTAAAGACAAAACTTTTTCCTCTGTAGAAAGCTCTAAGAAATTTGCCAACCCCCTGCCTCTAGCCACTCTTGTGCCCTCTGGAATTTCATAAACCTGGGTTTGCAAAACTTTTCCAGAATCAGTAAAGAACATTAAGTTGTCGTGTGTTGAAGCAGTCAGGAAATGCTCGACAATATCTTCCTGCATTGTTTTCATTCCCATAATTCCCTTACCACCTCTCTTTTGTATCTTGTAAGTTGCAGGATTTATTCTCTTTATATACCCGCCAGTGGTCAAAGTAACAATTGTTTCTTCCAAAGGAACCAAATCAACCTCGGTAATTTCTCCCAATTTTCCTTTGACAACTTTTGTCCTTCTTTTGTCGCCAAACTTTTCCTTTATTTCCAAAAATTCCTTCTTAATTATTGCCTTCAATCTTTCTGGGCTCTTTAAAATTGCCAACAATTCTTTTATTGCTTCCAAAATTGCCTTTAATTCGTCTTCTATTTTCTTTCTTTCCAATCCTGCCAAAGTCTGCAGTCTCATTTCCAAAATAGCTATAGCTTGTTTTTCCGAAAGCTTGAATTTCTTTATCAAATTTTCTCTGGCTTCTTCCCTGTCTGTAGATTTCTTGATTGTTTTAATTACCTCGTCTATGTTGTTTAAGGCAATCATCAAACCTTCCAATATGTGTGCCCTGTCCTTGGCTTTTTCCAAGTCAAACTTTGTTCTGCGAGTTACAACTTCTTCCCTGTGCTTTATAAAATATGTCAAAACTTCAGACAAAGACAAAATTTCAGGCTGAATGCCGTCCACCAAAGCCAACAAGTTTAAGTGAAAACTTTTCTGTAAGTTTGTAAACTTGTACAGCCTATTTAAAATCCTTTGTGGCTGAAATCCTCTTTTAACATCTATGACAATTCTCATTCCTTCCCTGTCAGACAAGTCTCTAATATCTTTTATTCCTTCAACTTTCTTTTCTGTAACCAAATTTGCCAAGTCTTCAACTAAAGTTGATTTCAAAACCTGGTAAGGAATTTCTGTAATAATAATTTGTTCAGCTCCGTCTTTTTTCTCTACAACGTCAGCCTTTCCGCGCATTAAAATTGTTCCTTTGCCTTGAGAATAAGCAGAAATAACTTCTTTCTGGTCATAAATTATTCCTCCTGTTGGAAAGTCCGGCCCCTGTATAAATTGAAACAAGTCTTCTGTTTCTGCTTTTGGGTGGTCTAACATATATACCAAAGCATCTGAAACTTCAGTTAAGTTATGCGGAGGAATGTTTGTTGCCATACCAACTGCAATTCCTAAAGATCCATTCAAAAGCAATTGTGGCATTGGTGAAGGCAAAACAGTAGGCTCTTTTGTTGTGCCGTCGTAGTTGTCTATAAAGTTAACAGTATCTTTTTCAATGTCCTGCAAAGTTTCGTCACCAATTTTAGAAAGTCTACATTCTGTATACCTGGCAGCAGCAGCGCCATCTCCATCAATTGAGCCAAAGTTTCCCTGGCCATCTACAAGTGTATATCTCATGTTAAAATCTTGGGCCATACGCACCAAAGATTCATAAACAGCTGTATCTCCATGAGGGTGATAGCTTTTCAAAACTTCTCCAACCACCGCCATAGACTTTCTATGTTTTGTATTTGATCTTAATCCAGAATCCATCATGGCATACAAAATTCTCCTGTGAACAGGCTTTAAACCATCTCTAACATCTGGCAGAGCACGAGCCACAATAACTGACATTGCGTAATCAATGTATGATTCTTTAAGCTCTGTAACAATTTCCCTTTGAGTGACGTTTCCCCTGACACTAGACCCGGCTTTGTCATCTTCTTGGGCTTTTGCCTTACCCTTTTTCTCTTCTTTAGTTTCCTCTACTTCTTCGGTTTCCTCATCAATATCTGAGTCAGGCTCTTCGTCCTCTATTTTTTCATCTTCAATTTCTTCTTTGTCTTTTGCCATAATCTTCTTAATTTACTAAATTTATTTTTTAAAGCTAAAATTATTCTCCGTTTGTTGGGGTTGTTGTCTGTAGAATGTCCAAAGACGGCATTTCTGGCAAGTTAAAATCCGGCAGTTTTATACTATTTGCAACCCTTCCCATACCAGACAACCTATCTGCAGAATTTTTTATCCAAACAGCTCCCATTACTACTGCCAAAACAACAACAATAGTTAATAAGACAAACTTTTTTCTCTGTTCTGGCCAGTTTTGCAATTTTTCCAAAAATTTCCCAATTTTTTCTAAAAAATCCATTTATTATTTTATGGTTGTAAAACAATTATTTCCATCCCTTCTTTTGGCAAAGTAGAAGCTTTTATAACATATTTATCCTGGGCAACAATAGAAGGCTTTCCCATTGTCTTTAAAAACTTTGCCAAGTCATCAAGCTTTGCTTTAGATTTTGGCAAGGCGTAATGCATTGGAATTACCACTTTAGGCTCAATCTGCGCAATTATTTTCTGAGCTGTTGAAGAATCAATTGTAGAATCTCCTCCGCCAACTGGAATCATCAAAACATCCACTCCATCTATTTTCTCCAACTGCTCATCTGTGAGCTGTTTTTGTCCAAAATCTCCCATATGGCAAAATCTCATTTCTTCTGTTTCAAACAAATAAATTGTGTTAAATCCTCTTTTTTTACCTTCTTGGTCGTCATGAAAAGAAGTTATACCCTGTATAAAAACCTCTTTTATTTCGTATTCTCCCGGCCCATCAATTACAAAAGGTGTGCCTTTTAAATCTTTGACATTATTGTGGTCCTTGTGATCGTGAGAAACCATTACAATATCAGCTGAAAGATTCGGCATCTTTAACCCAGTAAAATCCTCATCAAAAGGATCTATAACAATATCTGCTGAGTTGTCTTTTGAATTGGAAACTGAAATTTGAAAGCAAGATTGCCCTGCCCAATATATTTTGGCCATACAAGATGTTTATATTAGTATTAATTTAAATAATTTTACCACAAGCATATTTTAACTTCAAGCCATTGCAAAATTTTAAATATGGTGTATATTTAACACATTAATAAATAACACTGCTGGGCGGCAGCAGAACCCTTACATAAAATAAGGGGAGCAAAACAACCGTTCTTTTTTTATTGGTTGAAAAACCAATTAAGTAATTATGACAATCATAAAAGATACAGCAAAAAAGACAACCGATGCAGTTTATCCGCTTTCAATTGGCGCAACTGTTGAGGGAAAAGTAGTAGCCAGAGACAGGTCTTCTCTATATATAGACTTGGGCATTTTGGGAACCGGCATTATATATGGAAGAGAGTTCTATGCCGTAAAAGAAGTAGTTAAAAATTTGGAAGTTGGCGACAAAGTTTTTGCCAAAATAGTTGAGGTTGAAAACGAAGAAGGCTACAGAGAACTTTCTCTGAGAGATGCTACAAAAGAAATTAGCTGGACAAGGTTGAGAGAATTGAAAGAAAGCGGACAAATTGTTTCTGTCAGGGTTACTGGCGTAAACAAAGGAGGACTTTTGACAACTTTAGACGGCATTCAGGCTTTCTTGCCAGTTTCACAATTAGCAGCAGAGCACTACCCTCGCGTAGCTGACGCAGATAAACAAAAAATCTTAAAAGAATTACAGAAATTCATTGGAAAAACATTGGAAGTAAAAGTTTTGGACTTGTTGGCTGAAGAAAATAAATTAATTTTGTCTGAAAAAGCTAAGTCCGAAGAAAAAACCAAAGAAGTTCTTAAAAATTATTCCAGAGGAGATATTATAGAAGGTCAAATAACAGGAATAGCTGACTTTGGAGCTTTTATAAAATTCCCAGTTTCAGAAAATAAAGAACTTACAGAAGATGGAATTGAAGGCTTAATTCACATTTCCGAACTTGACTGGCAGTTGGTTGAAAATCCTACTGAAGTTGTCAAAGTTGGAGAAGTTGTCAAAGCACAAATCATCAACATTAACAACAACCAAGTTTTCCTTTCTTTAAAGTCTTTGAAGAAAAATCCATGGGAGGAAGTTGAGAAAGAATTCAAGAAAGGCGACGTTATTAAAGGAAAGGTTACCAAGTTTTCAACATTTGGAGCTTTCGTGGAAATAAAGCCTAAAATAAGAGGACTTTGCCACATTTCTGAATTTGAATCCAAAGAAAAAATGGAGGAAATGATGAAAGTGGGAGAAACCTACGAATTCAGTGTTCTGTTAATAGAACCAAGAGAACACAGAATGAGCTTGAAGTTAGTAACTAAATAAGAACCATAGAAAATAGAAAAACAGTCCCGTAAAAAGGGCTGTTTTTTGTTACAGAAAACAGCTATTCCATATATTGACAAATATTTTATAATTTGCTATAATATGCACAGTTCTTTAAATTCGCAACTCACAGGTAAAACTCATAGGAGTAATAAAATGAGTGGAAAAGTTGCAAAAAAGAATAAAAAGGATGGAGTGACCGCTACAACTTTCGCAGATATTGAGAAGGTTGCAAAAAAAATCAAAAAAGCGATCTTGCCGAAATATTACATGCCAAGTCTGGAAGACCTGGCAGGCAACGTCGACGAAAAACTCCGGATACTGAAACAGATGAAAAAGGATGTACCCAAAGCGATCGAATTTCTGATCAACGCAAAAAGGCGCATAGCTGCTTGCGAAGATAACACCGAAAAAAAGATCGTTTTCAGCGAGATGGAACACCATATTACTGAAACTCAGGGGTACCTCGAGAAAATTTTCGCACTCGAGGATGCGGCCCTAAAGTCAGCTGCTTCAGTCCTCTACCTCCGGACAATGTTTAGCCAGAACTTTGTCGATTATAGAGAGGCAGTAGAAGCCCTCAACAATCTGATTCAGTCGGGGCTTCTGCTCGACGACATGAACGGACAGGTTCTTATTGCCTACAAACACTATCAATTCAGCCCGGAAATCGGCATCGACGCCGAAGAACTCGCTGGGATTGAAATTCTTGTAGACAAGTTTTCCAAGCTGCTCATGCGCTTGGAGGGCAAACACCGGCAGGAAAAAGCCGAGATGCTGAAAACAATGTCAACAATTACATTGGACGAGGCTCTCGACAATAAAGATGGAGAGCTATTGCTGCCCATCCCGCCTGAATATAAGGGCAAAAAGCCGAACGGAGAAGATGACTGGCGCGGAGGCGGACACCTACTGCTGGAGTTCAAAGGAGGATATATTTATCCTTTGGATTCAAGCGGCTCTATTGAAAACGGGATTGCTGAAATGGTAGAGAATAAGGTGCGCCTCAAACGCAAAGCCATTGGCTGGCGAGTTCCGCCTGGTCACAAAGACCAATTCGACAAAGCCGCTGGAGACATTCAGTTAGATTACGGCTTTGCTGAAAGGGAAACAGCCAATGCTTGGCTTCGTAAGCTCCAGGCTCTCTGGCACATGATTCAGCGTGGTCTCAAAACCGCCGAAGAAAACAAAAAAAAAGCGGAGATCAAAGGATCCATGGCTGCTGAGGCCAACATCTCCTCGCTTGAGTTCTTCAACCTAACGGGAGAAGAAATCATCCAGGGTACTGCTTTGCTTCAGTACAAGGGAGTAATCCGCCAAGGATATCTTTTTGAACCCTTCATGCTTGTTGGAAAGGAACAGACAGAAGATAAAAAGGTATTCAAAATCGTGAAAGTCCCTCCACATCTGGAGAAACAGTTTGGCCATTTAATTGGCCAGAAGTTTCCTCTTACCGAGGACTTTAACGACTGCCCAAGAATCCTGGGCAGAGTAATGAAGACCATCAGAGGTCAGGAATTGATGACCTCTGTCATCTCGTAATTGTATTTTAAATAACCTGTGAGTTGTGAATAAAGGGGGTATGCTCGTGCAATTTGTTTGCAGAGTGATACCCCCTTTTAATTTACAAAAAAATATGGTAAATTAAGTTTATCAAAAAATGAATAAAACAATAAAAAAATCGATGAACCCCGTTAGAAGCTAACTATGTTCTACGTCTATGTTTTGCAAAACAAACAAGGTAAATTGTATACGGGTGCAACGAGTGATATACAAAAAAGAATTTTAGAACATAATTCTGGGAAGAATAAGTCCACAAAGTATGGTGGACCATGGAAATTAATTTATTGTGAAATTTGTATAATTAGAAAAGATGCTTTTGCGCGAGAAAAATATTTAAAGTCGGGTATGGGGAAAAGATACCTCAAAAATCGGCTAAAATTCTTTTTTGCCAAAAGCTTCTAAACGGGGTGAATCCACTTTTTAAAAACTTTGTATTTGTCATCTTAATTCTCGTCATTATCGGCGGGATTTTCAGTTTGCTTTATTTTCCAGCTACAACCACAAATGAAGTTTCTACAACTCAATTAGTATCTGATATAAATGGAGGTAAAATAAAATCCATAACAGTTTCTGGAGACGCTTTGGCAATAACTTATAATGATACTAAAACTGCTGTTTCAATGAAAGAAACAGGAACAGGTCTTACAGATTTACTTTTAAACTTGGGAGTCAACAAAGACAACTTACAAAAAGTTGCCATAACAAACCAAGCAGCCAAGCAAGACTTGTGGAGCTGGCTTACTCCCCTCTTAATATTTGGAATTCTGCCATTATTGGTATTTGGATTTTTCTTTTGGACAATGATAAAGCAATCAAAAGCAGGAGCAATGCAGGCTTTTGATTTTACAAAAGCTAAAGCTAGATTGTTTGGAGCTGACGGACACGGAAAAGAAAAAATAACTTTCAAAGATGTTGCTGGTCTTAAAGAAGCAAAAGAAGAGTTGGTTGAAATTGTAGACTTCTTGAAATTCCCAAAAAAATACTTGGCCATGGGAGCTAAAATTCCAAGAGGAGTTTTACTTGTGGGAAGTGCAGGAGTTGGAAAAACTTTGCTGGCCAGAGCAGTTGCAGGAGAAGCAAACGTGCCTTTCTTGTCAGTTTCAGGTTCTGAATTTGTAGAAATGTTTGTTGGAGTTGGATCAGCTCGCGTAAGAGATTTGTTTGCCACAGCCAAAAAATCTGCTCCATCTATAATTTTTATTGATGAATTAGACGCAATAGGAAGACACCGCGGAGCAGGCATTGGTGGAGGACACGATGAAAGAGAACAAACCTTAAACCAAATACTAGTTGAAATGGACGGCTTTGAAAAAGAAACAGGAGTTATAATTTTAGCTGCCACCAACAGGCCAGACATTCTTGACCCTGCTTTATTAAGACCAGGCAGGTTTGATAGGAAAATAGTTTTAGATCCACCAGATGTTCACGACAGAGAAGAAATTTTAAGAATACATTCAAAAGACAAACCACTTGGAAAAGATATTAATTTTAAAGAAACTGCAGAAAGAACTCCAGGATTTTCTGGAGCAGACTTGGCTAACGTTGCCAACGAAGCTGCTTTATTAGCTGCCAGACAAAACAAAACCCAAGTTGACCAGAAAGAATTTTTGGAAGCCATTGAAAAAGTTTTGCTTGGGCCTGAGAGAAAGTCTCATATCTTGTCTAAAAAAGAAAAGGAAATTGCAGCTTATCACGAAGCTGGCCACGCTTTGGTTTCTACATTTATGCCAGAAACAGAACCCGTAAGAAAAATTTCCATTATTGCCAGAGGAATGGCTGCAGGTTATACTTTGCAAATGCCTTCAGAAGAAAGAAAAATGAGAACCAAAACAGGATTTGTTTCCGAAATTGCAACGTTTCTTGGCGGGTGCACAGCTGAAAGAATAAAATTTGGAGAAATGACAACCGGAGCATCAAACGACTTAAGTAGAGCTTCAGACATGGCAAGAAGATTGGTCAAAGAATATGGAATGTCTTCATTGGGCTTGATTGCTTTTGGAGAAAAGGAAGAACTGATATTTTTGGGAAAAGAAATTTCTGAGCAAAGAAATTATTCAGAAAAAATTGCTGAAAGAATTGATGAAGAAGTTGACGTAATAATAAAAGGAGCACAAAAACAAGCAGAAATAATTTTAATAAAACACAGAATTTTGTTGGACAAAGTGGCTCAGGATTTATTTGAAAAGGAAACAATTGAACGAGAAGAGTTTGAAAAATTAATAAAAGGTGCTAAAAAGTAAGAGAGATACTTCTCTCTCAGGGGCGCGTAGCTCAGTTGGTAGAGCGCGGAGCTTATACCTCCGTGGTCCTAGGTTCGAGTCCTAGCGCGCCCACACAATTGATAATATAATATAGTACGGGCGGTTAGCTCAGTTGGTAGAGCATATACTTGACGTGTATAGGGTCATAGGTTCGAGTCCTATACCGCCCACATGGAAATAAAGATAATTTACCAAGACAAAGATATTCTGGTAGCAGACAAGCCAGCAGGAATTGTTGTTTTTCCAGAGGGGCAAACTAAGGATAATACCTTGATTGACGCTCTTGTCGAAAAATATCCAGACCTTAAAAATGCAGGAGAATACCCGCGATATGGCATAGCACACAGACTAGATAAAGACACTTCTGGAGTTTTATTGGTCGCAAAGAGCACCGAAGCCTTGATTTTTTTGCAAAAACAGTTTAAAAATAGAGGGGTAGAGAAAAAATACGTTTGCCTAGTGGAAGGAACAATAAAGGAGGACAAAGGAGAAATAAAAACCTTAATGGCTCGGTCTCCGAAAGATGGCAGAAAACAAAAAGCCTATTTGGAACAGGAGCCTCACCCAATTTCAGCCAGGGAAGCTGTAACAGAATATAAGGTTTTAAAAGATTTCGAAAAGTACACTTTATTGGAAGTTGAAATTAAAACAGGAAGAAGACACCAAATAAGGTGCATTTTTTCTTATTTACAGCACCCTATTGCAGGAGACAAGCTGTATGGTTTCAAAAATTCCAGAAATCCGCAAGGTTTAACAAGACAATTTCTCCACGCGCAAAAAATTAAAATCCAATTACCCAATGGGAAAGCCGAAGAATTTATATCGGACTTGCCGGAGGACCTAAGTTTCGTTTTAAAAAATTTAAAAGTAGAGAATTAAAAAAATATTATGACAACATTATTAGAAAAGTTTAATCAAGAGCAGTTGAAAAAATTACCAGACTTAAGGCCTGGAGATACAGTTAAAGTACACCAAAAAATAAAAGAGGGTGATAAAGAAAGAATTCAGATTTATCAAGGAATAATAATTGCCAAAAAACACGGTAAAGACATTTCTTCTACAATAACTGTTAGAAAAGTTGTTGATGGAATTGGTGTAGAAAGAGTTTTCCCAATACACTCCCCTTCTATAGAAAAAATAGAAATCGTAGGAAGCGGAAAAGTAAGAAGGTCAAAACTTTATTATTTGAGAGAAGCCAAAGGAAAGAAATCAAGATTAAAGAAAAGAGGAGTAGCAGCAGCTGTTGTTGAAGAGGTAGTAAAAGAAACAATAGAATCACCAGCTGAAGAAAAAAACAAAGAAGAGAAATAAACCAGGTCTGCTTCGGCGGATCGCAGGCGGACGTGGCGAAATTGGCATACGCACTACCTTGAGGTGGTAGCGCCGAAAGGCATGTGGGTTCAAGTCCCACCGTCCGCACCCTTAGTAGCTCGCTGTTAAGGGAATTAGGGCGCTTAGCTCAGTTGGTAGAGCATCTCATTTACACTGAGAGGGTCATAGGTTCGAGTCCTATAGCGCCCACAAAATTTAATGCCGAGGTAGCTCAGTGGTAGAGCACTGCTCTGAAAAAGCAGTGGTCGAAGGTCCGA